>JBGUJH010000149.1:0-62480 GCA_045113775.1 Lachnospiraceae bacterium | reverse complement strand
CTCTTCCTCTATCCCGATGACAGCGACGAGGCGGGCAGAATGCTCCGCGTCTATCAGGAATATTTCATGGTCAGCAACGCGGCGCAGCTCATCATCGATGAGTGCGTGGAGCGCGGAAGCAGCCTCCATGATCTTGCGGATTACGCCGCGATCCAGATCAACGACACCCATCCGTCTCTGGTAATTCCTGAATTGGTCTGTATTTTGACAGAAAAAGGGATTGAGGAGAAGGAAGCATATCAGATCGTGACAGACGTCTGCGCTTACACGAACCACACGATTCTGGCGGAGGCGCTGGAGACCTGGCCCAAGCACTTCTTTAAGGCCGTTGTTCCGCACCTGATGCCGATCATTAAGAGGATGAATGACGCCGTTAAGGAAAAATACAGCGATCCGTCCGTGCAGATCATCGACGAGTACAGCAACGTGCACATGGCCCATATGGATATTCACTACAGCCACTCTGTCAACGGCGTAGCGAGACTTCACACGGAGATCCTCAAGAATACAGAGCTCAACAATTTCTACAAGCTCTATCCCGAGAAGTTCAACAACAAGACCAACGGAATTACTTTCCGCAGATGGGTCATCGAGTGCAATCCGGAGCTCACCGAACTGATCAGTGAGAAGATCGGCGAAGGCTGGAAGACCGACGCGCAGCAGCTCGAGCAGCTGCTTCCTTACGCGGAGGATCCGGCGTTCCTGCAGTGCATCGTGAACAGGAAGAACACCGAGAAGAAGAAGTTCGCGGACTGGCTCTGCAAGTATCAGGGCGACAAGGTCGATCCGGAGTCTGTTTATGACGTGCAGATCAAGCGCCTTCACGAGTATAAGAGACAGCAGCTCAACCTTCTGTGGGCGATCGACTGCTACCTGCACATCAAGGACGGCTACAGGCCGCGCAGACCGATCACTGTATTCTTCGGGGCGAAAGCGGCGCCCGCGTATGTCATCGCCAAAGATATCATTCACGCGATCCTGGCTTTCGGCAAGATCGTCAATAATGATCCCGACGCCAGCCCTTACCTGAAGGTCATTATGCTTCGCAACTACAATGTGTCCATGGCGGAGAAGCTGATCCCCGCATCGGACATTTCCGAGCAGATCTCACTGGCCTCCAAGGAGGCCAGCGGGACCGGCAATATGAAGTTCATGCTCAACGGCGCGGTGACGCTGGGAACCATGGACGGCGCCAACGTCGAGATCGCGGAACTTGTCGGGGAGGACAATATTTTCACCTTCGGACAGTCCTCCGAAGAGGTCATTGAGCGCTACAAGAGAGGAGATTATGTCTCCAAAGACTGGTACAAGAAGGACAAGAGGCTTCAGGCCGCGGTGGACTTCCTCGTCAGTGATGAGATGGAAGAGGCCGGAGACAAGAAGCACCTGGGGCAGCTCTACGATGAGCTCCTGAAGAAAGACTGGTTCATGACCTTCCCCGATTTCGAGAGCTACTGCAGGGCAAAAGACAGAGCGCTGGCAGCTTACGAAGACAGGATGGGCTGGGCTAAGAAGATGGCGGTCAACATCGCCAAGGCAGGTTACTTCTCATCCGACAGGACTATTGACCAGTACAATAAGGACATCTGGCATCTGGAGAAGGATGCCTGAAGCAGGCAGCGGCATGCTCGTCGATTCCTGAATAACGAAGAACGATCATGAAAATGGCCGCCCCACGACAAAACAGTCAGCGGGGCGGCTTTTGCGGTCTGGAAAAACCCCGCAGGAAGATGCCTGCGGGGTTTGTTCATGTCTGATTCGGTTTCCGCTCAGCGTACGATAGCACTGAGAACACCGTCAAAGCTCTCGATTTTCATGACGAACTCTTTATGGTTGACTTCCGCGTTGGGCTGCAGCGAGATGAAGGCGGAGTAAACGTTCTTGCCGGAATCGTCTCTTTCCCCTTCGATCTGCAGGTCCTTGATGGCGATGCCGTTATCCTTACAGAAGCGCAGAACGTGATCGAGAGTGTCTTTATTTGTGTAATTGACGACGCAGCGGAAAGGTTTCGCGCGCTTGATCTTGACCTTTCCCAGAACGATCTCGGCAAAGAGGATCGCGATCACGCCGAGGATGGCGCCCTCATAGAAGCCGGCGCCGATAGCGAGCCCCATGATACCGGTGGCCCACAGGCCGGCCGCTGTTGTCAGGCCCTTGACAGTCTTCGCGCCGGTGACGATGATCGTGCCGGCACCGATGAAGCCCAGTCCGGTGATGACCTGCGCGCCCAGGCGGCTCATGTCAGTCGGAAGAGACATGACCAGGTAGACGTAGTGGCCGGTGAGAGAGGCGGTGGTCGCGCCTACAATGATGAGAATATGAGTTCTGAAACCGGCGGGCCGGTTCTTTATGGAGCGCTCAATGCCGATCACGGCACCGCATATGACGGCGAGAACCATTCTGAACAGGATCGTCAGACTGTTAATATCGCGAAGATTGTTAAAAATAGGGAGCACGGTAAACCTCCTGAATATAACTTACTGGGGGAAGATCCCCGCTTCTGTAAACGGCGCGGCAGCCCGCAGTGTGAGCTTTTGCCGATAAGCGCCCGTTATGCGATCAGCTCGTGTATGGTGTGCACACAGGGCAGTTCGGCGATCGTGGACAGCATTCCCGAGTGAGACGCATTGCTGCGGTCCATCTGAAGGACGATCACGGCTGCAGGGTATTTGCCGCCGGTTGTCTTGGTGCGCTCCACGTCGATATCATAAACAGTCGCGCGTTCCCCGGTGATCGCGGCGAGGACCTCATCGAGATCCGTGATATCTGCAAATTCCACGTAGATGGTCATGTTGCGCAGACGTCTCTTAAATGCTCCCTCAAGCGGGAACATCACATCGAGAACGACGATGAGGATGACCAGAACGATGAGGACGCAGTCATACATTCCGGCTCCGCAGGCAAAGCCCATGCACGCGCTGCAGAACAGACCGGCCGCAGTCGTCAGGCCGGTGACCTGCTGATGGCCGGAGGAAAGGATGGTGCCCGCAGCCAGAAAGCCGATGCCGCTTACGACCTGGGCCGAGTAGCGGGACGCGTCGAACTTCATGCCGATGACTTCCACAAAGGGGGCCCACTGTCCGGTCATCATCTCGTACTCATAGCATGCGAGCAGCATGGACATAGCGGCACCGATCGCGGTCAGAACGTAGGTGCGAAGATCTGCATTCTGTTTCTTCTTGGAACGGCCGATCCCGACGACAGCTCCGCAGGCGATCGCCAGTATGAGCCTCACCAAAACAGAGAGAAAGTTGAATTCTTTGAGATAAGCAAAAATTGCTGACATGGAATACCCTTTCTTTAAAAATTAAGAATGATCAGGCAAAAGACAAGAATTAGTAAAGCAACTTACAAATTATTATAAAATAGACATCAAATCCTTGCAATCTGAGTGTAAATATCTTTACAAATTTATTCCGCTTGCCCGCCGCAAAAGGCTCTGTTATAAAAGAAGTAGGACCGCTATTAGAATGTAAGACAGCTGCTTCTGGGGAGAACGCAGGGATGGAAGAAAACAGAGAACGACAGGAAGATGTGGAGCTCACCCGCAGGCAGAGACGGCGCAGAAGGGAGAGAAAGAGGCGCGAGCAGGAACTTCGGATCCGGATCATCGCGCTGGTTGTGCTGGGATGCTTTCTGCTGCTGGTCATGATCCGGGGGATCGCCTGGTGGAAGAAAGCTGCACAGGAGAGGGAAGCAAAGCGGAAAGAGCAGGAACTGCGGGAACGCGAGGAGGAACTCCTCTCCGACAGTGTTCTTGAGTACCGTGACCTTGTGGAATATTACGCAGAGGAAGAAGGCATTGAGGAATATGTGCCGGTGCTTCTGGCGATCATGGAAGTGGAGACGAAAGGAGAGCGTGCCGATGTCATGCAGAGCAGCGAATCCGCCGGCCTGGAGCCGAACAGCCTGGGGCCTGAGGATTCGATCGCGCAGGCATGCGACTATTTCCGCGGTCTGGTAGACCGGGCAAATGACACAGGCGTTGATGATCGCACTGTCATTCAGGCGTATAATTACGGACCGGGCTACATCTACTTCATAGAAGAGCGCGGCGGTGAGCACTCTTTTGACCTTGCGGTGGAATACGCGGAGAGAATGTCGGGAGGAAGGACGGCAAGATACACCCATTACATCGCCGACGATAACGGAAACTGGATGTATCTGTACGGAAATATGTACTATGTGAAACTGGTGGAGCAGTATCTGCCTTAGAAAGCGGGAAAGACATGGAAGAGAAACCGACGATCCGTCACAGGGTCAAAAGATTTACAATAAATACTCTATTGGACTGGGGCGAGCGCAATGTCGGGACGTATGCTTCCAGTATGGTCTTCTTCTTTATTTTGTCCGTAATTCCCCTGCTGATCCTTGTTCTGCAGCTTTTGCCTTACCTGGGGCTGACCCGTTTCGAACTGCTCGACTTTTTGTTTCAGCTGATCCCTGAGGTCGGGTATGGATTGGTGGCGGGGATAGTCAGCGAGGCTTACCGGACATCGGGAAGCGTCGTCACGTTCTCTGCGCTGACCCTTTTCTGGTCGGCAGCCCGGGGAACAATGGCACTGCGCACGAGCCTGAACAAAATATATGACGAAAAGGAACAAAGGTCGTATCCGGTTCTGTGCCTTATTTCGCTCGGATATACAGCTGCGATAATACTGGCTTTTGCCGGAATGCTGTTTCTTATCTTCGCGGGACCTGTCAGTACTTACCTCGCGGGAGCGATTCCTGAGATCTTTAATGATCCGGTCACGATCGAGCTGTGGGACAAAGTGCTTCTTTTCTTACTCATGGTAATAGTCTTTTCGCTGGTCTATACTTTTATTCCGGCAGGAAAAAGGCCATTTATACGCCAGATACCGGGTGCTGTGCTGCTAACTGTAATCTGGGCTGTCTTTACTTCCCTTTTTTCGATCTATATAAAAGGCTATAATACTTACACCAAGTTTTACGGGAGCCTGGGAGTGCTTGCCCTTATGATTTTCTGGCTGTACTGGTGCTTTTATATTCTGCTGATCGGCGCCTTTTTCAACCGGCTCGTCGGGGAGAGGTGGGATCGGATCGCAGCTGCTGTGAGGAACAAAAGAGCGCAAAAAAAACTGCGCCGGGAGGGGGACAAATGAATGTCTGCCAAACCGGCGCGGAGCAGCGGCCCGCTCTGCGGGCCATCGATATTTGCAAAGTTGAGGATCCGCCTGCGGGTCCTTTTTTTTCTGGACGGCAGAGCGTCTCTTGGGATCGCTGCGACTTATTCTTCTTCGTCGCTGAGCGCTTCTGTCTGCTGTACGAGGACTTTCTTGCTGTAGCTGGAGAAGGCATCTTCCACGAGCGCTTCATCCGGCTTGGGAGTGATCACGGAAAGGACCGGGACGATCACAAGGCCGATGAGCATGCAGAACGCGCCTGCGTTGATGGGGGACTGCAGCACTTTAGGAAGAGCCGGACGGACCAGCATATTGGCGAACATGAAGCCGACTGAGAAGATGAAATTTACCCAGCAGGCGAAGGTCGTCGTCTTCTTCCAGTACAGGCCGTACAGGAAAGGCGCGAGGAATGCGCCTGCCATAGCGCCCCAGGAAATACCCATCAGCTGCGCGATGAAAGTCACATTGGACTTGTACTGGATCAGCGCGATGATAACCGAGATCAGGATGAAGAGCACGATCAGCCAGCGCATGATCAGGAGCTGCTTCTTCTCTTCGAGCTTCTTGAAAACGTGTCCGCGGATCAGATCCAGTGTGATAGTGGAACTGGAAGTGAGGACCAGCGAGGACAGGGTGGACATGGAGGCGGAGAGCACCAGGATGACCACGACGCCGATCAGGATGTCCGGAAGGCCGGAAAGCATTGTGGGAATGACGGAGTCAAAGCCGTTTGCCGCAATGTCGATCTTGTCGGAGAACAGACGGCCGAAACCGCCCAGGAAGTAGCATCCGCCCGCCACTACGATTGCAAAGAAAGTGGAGATGACGGTACCTGTCTCAATGGATTTTTCGTTCCTGATAGCGTAGAACTTCTGCACCATCTGGGGAAGGCCCCATGTTCCCAGGGAAGTCAGGATCACGACGCCCAGAAGGTTGAAGGGATCGGGACCAAGGAAGGAGTTGAAGACACCGGGGGTTGTGGAAACGGTCTCGTCTGTCACTTTTGCCAGTCCGTCCAGAGCCGCGATCAGTCCGCCGTTGGTGTTAAGGACTGCAAGGATAACGGCGGTAATACCGAACAGCATGATGATACCCTGAATGAAATCATTGATGGCGGTCGCCATGTAGCCGCCCACGATGACATAGATGCCGGTGAGTACAGCCATAACTACTACACAGATGGAGTAGTCAATGTTGAAAGCCATTCCGAACAGTCTGGAGAGACCGTTGTACAGGGAAGCCGTGTAAGGGATCATGAAGATGAAAGTGATGATGGAAGCTGCGATCTTGAGATTCTCGTTTCCGAATCTCTTGCCGAAGAACTCAGGCATGGTAGCAGTGTCCAGATGCTGGGTCATGATCCTTGTGCGTCTGCCCAGGATCCGCCAGGCCATCAGGGAACCGATCAGGGCGTTTCCGATTCCGACCCAGGTTGCCGCGATGCCGTATTTCCAACCGAACTGTCCCGCGTAACCTACAAAAATAACCGCAGAGAAATAGGAGGTGCCGTACGCGAATGCCGTGAGCCAGGGACCGACGGAGCGGCCGCCCAGGACGAATCCGTTGACATCGGTGGCAGTCTGCCTGCAATAGAAACCGATGCCCACCATAATGGTGAAGAACAGCAGAAGCATCAATACTTTGATAATCATTTGAGTTTCCTCCTTAGCAGTGGTTGTTCGTTCATTCGGTGCGGTTGTTCGGGTCTTAGATGTTTGTGCAGTTTAGCACTTTAAAGTTTAACACTTTAAAGTGCAATGCGCCGACGCTTTGAAGTGTAGCACTATTTTGGGGTTGCGTCAATGTTTTTTTATGATTCGCGCCTGATCGTAGTCTGAAGAAGCTGCCCTCGGCTTGTATTGCGGGTCCAACATCGGTGATGTCACTGCACGATGAGGCTTGATTGCAGCGGCGGGTGCAAATCCCCCACGCAGGTGTATGATGCACATGTGCGCATGTTGCCAAAATGGAAATATAATGGAAATCGGCGTTGCAATTAAATGGAAACAATGGTAATATAGTGGCAAGAACAGAGGGACGACATGACCACGGAGGTGCACAATGACCATTGAAGAGATGAAGCGGCGCAAGAGAGAACTCGGATATACAAATCAGATGATCGCTGACCGCTCCGGTATTCCCCTCAGTACAGTCCAGAAGGTGTTTGCCGGTGCTACTGCTTCACCGCGCAGGGAGACGATCGACGCCCTGGAACGTGTACTGGAGAACAGCGGTGGGGAGAGAAGCGGCAGATTTACGTATGGAGATCTGACTCCTTCGGCCGGCAGGGTCGGTGAAGCTTCTGCAGCTTATAATGTCAATCCGGCAAAAAGGAACTCTGGGCCGGCTGATGACCGCCTGCATACGCTGGAGGATTATCTCAGCCTTCCGGATGATCAACGGGTTGAAATGATTGACGGCGTCTTTTATGACATGGCGGTACCGACGACGGTTCACCAGAGTATCGCGGGTTTTCTGCACAAGAGATTTCTGGACTTCGTCATGGAGAAAAAGGGACCGTGCTTTCCTTTCATATCGCCGGTGGACGTACAGCTGGACTGCGATGATAAGACAGTTGTGCAGCCGGATGTTTTGGTTGTATGTGACAGGTCTAAATACAGGAACGGAAGGATCTGGGGAGCGCCGGACCTGGTCATTGAAGTTCTGTCGCCTTCGACCCGCAGAAAAGATATGCAGCTCAAAATGTACAAGTACGCCGGAGCAGGTGTCAGAGAGTACTGGATGGTGGATCCGGAGAAAAAGCTGGTGGTGCAGTATGACCTTGAGCATCTGGAAATTCCGGCAATTTACAATTTCCGGTCGGTGATTCCGGTACTGATCTGGGACGGAGCATGCAGGATCGACCTCAAAGAGATGGATGATACAATAGGCTTTTTGTGGGATATGTAAAGAGCCGGGGCGCGTTCTGCTCATTGTTTGATCGCAAGGATTGTGATAGGATGGGAGAGAATCGGGGACTCGCATGACGAGCCACGAGTCGCATGCGGAATGAAAAGCGGAGCAGGGGCTCGCTTCGCAAGCCATAACAAGCATTCGCCGTTTCGCGTGTATACATAATTAATAATGCGGAAGGTGTCGGGCAGGCTCGGCTAATGCTGTGCCTGGCCCGGTGAAAAGGGAAGCGGGTGCAAGTCCCGCACGATCTCGTCACCGTGATTCGAGAGCGCCTGCCTGATGACCACTGGGAGACCGGGAAGGGAGGCAGGGCGCGCCTGATCGATCAGCCGGGAGACCTGCCTGCCGCAGTACAGGGAATCTGTGAGAAATCTCAGATTCCGGGCCACGAGGAATTGGCTGTGCAAAAAAGTGAGGTCGGTGGAATCTGCACCGATCTGATTGTGGTATGCACTCCGCCTCGGGGCGGAGTTTTTCTATCTCAGCATAGAAGGCAAGGAGGATAACATGAAAAAGACAATAGCACTTCTCATGGCACTGATGCTTACCACGGCTGCGGCTGTCGGATGCGGATCCGGCACGTCGTCAGCTCCGGCGGCCGATACCGGCGCCACAGCACAGGCGCAGACCGGAGAGACGACAGAGGCCGGACAGGAAGGACAGACCGTACAGACAGGCCAGGCCGGACAGGAAGGAACTCCGGCTGAGACCGGCGCGCCCATCGCTGATGGAATGTATCAGGCGGACTTCAATACGGACAGCTCGATGTTTCACGTAAATGAGACAAAAGACGGCAAGGGCGTCCTCGTTGTGAGCGAAGGCAAGATGACGATCCATGTCGTGATGCCCTCCAAGAACATCCTGAATCTCTACTGCGGAACGGCAGAGGACGCGCAGAAAGAAGGTGCGGAGCTCCTGCAGCCGAAGACCGAGGAAGTAACTTACAGTGATGGAACGAGGGAAGAAGTAAACACATTTGATATTCCTGTGCCGTATTTGGACAAGGAATTTGACGTAGCGCTGATTGGAGAAAAGGGGAAATGGTATGACCACAAAGTCAGCGTATCGAATCCTGTCTCTCTCGACGAGCTGATCACAGCGGATTCCCCTGAAGAAGCTGCTGCCGGCGCTACAGGCAAAGTTGAAACGGAAGGCGGGCAGGCAGAGACGACGCCGGATGCGGGAGCAGAAGCAAAGCCTGCAAGTGAAGAGGACCTCAAGGCGGCACAGGCAGTTGCCGAGAAGATCGACGCGATCTATGTGCAGCAGTGGACAGAAGAGACGGACCAGATGTGTGAAGAAGCCAAGGAAGCCTGGGATGCCCTTACCGACGAGCAGAAAGCGCTCGTTGAGGGAGAATTTGCGGATCCGGACTATTTTGGCGCAGATACAGGGGATGCCTCCAAGGATGATCCTCTTAATGGCAACGATATCGGCGAGAAGGAGCTGCTTGTGGTGAGCTTCGGAACGTCCTTCAATGACAGCCGCACAGGGGATATCGGAGGAATCGAGAAAGCGCTGCAGGAGGCGTATCCCGACTGGTCGGTCAGAAGGGCTTTTACCGCTCAGATCATAATCAACCACGTGCAGGCCAGAGACGGTGAGAGGATTGATAACGTGGAGCAGGCGCTCGAGCGCGCGGCAGCAAACGGAGTGAAGCAGCTGGTCGTCCAGCCGACCCATCTGATGCACGGCGCGGAGTACGATGAGCTTGCAAAGGCAGTTGAAGGCTTCGGAGACATGTTTGAATCTGTGAAGATCGCGGAACCCCTTTTGGGAGAGGTCGGAGCGGATGCGTCCGCACTCAATGCCGACAAAGAAGCTGTCGCCAAGGCAGTCACAGAGGCGGCAGTCGCAGAGGCAGGTTATGACAGCCTCGACGCGGCAGGGCAGGACAAGACAGCCTTTGTCTTATTGGGACACGGGACTTCTCACACGGCGAAGGTCACATACGACCAGATGCAGACACAGATGGAGCAGCTGGGATATGGAAACGTCTTCATCGGGACTGTCGAGGGAGAGCCGGAAGACACCGCCTGTGAAGCAGTGATCGAGAAAGTAAAGGCCGCCGGATACACCAAAGTCGTTCTCAGGCCTCTCATGGTCGTGGCGGGTGACCACGCCCACAACGATATGGCCGGCGAGGAGGAAGACTCCTGGCTGAGCATGTTCAAAGCTGCCGGCTTCGAGAAGGTCGACACACAGATCGCGGGAATGGGCAGCATTCCGGCCATTCAGCAGATCTATGTCGGTCATTCGGAAGCGGCCGTAAACGAGTAAATCCTATCTGCGGATACTTGGGCAGTCACTTGTTCAGGTATCCGCATTTCTGAAGGCAGGAGAACAAATGCAAAGACTAAGAGCAGCCCTGACAGGCTTTCTATTATGTATATGGATCGCAGCGGCAGGCTGCGCCGGTCAAAAAACAGATCAGTCCGCAGCTGCAGAAGATTCTCAGCTCTGCTGGGCAGCCGTGACGCTGGAAGGCGGAAGCGGTAAGGCGTCAGTGGAATCTCCATGCCCTGTGATGGATAGGTCGGGAGATCTGTTTGCAGTGATCACCTGGAGCAGCTCGCATTACGACTTTATGGTAGTGAATGGGGAGAAGCTGCTGCCTGTGAACACAGAGGGAAATTCGACGTTTGAGATCCCCCTGAAAAGTGAGGAGGCTCCATCCGGCAGCAGTGACTCGGCAGCATCCGATACCGGCCGCACGACATCGCTGCCGGCAGACTGTGCAATGGAAGTGCAGGCGGATACAACAGCCATGAGCACTCCTCATCTGGTCGATTACACGCTGTCTTTCAGGTTCTTTGAAACGAGAGAAGAAGCTGAGAATGCCGGCGGGACAAAACAAGAGTCAGCGAGTACTGACAAGGCACAGGATGAAACTGAGAATGCAATCGAGACGCAAGAAGAAGTATCATCATCCGCAGAAATCAAAGAAGCCCCCCAACTCTCCGGCCTGCAGTACCTGTCGCAAGACGAAAATGAATACGCACAGGGTTTTGTGATTTACCGCTATGAGAATGATTATGCGGTGCTCGCGGCCGGTGACGGTCGCTGCTATCTGATCATACCGGAGGGAGGACAGGTTCCGGATTCTCCGGACAATGAATTGATCATATTGCAGAAGCCGCTGGACCGCATCTATCTCGCCGCGTCGGCTGCCATGTGCCAGTTCGACGAGATCGGCGCAGTAGATAACGTGATCCTGTCGGGCCTCGAAAAGGATGGATGGTACATTGAGGCCGCCCGGGAAGCAATGGAAAAGGGCACTCTCAAATACGGCGGAAAGTACAGCACACCCGATTACGAGATGATTGTAGCGTCGGGCGTAAATCTTGCGATAGAATCAACAATGATCCACCACACTCCCAAAGTGCAGGAGAAGCTGGAAAAGCTGGGAATTCCGGTACTGATCGACCGCTCCAGCTATGAGAGCGAACCTCTCGGAAGAGCGGAGTGGGTGAAGGTATATGGGCTTCTGACAGGTCGTGAAGAAGAGGCGGCACAGGCGTTCGCGGAACAGAAAGGCTACGTGGAGGCGCTCAGCGGGAACACGGAACAGGAGCCACAGAACGCTTCCGGGAATGCGGAGCCGGAGTCATTAAAAACAGCAGCAATCTTTTCGATCAATTCCACGCGGCAGGTGGTGACGAAAAGCGCGGGTGACTATTTTGGCAAAATGGTGGAGATCGCGGGGGGCACGCTCTGTACACCGGCGACCGACCCGGGCAGGGCTTCGCAGACCGTGAG
Source organism: Lachnospiraceae bacterium (assembly GCA_045113775.1). Classification (GTDB taxonomy): domain Bacteria; phylum Bacillota; class Clostridia; order Lachnospirales; family Lachnospiraceae; genus CAG-791. The sequence goes on along the minus strand of JBGUJH010000149.1, from coordinate 50,661 downwards.
TATGGAGGCCTTTTACGCGGCGGCTGAGCAGACGGATATACTGATCTACAACGCCTCGATCGAGGATGCGCCGGAAGATATGCAGCAGATGTGCGCGAAAGACAATGTTTTGACGCAGTTCCGGGCGGTCAAAGAGGGAAATGTGTGGTGTATGAGAAGCTCGCTCTATCAGTACGCCAGCAGGACCGGAGCAATAATCAGGGATCTGCACGCGATTTTGGCGGGAGAGGCAGACGAGGAGACGGAGTTCTTCTTCAGGCTTAAGTGAGGAGATCATGGCTCGCAATCTTATGATCCAGGGCACCATGTCCGGTGCAGGCAAGAGCATATTGACAGCGGGGATCCTGCGCGTCCTGCGGCAGGACGGCTTTCGCACGGCTCCTTTTAAGTCCCAGAATATGGCGCTCAACTCTTTTGTGACGAGAGACGGGCTCGAGATGGGGCGTGCGCAGGTCGTGCAGGCGGCGGCAGCGGGGATGGAGCCGTCGGCGGACATGAATCCGATCCTTCTTAAGCCCATGGGAGACACTACGTCCCAGGTCATTGTAAACGGCAAGCCGATTGGCAAGATGCGCGCGGCCGAATACTACAGGGTCAAAAGATCGCTGGTCCCGCAGATCCTTCAGGCCTACCGCAGGCTGGAGGAACGGGCGGACATCATCGTGATCGAGGGGGCGGGAAGTCCCGTGGAGATCAACCTGCGGGAGGGAGATTTTGTCAATATGGGCCTGGCTGAGATGGTGGACGCGCCGGTCCTGCTTGCGGGGAATATCGACCCCGGCGGGGTCTTTGCGCAGCTTCTGGGAACAGTGCAGCTGCTGCGGCCCGAAGAGAGGGAGCGCGTGAAGGGGCTCATCATCAATAAATTCAGAGGAGACGTGAAACTTCTAGAACCGGGGCTGGTTATGTTCCGGGAGTATTGCGATATTCCTTTTGCAGGGGTCGTGCCGTGGGTGAAGCTGGAACTTGACGAAGAGGACAGCATGTCGGAGATCCTGTCTGCAAAGAGTAAGCCTGCCCGAAATGAAGATGTGGATATCGCGGTGATCCGCCTTCCCTATATCAGCAATTATACGGATTTTGCGCCTCTGGGAAAGACGGAAGGCGTGAAAGTGCGCTATGTCTCGGGATGCGCAGAGTTGGGGTCGCCGGATCTGATCATCCTTCCCGGAACAAAAAATACGCTCGGCGACCTGCGATGGATGAGGGAGACAGGACTTGCGAAGAAGATCACCGAAATGGTGCCCGGCGAGAACGGACCGCTTCTCATAGGCATTTGCGGAGGTTATCAGATGCTGGGAGAGAGGATTCTGGACCCGCTCGGAAGCGAGGCCGGAGGCGTAGAGAAGGGCCTGGGATTTCTGCCGGTGGAGACTGTATTCAGGGAAGAGAAGTATACGAGACAGAGAAGCGGCAGGACTTGCCGATTGGCGGGACCGTGGGCATCGCTGTCAGACCTGCCGGTCTCCGGATATGAGATTCATATGGGAGATACCGGGATTCTGAACGGGAAATATGAGGGAGTAACAGAGAATGACGGACTGCGGGCCGGCAATCAGCCGGCAGGGAATGTATTTGCTGATCTCGGAAGCAATCAGGAGCCGGACGGAGCAGTCTGCGGCAGTGTTCTGGGCACTTATCTGCACGGAATTTTCGATGAGCCGGAACTGAGAGGAGCCCTCATACATCTTCTCAGAGAGAGAAGACACGGCGATTTCGAAGGCGCCCGGGAAACGGATACTTTACAGAGGACAGAAAGAATGGAGAGCGCCCGGCAGATGCAGGAAAGGCAGCTGGATCTGCTCGCTGACGTGCTCAGGGCGAATCTGGACTGGGAGCTGATCTACAGAGCTATCGGAGTGTAACGCAAGGAAATTAATTATGAAGATCGATCACATAAAACCGGCTGACATAGAGAGCGCCAGCATGCGGATCATCCGGGAAGAGCTGGCGCAGAGGGGGAAAGAGATCCCTGAAGACCTGGCTCCGGTCGTCATGCGCGTGATCCACGCGACGGCGGATTTCGAATATGCCGATACGATGACTTTCTCTCCGGACGCAGTGGAGAAGGGCAGAGAGGCGATTCGAAGAGGAGCCCGGATCGTCACGGATACCAACATGGCATTGGCCGGCGTGAACAAAAAAGCGCACGCGAAGTGGGGCGGAGAGGCTCTTTGCTTTATGGCGGACCGGGAAGTCGCAGCGGAAGCCGAGAAGAGAGGGCTGACCCGCGCGGCGGTGAGCATGCAGAGAGCGGCAGCGCTGGGAGGAGAGACGATCTTCGCGATCGGAAATGCGCCGACAGCGCTTTTGGCACTCAAGGAGCTGATGGATGTGTCAGATTTCCGGCCGGCTCTGATCATTGGAGTTCCGGTCGGTTTCGTAAATGTGGTAAATGCAAAGGAACAGATCATGGAGACGGATGTCCCGTGGATCGTCAACAGGGGGAGAAAGGGCGGAAGCGGCGTCGCCGCGGCCATCTGCAATGCCCTGCTTTATGGGATGTGACGAGCAGCTATGACAGAGCACAGAACTACGGACAGGCCGGCAACAACTCAATATGCAGAAAAGAACGGAAAGCACTTGCGTCGCGGCTTTACGACCGGCAGCTGCGCGGCGGCTGCAGCTGCTGCAGCGACTCAGATGCTGCTGATCGGAGAGAGCGTGAAGGAAGCAGAGATCCGCACGCCGGGCGGACCGGTGTTCCGGGCGCAGATCCTTGAGCAGAAGATCCGGTATAAAAACGGGCAGGAACAGGGAACTTCTTCACCGGTATGGGCCGGCTGCGCCGTCAGAAAAGACGGCGGCGACGACCCGGATATCACTACAGGAACGCTGATCGCGGCGGAAGTATCTTGGTCAGAGGAGCCCGGGATCACCATAGACGGCGGTAAAGGCATAGGACGGGTAACAAAACCGGGATTGGATCAGCCTGTCGGAGCCGCAGCGATCAACCATGTGCCCAGAGAGATGATCACTGCGAATGTAGGGAGAGTTCTGGATGCTTGGCAAGAAGGACATACTGACACGCCCCCTGGACTGCGCGTCATCATCAGCGCGCCTGAAGGGGAGTCGCTTGCCGCACGGACTTTTAATCCCAAGCTGGGGATCACAGGCGGGATCTCTATTTTAGGCACCACCGGCATTGTTGAACCTATGAGCGACCGCGCTGTAGTGGAGACCATCCGCGCGCAGATGAGCGTTCTGAAGGCGGCCGGAGACAGGTTTGCGGTGATGGCGCCCGGAAACTACGGGCTCGCTTTTTTGACACAGAAATATGGACTTCAGGAGGACAGGGTCGTCCTGATCTCCAATTACGCGGCGGAAGCGGCAGAGATGGCGGCCGAGATCGGATTTGAGGGAATCCTTCTGGCAGGGCATATAGGCAAACTTGTCAAAATAGCGGGCGGCGCGCGCAACACGCACTCCATGTACGGAGACCGCAGGATGGAGATCCTGTGGGAGATCGCGGGAGAGTTCTGCCGGAAAGAGGACAGGGACGCGCTCCGAGAGGAGCTGGAGGACTGCGTCATGACGGACGCAGCGCTCGGGGTCCTGGACAAGTATAGCCTGAAAGAGGAAACTGCGCAGGAGATGGCGCGCCGGATCTGCGGTTATCTTGAAGCGTGGTCCGACGGAAGAATGCGGGTTGAGACGATCGTGTTCGCGAATAAAGACCGGGAACTGGTGCGCACCGAAGGCGCGGAAGAACTGTTGCGGGGAGAGATTTTATGATCCATTTTGTGGGAGCGGGACCGGGAGCGCCGGACCTCATTACGGTTCGGGGACAGAGGCTCCTTGCGGAGGCGGATGTAATCATATATGCAGGATCGCTGGTAAATCCGGAGCTGCTGCAAGCGGCCGGAGAGCGCTGCCGGATCTATAACAGCGCTTTCATGACCCTTGAAGAAGTTATCAAAATCATGGAAGATTCTGATAAAGAGGGGCTTAAGACAGTGCGCCTGCATACCGGGGACCCTTCCGTTTACGGAGCGATCCGGGAGCAGATGGAGGAGCTGGAAAAGCGGGGGATCCCTTACGACGTGACGCCCGGCGTCAGTTCTTTCTGCGGAGCGGCTGCTTCATTGGGGATGGAATACACTCTGCCCGGCATCTCGCAGAGCGTGATCCTGACACGGATGGAAGGCAGGACCAGAGTACCGGAGAAGGAATCCATAGAGTCCTTCTCGGCGCATCAGGCGACCATGGTGCTTTTCCTGAGCAGTTCCATGATCGGTGAACTGGCGAAAAAGCTTGTGGAAGGCGGATATGCCCCTCGGACGCCTGCGGCGATCGTCTACAAGGCGACCTGGCCCGAGGAGAAGGTCTTTGTCTGCACTATTGATACGCTGGAGAAGACAGCGGCGGAGAATGGCATTGACAGGACGGCTTTGATCATAGTGGGAGAAGCTGTCCGATACAACGGGGCACAGAGTGTGACAGGGAACGGGGGATCGGAATCCCCGCAGAGCATAAAAGAGTGCGGGGTCATGAGATCCCGGCTCTACGACGCGGATTTTGAGACTGGGTACAGAAGCGCGAAGCCGCGTGATCAGTTGAGTGAATGATGAAGAAAGACGGGACAGAGGGACAACTGCATAGAGGAGGATACGCGGCGGTATTTGCAGCGCTGGCGGCCGCACTGCTTATCGGCGCGCTTCTGTGCACTGCGCTGGGAAGCGTCTCCATAGAGCCCGGAAGGATCGTGGAGATCCTGCTGGGAGGAGGGAGCGAGCAGGAGAGGAATATTTTGACACAGATCCGGCTCCCCAGGATGTGCATGACCGTGCTTTTGGGAGGCGCGCTGGCGGTGTCCGGATATCTGCTGCAGACCTTTTTCGGCAATCCCATCGCGGGACCGTATGTACTGGGTATATCTTCGGGCGCCAAGCTGTCGGTCTGCGCGGTGCTCCTGTTCGTCGCCGGAGGAGGAAGACAGTCGTCGGGATTTGAGATGATATTGGCGGCTTTCGGAGGCGCGCTTGTGACGACCGGCGCGATCGTCCTGCTCTCGCACAGAGTGCGGCACATGGCGTCGCTCCTGGCGGCGGGCATCATGGTGGGCTACATTTGCAGTGCCTTGACGGACTTTCTGGTGACTTTTGCCGAGGATGCGCAGATCGTGAATCTCCGAGGATGGTCCCAGGGGACTTTCTCCGGGATGGACTGGGGAGATGTGGCGGCAGCTTCGGTGATTGTGACAGCCGCATTGGTGCTCACGGTGTTGTGCAGCAAGCCGATCGGCGCTTTCGAACTGGGGGAGGCCTATGCGGCCAGTATGGGAGTCGACGTCAAGCGGTACCGTGTCATATTGATCCTGCTCTCAAGTCTTCTCTCAGCCTGTGTGACAGCTTTTGCAGGACCTGTGTCCTTCGTCGGCATAGCTGTGCCGTTTCTGATGCGGAAGCTCCTGCGGAGCTCACGCCCGCCTGTGATGGTGCCCGCCTGCTTTCTGTCAGGCGCTGTTTTCTGCCTGTACTCGGACTTGATCGCAAGGATGGCGTTCGCACCTACTGAATTGGGGATCAGCACGGTGACGTCACTGCTTGGCGCGCCGGTGGTCATTTATATGCTGGCAGTAAGGAAGAGGTGACCGATGGATAATTTCCTGTCTCTGCGCCGGCTTACGGTCGGCTATCCGGACAGAACAGTCCTGCAAAATATAGATTTAGAGATCGCGCGCGGCGAGATCCTGTCGGTGATCGGACCCAACGGAGCCGGAAAATCGACGCTTCTTAAGAGCATAAGCGGACAGCTTCCGCTGCTGGAAGGCAGTGTAGTGCTGCAGGGGGAGGATCTGGGAAAGTGCAGCGCGGTGGAGAGAGCCCGCAGGACGGCAGTTGTCCTGACGGAGCACATCCGGCCGGAGTATATGACCTGCCGCGAGGTGGTATCGGCAGGCCGCTATCCCTACACGGGAAGGATGGGCATACTGCAGCCGCGGGATAAGGAGATCGTGGAAGAGTCCATGGCCCGCATGAAGGTGACGGAGCTCTCGGAGCGCGATTTTAACGCGATCAGCGACGGACAGAAACAGCGTGTTCTTGCGGCCAGAGCTATCGCGCAGGATACGCCGGTCCTGATCCTCGATGAGCCCACTTCCTATCTGGACCTGCGCTACAGGACAGAACTGATGGAGATCCTGAAGGAACTCGCAAGGGAAGGGCGCACTGTTTTGATGTCCCTGCACGAGATCGACCTGGCGCTGGAAGTCAGCGACAGGATCCTGTGCGTACAGGAGGGGAAGAGCGTCTGGTGCGGCAGTCCGCGGGAAGCTCTCGAACAGGACCGGATCAGGGATTTGTTCGAAATGCCGGAGGAGATGTACGAAAAGCTCTTCGGGGATATGAAGCGCAGGATCAGCGGAGGTCCGCAGGACCACACTTTTTTTGCCAATCGCTCCTGCAAGTACTTTCCGTGCCATAAAGGGGCAGATCCGGACAGTTTCAACTGTCTGTTCTGCTATTGTCCCCTCTATGCGATGGGAACTGAGTGCGGCGGGAATTTCCGCCTGACGCGGAGCGGCGTCAAAGACTGCACAGGCTGCCTTGTGCCGCATGGCCGGGAGAACTATGAGATGATCATGGAGAAGCTCCGGGCGAGGAATAAAGCGGCATCGGAAACTGCCGCAGAAACTGTCGCAGAAACCGCAGAGGCGCCTCTGCCGGTTTCTTCGCTGAAGCAGTTCATCGCCGGTATCAAAGGACCTTCGGAGGAGATCCGGGAACTTGTACGCGGTGACCTGTCGAGACTCGCCATGCCGCCTGGAAGCCTTGGCAAAATAGAGACAACAGCCGCCCGCATGGCCGCGATCCAGAAGAGGCGGCGCCCGCGTGCGGAAAAGAGACGGATCATAGTCCTGTGCGCTGACAACGGTGTAGTGGAAGAAAATGTATCCAGCGCGCCGCGGGAAGTGACTGCCAGACAGGCGGTGAACATGACAAAGGGGCTCACCGGGATGTCATCTATTGCCGCCCGGCGCGGCGACGAAGTGCAGGTCGTGGACATGGGGATCGCGACGCCTTATGACTGCCCGCAGATTCTGGACCGCAGGATCCGATACGGCACTGATAATATCGTAAAAGGTCCGGCTATGACGACGGAAGAGGCCGAAAAGGCGGTCATGACGGGGATCAGCCTCGCTTGCCGGGCTTCTACGGAACATGTGGATATTGTCGGCGTCGGTGAGATGGGGATCGGCAATACCACGACTTCAGCGGCGGTCATCTCGGTCCTCACAGGCTCGGAACCGGCCAAAGTGACAGGTTACGGAGGAGGCATCACGAAGCGGGCTTATCTTCACAAGGTACAGTGTGTACAGAGAGCCATTGAGGTCAACAGGCCGGACGCAGACAATCCGCTGGAAGTACTGGCCAAGGTCGGCGGATTTGACCTGGCCGCTATGTGCGGCGTATTTCTGGGATGCGCGAAATACGGTATACCGGCGGTCATTGACGGCGTGATCTCGGCGGCAGCAGCGCTGTGCGCCGTGAAAATGTGTCCGGCGTGCCGGGACTATCTTTTCCCGTCCCACCAGTCTGTGGAGCCGGGATACATGGCAGCCATGGATGCGCTGGGAATAGAACCGTGGTTCAAACTGGACATGCGGCTCGGAGAGGGCAGCGGCTGCACGATGTCCTTCGAGGTGATGGAGGCGGCCTGCGCGATCCTGGACCGGATGGCGACCTTTGAGACGGCGGGCATTGACGACGGCTATCTTGAGGAGATCCGAAAATCCGATAAGAAAGCATTTGAATGAGGTTCTTATGATTCGTTATAGGCTTATCAGTATTTTGATAGGGGCCGGATTGGACTGCCTGATCGGGGATCCGCAGTGGATGCCGCATCCGGTGCGTCTTATGGGAGCGCTTATCTCGGCGTTGGACAAATTGTGGAACAGAGAAGAAGATACACCCGCGGTGCTTCGGATCAAAGGATTTGTGCTGGCTGCTTTTGTCGTGTCGGCGACGCTTCAGATCACGTGGGGATTACTTAAAGTGATTTATGGCTGGGGACCGGCAGCGGGCGTCGCGGCGGAATCGATCCTGTGCTGCTACGCGCTGGCGGCGAGAAACCTGAGGGATTCATCGATGGAAGTGTACGATGCGCTGACGGAATCCGGTGGCAGCCTCCAAAAGGCGCGCCGGGCGGTTTCGATGATCGTAGGCCGCGACACGGAGAATCTGGACAGGGAAGGAGTCATCCGCGCGGCTGTGGAGACTGTCGCCGAGAATACAGCAGACGGCGTCATCGCGCCGCTCTTCTACCTGGCACTGGGAGGCGCGGTCGGCGGTATGGTATACAAGGCCATCAACACCATGGACTCCATGCTGGGATACAGAAATGAGAAATATCAGTATTTTGGCACAGCGGCTGCACGTCTGGACGATGCGGCGGGCTTTATACCTGCCAGGTTGAGCGGACTTCTGCTGGTCGCGGCGGCCGGACTGACCGGGATGGATGTGGCGGGCGCCTGGCGGATCTTCTGCCGTGACCGGTATGCCCATAAGAGCCCTAACTCAGCGCATTCGGAGAGTGCCGTGGCCGGCGCTCTGGGAGTCCGATTGGCCGGGGACGCGGTCTATGGAGGGCGCGTAGTGCATAAACCCACTATCGGGGACCCGCTGAGGGAGATCGAAGCGGAGGACATTCGCAGAGCCAATAAACTGATGTATACGGCGTCAGGGCTGGGGCTTGCTCTGGCAGCGATGGCACTGGCTATTGCCTGTTTCATATAAGAGCAGCGGCTCGCCATGCGGGCCTTGACTCAGGGGTAAAGATCATGCAGCAAGTACACATTCTTTATTTTACACAAGCCGGAGCGCAGCTGGCAGCCTCATTGTCGAAGGGGCTTTGCCCGGAAGTACCGGCAGACAGCACCTGCGGCAAAGGTTGTCTTCAGGAATGGACTAAGGAGCATTTTCAAAAGGGAAATGTCCTCGTCTACATAGGCGCAAGCGGGATCGCGGTGCGCGCTGTTGCGCCGCTTCTGCGGGGAAAGGACACGGATCCCGCTGTCCTTGTCATGGATGAGAGGGGGAGAAACGTGATCCCGCTCCTGTCGGGGCATCTGGGAGGAGCAAATGAGTGGGCGCGGAAGCTCGCGAAGATAACCGGCGGGCAGGCAGTGCTCACAACGGCGACGGATGTCAACGGTTTATTTGCTGTGGATGTATTTGCCCGCGACAATGACCTGGTTATTGACGACCTGGGAAAGGCGGCCTCATTTTCTGCGGACCTGCTCAGAGAGAAGTCCGCGCGCGTGATCGTTCCTGACAAATACGCCGGCCTGATCGCGATCAGCGGGGAGGCGCCGGGCGAACTGCAAGTGGAATACTCCTCGGAGGTGCATCAGGGCGGGAATACAGTGCTGATCTCACCTGATCTCGCCGATTCAGAGGGACTTCTGCAGCTGGTGCCCAAATGTGTTGTTCTCGGCATCGGATGCCGCAAAGGAAAATCCTTTGAGCAGCTCAGGGACTTTGCAGCCGAAGCGCTTCAGGAACTCGGCCTGCGCCGCGAAGCGGTCTGCGCGATCTCATCGATCGATGTCAAAAAAGAGGAGCCCGGACTTTTATCCCTTGCCGCCGAACTGGACGTACCGATGCTGACCTTCAGCGCTGAGCAGCTGGAAAAGGCCGAACTGAGCGGATGGACTTTTGCGGAATCTGACAGAGTCAGAGAACATGTCGGTATCGGCAATGTATGTGAGAGAGCGGCGGCAGCCGCAGGTGCCGGAAGGATTCTCAGAGGAAAGACCGCAAAGGACGGTATGACTATATGCGTCGGGATGAAGCCGCTTGACCTGTGCTGGAAAAGGGAAGACAACTTCTGTGAACATGCTCCAAAAGGACAGCTGTTTGTCGTTGGAATCGGCCCCGGAAACCCTGAAGGAATGACCGGGCAGGCCGCGGCGGCGCTTGAAAGGAGCGATACGATCGTCGGGTATTCGGTCTACAACGACCTTGTAAAGCCGTATTATCCGGACAAGCGATTTCTCACGACTCCGATGACCGGAGAAGTGGCCCGCTGCAAGATGGCCCTGGAGGAGGCGGAAGCCGGGCATACCGTTTCACTGATCTGCAGCGGTGATCCGGGCGTCTATGGCATGGCCGGACTGGTGCTGGAGATAGCGGAAAAAGGAAATGCAGGAACTGACGCCGGCATTGCCGACACGAAGGACGTTGACATAGAGGTCATCAGCGGCGTGACGGCAGCGCTAAGCGGAGCGGCCCTTCTGGGGGCGCCCCTGGTTCACGACTTTGCCGTGATCAGTCTCAGCGACAGGCTGACGCCGTGGGAATTGATTGAAAAAAGACTTCGCGCCGCGGCGAATGCGGATTTATGCATTGTATTGTACAATCCCTCGAGCCGGGGCAGAAAAGAACATCTGCACAGAGCAGCGCAGATTCTGATGGAATATTTGCCCCTGAGCCGGGTATGCGGGATCGCGGACAGGATCGGAAGAGAAGGCGAGAAGACCCGCGTGATGACGCTGGCAGAGCTGGCGGAGGCCGAGACGGATATGTTCTCGACAGTTTTTATAGGCAGCAGCAGCACGAAACAGCTGGGAAACAGAATGGTGACGCCGCGGGGTTACAGCGCGGAGAAGGGTTGAAGTGCGAAAAATCACTCTGATGAGCTGATTTTTCAGCGCTTCGACATGGAGGTAATTATGAGCGATTTTGGCACAGAGATTCTCTTATTTGCAGGAACAACGGAAGGGCGGGAACTGGCGGAGCGCCTCTCGGAGGCGGGCGTTCGCTGCACGGTGAGTGTGGCGACGGAGTATGGGGCACAGATCCTCGGACCCGGGAAAGGCCGGACAGTCCTGCAGGGAAGGCTCACACAGGAGCAGATGGAATTTCTGATCCGCGAAGAGGGATTTACTTGTGTTGTAGATGCGACCCACCCGTTTGCGACAGAGGTCTCGGTGCAGATCAGGAAGGCCTGTGAGGCTGCAGAGATACCTTATCTGCGCCTTTCAAGGGACACGAAAGGAGATATGCCTGCCGGCGGTTTTGGAATATATGAAGCGGCGACGATGCAGGAGGCAGCACAGATTCTGCGCGGTATACCCGGCAACCTGTTCCTTACTACGGGAAGCAAAGATCTGCCGCTCCTGGCGAAGGAGATCGGAGAGCCGCAGAGGCTGTATGTGCGCGTGCTGCCGTCCGTAGAGAGCCTTAGAATCTGCATGGAGTGCGGGATTCCCGCCGGCCACCTGATCGCTATGCAGGGTCCGTTCACGCAGGAACTTAACGTGGACATACTGATACAGACAGGGGCGAGTGCGGTACTTACCAAAGAGAGCGGCAAAGTCGGCGGATTTGATGAAAAGGTCGCAGCAGCAAAAGAAGTCGGGATTCCGATAGTGGTCGTCCGCAATCCTGAAAAAAAGTCAGAGGACAGCGCGCTTCTGTCTTTTGACGAGGTCTTAGAGCGCCTTGTAAAGATCACAGGAGTTCGCGCTATAGTCCGGCCGGATCGCGAGTATGTGATGGTCGCGGCGGGACCCGGCGATGCGCGTCATATCACGGAGGAAGCCCGGGAAGCTGTAGAAGGAGCGGATGTCGTATTCGGCGCGGCATCTGTAATCGAGCGTGCGCGAAAGAACGGTCTTCTGAAGGCGGACAAGCTCTGTCAGCCTTTTTACAAATCGAGTCAGGTACTCCCGTACATGAAGGAGCACCCGGAACTGCGGCGCGCGGCGGTCCTTCTGTCAGGCGATACAGGCCTCTACAGCGGGGCGGCGCAGCTACGCGCGGCGCTTGAAAAAGAAGGGGAGCCCGTGCGATTCCGCTATCTGCCGGGAATCTCCTCCGCAGCTGTGCTGGCGTCAGCACTGCAGGTGACATGGGAGGACGCTGTTATCCTGAGTACGCACGGGAGAGAGCGTGATGTCGTGGGACACCTGCGCAGAGAGGGCAAGATCTTCCTGCTCGTATCAGGGCTCAACGGCGTTCACAGCACGGCGAAACTGCTGAAAGAGGCGGTTTCCGGGAATATTTTGCCCTGGGATATAAGAATCGGTTACGGCTTTAATCTGTCGCAGGACACTGAGGAAGCAGGATTTGTCTCTTTGGAGCAGCTGGAGCAGCTGGACAAGAACGGCTTGTACATCCTCTATCTGGAAAATCCGGCGGCGGACGCCTGCCCGGTCACGCCCGGCATGGATGACGGGGCCTTTGCGCGCGCAGAAGTCCCCATGACCAAAGAAGAAGTGCGCGTGCTGGCTCTGAGCCGCCTGCGCCTGACCCGGAACGCCGTGCTCTATGATATCGGCGCCGGCACAGGGTCCGTCAGTGTCGAGGCAGCAAGGCTCTGCCCCGACGCGCATGTATACGCGATCGAGAAAAAGCCGGAAGCGGCATCGCTTCTGCGAAGGAATCTGTCAAAATACTGCCTCCCGAACGTGACAATTATCGAGGCGGAAGCGCCGGAGGGACTTAAGGAGCTGCCTGCACCCACCCACGTTTTCATAGGCGGGAGCGGACACTCCATGCCCGAGATACTGAAGGCTGTATTGGCCAAAAATCCGGCCGCGCGCATAGTGGTGACCTGCGTGACGCTGGAGACGCTGTCACAGACGATCAATGCTGCGAAGGAGCTTCCCGTAACAGAGCCGCAGATTCGTCAGATCGCGGTGTCCCGGGCGCATAAAATGGGCAGCTATCACATGATGAAAGCGCTGAATCCGATCTATCTGATCGACTTTGAGGGATTAGGATCATGAAACATTCCCACGCCACAGAAATCCGGATACCGAGGATCCTGATCGCGGCGCCTTGCAGCGGCAGCGGAAAGACGCTTCTGACTTGCGCCCTCCTGAGGCTCCTTCAGAGAAAAGGGATCCGTGCGGCAGCTTTCAAGTGCGGACCGGACTTCATCGATCCCATGTTCCACAAAAAGGTGCTTGGAACGCCATCCAGGAACCTGGATCTGTATATGGCGGGAGAAGAAGGGGTGCGCAGGGCATTTGCGGCGGGGTGCGCAGGCGCACAGATCGCCGTCATTGAGGGCGTCATGGGATACTTCGACGGGACAGGGACTTCCGGCATGGAAGGCTCGTCTTACCGGCTCGCTTGTGTGCTGCAGACACCTGTGCTGCTGGCGGCGGACGTGCGCGGTATGAGCCGGTCTGCGGCTGCCCTGATCAAAGGTTTTGCAGATTACGGCGAGCAGAAGATGATCCGGGGCACTTTTTTGAACCGCGTCTCCCCGGCTATGGCGGACCGGATCGGCGGCTGGCTGGAGAGCGAAACGGGAATCCCGGCACTGGGGAGCTTTCCGGTTGACGACGCGCTCCGCATCGAGAGCAGACACTTAGGGCTGATTGAACCTGATGAGATCCCGGATCTGCTGCAGAAGATCGATCACGCGGCGGACCTGCTTGAGCAGACTTTAGATTTAGAGAAGCTGCTTGCTATTGCGGGGAGTGCGCCGGTGCTGCATGTGGAGGAGAGAAAAGGACCTGTATTTACTGCGGAAAAGAGAGAGATTTCCCCGGCCGCTGTTACTTCGGAAAGGAAGATTCCTAAGCCGGTCACCATTGCAGTCGCGCAGGATGAAGCTTTTTCCTTCTACTACGAAGATAACCTCGAACTGTTGGAGGAACTGGGGGCTGAAATTGTTTATTTTTCGCCTCTGCATGATAAAGGGCTTCCCGAAGCTGACGGGCTCCTGATCGGAGGCGGCTATCCGGAATTAAAAGCGCGGGAACTGTCAGCAAATATCGGAATGCATACATCGATCCGGCAGGCGGCCGAACGCGGAATACCGATGCTGGCTGAGTGCGGAGGCTTTCAGTATCTGCAGCAGGAACTTGTGGACGCGGAGGGTAACGCACACCGAATGTGCGGCGTTCTGAAAGGGCGAAGCCGGATGACGAAAAAGCTGGTCCGATTCGGCTACGTGGAAGTGAGCGGAGAAGGGGGATATTTTGGCCCGGGACGAGCCATCCGAGGCCATGAATTCCATTACAGCGACAGCACAGACAGCGGAAACGCCTGCAAGGCTGTAAAGCCCGGAGGCAGGTCCTGGGACTGCATGGTCGTACAGGGACGAATCACGGCGGGCTATCCGCACTTGTATTACAGGTCGGATCCGGCCTTTGCGGAAGCATTTGTCAGGGAGTGCAGGAAGTTCAGGAAGCTCAGAGAAGAGGAAATTCAATGATAATCTGGATCACAGGCGGAGCCGGCAGCGGAAAATCCTCGCTGGCTCAGGACCTTGCCGCGGCGCTGGCGGCGGGAGGACCGCTCTATTACGTGGCGACTATGGTTCCCCGCGACGAGGAAGACCGGCGCAGGATCTCGCGCCACATTGAAGACCGGTCCGGCATGGGATTTAAGACGATTGAGTGCGCCTGCCGCCTGGCAGAGCGCGTCACGCCTGATCCCGAAGGAACTTATCTGCTTGACAGCGCTACCGCAATGCTCTCAAATGCCATGTTTGGCGAGAAGGAGTTTGTTTATGACCCGGATGCCGCACTTCATTCCGCAGACGATCTGCGTACTTTTTCCGAGCGTGTGAAGCATTTTATCGCGGTGTCGGACGGCATTTACAGCGACGCGGCGCAATATGAGGAGATGACGGAAAGATACCGGTTCGGGCTTGCCTTCATCGAGAGGCAGATGGCAGCGCAGTGTGATACTTTGATCGAGTGCGCAGCGGGAGGCGCCATCCTGCACAAAGGTTCGCTCCCCGCGGGATTTCGACTTTCAAACACCGGAGATGTCCGAATGGATCATATGGAACTTATTATCGGAGGCGCCTTTCAGGGCAAAAAAGAGTACGCCGTAGAGCACTTTGGCCTGGAAGAGGCTGAAATCTTCACTTGTACGGAAGAGGACGAACCGGACCTGACTGCGCGATGCATCGATCACTTGGAGCGCTACCTCAGAGGATGTGCCTTAAGGGATACAGAACCAGTCTCGCCGGACGCCTTTCGCAGAGACGCGATATTGATCTGCGAAGATATTACCGGTGGAATTGTGCCGGTCAGCGCCGGGGATCGAAAGTGGCGGGAGCTAACCGGCCGCTACCTGCAGCAAGTGGCCAAAACCGGGGCGGTAGTCACCAGGGTATTCTGCGGGTTAGCGCAGAAACTGGGAAGGATTGCGAGCAGCGAAGGGACAGGAAAAGAAGCATTGACAGCCCTGACAGCTCCGGCAAAGCGGAATGCTGCAGCAGATTTGTCAGAACCGGGACACGATTCTCTCGAAACGCCCAGCACCCGCCAAATCCTTCTGCTGCGCCACGGGAGAACCAAGGCCAACGAGGAGCACCTCTACTGCGGCAGTACGGACCTGCCGCTCAGTGAGGAGGGGAGAGCTCTTTTGGCCCGGAAGCGCGGCACTTATGGAGTGGGGTGGGAGTCCTTCTATACGAGCGGCCTGAGCAGGACAAGAGAGACATTGGAGCTCATATTCGGAGAGCAGAGAACAGCTAAGGAAGATCCGGGCCTTCGGGAGATGGATTTTGGCGCGTTTGAGGGCAAGTCCTATGCGATGCTGAGGGATGACCCGGCATATCGGGAGTGGATTTCGGGCGATAACGAGCGCAATATCTGTCCCGGAGGAGAGAGCGGAGAGCAGATGCGGCGCAGAGTACTGAACGCATTGGAACAAATCCTGCGCGATGACCCGGCTGAACATATTGTGATCGTGACGCACGGAGGACCGATCGCGGCGATCATGCAGCATCTGTTCCCCGGACAGGGCCTAAACCGCTACGAGTGGCAGCCGGAGTGCGGGGAAGGATACCTTTTGAAGATTAGTGGAAATAGTTTGGCCGAGTGCTGTGTGGACTATGAAAAGTGCCAGGCCGGCAGGGAGAGTGAAGTATGACCTGGTTTCGATCATTGTGTATAGCGGTCTCTATGTATTCGCGCCTGCCGGTGCCTTATGGCAACTGGGACAAAAAAGAGATGAAATACTCCATAGGTCTCTTTCCCATCGTGGGAGCAGTGATCGGCGTCATGACCTGGCTGTGGCTGTGGGGGATGCGCAGAATCGCAGCAGCGGGCACGACCGGGCTGCCGGATGTGGTCTTTCTCGCAGTGAGCACCCTGATCGCGGCAATATTACCAGTCCTTGTGACAGGCGGGATTCATGTGGATGGATTTATGGATACCGGCGACGCGTTCCACTCCTGGGCAGACAGGGACAAAAAACTGCAGATCCTGTCCGACCCGCACATCGGCGCTTTTTCGGTCATTTCCCTGCTGATTCTCGCAGCGGTCTGGGTCAGCGCAGTGGCGGTCGTGGCCGGCAGTGGCGACAGCCGGTCTTTTGGCGTGTTCGCGCTGGAGTATGTGCTGGCGAGGGCGCTGAGCGGATTGGCGGCAGTCCTCTTTAAAAATGCGCGCGGAGAAGGCACTCTATGGGCTTTTACCGACTTCGGAGAAGATGCGAAGCGGATCAACCTGGTGTTGTTGTGCGCAGAGGGGCTGGCGGCTGCGATCGGAATGATCCTGTTAAAGCCCGTCGGAGGCGGAGCAGCAGTGATCATGTCGGCAGCAATATGGGCTCAATATAAGCGCAAGGCCTATAAGGAACTCGGCGGGATCACAGGTGACCTGGAAGGCTGGTTCCTGTGCAGATGTGAGGCGGCAGCGGCGTGCGCGCTGGCAGTGGTGTGCATCTGCGGGATCTGAGCCGCGGCGAAGAGGCGCGGCGGCTCGTTCCGCGAGCCTGAAACAGGATGAGGGAATTTCCGGAGCAACGTCAAGCAGGAGGACGCATTTGGAACACGGCGGAGATATCTACGGAAATAAGAATATTGAGCTGGATTTTTCGGTAAATCTGAGCCCGATCGGACCGCCGCGGGAGGTGACCGGGGCAATCCTTGACGGTGAACTGCAAGGCCTTCTCACAAGGTATCCGGATCCGATGTACAGGGAACTGAGACGTGCCCTGTCCCGAAAGCCGGAGCTTCCTGAAGAGTGGATCCTGTGCGGAAACGGCGCGTCGGAGCTGCTCATGGCTGTGGTGCAGGCAGTGCGTCCAAAGAGAGTTATGATCCCGGTGCCTTCCTATCAGGGATATGAGAGAGTCCTTGAAGCGGTCGGGGCAGGGATCCTTTTTTATGAACTGAAGAGGGAACAGGGCTTTGCGCTTACGGAAGATTTTTTGGAGAGCGCCGACGGGCTGAAGAGACTTGCAGACGGATTAAAAACAGAAGAACCGGGAACGGCGCAGTCAGGAGCGATGCTTTTTCTCTGCAACCCGAACAATCCTGTCGGGAAGTGCATAGAACCTGAATTGTTGAATAAGATCGCGGAATACTGCAGGGAGAATCATATTTTTCTGGTGGTGGACGAGTGCTATATGGACCTCGTTCCCGATGCCCGGCACAAGAGCATGCGGCGCGCACTTGCCGAGAATCCTTACTTGATCATTGTGGATGCTTTCACCAAAACGTACGCCATGCCCGGAATCAGACTGGGATATATGATGCTGAGCAGCGCTGACCTGCGCAGAGCAGTTCAGATGCAGCAGCCGGAGTGGAGCGTGTCGATGTTTGCACAGCGTGCGGGACTTGCGGCCTTGGGCTCTGAGGGATATCTGCACGAGGCGAGGCAGGCAGTGCGGGCAGAGAGGGAATTTGTCTGTGAGCGGCTTCGGGAAATGGGTATGGAAGTGTTTGACGGGGAAGCCCCTTTTGTGATGTTCTTCAGCAGGAAAGAGTTGTATGAACCTTTGAAAGAGAAGGGAATCCTGATCCGGAGATGTGATGGAATCCGGGGAGTCAGGGGCAGTTCTGAGGAGGGAGGCCACTACTACCGCATCGGCCTGAGGAGCCGAGAAGAGAATATCCGGCTTATGAGGACGATAGGAGAATTATTGGACTAATGATCCGTTCATGGCATCGCCTGACCCGGAATTACGCCAAAATAGTGCAAAGTGGTCTATTTTGGCGGAGATGGCGAAAATAATGTTTTTGCATATCGCGGGTTTTCATCTATAATAGGAGCGATATTACTTTGAACTCAAAGGAGGTTTATGCATGATTAAACTTTACGACGGCGGTGTTTACCTTGTCGGCGGGAACAGGATCGTCCCCGAGGCAGAAGCGGCTTCCGCACCGGAACTTAATGGCGCGAACCCGAAAGAGGCGGCAAAGGGAACGATCGCGTACTCTATTTTGAAAGCGCATAACCAAAATGACAATATGGATAAGCTCAAGATCAAGTTTGATTCCATGGCTTCCCATGATATTACTTTTGTCGGCATTGTGCAGACCGCAAGGGCCTCGGGAATGGACAAATTCCCGCTGCCTTACGTTCTGACCAACTGTCACAACTCTCTGTGCGCGGTCGGCGGCACGATCAACGAAGATGACCACATGTTCGGCCTGACAGCGGCCAGAAAATACGGCGGGATCTATGTTCCCCCGCACATCGCGGTCATCCACCAGTACATGCGTGAGATGATGGCCGGCTGCGGCAAGATGATCCTTGGTTCCGACTCCCACACCCGCTATGGCGCTCTGGGCACCATGGCCATCGGTGAGGGCGGCGGCGAGCTGGTCAAGCAGCTTCTCGAAGACACTTATGATATCGCGTATCCCGGAGTTGTTGCCGTTTATCTCGACGGCAAGCCCGCTCCTTATGTGGGACCGCACGACATCGCCCTGGCGATCGTCAGCGCAGTCTTCAAGAAGGGCTATGTCAAGAACAAGGTCATGGAATTCGTGGGCCCCGGCGTCGCGACTATGTCCACGGACTACCGCAACGGCGTCGACGTCATGACGACGGAGACCACCTGCCTGTCCTCCATCTGGAGAACCGACGAGGATACCAAGGCGTATCTGACCATGCACGGCAGAGGAGAGGATTACAAAGAGCTCAATCCCGCCGACGTGGCTTATTATGACGGATGCGTCTATGTCGACCTGAGCAGCATCAAGCCCATGATCGCCCTGCCTTTCCACCCCAGCAACGCGTACACGATCGACGAAGTCAACGCCAATCTCCCGGATCTCCTCCGCGAGACCGAGAAGGCCGCGGAGAAGGTCGCGGGCGGCAGGTCAAAATATACCCTGATGGACAAGATCACTCCCGACGGAAAGCTCCGGGTGCAGCAGGGAATCATCGCAGGCTGCGCAGGCGGCTGCTACAGCAGCGTCATTGAGGCGGCAAACCTCCTTCGCGGAAAGAGCTGCGGATCCGGCGAGTTCTCCCTCGACGTGTATCCTTCCTCCCAGCCGGTATTCATCGACCTGGCAAGAAAGGGCGCAGTCGCGGACCTCATGGCAGCAGGTGCCATTGTCAAAACAGCGTTCTGCGGACCTTGCTTCGGCGCAGGCGATACGCCCATGCACAACGGACTCTCTGTCCGTCACACGACCAGAAACTTCCCCAACCGCGAAGGCTCCAAGCCCGGCAATGGCCAGATGGCAGCGGTGGCGCTCATGGACGCCCGCTCTATTGCGGCAACAGCGGCGAACGGCGGTATTTTGACATCCGCAGAGCAGTATGACTGCTGGGGCAGCGTTCCGGAATACAGCTTCGACGATTCCGCTTACAAGACAAGAGTCTACAACGGCTATGGCAAAGCGGATCTTACAGAAGAGCTGTTCGACGGCCCCAACATCAAGCCCTGGCCGACCATGGAAGCCCTGGGGGAGAACATTCTTCTCAAGGTCTGTTCCAAGATCCTGGATGAAGTTACGACTACAGACGAGCTGATCCCTTCCGGTGAGACATCTTCCTTCCGCTCCAACCCTCTGGGACTTGCGGAGTTCACGCTCTCCAGAAGAGACCCCGAATATGTGGGCAGGTCCAAGGCGGTCGATCAGGTCGAGAGAGCCCGTCTGGCGGGCAGAAATGCGGCAGAGCTGGATCCCGCGCTGAACGCGGTTTATGCGGCTATCGTACAGATTCCCGGCAGCGAGGACGTGGATCCCGCTTCCATCGAGATCGGCTCCATGATCTACGCCAACAAGCCCGGCGACGGCTCCGCCCGTGAGCAGGCAGCTTCCTGCCAGCGCGTCATCGGCGGACTGGCCAACATCACGCAGGACTACGCGACCAAGAGATACCGCTCCAACGTCATGAACTGGGGCATGCTCCCGTTCCATCTCAAAGGCGAGCCGGATATGATCGAAGTCGGCGATTACATCTATGTTCCCGAAATCCGGAAGATCATGGACGGCGACCTGTCCGACATCAAGGCTTATGTGATAAAGGACGGAAAGCCGCAGGAGATCAGCCTGTATATCCAGGATATGACAGAAAATGAGAGAGAGATCGTAAAGGCGGGATGCCTGATCAATTTCAACAGGAACCGAAAGGCGAAATAAGGCTCGCAGAGCGAGCCGTTGCGCCGCGTGCGGGTTGCCTGTAAGGCAACATTTACCTTTCCGCACGCGTGTGCATCATTTATCTCAGAAGGGGATTGGACCCCCACTGAGATAGAATTGTTACTTAATCATCCCGCCACTTAAAGAAGTGGGGGTCTTCCCCCTGAGATAAACAGTCAGAACAAAATGAAGGGATGTGATCCCGGGAATAAAGCCCCGGGATTACATCCCTTTTACTATATTGTGAACTTTTCTCCCTCGAAGCTGATAGGATGGAATCTCTTATACCAATCAGGATGCTCCGACTTAATGGAAGCCTGATAGGTCCTGCACAATTCATGATCTTTCCAGAAATGCATGGGGAAGACATGCGCCGCGTCCAATGTCTCCATACAGTAATCCATACAGAAACGGTAGGCATTTTCCTGCCGTGGATCCAGCGGGATAAAGGCCGCGTCGATGGGAATCCCTTTTAATCTGTCGATCTCCCGTTTGAAGTTCCCGGCGCGTTCAAGATTGCGCTCCTTGGGATCTGCGTTCCAGTGCCACCAGTTCAGGTCGCCCGCATGATAAACAGTTTCCTTACCTGTGCGGACCGGGAAAGCGACGCCTTCATCGGTGGAGAGCAGCGGCACACAGGAGAAGTCTTCCGTTTGGATGAGCTGCTGCGGAAAAGCCCACAGTACAGGAAGGTCAGCAGGAACTGACCCTTTTCGGGTCATCCGGGCAAAAGGCTCCTGAATGTCAAAGCCGAGAATGAAACAGGCGGCATCCTTCAGCCGCGCGTCTGTAAAGATAGCAGGATCCCAGTGGTCCTGATGAGCGTGGCTGGCAAAGACATACAGCCTTTTTTCTTTGGAAAAAGCAGGCAGCTCCCCGCGTATATAGTCAAACAGAAAATATGCGCCGGCAGTCTCTGCCAAAAATCCGCTGTGGCCAAGATAGGTGATTTCCATGGTTTCCTCCATGTGGAAGTGCATTGCTTTGAGGCGTGCGCGAAGAGTTTCGCAAAAGAGGATCATCTGGTGCGTTTCGCTATTCCAGATACAGGTCCCTGAGCCTCGTCAGCTTTTCTTCGTCAAATCCGTATTCCTGTTCCATGTAATTCTCATAGGTCCCGTATTTCTCCAGGATTTCGGTTATCATCATGTCCGCCGACTGGGGGAGAACGCCGCCGACCATAGTAAGAAATGACTTAACGTTATTCGTGATGTCGAAGCTGACGTTATATCTTTCGATCAGGTCATTGATCTCTTCTTTCCTGTTCACATTGCTCAGCATGTAATCTTCCTTGACTGTTTCCTCAGGAACGCCCAAGGCGAGCAGAATAAGCATAGCGGCTATACCTGTTCGATCCTTGCCGTTGGAACAATGAAACAGAAGGGGCGCCAGTTCGCTCAGCAGGCAGTCAAACATGAACTGATAAGATTTATTGGAGAAGGCCAGGGAGGCCGCGTAGCTTGAGACCAGCACTTCTATAGCGTTTCCCTTCTGGTTTTCATCGAAGATCAGACTTGCCAAGTCTGCCGGGGAGTTCAGGTCCTCCAGGAAGTTCTCAAAAGCGGCGCATTTATTGTAGTAGGCAGCGCCGTCCACAGGAGGATCGGGCCTCTCCTGAACACCGGAAGCCGCCCGGAAATCCAGAATAGTCTTGAGTCCAAGGGATCGTACCGGCTCCAATTCTTCCTCGTCAAAAAAGTAGAGGGCGCTGCTTCTGAAGAGGAGCCCTTTTTTAACGCGGCGTCCGTCTTTTGTCCGGAGTCCGCCGAGATCTCTGATATTCAGTTTAGGCGGAAGCTGGTCGATTGAGGTGTATTTTGACATGTGTTTTCTCCATAGTTTGTTTAGCTCAGGTGGGAAGTCTCCCGCCTCTGCAGGGCGGGGAGTTTGTGACAAGCATTACACAGCAGCTTGCATTGCGAGCCTTAACTCTGCTCTCAGTATAACATATATTTGCGGCGCTTCTTTCGCAGTTTCACACTTACATGTCACACTACGACGGCGAAACGGCTCATTTCGTAAACCAATACAGCGTGTGATAACGCTGTTGGATTATAGGGAGTGATTTGAGGTAATCTGCCTCCATGGAAAACGCGCGGGCAGGTCAAAATAGTGCTTTATTCTACTAATTTTCAGCTAAGTTGGATCAAAACGTACGGGTTAAGAGAAGTGGCCTCCATTATCATACAGCTGCACGCTGTGTAATGGAGGCCATCTCCTAATTCTCTTTGATAATGATCCAACTCTGACAGATTTCAACGTGATTTCGATAAGATTTGCAGGTTGGCGCAAAACTGTGTGGGGGCACAGGAAGATCTTAAAACTGCTATGATCCAACTCCCCAAAAAACTATGAACCACCGCTCAAATGAAAGGAATGCATGATTTCAACAAAAAGGCTGTTGGCCCTGCCGATTAATCAGCAGAGGCAACAGCCTCCAAATTTCTTATAGTTAAAACTCGCGAAGCGAATCGCT
This sequence comes from Lachnospiraceae bacterium, assembly GCA_045113775.1. Classification (GTDB taxonomy): domain Bacteria; phylum Bacillota; class Clostridia; order Lachnospirales; family Lachnospiraceae; genus CAG-791. The sequence continues at coordinate 27,875 of JBGUJH010000149.1, read as the reverse complement.
GCGCGTCTTCTTCACCAAACTTACTGCGGCTATGCAGCAATCACATCTCTCTCCACTGGCCGTTGTTTGCAGCTGTTTCCGCAATCTTCGCCGCGTCTGTCTCAGAGAGAGCACCTTCAGTGATCACATACTGACCATCCGCGTCCTTTTCAACCTTGGCGCGTTGCTTGTCGCCGGAATTGTCAATGTACATGACCATAGCCGACTCATCGCTGTTAGAAGATACAGTAACTGCCATCTTCTGACCCTGTGCTGTAGTGTAATCCATCTGCTGGCTTCTGATATATATATGATCGTGATTCTCCACCACTGCCTCTTTGGCGCCTCCGGCTGCATATGTTACTGCAGGATAAGCTGCAACAGCACCGCATGCAACACCGGCTACAAGCATTGTTCTCAGGATCATATTCTTAAGTTTCATTCTTTTCACTCTTTCCGACCCGGCTCGGGTCAATATAACTCTATTTTTAATCTTACTAGGTTCAACGCCCTACGTTGGTTATGATAGTCTTGTCAGTCAGGAAAAATAAGGCAAGTTTCCGATAAGTATTAGGTTTATTTTGACCCCAAAAAAGGAAGCTGTGCATTTTCTGAATGCAGCAGCTCCCTGAAAAATCTGATTCCGGCAATACATGAAGGCCAGCACCGACCTTGCCCGGAACAATATGAAGTTTTAATTATTGAGATTATTACCGGTTCATACGGAACCGGAGACAGCGGTAGCCGGGCGAAGCACGCCGGACTTCATGAGTCCGCCGGTGATGGCTGTGACCAGGATCGCGGCAGCGATGGCCTCAGGAATACCGGAAGCCGCCACAGTTCCCATTACCAGGCCGAAGACAGCCTCCATTCCCACGTTTTTGACCTCGGCGTACTGCTGTGCAAAAAGCAGGTAAATGCTGCCCATGACAAAAACAGTGTTGGTCATGGAACCGACAAAACCGGTAATTGCAAGGCGTACAGTCGTCGGAACATTGAGATTCTTCAGAGCGATGGATAACCAGCCGGAAACTACGCCGATCATGATGCGGCAGCCGATGCTGACCCAGAGCGCTTTGATGACGCCGACGAGGCCGGTCGTGCTTAAAAACGGAGAAAATGCAAAAGATAGAAGTGTGGGTGCCTGCGTATTACTGATCATTGAGCAGATGCCGAATACAGCGCCGAGAAATGCGCCTGCGGCAGGACCCAGAACGATGGACCCGATTATTACGGGGATGTGGACAGTAGTTGCCTTGATGATGGGCAGCTGGATCATGCCGAGCGGTGTATTCGCCAGCAGGATCACGATCGCGGCCATCAAGGCAAGAGTTACCATGTAACGGGTGTCTTTGGTCTTATTCATTTTGTTTGTACTCCTTGTTATTATTCCGCCTTAAGCGCGGATACAATACAGTGGAACGGTGCTGTTCCCGGTGCCATGAGAAGTTTAACATACGGGAGTAACAAAAACAAATGGATACACACAAAGTACACAAAGCTGGTCGAAAAAGGCGCCAAGAACAAACAAATGAAGAAGAACAAGAGGGCATATGGTAGAATATAGCAGAAACTATTTACGAAGACTGCACGGTACTAGGTGATATGCTGAAGATTTTCTCACGCGAGTTCGTTTATCTGCGATATTATTTTGAGCTGCAGCTTATGCAGATTTTCCGGTATTGGGTGCTGGGTATTGCCATTGGCTCCTTCATCTCTGTGTTTGCCAAGGACACAATTCATGAGATGTTCCGCGCGATGCGAGGCCGTAAATGGGGAATTCTGGGCATTATACCGGCCTGCCTTCTGGGAATCGCGTCCCCGCTGTGCATGTACGGCACGATTCCTATCGCCGCATCTTTCTCCAAGCAGGGGATGCGGGAGGACTGGCTGGCCTCATTCATGATGGCGTCGATCCTGCTCAATCCCCAGCTGATCATATACAGCGCGGCATTAGGGCCGAAAGTACTTGCGGTCCGCATCATCTCGTGTTTCCTGTGCGGAATCGTCGCGGGACTGCTTCTGAACAGGTTTTATAAGGACAAACCATTTTTCGATTTTACCGGATTTGACGAAAGGGCAAGCCGAGATACTCACCCCAATCTACTGATCCGCTATCTTCTCAACGTCTGGCGCAATGTCAAGGCGACCGGTCCGTATTTTCTCGCCGGTATCGCACTCTCCGCGCTGTTTCAGCGCTATGTGCCGCAAGATTTGATGGTCAGTGTTTTTGGTGGAAATGAGGCATGGGGTGTGCTGATGGCCGCAACGATAGGCGTACCGCTCTATGCATGCGGCGGCGGGACGATTCCGCTTCTGCGGGAGTGGCTCATGACCGGCATGAGTATAGGCAGCGCCGCAGCTTTCATGATCACCGGACCGGCTACTAAGATCACAAATCTCGGCGCACTGAAGATCGTACTGGGTGTGCGTCGCTTTCTCTTATATATTGGATTTGTTATGTGTTTTGCCACAGTTACAGGGCTGATCGTGAACCTGGTTATGTGACCGCACGCATGTGGTAAGGCAGATACTGCCTTACAGGCAACCCGCACGCTGTGCGGCGGCTCGCTGTGCCAGCCTTAACTTGATTATGTAGTCTGTTGCAGACAGGAAAGGAGACTATAAATATGAGATTGCCAGAAATATTGTGCTGTACATTGTGCGTAGGCCTTCTGCTGACAGCCTGCGGAAGTACTGCGCCGCAGACGGCGGCCCAGAGCGGATCAGAAATTGCGGAAGATTCGGAAGGCGTGGGCGAGCCATCTGAAACTGTTTCTGAACCGGCGTCCGAAACTGCTTCTGACACGGAATCTGAAACTATATCTGATCCGGCGTCCGGCACAGAAGATGACTCCGCGGAGAATGCATCCGGTAATGCCGATACAGAAAGTCCTGTGGTCTATTTTACAGATGATATTTCTCCCGAAGGACTTGTCGCGGTCTACGAGGCGCTTGGCTGGACACCGACGGGAAAGGTAGCTGTCAAGCTGTCGACCGGTGAGCCCCCGGCAAGCAATTATCTGAATCCCACTCTCATAAAGGACCTTGTCCAGTCGTTGGACGCCACCATTGTTGAGTGCAACACGGCCTATGGAGGTATGCGCGCCGCAACAGCAGAGCACTATCAGGTGGCCGAGGATCACGGTTTCACACAGATCGCGGATTTCCAGATCCTGGATGAAGACGGTTATATGGAGATTCCGGTCAATGGAGGCAATCGGCTGACGGGAGATCTCGTCGGTGCTGCTTTTGATGACTACGACTCCTATGTGATACTTTCCCATTTTAAGGGACATGCCATGGCAGGTTATGGCGGCGCGATTAAGAATTCCTCTATCGGGCTTGCCTCCTCCAGGGGAAAAGTCCGTATTCACTCCGGCGGCACAAGTGACACGCGCTGGCACGATGAGCTGCACACGGAATTCCTTGAGTGCATGGCAGAAGCAAATAAGGGTGTGGCGGATTATCTGGGAGACCGCATCATCTACATTAATGTGCTCAATCGAATTTCCATCGACTGCGACTGTGACGGCCATCCGGCTGAACCGGATATTCATGATATTGGCATTGTTGCCTCATTTGACCCGGTCGCTGCGGACCAGGCCTGCATTGACCTGGTATGGGATGCAGAAGGAAGCGAAAGCCTCCGCGATCGCATAAATGAGCTGGACGGCTTGCATACGCTCGAATATGCGGAGCAGATTGGATTGGGAAGCCGCACTTATCAACTTGTTAACATAAAGTAGAGTAGTGCGAACAGTTCTCGTGGAGTTTGAGAAAAGAGTGACGCTGAAGTGCCACTGGAGGTATGTCCAGCGGCACTCCAGCGGCAGAACAACCCAAAACCGAGGGAAATGACGCACAAGTGCCGCCGGAGCTACCTCCGGCGGCACTCAAACGTTAGAACAAACTTAAACCCAGAAATGAGAGCTACTTCCGCAGCACTCCGCTCTCGCTGAAGTAATACCAGACCCCGTCGATCTCCTGCCAACCGGTCAACATGACGCCTTCCTCGTTGAAATAGTAGCGCTCACCGTCAATGACCTGCCAACCGGTCTGCATGATTCCGTCATTGTCCAGATAGAACCATCTGTCACCCAGCTGCAGCCAGCCTTTTGCAAAGCTTCCGTCTGACTTCCGGTATTTCCAGCCTTCCGCCACTTTGACCCAGCCTTCTTTATACGAAGGTTTGTCTTCTTTCTTGCCGGAATCGTCCTTTTTCTCAGGCTCAGAATCCTTTTTCTCAGGCTCAGAATCCTCTTTTTCAGGTTCGTCTTCTTTGTCGGGTTCGTCGTCCTTATCAGGCTCGTCCTCCTCGTTGTCGCACTTACATTCTTCATCCGTAAGCACGAACGGATCTTTTTCGTCTTCGAGCAGCTCCATCATGACATAGGTGCACTTGCCCTGTTCTCCCCAGACCTCCGCTTCGGCGGTACCAACGTCCAGCACCTTGAAGCGCGCGCCGGCATCGAGAAGAAGCTCCAGTTCTCCGTTGTTTCCCTGAGACCCCTTGAAACAGTCCAGGCAGAATGTGCCCAGAGAATTCAGGGCATCATCAGAAGCCAGGATAATAGCCATCACGCCGTAATCTCCGGTAAAGCCGTAAGATACCTTGAAGCTGGCGGAGGTGCTCATCATTGCCTTTTCCTCGTATTCGCTTCCGATCGCGGCGATCAGGTCATCTGCGGTGACCTGAGTTCCCGGGTCAATGCCTGCGATTCTATTGACAAAGGCATCTGTGATACCGCTGTACAGGATAAGATCGTTCTGTACCCCAGCTCTGTGCAGTTCAGACGACACCCCGTGATCTGCCATGAGATACATATCCTCATATTCATGGCCTGATATCCGGATGGCTTCCGGCGCCCAATCTGTATCGCAGTTGAGGGCGACTGCCATCTGATTGTAGTGCTGGTCGCTCTTATACATACTGCAGTACATAGCGACCCACAGTTTCAATTGCATATCAAACGGCATGATTGTTTTGTTGGCTTCGATGTATTCCTTGCACCACTCGGAAAAGCGGTCTGTAATATCGGAATATCCGTCAAAATCCTCAGCGCGGTACAGGCTCTTGTCACCCGCCAGAGAGGTCATCGTGTAGGAGTCCGGGAAGGGACCATTCACCGCAGTGCCGGTGCTATCTGCAGCTCCGCCTGCCTCTGTTATAGCGACCTTTGTGGATTCGGCCGGCTCTTCCGGATCCAGAGACCACTTATAGAAAGCATTGCTGCCAAAAGTGATCCCTTCTGTCTCCGGAGTGATTTCATTGCCGTCATAATCTGTAAGCTTTCCCAGATCGGGAGCGATCCCGCTTCTGGTAAAGGCGTGATCAGAGATCTCGGTCACTGTTGACGGGAGGTAGATCTGCTCAAGCCCGCACTCAAAGAACGCATAGGGCGCTATGCGCGTGACTCCATCCGGGACATGGAATATTTTCTGCTCCGCCTCCGGGGTCTTTTCGTACTCGTAATCTTCATTCAGCTCGGTGGGAAAATATACAAAGAGCGTCTTGCCGTCGGCTGTATACAGACTTCCGTCTATGACCTTGTAGTTGTTATCTTCACGGTCGTTGAGACGGATCCCGTTGATCGGGGAACCATAGAAAACACCTTCCGTGAGCGTCGCGCTGCCGGGCAGATCGGTCTGCATTTCATTCCCCGCAATAGAGTCCCGGTTGTATTTGTCTGTCTCATTTCTCGCAAATATGCCAAAACCCAGAGTTACATCATCATCGAGAGCACCTGAAATATCGGTGACCTCAGTGCGCTCAAAGGCATAGTCGCCCACTTCTTTCAAGTCGCTTCCATTGATCCGGCTGAGCATATCGCAGTTATAGAAGGCCCTCTTTCCTATTGTCGTTACGCTGTCCGGAAGGTTGATTGCCTCAAGATTGGAGCAACTGTCGAAGGCGCGCTCGGGAATGGCCTTGAGCTTATTACCCCTGAATGAGACATCTGACAGATCGTTACAAAAAGCAAAGGCAAATTTACCAAGCTGCTGTAAGTCTGCCGGAAGTGAGATCTGGGTCATATTCCGGCAGGCCATAAAGGCTCCGTCTCCAATGGAAGTGACGCCGTCAGAAAAATCGGCCAGTTTCAGGACTCCGCATCCGGAGAAGGCGCCGTTTCCCACTTCGCGAAGGGAATCCGGCAGATAGATCTTCTCCAGGTGGCTGCAGCACTCGAATCCGAAGTCGCCGATCTTTACGACGCCTTCAGGGACATACACTCGCTCGGGCCAGGGATTTCCGCTGAAACAACCGTCCCCGATCTCGGTCACTTTTTTGCCGTCCAGGGTATCCGGGATGACAAGTTTGGTATCCTGCCCGGTGTATCCGGTGAGCTTGATGCCTCCGTCACCCGCATCGCTATAAGTGTAACCGTCGACGATCTTAACGGGAGTCGCGGGAGAACTGCAGAGCTCTTTGCCGCCTTCATTGCGGTAGGCTTTGACAGAATAGGTGTAGCTCTTGCCGGGTTCTATACTCTCATCCACAAAAGTGACCTGACTGCCGGATGTCCCGGGTTTTACCCGGGCGATCACTCTTTTGTCACGGCAGACCTTGTAGCCGTCGCAGTCGACCTTGTTCCAGGTGAGCGTTGCCGCCGGACTGCTCGAGACCTTAATGCTGAAATCGGAAACTGCGGCCGGCTGCTCCGCGGCGCGCGCATACAGTCCGGGCGAACTTGTCATGATCAATATCGCGATCATGACGGCTGCGGACGCGGAGGCAATGCATCTTTTTATTGTTCTTGTAAGACTGTTGTGATTTACAGGCTGCTGCATATCGGAAACTCCTTAGTATGTAGTCTGGAAATGACTCAGTGGAAGGGGCGAACCTTCCACTGAGATAAGCTGCGTCACATCCACAGCTCGACTTCTGTCACCTCGGTCAGAAGCTCCGCCGGGATATAATTACTATCCATTTCTTTACCGTTCACGAGCATTCGCCTGCAGCCTGTTTCCTTGTGCCCGTCGTTGTGCACCAGGATATGCAGATGGGAGCCCCGGAAATCCTTTTCGATCTCAAAACGATCCCAGTTGCCGGGAACTGAAGGCGCCAGAGCAAGTCCTCCGAAATCCGGTCTCATGCCAAGAATTCCCTCTACGCATCCGACCATGACTGTTGACGCTGTACCTGTGAGCCAGTGCACATGGGAGCGTCCGAAGTGAGGGCTCGTCTTTCCTTCCGTGAACTGCCCGTAGCAGTACGGCTCCAGTCTCCGGATCTCTGCCCGGTCGTTCTGCGCTGACGGGGCGTTCTCCATGAAATATGTAAATGCTCTTTCACCGTGTCCGCGCAGCGCCTCAGCCAGGATGAGCCACCCCTGCGTCTGCGAGAAGACGCCGCCGTTCTCCTTGACACCGGCGTTGTAGATGACAGCCAGCGCCCCGTCAAAAGCGTGCGCGCGGTAAGGCGGATCCATGATCACCGCGCCGTAAGCGGTATTCAGCCGCTCGAAAACGCTGTCGAGCGCCTTGTCAGCCTGCAGATCGGAAGCAAATCCGCTGATGACCGACCAGGTCTGCGGATTCAGCCACATATTGGCTTCCGGAGCATCCCTGTGGCCGATTACATCGCCGTCTTCTTTGAAACCGCGGATGAAACGGTCTTCGTTCCAGCACAAAGTATCCAGTTTTTTCCCGAACTCTTCCTGCGTCTTAGCCAAAAAAGCGAGATATTCAGCATCTTTCCGGTACTCCGCGAACTTCTTCATGATCCGCAGAGCATAGTAGAACTGGAATGCGACGAAGGTGGATTCGCCTGCTTTGCCCAGGCGCAGGCAGTCGTTCCAGTCGGCGTGAAGGCCTGCAGGCATTCCGTGGGGACCCATATGATCAAGCGAGAAGCCGATCGCGCGCTTTAAGTGCTCGTAAACAGTGCCCTCGTCCCGGTTGGCGAAAGGGATCACCTCGTCAATAAAACTGAGATCGCCGGACTCGGAAATATACTTGTAGACCGTGGGGAAGAGCCAGAGCGCGTCGTCCGCCCTGTAGGCCGGATGTCCCGTCTCCTTGACATAAGAGGCGTCGTCCGGAGTATCTTCATGACCTGCGTTGTGAGTGAATTTCACGAGCGGAAGGCCGCCGCCGTTGTCCACCTGCGCAGAGAGCATAAAGCGGATCTTTTCCACCGCCATTTCCGGCGCCAGGTGTATGATTCCCTGGATATCCTGCACGGTGTCCCTGTAGCCGTATCCGTTTCGCAGGCCGCAGTAGATGAACGACGCGGCTCTCGACCAAATAAAGGTCATAAAGCAGTTGTAAGCGTTCCAGGTATTGATCATCGTATTGAATTCCGGACTGGGCGTCGTGACCTTAAAGTGGGAGAGATTCCCGTGCCAGAAGCCGAGCAGCTCTTTCATGTCCTTATCGGTCGCAAGGGTGACGTCCGCGTAATCGGAAAGGAGCTCCGCAGACTCTTTTTTGTCTTTCATTCCGAGGAGGAAGGCGAATGTCCGGCTCTCTCCGGGAGCCAGTGTGATCTTAGTCATCAGGGCGCCGCAGCTGTTGCCGTTGTAATTCAGCTCTCCGCCGAGGTCACCTTTCGCTACGCCTTCCGGATTTCCGTATCCGTGATAGCGGCCAAGGAACGCTTCCCTGTCGCCGCAGTAAGAGGACACTTCCGCGCCTGCAAGGCCCAAAAAGCGCTCTTCCAGACCGTCCCCTTTCTCCTTGTCGATCTCGACACCTTCAAGGTTTCCGTGGATCAGGTTACGGATCCTGTTTCCCTCAAACAGCGTGCGGGAGATAAACAGCGAGTACTGCAGGTTCACCTGGTCCTGCTCATAATTGCCGTGATTCGTGAACTCGGCGTAACCGGTGACGCTCAGGTCACGGACAGTATCCGAGCAATTCTCTATTTTGACACGCCAGACTTCGTACTCCTTGTCCAGAGGAACATAGTAGAGCGCCTCCGAATGGATCCCGGCGTAGTCCGCCAGCATCTTCGTGTAGCCGGTGCCATGGCGGCACTCGCTCCTGTATTCGTCCAGAGACTTTCCTACGGGCTGCCAGGAAGCAGACCAGTAATCGGCGGTCTCGTTGTCCCTGATATAGATATAACGCCCGGGTCTGTCGGCGTCGTTGAACACATAGCGCAGGATCCTTCCGTTAGCTCCGGAGCGCACGAAGCTGTAGCCGCCGGCGTTGCCCGAGATCAGGGCGCCGTATTTGGGAGAGCCCAGGTAGTTCGCCCAAGGTGCCGGCGTGTCCGGGCTTGTGATCACATATTCTCTGTTTTCATCGTCAAAATAGCCGTATTTCACAGTAGTCCTCCTGTCAGATGTATTGTTGATGCGGGCCAGAGGTAACAACCCTCATTTACAGGTTCTGTAAGTCATAGGTAAATTTTAGCATATGCACGGGCAAAATATCCCTCAACCTGCTTATTTCACATAAGACATTCGATATTCCCGGTAAACAAAGTTATCGGCGCTTCCGAACCCTGCTGAAGTATGCAAAACACAGCAGGATTTGGAACACCGTGGAACAGGGGATTCCCAGCCCGATGTAGAAGAGCCGGCCGGTCGTTTTGCACATGATGTAAGCCACGGGAATTCGGATCAGAAATGCCGCGGCTATTCCCTGCAGCATGACAAAGCCCGTGCGCCCGAGGCCGTTGTAGAAGCCGATGAAGCAGAACAGGAAGCAGGTCAGCAGGCAGTCGATTCCGTAGGCTTTCAAATAGTCGAAGCCGGCGGCGACAACTTCAGAGTCTGAGGAGAAAGCGCCGCAGAGAAGGTCTCCGTGAAAGAAGGCCAGCCAAAACATAGCGACTCCGAAAGCAGTGGAGAGACCGATCGCGGTCTTGAGGCCTTCAATAGCGCGCTCCGGTTTTCCGGCGCCGTGATTCTGTGCCACGAAGGCACTCATGGCCTGCATGAAAGCGGCGGGAATGAGCATGATAAAGGCGCAGACCTTTTCAGCTACACCGACGCCCGCAGAAGCGATGAGCCCCAGCGTATTGACGATGGCGAGTACTACGAGAAAGGAGAGACCGACCAGCAGATCCTGCAGCGCGATAGGCGCGCCGAAGCGCACGATGCGGGTAAGAATGGGCATCTCAACCCGAATATCCTTGAGAGAGAAAGGGAAGGGCAGAGTCCGTCGGCTCAGTATGAGGAGCGAGATGAGAACGCTGATCGTCTGGGAGGAGACTGTCGCAAGCGCTGCCCCTGCAGCACCCATGTGAAAACCGGCGACCAGAATAAGATCGCCTGCGATGTTGCAGACACTTGCAATGGCGACAGTGATCAGAGGCGTGTTGGAATCGCCAAGTCCGCGCATGATGCTTCCCAGGACGTTATAGGCGACGATCATCAGAGAACCGGCGCCGCAGACCGCAATATACTTGCTCGTCTGCCCGAAGGCTTCTTCCGGCGCGTTCATGAGCGCTGCCAGCTGCCCGGAACACAAAGGGATCAGAAGAGTGAGCACAAGGCCGGCGGCAAAAAACAGAACGATACTGGTTCCGATGATCTTTCCGCAGAGTTTTTCGTTGCCCTCACCGAGTTTCTGCCCGAGCAGAATTGTGGTGCCCATGGCGAGAGAACTGATGAGCCCCGTCACGGTATGCATGATCTGTGAGCCAATCGCGACACCGGAGACGTCCTGCGCCAGCGCGAATTTTCCCACGACCATCAGGTCTACGGCGCCGTACAGCGCCTGAAGAAAGAGCGCGAACAGGATCGGCATCGAGAATCGTAAAAGCGGCCCTACAATAGGCCCCTTAGTGAAATCCATAGTGTGTTCCATAATCTGTGATACCTCCAAAAAAAGCCGGATAAGCAAATGAGCATTTCAGCCCATTCTCTTATCCGGCTTATCATTTCCAGTTGAATGATTTGCCCTCCGAGGACGGAGTTATCTTAGCAGAAAAGGAAAAGTATTGTCAAGAACAGAGTTTTGGCGTATTACAATTATATACTAAACTGAATTACGAGGACAGAAAAATGAAACTGACAATGCTGGGCACAGGAAATGCTCTGGTGACAGAGTGTTACAACACTTGTTTCATACTGGAAGATAAGGGACAGCTCTTCATGACCGACGGCGGAGGAGGAAATACTGTACTGCATCAGATTAAGCATGCGGGGTATGATTGGATGGATATCCGCCACATCTTTGTGACCCATAAGCATGTTGACCACCTCCTGGGCATAGTGTGGATGGTCCGCATGATCTGCCAGTTCATGAACCACGGCGAGTATAAGGGCGAGGCTTTTATTTATTCCCACAGGGAGGTCCTGGATCTGCTTCGTGACATGGCAGACAAGCTGCTTCAGAAAAAGGAGTCTGTATATATCGATAAGCGTCTTCACTTTGTAGAGGTGTCTGATGGCGAATCACGCGAGATCATCGGACACAAAGTCACGTTCTTCGATATTCAGTCCACTAAGGCGAAGCAGTTCGGATTTCAAATGGAACTGGAAGAGGGCAAAACGCTCACATGCTGCGGGGATGAACCTCTTACATCAGAGCTGGAGAAGTATGCAGAAGGCAGTGAGTGGATGCTGCATGAAGCGTTCTGCCTTTACTCCCAGGCGGACATATTTGATCCCTATGAGAAGCATCATTCCACGGTAAAGGATGCCTGTGAAATGGCAGAGAGACTCGGTGTAAAGAATATGCTTTTATACCATACGGAAGACAGGAATCTGAAAAACAGGAAAGCGCTGTACAGGGAAGAAGGAGGAAAGTATTATCATGGTTCGCTCTGGATCCCGGATGATCTGGAGGTTATCGAGCTTCCTTGATAGAGTAAAAACAGCCGGGCTGCTCCTTTGAGCAGTCCGGCTGTTCTTTTAGTTGATGCGGTGGGTTTGGGAAATTGCTTATCCTGCTTTACATATCCGGCTCTGCTTATCTGGAAGGGCAAGTTGGATTATGCAGATGCTCTTTTGGCCGCTTGCCCCCATGAGGATTGTCCTGTTACGCTGAAAATCAATGAAATTGGGCATATTTGTTGAGGCGTTGGATCATATCAATGGTTTTGGGGCTGACGGCCTCCATTTGGCAGTTCGTGAGAGCGAAGATATGGAGGCCACAAGCTTTCAAATATTGCATATAATCCAACGCACAAGAAAATAAAGCCATAAATAGTGTTCAAATTAGTGCCTCATATTTTTTTATAGGGGCAAGGCGGCTCAAAATGTGCCATATAGTCCAACCGACAATTCAGCTGCCGGAAAATGCTCCTGCGAGGCACAGTCTTACCAGAAATTTCTTCCTCCACCCGCACATTTCATGTACGATATTCGTTATACATAGTGAGAGGAGAACTGCCATCGCATTTGATGCAGGCCCAGAGGTGGGGATTCATATACAGGAACGCAAATCATGAGCTTCGACATCAGCAAGCAGTACGACCGCCTGTATCGCTACTGCTATTACCATACTCACAATCGAATATTGTCGCAGGACATCGTGCAGGAAGCATTTACCCGCTATATGGAGCGATACGGCAGCCTGGACGAGAAGAATGTTGTGCCCTATTTGTATGTAATCGCCAGAAATCTCTGCATCGACCATTTCCGCAGGCAAAGCACAATGGCAGAGAAGCAATTGCAAGATCAGCCTTATGAGGACGAGCAGAGCACAGAGCGGCCCGCAGCGACTGATAACACCCTGCTCACCAAACTAAGCGTTCAGCGCGCCCTGTCGAGGCTGACGGAAGAGGAGAGGGAATTATTGCTTCTGATCAGCGTAAATGAAGTTTCTGCAAGAGAGGCCGGCCTGATTTTAGGCATATCAAGATTTGCCGTATACAGAAGGCTGCGGCTCGCGCAGAAGCATTTGCGCGAAGAACTTGGAAAGGAGGGGATCGATGGTGACTACTGAGGCAAAAAACAGAGAACTGCTGCTCTTATTCTTTGAGCCCGACGAGAAGTCGGATCCGGCAAAAAAAGAAGCCTTCCTGAAAACTGCGATGGCAGGGCAGCTGCAGAAAACCACGAAGATCACATTGGACAAGATGCTGCTGATCCAGGTCAAATACATACGGAAAACTTCCTGGCTTGCAGCCGTCTTGTTTATACTTGCTGCGGCGCTGATCACAAGAGGGAAGCCGGACAGCGTGTTGCAGATTGCAGCACTTACACCGCTTCTTGCCTTTGTCACAGAAATTGAGACGAGAAGGTCCTACGCATACGGGATGGCGGAATTGGAGATGACAACCCCGTTTTCTCTCAGGAGTATCCGGTATGCACGCTTCCTGATTCTGGGCCTGTTTGATCTGGCGGTGTTTGCAGTGCTTTCGTTATTCATCAGGAAATACGTCGAAATGAGTGCAATGCTGACAATGGCTTGTCTGCTTTTGCCGTTTCTTCTCACGATGGCTGCGGCACTTCTTCTGGAACGGACCGCTTTCGGGCGAAATCATCCTAACGGATCGGGAGTCCTTGCTCTGCTCATCGCAGCAGGAACTGAAGGCTTGTTGCTGTCCGATAATCCTCTGGCAATGTCCGTTATAGTGTTAGGATTCGGATGGGTATTAGAACTGGCAGCAGTCCTTCTGCTGATCACAGTGATCGCACTTTTCTGCACTAATGTAAAAAAAGAAGAGGAGATGACCGCCGAATGGAACTGAAAATAGACAGGGTATCCAAGCAATACAAGAATAAGATTGCGGTGGACCGCCTCAGCGCCAATCTACATACCGGAGTGACGGGACTTCTGGGCACAAACGGAGCGGGCAAGACAACACTCATGCGAATGATCTGCGGCGTCCTCACGCCGACCGGCGGAGAGATCACTTACAATGGAATGCCTGTGTCTGAGGAGCGCTATCGGAGCGTTCTGGGATACCTGCCCCAAGAGTTCGGATGTTATCCTGAGTTTTCAGGCAGAGATTTTCTGCTCTATTTTGCCGCGCTTAAAGGGATTCCTAAAAACGAAGCCATTATACGCGGCGAAGAACTTCTTGAAACCGTAGGCTTGGCAGAGGTGTCCAGAAAGAAAGTGCGCACATATTCAGGCGGCATGAAACAGCGCCTCGGCATAGCGCAGGCACTTTTGAACCGGCCTCAGGTGCTGATCCTGGACGAGCCGACAGCAGGACTGGATCCTATGGAGCGCGTGCGCTTTCGGGAGCTGATTCGCGAGACCGGAAAGAGCAGTATTGTGCTGCTCTCGACGCATATTGTCTCCGATGTGGAGCACATTGCGGACCACATTCTCATGATGAAGGACGGGCAGCTCTTGTGGCAGGGAGAGTGGAAGGAATCGGACGGAAGCCTTGAGGAATTTTATCTTCGGGAGTTCCGGGAGTGAGCGGCAGGAGGTGATAGGCGTGGCAATATATGCTGAACTATTGCGTTTCGAACTCAAGAAGATTTTTCTGAGCAAAATAACGATTTTGGCGATAGTTGTCAGTACCGGAATGCTGTTGGGCATTGCTCTTATCAACTATCTGGTAGTCAATCCTTATGACCGTGGCGTATATGAGAGAGAAGCGGCATTGGAAGGAAGAGCGCTGGATGACGCACTTTTGGCAGAACTTGCGGCGGAAGCAGAGGAGGCCGGTGGGTTGTCTGGGATCGGACCGGATAGCCCCTTTTATCATTTGGCCGGATACATCTCCCGCATGCAGGGCACATATCTGACGATAGGGAATGACACGGAATCAGGAACCGGCAATTTAGAGCGGACTGCCGAGTCGGTATATCAAATGCGGGAAGATCTTCTGGGCTATATCTACGACTATTTCAGGCTCAGCGACGCGGACAAACAGTGGTGGAAAGAGAAGGAAGATACGATTGAAAAGCCATTTGTGTGGCAGGCGAACTTCGGAATTTATTCCATGAAGTCGGTTTTTGGAGCGGCCATGAACATGTTTTGCATGATCGCAGCGGTCTGCCTTGCCGGTATATATGCGGGTGAGAGGAGTCATGGAACAGATTCGTTTGTCCTGAGCACTAAAGAAGGGAAGCGCTCCCTCTGGCTGGTGAAATTTGCTGCCGGAGAGATCTTTGCACTTGCAGCAGGAACGCTGCTGCTCATCGCAGGCTTGCTTCCGCATGCTTTTTTTAATGGGCTGCATGGAATCAACGCGCCTTGGCAGCTTATCGTGCCGCTTTGTGCGTATCCCTATACAGCCGGTCAAATGCTGGCATGGTATATTTTGACTTATTATCTGGGATGCCTTGTGATCGGGGCGCTGGTGATGCTGTTTTCGGTACTGTTCATGAACAGTATGGCGGCAGCCGGCATTATTTGCGTGGGGTTAGTGATGGATCTGTTCTTCTCGATACCGCCGGAGCTGGGACTGTTGTCGCAGCTGCGGTATCTGACGCCGGCGCAGGTACTGATCAATTCCAGTATGGCAGATCCACGGCTGCTTCACATCTTTGGGCTGGTGCTGACACCGCTGCAGAGTGCGGGGTTGTTCTATTTAGTATTATTGGTCGCAGTGGGTGCAGTTGTGCAGAGCCTTTACAGAAGGATGGAAATCAGGTAAATCTTTTAGGACTATGGTGAATGAGTGCCGCAAGATTGCCGAACCCGCAATTGATTGCTACAATAGCAGACAGAAAAAACAAGGAGCAGCCACAGCCGCTCCGGAACGGAGAAAACAGTGCTTACTATTGGAATTAAGGGAAACAGGGAACTGATTGTCACAGAGGAATTGACCGCGCAGGCTATAGGAAGCGGAGAGCTGCCTGTGCTGGCGACGCCTGCTGTTATTGCGATGGCAGAAGAAACTGCCTGGAGAAGCGTTGCAGCGTTTTTGGAGCCGGGGCAGGGTACCGTAGGTACGAAGCTGGATGTCGAACATATTTCAGCGACGCCTGTCGGCATGAAGGTAAAGTGCGAGACAGAGCTCACAGAAATTGACAGAAGAAAGCTCACATTTTCTGTCACAGTTTTTGATGAAGCCGGTGTGGTCGCCAAAGGGACGCACTGCCGCTTCATCGTGGAGAATGAAAAATTTCTGAAAAAGGCAGAAAGCAAGGCAGAGAAGAACGCATAAGAAATTTAGACATTAACAGGAGGACTCGAGGAAATGATTTCTTTTGCAGCAGCATTGGTGATACTGTTGGCAGGCTTTGCGGTTTATGGCAGATTCGCCGAGAAGGTATTCGGCCCGGATGACCGGGAAACGCCCGCCATTGCCATTAACGATGGGGTAGACTGCGTGCCCATGAAGACCTGGAAGGCTTTTCTTGTCCAGCTGCTCAACATAGCGGGGACAGGGCCGATCTTCGGAGCTTTGATGGGAGCGTGTTTCGGCCCGGTCGTATTTTTGTGGATCGTTTTCGGCTCTATACTGGGAGGCGCGGTACACGACTATTACTGCGGGATGATCTCAAGCCGCAACAACGGCGCTTCGATCGCCGAACTTTCCGGCATTTACCTCGGGACAGCAGCGAGATGGATCATGCGCATATTCTCTGTCGTGCTCCTGATCCTCACCGGAACGGTTTTCGTGAACAGTCCGGCCGCCCTGATCGCGCGCCTGACGCCCGGCATTTTAAATGAGACTTTCTGGATCGTTGTGATCCTTCTCTACTATGTGCTGGCCACGCTCCTTCCGATCGATAAGCTGATCGGAAGACTGTATCCCGTGTTCGGCGTCATTCTCATAATCATGGCGCTGAGCGTCATGGGAGGTGTCATCGCGGGAGACTATACAGTTCCCGAACTGACACTGCAAAATATGCACCCCGAGGGTCTGCCTGTCTGGCCCTATATGTTCGTCACGGTTGCCTGCGGCGCGATCTCGGGCTTTCACGCCACTCAGTCGCCGATGATCGCCAAGTGCATCACCAGCGAGAAGTGCGGCAGGACCGTCTTCTATGGCGCCATGATCGCGGAGTCGGTGATCGCTCTGATCTGGGCGGCAGCGGGAATGGCTTTCTACGGGAATACAAATCTCCTGGGTCAGGCGCTTTCCACTCTGGGGCAGTCAGGGACCGTCTATGAGATCTCCAATACTATGCTGGGTCTATTAGGCGGAGCTCTGGCAGTCGTCGGAGTCGTGGTCTGCCCGATCACTTCAGGTGACACGGCGTTCAGGAGCGCAAGACTGATCCTTGCGGAGATCACAGGCCTGGACCAGAAAAAGATACGGAACCGCCTTCTCATCACACTGCCCCTTCTGGGGATCGGCGCGGTCCTCACGCAGATGGACTTCAACGTGCTCTGGCGCTATTTTTCCTGGAGCAACCAGACACTGGCCATGGTAGCCCTTTGGGTCATTACGGCTTATCTGGTAAAGGCAGGCGGAAAGAGATGGGCTTCCCTGCTCACTGCGCTGCCGGCAGCTTTTATGTCAGCGGTATCCTCAACGTATATCCTGATGGCAGAGGAAGGACTTAGCCTTGACGCAGGGGTTGCCTATCCGGCAGGCGCCTGCTTTGCGGCAGTTTTATTCGTGATCTATGTCGTCCTGGTGCGGCGGTATACATCCAACGCCGTTTGACTGCAAGCGTGAAGCAGCGGTTCGTTTTGTGAGCCCTAAGCATACAGGAGATACAAACTAATGCTTCTGGAACTGTTTCTCACCTTTATGAAGATCGGAATGTTCACCTTCGGAGGCGGTTACGCCATGATCTCTGTCGTGGAAAACGCCTGTGTGGAGGAGAAACACTGGATCACCCACGACGATATGATGAACATAACGGTGATCGCTGAGTCGACGCCCGGTCCCATTGCGATCAACTGCGCGACCTTTGTCGGCTTTAAGAAGCGGGGCCTCATTGGCGCAGCAGTCGCAACAACAGGAATGATTCTCCCATCATTTCTGATCATTTACCTGGTCGCAAGATTTCTGGACAGCTTTCTGGAGATCAGCTGGATCGCACACGCCTTTGAGGGGATCAAGCTGGCTGTCGGAATATTGATCATCGATGCCGGCGTGAAAATGCTTAAACAAATACCTGCTAAGCCGGTGCCCCGCATGATCATGGCGTGCGCCTTCGCCACCATGCTGCTGATCGATATTTTGGCACTGCGCATCTCTTCCATTGCACTGCTCCTTATAGCGGCGGCAGTGAGCCTTGTGCTGTTCTCGATCAGCCAAAATATCGAAAGAGGAGGCTCACAATGATTTATCTGGAGTTATTTGCGGGCTTTTTAAAGGTGGGGCTTTTCTCCTTCGGAGGCGGATATGCGTCGATCCCGCTCATCCGGGATGTAGTGATGTCCTACGGGTGGCTCGGTGAAGATATGCTGACCTATATGATCGCCGTGAGTGAGAGCACGCCCGGGCCGATCATGGTGAACCTTGCGACCTACGTCGGCATCACACAGGCAGGAATGCCCGGAGCATTTGTGGCGACCCTCGCTGTTGTCCTTCCGGCATTTTTTATTATCATCGCGATCGTGGCTTTTTTGAGCCGGGTCATAGAGAATCCATATGTCGCAGCAGTCATGCAGGGGCTCAAGAGCTGTGTGACGGGCATCATCCTCGCTACCGGCGTGCACATGGTGATCCGGAATTGCATGATCAGCGAAGCAATAGCTGAGAGCGGTGCGACGGGTGCAGGAGCGGGCAATGCTTTTCCGGTGGACATTAGAGCTGCCATTGTCACCATTCTTTTGGCGGGTATCTATTACGGCAGCAGAAAGCTGAAACGTACAGGTGGGAAATGGAAAGGACTGACGCCGATTCAGCTGATCGGGATTTCGGCTGTGCTGGGGATGATAGTATACAGATAAATCGAGTAGCAGCAGGATGCTCCTGCTGCTACTCGATTCATAATCTATAAAGATTGCCATTAATTTCCTCTGTAAAAATCCTCCTGGCTATATCTTTTCCAAAGGATATACATTTCTTTGTAGTTTTCTTTGATGAAAAGACGGATCTTCCGAAGGTCCCGGTCTGTCAGAAACCCTTTCTCCGCGATTACAGTCTCCCCGTCTTCTTTGACGAAAAGTTTTGCAGATCCTGCTTCCGTAAGCTTTCTGTCACTTGCATGCGCATGCATGCATTCGATAACACAGAAAGAGGTAAAATACAGATAGTATCCGGAGACTTTAAAGTCATAATATTTCGGCATTTCCGTCCTCCATGTATTTCAAGGCTCTTTTGAAATACTCCCGGGCAACAGAGAGTTCAACATCATTCATATTGGTCTCGATCAGACATCCGTCCCCCCGAAAAATGGAGCAGCTGCCAAGATCATGAAGATTGATCACTCGAAACCCGAAGGCACACCTGCTGACGGCATAGCCGCAGATAATTACTTCTGCCTCATTGGCCATCGTTTCCATATCAGTCATAAGATACCTCCACATTGTGTATAGGACGCAGAAACTCGTCTTTGTTAATCAATAAATGGTCTAATACAGGCTCCAGATCGATAAATTCATCGATCAGATAGTCATTATGAGTGTATTTCGCCAGTACGACCATATATCCGTTATCCCATTCCTTGACCTTATCATATCTTTCCAGGGAATACGGTCCGATAAACTTGAGGCGACTCTCTCTAAAGCGAAAAACAGTATATCTTCCTATATTGCTTAGATACGCGGTGTTTGACAGCTCATCGCAGGAGTTTTCTCCTGCAGTTTGAGCAATCTTTTTGTCCGGCACATCTTCTTTGCGGCAAAGACCCTCTAATCTCGTCTTATACTCCATCAGGCGGAGCAGATATTCAGGAATTCTGCGATTGCCCAGTTCCCAGTCCTGCAGAGTTCTGTAGGGAATCTCAAAATATCTGGCAAATTCTTGTCGGCTCATTCCTGTGCTCTCGCGCAATCCTCGAACTTCATCTTTCAATTCCATCTTGGTCTCCTTACTTATGGCATCGAAACGATACGTTTTTATGATAGCACGCAATGCGTATAGCCTCAAGGGGTTTCCTGATTCTATAGGAAAGAACATATTGGGACAGTTCATCTGTGACAGAGGGGTCCTGGCTTGTATTACAGGCTGCATGCTTTTTACCCTTGCTGCGGGGAGAACAGCGCGGGTGCGGCAGTCGCTTTGCTTTTCTTTTCAGGATCACTGAGAATCTGATAGAATGGTTTTATGAAGGGGACAGGCCTATTCGGTGGTGATCTCCCAGAAGACGCCATCCGGCAAGTCGGTATTCAATATTGTCTGCGACGAGAAGCATGGTGGTGACGCAAAGGATATCCGGGAGGACGATTCGGGAGAAGTGCCGGAAGGAAGTACGGAAGAGACAGCACAGGAGGAAGCGCCGGAAGGAACCACAGAAGAGTTCGTGGACGAATGGAATGAATTTATTGTCAACCGCAAAGAGAGCTATATTTTGAAAGACGGCAAATGGCTTGACCTGGCGTCGAAAGCGGCATACGATGTCATTCTCGGCAGCGAAAAGAAATATGTGGGCGATGCCGACATATACGACAACCTTCCGATCAAGGCCTATCTGGAGGATGCCGGACAGGCGGCTTATCCCGATCCCGCAGCGGACATCGCAGTGGGAAGCATGCCGGGAAGCAACAGTAAACTGGTGCTCTTTAAGCTTAAAGGCAGGGTCGAAGAGTGGGACACAAATCCTGAATTTACCTGGACGTCCTCGGATACCGGCATATTCACGGTGGAGACCGCAGATCCCGAGGAGGGCGTCATGCAGATCACGGGAATCAGCCCGGGAACGGCCTATCTGACGATTGCCTCAGAGGAAATGGGTACAAGAGTCATCGGCGTGACAGTACAGTAGAAAAGTCACCATTGAAGTGTTATGCCCGGAACGATATAATACATGTGTTTGGCATATCATTTGGATATATCTGACATTTAGTTACTGTTCAATTTGTACGGCGAATTAGTTCAACTAAAGCAGTACACACAGAAAAGAGGGAAATTATGGCTAAAGTAGAAATCGATGTCAATCAGCTGCCGGCAGGCCTTACGAAAAAAGAGTTTGTCAATCTGCCTGAGCTCAAGAGCCAGAGGAGCTGGTTCACATGGGCAGGAGTTGTCGGAATTGTTACAGGAGTGTTGGGATTTGTGACCGTCGGACAGGCTGCTCAGCTTGAGGCACAGGGATATATGGTGAATTCGGGGCTGGTCATGTTCTACGGGATACTCTCCTTTGTAAGTCTTGCACTGGGTATTGCGCTCATAGCAACAAAAGAGTCGAAGGTCGCTTACGCGCTCGGAATCGTCGGACTTGTTTTCGCAGTAGTCGCTATTGCGACCGGAGGCACGGTCGGAGCCGGAATCATAGGAACAATTCTGGCAGTCTTTGGCGCTCGTAAGATCGATACTCTGTGGGCTGCTTACCAGGCGCGCGGATAAATATCTTAAGATATGGACGAACAGAACAAAAAGCAGACAAAAGAGCAGGAACTGCTTGCCGCAGAAATTGAGATTCAGAAAAATAATGTATTCTGTGCCTACAACCACTGTGAAGCAGTAGATGTCAGAGAGGACTATGCCGAGGTCCGGCTTGACCTCGTCGCTGAGTCTATGAATTTCAGAGGAACGGTCCACGGAGGCGCTTATTTCACTATGGCGGATATGTGCGCCGGCATGGTCTGTCGTACAGACGGAAGATCGTATGCTACCCAGCACGCGAGTGTCGAATATATCCGCGGGATAAAAGGCGGCGTTCTGACTGCGCGCGGAAAAGCGATTCACAGAGGGCGGACAAGCTGCATCGTGGAAGTAAAGATCACCAATGAAGACGGGAAACTGGCTTTTGCGGGAACCTTCCAGTTTGCCTGCATCGGATGACAGTTTTTTCCACGCATTTTTTGTCAAAATATTTACCAAACTTTTCCTTGGCATTTTGTCTATTATTCGAGAGCACTAATGCATGGCGGTCCGTGTGGACTTTCGTATATTGAAACATGAAGACAATGTACTGAAAAAGTACAGACGAATAAAAACATCAACGCGGCCGAAGGGACCGTTCTCGGAAAGGAAAAGAGGAAAAATGAACAAGAAGAGAGTTACATTATTTGCAGCCGGACTTATGATCGCAGGAATGATCGCAGGAACAGGCAGTATCTGCACTATGGCAGCTGAGAAAATCAGCGAATCCAAAGCAAAAGAGATTGCAGCAGCGGATGCAGGTTATTCAGTAAATGATGTGAGCTTTGACCGCGTAGAGATCGGAACAGAGCAAGGCGCGTCCGTATACGAGATCGAGTTCAAGACAGCAGATGTTGAATATGATTATGACATCGCGGTCGCAGACGGCGAGATCGTGAAGGAGAGCTGGGAGCTCAGGCATCCTTCCGCCGGCAGAAACCAGATCGGCGAGAATCGCGCCAAAGAGATCGCTTTTATAGATGCAGGCCTGAGCGCGAGTGATGTGACCTTCACAAAGGTCGAGAACGGTACCGAGGACGGAATCGCAGTATATGAGATCGAGTTTGAGAACGAAAATGCGGAGTACGATTATGACGTCACTAAGGCAGGCGGAAAGATCGTAAACGCATCCAGGAAGGTGAAAGTTCCCGCAAGTGTGGCAGCAGAAAAGAAGGCAAACAGCCAGAACAAAACAGCCAAGACCGGAGAAGAGGCGGCGAT
Source organism: Lachnospiraceae bacterium (assembly GCA_045113775.1). GTDB lineage: Bacteria > Bacillota > Clostridia > Lachnospirales > Lachnospiraceae > CAG-791. The sequence continues at coordinate 5,431 of JBGUJH010000149.1, read as the reverse complement.
CGACGCTGCGCTCAGTCATGCAGGATTTTCCGAAGATGAGGTATCCGCTCTCAAGTGTGAGAAAGATTACGACGACGGCCGTGAAATCTACGAAGTAGAATTCAAACAGGGTGGTTATGAGTACAGCTACGACATTGATGCGAAAAGCTTCAACATCATTGAGTGGGACAAGGACTACGATGATTAACTGATAACACAGTATCAAGCGGCCTGTTAGCTGCGTGAATACTGAAAATCTTTAAGGAAAAAGAAGACAGGACCCTTAAGGCAGTCAGGGAAAAACTGCCGGACAGGGACCTGTCTTTTTTCGTTCCGGGAAGCGGGGAGAAGTAAGAATTGGATAAATTAGCAATAAATTCGGGAAAGGTGTAAACTTACAGATATAACAACTAACAGTAAACGTCAAAGGGGAACAATACTATGAAAATCTTACTTGCAGGCGCGTTCGGAAATCTGGGGATCGAGATCTTGAAAGTCCTATGCGAGGGCGGACACGAAGTCATCGCGGCAGACCTCAAAGAGAAAGAGAATAACGGATTGGAGGGCAAATACACTTTCCGCGCCATTGACGCGACCAAAAAAGAGACCATGAAAGGAATCTGCGACGGCATAGAGGTCGTCATCACGACCATGGGTCTCACCACGTCTTCCACAAAATTCACAGCCTACGATATTGACTACCAGGGAAATCTCAACCTTCTGGAGGAAGCCAAGTCCGCCCATGTGGGGAAATTCAACTATATTTCAGTTATCGCCTGCAAAGAGCCCGGCGCAGAGAAAGTTCCTATGCTGCACGCCAAGGCTATGTTCGAGGACGAGCTGATAAAGAGCGGCCTCGAGTATGTGATCTACCGCCCGACCGGCTATTTCTACGACATTGCAAAAGTATTCAAACCCTACATTGACAAGGGCGAGATGCAGCTGCTCAAAGGCTATCACGGAGTGAAGGCCAACGTCGTAGACTGCCCTGACTTTGCGGCATTTATCGCGGAGCACATGCTGGATACAAATGCAGTTTATGAGGTCGGAGGCAAAGAGACCTACACTTACGAAGAGATGGCCAAGCTCTGTTTCCATGCGGCCGGAAAGCCTGTCATCATAAAGGACAGTCCGATCTGGATGTTCTCTATTTTGGCAAATCTGCCTAAGATCAAGAAGGCCGGCAAGCATGACATCATCCTGTTCTCCAAGTGGACTCTGTCCCATGACCTTGTAGGCAAAGACGTGGTCGGAGATCATTCCTTCAAGGAATACATTGAAGAATATTTCGGGAGGAAATGAAAATGCTGCACCTGGATCCTTCTTATATTGGCAAAGTATGGCCTGCTTTCATGTGGTCAGTGACGATCGTATCGGCGCTCGGCTGCTGCATGGGCTTTCATGAATTTGTCTGGTTCATGTCGGTGGGCTACGGCTTCTCAGTCATGTGTATCGGCATTTTCCACCTGATCTTCGGCTTCGTTAACGGAAGCCTTACTGCGGGAGTGGCGGTCATGGCGGTACTTTTTGCGATTTATGGATACCGTCTGGGCGGCTATCTTTTGAAAAGAGAACTGACCAATCCGGCCTACCGCAAGACGCTGGAATCCACCGGCTCCACTAAGCGCATGCCGATCCCGGTCTCGCTTTTCATGTGGGCCTTCTGCACGTGGCTGTACGTCGCGGAGACGTCCGCGGTGACTTACCGGGTCATAAACCGGGCCGGAGACAACCTCTTCGCGTGGCTCGGCGCCCTGATCATGGCAATAGCAATCTACGGGGAAGCGACGGCCGACCACCAGAAATCGGCGGCAAAAAAGATCAACCCCAAGCGCTTCTGCGATACGGGACTCTACAAATACGTGCGCTGCCCCAATTATTTTTCCGAGATCCTGTTCTGGTTTGGCGTGACCGTCTCCGGAATCGGAGCCGTGCAGGGAAAACAGTGGGTCATGGTACTCGTGGCTTTTGTCCTGATCACATTCGTTATGTACAACTCCGCCCAGCGCCTGGAGCTGCGGCACGAGAAGACCTACGGCCTGGACCCGGAATACCAGAAGTATTCTGACACAGTGCCGCTCCTGTTTCCGTTTACGAAGCAGTATCATTCCATGAAGGTGTACAGAGATTAGATGTAAAAAGGGACGGTTCTCCTTATACATTTTGTTTCGCAAAATGTGCAGGAAGAACCGTCCCATTGTTATTCTGCATCAGTAGAACCACAGATCCGAACTCCTGTCTTTGACGACGTCATAATCAGTGCGCTCATCGAGTTCCTTCTGTACCTCGATGGCCATAAGGATATCATCCGTGATGACCATATCCGCTTCGGAATCGAGGAAACGCTTCATAGCGCGTCTCGTATTGACGGTCCAGACTCCGACTCTTTTCCCCGCGTCGTGTATACTCCTGATCGTGGAGGGAACGGCTGCCATTTCCTCCTCCATAATGATCATATCGCAGTTAAGTTTTGCCAAAGCCCCCATCGAGCCGAATATCAGGACGCCGGTCTCCATCTCGGGGTATTTGCGTTCCGCATAATCGATCACGTCATAATTGAGCGATATGAGTACGACGTCATCGACCATATCGCGCTCTTTCACTGCTTTGACGACGTCTTCGACCATGTCGTAATCCGCGCTCTCTCCCTTGAGCTCCAGGAAGAGTTTCACTTTCCCTTTTCCGTGATCCAGCAGTTCTTCCAATGTCGGAACGGGAAGCAGTTTGCCGCTTCCGGTCGTGTCACGGATCTTCAGTTTTTTGATTTCTTCTAACGACAATTCCGACGGCTTGTGCGGGTCTCCGGTAAGCCTTGCGAAATCATTGTCATGGTTTATGATGTAATGCCGGTCCTTTGTGCGCTGTATATCCGTTTCGCCTCCGTAACAGCCATGGGAGGCCGCCTCATCCAGTCCTTCCAGTGAATTCTCAGAGGCAAGATATCCTCCGGTCCTGTGTGCGATGACGGCGGTCTTTTCCCTTTCGGGGAAGATCTGGTTAAAGAAGATAGCCATGAAAACAGATAAGCAGGCAAGAAGAACCGGAGTGAGGACTGCCAGCAGCGTAAGGATTACGTGGCGGGCATCTCTCGGCTTGAGGTCGTATTTTTCGGGTTCATACTCATGGCCTTCCTCCTCTCTGCGGAACCTGAGATACAGGCGGGTCAGCACCATAAAGGTACCGCAGGAGCTGATCGCCAAAAATATGTTAAAGATATATTGGCTGAAATAAACCTGGAGTATGCACAGGGAGCGGTAAAGAAGCAGAGTTATATCATTGTCTGTCAGCGTCTGTATTTCAACAATATTGAAAATGGTTCCGCGAGGCATTTCACTGCTCAGACTGTCCAAATAGCGCTGCGGGAGATCATCGAAAACGAATGCCTGGACTGCGTACAGGACCCGTATGACCAGAGTTATTTGGATGATGGCTATAAGGATGGTCTTCCAGTGTTTGACAAAATATTGTCTGGACCGGCGCATAGCATCCCACGGGCGCTTCCCGTCGATCAGTATGCCATGAAACACAAATATATGAATGATACCAAGCAGCCCCAGTACGAAAAGCACCGCACTGTAAAGCACAGAGTAGGTCATGTTTTTGTCGATTACCTCTGTGATAAAGCGGGGAACATAGAGCTTTTCTGTCATGCTCAGGGAGAAGCCCAGGCCCAGCAGAGGTGAAACAAAGAGAATATACAGGAGTATCAAAAGCCCTGAAGGCGTGAAAAAGCGGGGAAGGGCCTTGATCGACTTTTTGAGGATAGAGAAGACGCCGGTCTTTTCCTGTTTCTGGATCGCCTCACTCAGGCAGATTGGGGCGCAGATCTCGCCTACGAGCAGAAGAAGGACCAGAAGAAAGCTGCAGACAAGCATTTCCAGTGCTCTCGGAGACAGGAAGGATCTGATGTTTGCCGTGGTCACAGCAAAATCACCTGATGTCGCTATAGTCGTAATGACAGTATTCAGCGCTGTCATCGGGAACCACAGTATCGCGCCGATCACGACCTGGCAGAACCAGATCTCCGGCAGGGATCTTATGAACAATCTTAAAAATCCGGTTTTTTTCATTTGTACTTCCTCTAGTAATGATTGTTCGAAACTACGGGATAATTCCTCATAAATAATAGCATAATACAAAAGGAATAACGAAAAAAATGAGTGCCCGGCGCGATGAACGGCTGGTTCATCGCGCCGGGCACTTTTTCCATGCAGGTGTTCTGATATGGCAGGACCATATCTCCGCAGATGTTCTTATGTCATTTTACTTTACTATGTCCTCAGCGGGTTTCACTCTCAGAGTAAGGGTACCGGTGGATTTACCAAATATGGAAGTGTAAAACATCTTCCAAATACTGTAAATTAATGATTATGGAACCTAAAAGATGCATGGGAGGAAAGGAGAAGAATGACAGCTGTCTCTGAAATCTACAGAATTCTATGGTATTTTGCCGTTTACGCAGTGCTGGGATGGTGCGTAGAAGTGGTCTACTGTACAGTGAAGAGCGGGAAAGCCGTTAACAGGGGCTTTCTGAACGGACCGGTATGTCCGGTATACGGGTTTGGAATGCTGGCGATCTGCAAGGTCGCAGATATACTGCCCATGGAGAGTATGGGGGAGATCCACTTTGTTCCGCTATTCCTGGCGGGAATGGTGCTGGCATCTTTGGTTGAACTGATAGCGGGATGGAGCTTGTTCCATCTTTTTCATGCGCGCTGGTGGGACTACTCGGACAGGCCGTTCAATATCGGGGGCTATGTTTGCTTGCAGATGAGCCTGTTGTGGGGAACAGGAACGATCATCATGATCGATTTCATCCATCCGATCACACAGAGGCTGACAGTGGACATGGTCCCGGTGCAGGCAGGATGGCTGATACTGGCTGTTTTTTATTTGGTTTTTGGCGCAGATCTGACTGTTACGGTTTCAATCATGGTTGGTCTTAATAAGAGACTGGCACAGCTCGACGAACTTCGCACTTCTATGCGGACCGTAAGCGATTCGATGAGCGAGATGCTGGGAGAAAGTGCTCTGCAGACGCAGCAGAAGGTGGACGAGAATAAGGTGCAGGCGGCGCTTGCAAGGGCAGAGCTTCGGGCTATCGCGGAGGAACGGAGAAGAGAACTCCAAGACCATGTACAGGAGCGGCGGAAGGAAAGAGACGAATATCGCAGAAGGATGGAAGAAACGCTGCACAAACAGCTCACATCCGGGAGGGTGTTCGGACCAAGACGTCTTTTGCGGGCGTTCCCGGATTCCAAACACATGAGGTACGGGGAGCTTTGGAAACTTCTTTCGGAAGAGATCAATGGGGAAACAGAAAAAAAGGAATAAACCGACGGATTTACATGGTGTAGTATTCCGGTTATAACTCAAGGGGGATGTCCCCCGCCTCTACAGGCGGCGGGAAGTAACAAATATTCTCAGTGGCGGGTGACAATCCCCCACTGAG
>JBGUJH010000148.1:0-38132 GCA_045113775.1 Lachnospiraceae bacterium | reverse complement strand
ATATGATGCACACGCGTGCGGAAAGGTAGATGTTGCCTTTCAGGCAACCCGCACGCGGCGCAGCGGCTCGCTCTGCGAGCCTTGAATACACCGGATATACAGTTTAGAGAGGAGTGCATCGCACATGGCAATCAGAACTTACAATGACTGGTACCACGCCCATAAAGAAGCCCTGGCTGAGAAGATCAGAACGGAGGACCATTCGGAGGGGGAGAAGCTCACCGCGGAAGTGGTCCGCTATTCTCATCTCAAGAATCACCTGCTCGCTGAAGATCACGAAACAGCGGATATTATCATTGCCTGTGATGATGACGGTGAGCCGGACGAGTTCGCGATGGTCCTGGTCAAGGACTATTTTGCCGCGCATCCGGAGATCAACCTGCTCTACGGAGATGAGGACAGAGTCGCAGAGGACGGGGTCCATCTTGATCCCTGGTTCAAGTCGGAATGGGCGCCGGACACTTTTTTGTCGACGTTCTATTTCGGCAATGTGATCGCGTTCCGCTCATCGGCGTTCGCACTCATAAACCCCGGGCAGAGGAAGACATCGTATTTCGAGACCGCTGCAGCGCTGCGGGAGGACAGTCTCGAGGAGGAGAGGGCACGCAATAACGAGGATGACGGCCCTGTGAGGGCATGGATCTACGGGACGCTCTGCCTCAAGCTCGCGCAGGCGGACGGCGGATACACCAAGAGGCGTGAGGAGAAATGGAATGAATTCCCGGTCGGACATGTGCCGGAAGTCCTCTTCCACGGACGCCACAGGGTGGAGCTGTGGAACGGAAACCTGATCAAGGAGTCACTGACCGGCCGGTACAGTATGGATTCGGCGTATACGAGACTGATCAGCATCATCATTCCCAGCAAAGACAACCCGGAGATGCTGGCGCGCTGCGTGCGCTCAATTGAGAAACATGCCTCTGTGCCCCACGAGATCATTATTGTGGACAACGGCTCCAATGAAGTGAACCGCAGGAAAGTGCGCGAACTGGTGGAGGAGATCAACGAAGAGGGCAGGTGCCTCTATATTTTCAAGAGGATGGAATTCAACATGCCCGCTTTCTACAATCTCGGGGCGCAGTATGCCAACGGAGAGATGCTCCTGTTCGTTCACGACGACATTGTCGTGCAGAAGAAGGGCTGGCTCTCCCATCTGTCCGAGAAGGCGAAGCTCCCTTATGTGGGAGCGGTGGGCATGAAGCTGCTGTATCCGAGCTCGAATATCATTCAGCACGCGGGGATCACATCCGTGGAGAGCGGGATCGTCTACAAACTGCAGTACTGCAGAAATGACGAGTCTTACTATTTTGATTTCAATAAAGGTGTGCGCAACATGCTGGCAATGACCGGCGCGTGCATCATGGTCAGAAAGGACCTGTTCGCGGAAGTGGGCGGGTTCGACGAGGTGAATTTCCCCTCTTACGGCGGAGATATCGATTTCTGCTGGAGGATCTTTGAGAAGGGCTACTATAATGTGGTCCGCAATAATATGTATCTGTTCTATTATGAGTCTTATTCTCCCGAGAACAGCAAGACCAAGGAGGAGAGAGAACTGCGCAAGCCCGCTGAGATGAAGCGGCTGGCTGAGCTCCATCCCGGGCTCTCGGGGAATGACCCTTACTACCACAGGTATCTGACGCAGGATGCCAGAGAGCCGCGCTTCAAGATCAATCTCACCGAGCCGGGCGTCAAGTAAGCCCTTACTGATCCATTGAGGTATCTGACGTGTCCATTTGGAAGGATTTAGGCCAAAAACTGAATAATGTCCGGCCCAGGTTCAGACCGCCCAAAGTGAACGGGAAGGTCAAGCAGGTCACCTCTCTTCGGACTAAGGATAAGGACAAGGTAAAGAAGCCGGGCAGGAGCGCCAGGGAAAAATATGAGTATCACGAACCGGAGGCGTCTGTCCTGCTCAACCAGAGAGCGGTCTGGGACAGGCTTAAGGGAGGCGAGAAACCCGAGGAAGCGCTGGGCGCGTCTGTCTCCGTGCTGAAAGTGCACCACGTGCCGACCATCAGTGTGATCGTGACGACTTACGAGCCGGTCATCCGCTATTTTGAGCAGACGCTGATCTCTATTTTGTCCCAGACGTACGGGGGATTTGAGCTGATCATCGCGGATACGAGCCTCAGCTCCGGCGTCAAGGACACACTGGACCACTACAGGGACGAGCGCATCCGGTATTACAGTGTGCCCGGAAACCGTGGCGAAGCGTCTCTGATCAATGACGCGGCGCACCTGGCTGAGGGCAATTACCTGTGTACGGTGGATGTCGGCGATCTTTTGACCCAGGACGCGCTCTATGAGGTGTTCCTCTGCATCATGAGGACGGGAGCGGAGATCCTCTACACTGATGAGGACCACTGCGACGCCGCGGGCAGGAAGTTCGAACAGCCCAACAGGAAGCCGGATTTCAACAAAGATTATCTCTTGTCCAACAACTATATGAGAAGGCTCATGGTGATCAGGCGCGAACTGTTCCTGGCACTGCGCCTGCGCGACGCCTTCGACGGGGCTCTGACTTATGACCTGATGCTGCGGGCACCCAAATCAGAGGTGTACCATGTGCCGCTGATCCTCTACCACAAGAGCAGCGCGTCAAAGGATTCGAAAATGGCGGGCAGGGAGCCCGACGCGGATATCGCGGCGGAGAAGGCGGCTCTGGAAGACTATTTCAGGGTGCGTTCCATCCAGGCTTCGGTCAGTTATTCGGGCAGGAAAGGCATTTACAGGGTCACCTACAGACCCAATATTTTCGCCTGCCGCAGCGACGTTGGGATTCTGGGCGGAAGAGTACTGAGCCGGACCCACAAAGTCATCGGGGGAATGTACGATTCCCAGGGAAGGGTCATGTTCGAGGGCTGGGATGAGGCGGAAGGCGGCCCCATGAACCGCGCGCTGTCGGTCCAGAACGCTTTTGCGGTGGACGCGCGCTGCATGCAGGTCAGGCCTGACCTGCGGGGGCTCTACGAGGAGCTCGTGACGGCGCCCGGCGGCGATACAAGCACGGACTGGCAGAGGGATCCGATGGAACTTCGCAGAAGGAGCATATTGTTCTGCGCGCGTGTCCGCGGATTGGGATACCTGATCGTCTGGGATCCCTCGTTTATCACAGTGATCTGATTTACGGAGGCTATATTTATTTCAATGAACAGCAAAGTGACATTGCTCATCCCGGTGCGCAGGGATGCGGATAAACTGGCAAGGTGTATCCGGTCCGTGAAGTCGGGAACGGTGGTCCCACGGATCATCGTGATGGACTGCACAGCGGATCCGCAGGCACTGCGCGGAGTCAGTGAGGCCTTTCCCGACGTCAGGTTCTTTGACATGGGAATGAACCCGGGAAGGGCGCACACGGTCAACACGGGGATCCATATCACACAGACGCCATACGTCATGACGCTGTCTCCGGGGCTTCTTGCCGGAAAACACTGCGTTGAGAGGCTGAGCGCCGCACTGGACGGTGACAGTGGTCTCTTCAGCGCCCAGGCCAAAATATTGTCTGCCGAAGACCCCGCCCTCATCAGCGGAGCGGGATGGCGCCTTAGCCTTGGCGGAAATCCGGTCATCCGAGGCACAGGTAGCTATGCTTCCGCATACAGGCGCAGGGCGCGTATCACAGCAGCTCAGATGGATGCCGCGATCTACAGAATGGAGTATCTGGAAGTAACGGGAATCTTTGACGAGCGCTTTTATTCGAGGCTGGAGGACCTGGACCTCGGGTACAGGGCGTCCCTTGCGGGTTTTACGAGCGTTTACGAGCCCGGCGCGGTCTGCCGCGAGATGGAGAGCGAGGCTGTGAACAGCTTCTATGAGCAGCTCGAGATCGGGAACATGGAGTATTTCCGCTACAAATATTGGCTGAAAGGCATAAGGCTTCCCGGCCGGAAAGATGATCCGTCGCGGAAAGCCGCTGTCGAGAGGGGCAGGATGCTCTGCTTCCAGGCGGAGATGGAGCTTATGGAGCGGCAGGAACTGGGGATGTCAGTGACCAAGCTTACGCTCCCGGAGGAATTCTACATGGAGATCCAGGCGGACGGTCCGCGGGGAGTCTATCCGCTTTATCTCGGGGAGAGAGTTGAGAAGCCGGGAATAATTACGAAAATTCAGAATTTTGCGCGAATTTGAATTAAAGTCGCACATTATTCAGGGAACATCCACCGGGTGCCGAAACGATTGTAAATGGCATCGGATAATGATATGATTGGTGAGACGAGTTCCTTACAAAAATAAGATACAGAGGTGAAGAATGAGCAGTTCATCTTCAGCATGGAATTACAGCAATACTGTGCCCAAGGTGGACCTGAACAATCCCGATGAGATGATCAGGGCCAACGGCGCGGCAGAAGCGGCTCAGACCGACCGCCTCAAGGCAGAGGTGGAAGATTATGCGCAGGTCGTGAGTGAGCTTCGCGAGCTTTATGAGAAGAATAACGAGCTGGTGCAGAAACTCCAGTTCATGAACAGAAATGCCACGGAAGGAGTCAGGACACTCCTCGAGGACAACAACCGGCAGATCACCGAGAAGCTGGCGGAACTTGAGGCGTGGGACCACAAGGCTTTCGAGAGCGAGATGCGGGCAGCCATCAGTGATGCCAGGGAGCAGATCGTAGGATCGATCAGGGAATCCTCCGGCGCCGCGCAGGACCTCTTCCAGGAGGCAAATGAATTCAACCACAGAGACAATGTGCGTGTTTACAGAAATGTCCAGGCGTCTATGATCGCTGAGCTCTCCAAGCAGACGCAGGAGCTGAACGAGAAGCTCGACATTATCCAGAAGCAGTCCGAACCGGACAAGTCCCAGTCCACGGTGCAAAAGGTCTCGATCGGCCTTCTCATCGCGGTCATCGCGGTACAGCTTCTTGAGGGAGCAGGTCTGATCGCCCTTCTGATGGGCATGGTACATTGAGCACAATGAAGTCCCGAAGGCCGAAAGGCGCAGGAAAACCGAGGGAAGAGAAGCCTGCGGTACTTGGGCCGGGGAAAAGGCAGAACTGGAGAGCGTCGAATATGCTCTATCCGTTACCTGTCGTTCTGGTCGGATGCAGGGACAAAGAGGGAAAGGACAACCTTATGACGGCCGCATGGGCAGGCACGATCTGCAGCAATCCCGTCATGGTGTCGGTTTCGATCCGGAAGGAGCGCTTTTCCCACCATATTATTGAGAATACCGGCGAATTCACGATCAGTCTTACGACCCGCTCAATCGCCCGGGCAACCGACTACTGCGGTGTGAGATCGGGAAGGGATACTGATAAATTCAGAGAAATGAAGCTCACGCCTTTAGAGTCCGAGAAGATCGGAGCACCCGGAGTGGCCCAGAGTCCTGTGGTCCTCGAGTGCAGGGTGAAAGAGATCCTGAGGCTGGGCAGCCACGATATGTTCATTGCGGAAGTAGTGAATGTGAGCGTGGACGAACAATATCTCGACGGGAAAGGTAAGCTGGAACTGGAGAAGGCGGATCTGATCGCTTACTCGCACGGGCAGTATTTTGCCCTGGGTGACAAGATCGGAAAATTCGGATATTCAGTCCGCAGAAAACCGGAAACGGCGAGGTCAGGGAGACCGGGCGAGAGTGGTAAGAAACGCTCCGCTTTGGGTAAATCTTCCGGAAAAACTTAACAAAGATCGACTTGCAGCAGTATTAATGCAGGTAAAAATTGCCGATTGACAATTTTTTAAGGCGGGAATATTATCCTTGTACTGCCAAAAAAGCGATTACAACGAGGGACGGTATGGAACATTACATAGTGAAGGGTGGAAACTCCCTGTCCGGAGAAGTGGAGATTGCCGGCGCCAAGAACGCAGCACTTGCGATCCTGGCGGCTTCGATCATGACAAATGAGACTGTTACGGTGGAAAATGTGCCGGATGTCAGCGATATCCGCGCCATTCTCAAGACCATTGAGGTGATCGGCGGTCACGTAGAGAAGATCGATCGACACACATTCCGGATCAACGGCTCAGGTATCAGCAAAGATACGCCTGTGGATAATGATTACGTCAGAAAGATCAGGGGATCATACTATCTGATCGGTTCTCTTCTGGGCAAGTACGGAAAGGCCAGCGTGGCGCTCCCGGGCGGATGCAACATCGGTCTGCGCCCCATTGACCAGCATATCAAGGGCTTCCGTGCTCTTGGAGCGACTGTGAGACTTGCTTCGGGACGAGTGGACGCAAAGGCGGAGAGGCTGAGCGGCTCCCATATCTATATGGACGTCGTATCTGTCGGCGCCACGATCAACATCATCATGGCAGCGGTCATGGCGGAAGGAAATACCACCATTGAGAACGCCGCCAAGGAACCCCACGTGGTCGACCTTGCCAACTTCCTCAACAGTATGGGGGCGAGGATCAAGGGCGCAGGTACGGATGTGATCCGAATCAAGGGCGTCAGCAGCCTTCACGGTACCAGCTATTCGATCATACCGGATCAGATCGAGGCGGGAACTTTCATGTTCGCTGCCGCGGCGACCAAGGGTGATGTAACGATCAAGAATGTTATTCCCAAGCATCTCGAATCCCTGACAGCCAAGCTTCTCGAGATCGGATGTCAGGTCGAGGAATCGGACGACATGGTTCGCGTGGTGGCCACCAAGAGATTGGGCCGCACGAATGTCAAAACATTGCCGTATCCCGGTTTCCCCACTGATATGCAGCCGCAGATCACCGTTGTTCTGGGACTGAGCAGAGGGATCAGCATTGTGACCGAGAGCATCTTCGAGAACCGCTTCAAGTATGTCGACGAGCTCACAAAGATGGGCGCCAGCATTACAGTTGAAGGCAACACGGCGATCATCGACGGAGTTGAACAGTACACAGGCGCGGTGCTCAGTTCTCCCGACTTGCGCGCAGGCGCGGCCCTCGTGATCGCGGCACTGGCCGCGGACGACTACAGCGAGATCCGGGACATCAAGTTCATCGAAAGAGGCTATGAGGACTTCCCGGAGAAACTCCGCAAGATCGGCGCTCACATCGAGAAGATCAAGACGGAAGAGGAAAAGCACAGGTTCATGTTTCGAGTGGGATAACCCGGAATCATGACTTAAGTGAGATAGCTCACTGCTGTAAGAGCCGCTCAGGCGGTCAATAACAACTTAATATCCACGATGTTTTTCGGGGCAGGGTGAAATTCCCTACTGGCGGTAAAGTCCGCGACCCGCTTAGGCGGCTGACTCGGTGAAACTCCGGGACCAACAGTATAGTCTGGATGGAAGAACAAACTTCTGGGAATGTGCAATAGAAAGTGGGACTGTGTTTCCATTTTCTGCTGATGTCGGATGTTCAGCCCCGTGTGCGAATGCGCGCGGGGCTTTTTGTACCTTCAGGGCTTGCGTATCTGATTTCTGAAACATACACTCCGGATAGTTTGGAAATAAATGAAACAATCAATGAATGGAGGTAGTTGTAGTTATGGGCGATTTTTTTGTCAAAGTAAAAGAAAATGCGAGTTTTGTAGTGGTATGCCTTATCACCGTGATCGCTATCACGCTGATCGCTTATGTAGTGGAGAAAATAGCCAAGCGCAGGAGCGGAGATACGGACCGCGTGCTTGCCACCAGAAAAGTCGTCATGATCGGCATGTTCGGGGCGATCTCCGGCATTCTTTACTGTTTTGACTTCGGAATTCCCATCGCGCCTTCTTTCTATAAGCTGGACTTCAGCGAACTTCCGGCCCTGATCGCAGGATTTGCTTTCGGCCCGGTGGCAGGCGTTCTCGTAGAATTTGTCAAGCAGCTCGTCAAGCTCCTCCTCAAATCGACCTCTACGGCGTTTGTCGGCGACCTGGCCAATTATCTGATCGGATGCATGCTGGTGCTTCCGGCATCGATCATCTATCAGTTCCATAAATCCAAGCACAGCGCTCTGATCGGATGCATTGTCGGAACAGTCATAATGACGGTCTTCGGAACCTGGTTTAATGCGGTCTACCTGCTGCCTACTTTCTCAAAACTGTTTGGCATGCCTCTGGACGCCATCCTGGGCATGGGCGCGGCGATCAATCCCAAGGTCACCAACCTGACGTCATTTGTGATCCTGATGGTGGCACCCATCAATATCATCAAGGGTGTCGGTATCTCTGCGCTGACGATGCTGATTTACAAGAAGATCAGCCCGATCATCAAGTACGGCGCTTCCGGACAACAGAGTGTTAAGGCTTCGGAATAAAATGAGGATGAACCACAGAGAATTTTGCTGACCTGTGACATAATCCCGGATACTTATAATTGCTCCCCCACGAGACTGGAAATATTCCGTCTCGTGGGATTTTTTCTCTGCAAGTGCTTTTCAAAAACCCTATACTGGTGGTTATTCCACGAATATAGGGGTTTGCAAACACACACTTATAGTTGCATAAGGTATAAGTACCCATTTACTTTTCCCTATTTAGGTGGTTATTCCACCAGTATAGGGTTTTTGAAGCCACTATCGCTTCAACAAGCTGGCGCCATCGATTCAGAAGACGCCGCCATCGATTCAGAAGACGCCGCCATCGCTTCAGAAGACGCCGCCATCGATTCAGAAGACGCCGCCATCGCTTGTTTTCGCGATGTAATTGTGAAATAATGAAGATTATGAATGCGAATATGAAAAAAACAATTATGGAAACCTCCTGCATGGAGGAAACAGCAAAATATGCATATGAGATGGCGTCAAAAGCACAGCCCGGTCAGGTCTACGCGCTGATCGGAGATCTTGGCGTGGGCAAGACTGTCTTCACCAAAGGCTTCGCCCGTGGACTTGGGATCGAGGAGCCTGTGAGCTCTCCGACGTTCACTATTTTGCAGATTTATGAGGAAGGACGTCTGCCTCTGTACCATTTCGATGTCTACAGGATCGAGGAGCCCGAAGAGATGGAAGAGGTGGGCTTCGACGACTATATTTACGGAGACGGCGTGTGCCTGATCGAGTGGGCGAACCGGATCGAGGACATTCTGCCCGAAGAGACGATTTATGTCGTGATCGAGAAGGACTTGGAGAAGGGGATGGACTACAGGAAGATCACGGTAGTCTGCCCGGAGAATGACTAGTTTACGCGGCGGTTCGCATGGCGAGCCTTGAAAGGAATAACACAGGAAGATGAAAATACTTGCAATAGAAGCTTCAGGACCGGTAGCCGGCTGCGCGCTGTGGGAAGACGGAACACTCACGGCGGAGTACAGCGTTCAGTACAAGAAGAAGCACTCCCAGAGCCTGGTCCCGATGCTCGATGAGATGAGAGAGATGATCGATCTGGATCTGTCCGGCATCGATTTTATTGCCGTTACGTCCGGCCCCGGGTCTTTTACAGGGCTCAGGATCGGTGCGGCGACCGTGAAAGGACTTGGCCTGGCGCTCGACAAGCCGGTTCTGCCTGTCCCGACGGTGGACTCGCTGGCCTGCAACCTGTACGGAACGGACCGGCTGATCTGCCCTCTTATGGACGCGCGCAGACAGCAGGTATACACGGGGATCTATGAAAACAGAGACGGCCTGAATGTTTTGCGCCCGCAGTGCGTGACGGCACTGGCGGATATTGTCGAGGAGCTTAATCAGCTGGGAAGAGAAGTGATTTTCCTGGGTGACGGAGTGCCGGTCAATGAGAAGGCGCTCGCTGAGCTCATGAAAGTGCCGTATCTGCTGGCGCCGGCGCATCTCAACAGACAGAGAGCAGCTGCGACGGCCGTCAGAGCGGCTCAGATCTATGAGGAAAAAGGACAGGAAGCGCTGGTATCCTCTGACGATTTCAGACCGGAGTACCTCAGAGTCCCGCAGGCAGAGCGCGAGCGCGGAGATAAGCGCAACTACAAGGTGTTCGTGTGATGAGCCGGCCGGAGAAAGATGAGACCCGAAGGACGACGGAAGATTCCGGGAAGGTCGTAATCCGCCCGACGACGGAAGATGCCGGAAAGGTCGTGATCCGGAGAACGGCGGAAGATGCCGGGAAGATCCTGATCCGACGGATGACGGCGGACGATATCGAGAAAGTCCTTGTGGTGGAGAGAGCGTGTTTTTCCCATCCGTGGTCCGCGGAGGTCTTTTCGGCCACCCTTCTTTTGCCGTACGCGCACTACTATGTGGCGGAGATTACGGAAGAGGACGGAACGCAGAGGATCGTAGGAGAGTGCGGTGTAAGGGATATAGTCGGAGAAGGGGAGATCACCAACGTGGCGGTCCACCCCGACTGGCAGGGATTCGGGATCGCGAGCAGAATGCTGGGCGATGTTTTGGCACGGTCCCTGGAGGAAGGAATGACAGCGTTCACTCTGGAAGTGAGGGCGGGCAACAGGCCGGCCATCGCGCTATACAAAAAATACGGATTTCACACAGAGGGGATCAGAGCCGATTTTTATGACAAACCGGTAGAAGACGCCCTCATAATGTGGCGCAGAATTAATTGAGGTATATATGATTGATGTTTGTCTACTGGGATCGGGCGGCATGATGCCCCTTCCTTACCGCTTTCTCACTTCCCTGATGGTGCGTTACAACGGCAGGAGCATCCTGATCGACTGCGGGGAAGGGACACAGGTTGCCCTTAAGCGCAAAGGGTGGAGCCCCAAGCCCATCGATGTGATCCTGTTCACGCACTATCACGCGGATCATATCAGCGGACTTCCGGGACTGCTCCTGACGATGGGCAACGCGGAGCGGACGGAGCCGCTTCTTATGGTCGGGCCCAAAGGCCTTGAGAGAGTAGTGAATTCGCTTCGGGTCATCGCGCCTGAAATTCCTTTTGAGATTCAGTTCAAAGAGCTCAGGGAGCCGGAGGAATCTTTTAAACTGCCCGGCGACAAGGATTTCACCATTCATGCATATCGCGTGAACCATAACGTGACCTGCTACTGCTATGCGATGACACTGGACAGGGCAGGCAAGTTCGATGTGTCGCGCGCGATGGCGCTGGATATTCCCAAGCCGTTCTGGAACAGGCTCCAGAAGGGGGAGACCATAGAGACTGAGAAAGGCGTGCTGACGCCGGATATGGTGCTTGGAGCCCCGCGAAAGGGTCTGAAAGTCGGTTACTGCACAGACAGCCGTCCCTGTGAGGGCGCAGTCAAGGCGGCGCAAGGCGCGGACCTGTTCATCTGTGAGGGCATGTACGGCGAAGAGGACAAAATATCGAAGGCCAAAGAACACAAGCATATGACATTCTGCGAAGCGGCGCAGATCGCGAGAAAGGCAAAGCCCGAAAAGCTCTGGCTCACGCATTACAGTCCGTCTTTGACGCATCCGGACGAGTTTATGCCGGCGGTATGGAAGATCTTTCCCGCGGCGGCCCCGGGCAAGGACGGAAAGAGTATCGAGCTGCAGTTTGAACAGGATTGAAAGAGCGTGGAGAAAATGAATAAGGATATTGCTATTTTGGCTATAGAATCGAGCTGCGACGAGACAGCCGCTTCTGTAGTGGTGAACGGGAGGGACGTGCGCTCCAACGTGATCTCCTCCCAGATCGATATACATACACTTTACGGCGGCGTAGTGCCGGAGATCGCTTCGAGAAAGCATACGGAGAGGATCAACCAGGTGGTCCGCAAGGGACTGTCTGAGGCAGGGATGGAGCTCAGGGATATGGACGCCATCGCCGTGACTTACGGTCCCGGGCTGGTGGGGCCGCTCCTGATCGGAGTGTCTGAGGCCAAAGCACTGAGTTTTGCGACGGGGATCCCGCTGATCGGCGTGCACCATATCGAGGGGCACATCAGTGCCAATTACATCGCCAACAAGGACCTTGAGCCGCCTTTCGCATGCCTGGTAGTTTCAGGCGGACATACGCACCTGGTCCTGGTGAAGGATTACGGCGAGTACGAGATCCTGGGCAGGACCCAGGACGACGCTGCAGGCGAAGCTTTTGACAAGGTGGCCAGAGAGATCGGGCTGGGATACCCGGGCGGCCCTAAGATCGACAAGGTCTCCAAAGGGGGAAATCCGGCGGCCATCGACTTTCCCAGAGGGAAAGTGGCAGGATCCCGCTACGACTTCAGCTTCAGCGGAATGAAGTCCTCGGTGCTCAACTATCTCAACACCTGCAAGATGAAGAATATCGAGATCTCGGTGCCCGATGTGGCAGCCTCCTTCCAACAGGCGGTGGTCGACGTGCTGGTCTCCCACGCCATGTGGGCGGTGGACGAGTTCGGGCTGACCAAATTTGCGCTGGCGGGCGGCGTCGCCTCCAATACTGCGCTTAGGGCAGCCATGGAGAAAGCATGCGCCGAGAGAAATGTGGAGTTTTTCTGCCCGCCCCCGATCCTGTGCACGGACAATGCGGCCATGATCGGCAGCGCGGCGTATTATGAGTATATAAAGGGAGTGCGAAGCGGCCTGGATCTCAATGCAAAGCCCGGGCTGAGATTGGGGGAGAGATGAATATGTGCCAAAAAAGGGACCGCTGCACGGCGCTTCTCATGGCCGCGGGAAGCGGCCTGCGCATGGGCGGGGATACCCGCAAGCAGTACATTAACGTCAGCGGAAGGCCTCTGTTTACGTATGCTCTGGAGACCTTTGACAGGAGCGATATCATCACAGATATTATGATCATCGTTCCTGAGGGCGACCAGGAATATTGCAGGGGGACAGTTGAGTCCTTCGGACTTTCCGGAAAAGTCCGGAAGATCGTCGCCGGCGGACGGGAGCGCTGCTTTTCCGTGCACAACGGCCTGCAGGCACTTGACTGGCCCTGCGACTATGTCTTTGTTCACGACAGCGCGAGGCCTTTCATCGATGATGACACGATGGAGAGGCTTTACAAGGAAGTAAGGATCGGTAAGGCCTGCATTGCGGCCGTTCCTTCCAAAGATACGGTCAAGATCGCCGATCAGGACGGGTTCGTGGCTCAGACGCCCAACAGGAAAGACGTGTGGCTGGTGCAGACGCCGCAGGTTTTTGACTTCGAGCTGATCAGGGCTGCCTACGTGAAAATGGCTGCAGAATACGATGAACTGCTCGAAAAGGGCGTGATCATTACGGACGACGCCATGGTGGCGGAGTATTTTACAAATAATAAGGTCAAGCTCGTGATGGCGTCCTACCGCAATATCAAGGTGACGACGCCGGAGGATATGGATACTGTAGCTGCTTACATGAAGGAGAAGCATTGAGCGGCTGAAAGCGAGGCAGTATGGCTTTTACACATCTGCACGTCCACACCGAGTATTCGCTGCTGGACGGCTCCAATAAGATCAAAGAATATGTTAAGCGCGTCAAAGAACTTGGCATGGACAGCGCGGCCATAACCGATCACGGCGTCATGTACGGCGTGATCGATTTTTATAAAGCCTGCAAAGAAGCCGGCATCAAGCCCATCATCGGCTGCGAGGTCTATGTGGCTCCCGGCTCAAGATTTGACAGGGAGCAGGGAGCGGGCGAAGACCGCTACTATCACCTGATCCTTCTGGCGGAGAACAACAAGGGCTACGCCAACCTGATGAAAATAGTGAGCCGCTCCTTCACGGAAGGCTACTACTACAAACCCAGAGTGGACGAAGAGCTTCTGCGGGAGTTCCACGAGGGGATCATCGCGTCCAGCGCATGCCTGGCCGGTGAGATCGCCAGGAACATCGTCAGGGATGACCTGCCCGCAGCGGACAAGGCAGCCCTCAAGTATCAGGATATCTTCGGGAAGGGAAATTTCTTCCTGGAGCTGCAGGACCACGGCTATCAGGACCAGCAGAAGGTGAACATGGCGCTCATGGCTATGAGCAAGCGCCTGCGGATCCCGCTGATCGCGACCAACGATATTCACTATACGTACGCCGACGACGTGGAGGCGCACGATATTTTGCTGTGCATTCAGACGGGCAAGAAGCTCGCGGATGAGAACCGGATGCGGTACCCCGGCGGGCAGTTCTTTGTCAAGAGCGAGTCGGAGATGCGCGCACTGTTTCCCTATGCGCAGGAGGCGCTGGACAACACGCACCGTATTGCGGACCGCTGCAACGTCGACATCGAGTTCGGCGTCACGAAGCTCCCGCACTTCGAAGTGCCGGAAGGATATGACTCCTGGACGTATCTGAACAAGCTCTGCGACGACGGAATGAAGGAGAGGTATCCGGATGACGACGGGACTCTCAGGCAGAGGCTGGAGTACGAGCTGAACACGATCCGCCAGATGGGCTACGTGGACTATTTCCTGATCGTATGGGACTACATCAATTTCTCCAGGGAGCACGACATCATGGTCGGCCCCGGAAGAGGGAGCGCGGCGGGAAGCATCGTCGCGTACTGCCTGCATATCACAGATATTGATCCCATCAAGTACAACCTGCTCTTTGAGCGCTTCCTGAACCCGGAGCGCGTCTCCATGCCCGATATCGACGTGGACTTCGGCTTCGAGCGAAGGGGCGAAGTCATCGACTACGTCACGAACAAGTACGGGCGGGACAAGGTCATGCAGATCATCACTTTCGGAACGCTGGCCGCAAAGGGCGTGATCCGGGACGTAGGGCGCGTTATGGACCTGCCCTACGGATTTGTGGACTCGATCTCCAAGATGGTGCCTGCGGAGCTGAATATGACGCTGGACAAGGCTCTGAAACAGAATCCGGAGCTGAGGAAGGCTTATGAAGAGGATGAGCGGATCATGAAGCTCATCGACATGAGCAAGAAGCTGGAGGGACTGCCCAGGCACAGCAGCGTTCACGCGGCGGGCGTCGTCATCTGTTCGGAGCCGGCGGAGGACCTGGTGCCTCTGGCCAGAGCGGCGGACGGATCGGTGACGACCCAGTTCACCATGACGACCATAGAGGAGCTGGGCCTTCTGAAAATGGACTTTCTGGGCCTTCGCACGCTGACGGTCATCCAGAACGCCGTGAATATGGCGAACCGCTCTATTGAAGAGGCTGGCGGCGCCTATCCCTCCTACGAGCCTTCCCTCGGCGGGGAGAAAGCGCGCGTGACGGAAAATCCTATCGGATATCCCGTAAATCTGGCCAATCTGGACTACGCGGACCCGGCGGTCTACGCCTCGATCTCGACGGGAAGGACAGACGGCGTGTTCCAGCTCGAATCCGGCGGCATGCAGGGATTCATGAAGGAACTCCATCCCGAGAGCTTCGAAGATGTCATCGCAGGGATCTCGCTCTACAGGCCCGGTCCCATGGATTTCATTCCCAAGTACATATACGGCAAGAAAAATCCTGACAAGATCACCTATGATACCAAGGAACTCGAATCAATTCTGGAACCCACCTACGGGTGTATCGTCTACCAGGAGCAGGTCATGCAGATCGTGCGGGACCTCGGCGGCTACACACTGGGCCGAAGCGACCTGGTGCGCCGCGCCATGTCCAAAAAGAAGCAGAAGGTGATGGAGCAGGAGCGCAGGAACTTCATCTACGGCAATCCCGAAGAGGGCGTGCCCGGCTGCGTCTCCAAGGGGATCGACGCGGCTGTGGCGTCCCACATCTATGACACGATGATGGATTTTGCCAAGTACGCCTTCAACAAGTCCCACGCTGCCTGCTACGCCGTGGTCGCCTACCAGACGGCCTGGCTGAAATATTACTATCCCACAGAGTTCATGGCGGCTCTTATGACCTCGGTCATTGATTTTCCCAACAAGGTGGCCGGCTATATTTTGACATGCAGGAGTATGGGGATCCGCTTACTGCCTCCGGACATCAACGAGGGAGAAGCAGGATTCTCGGTATCGGGCGGCGCGATCCGCTACGGCCTGACCGCGATCAAGGGAGTCGGCAGACCTGTGATCGACGCGGTGATCCGAGAGAGAAAAGAGCGCGGGCCTTTCCGCGACCTTCATGATTTCCTGTCGCGCATGATCCTTAAGGACCGCGAGGTCAACAAGAGGGTCATCGAGAACTTCATCAAAGCGGGCGCTCTGGACTGCCTGGGGGCGTCCCGCAAGCAGCTGATGAGCGTCTACATGCGGATGATGGACGACCTGCAGAGCTCCCGCAAGAACGACATGGCGGGGCAGATGTCGCTCTTTGACTTCGCGGACGAAGAGGACAAGCAGGATTATGTCATCGCCATGCCCGATATAGGCGAGTACCCGAGGGAGCTCAAACTGGCTTTCGAAAAGGAAGTGCTGGGCATCTATGTCAGCGGGCATCCGCTGGAGGATTACATGGGCCTGTGGAAGAGCCACATCACGAACCGAATCTCGGACTTCCTTCTGGACGAAGAGACGGGTACGACCAGGGTCCGGGACGGTGACAAGGCTGTGATCGGCGGCATGATCTCTGCCAAAAAAGTGAAATATACCAAAAACAACAAAGTCATGGCTTTTCTCGACGTCGAGGACATGACCGGCACCATGGAGGTCATTGTATTCCCTAATACCTATGAAAAGGAGAGCGAGAAGCTCGAGGAAGACGGCAAAGTATTCCTGAGCGGAAGAGTCTCCCTGGAGGAGGAGCGGGACGGAAAACTGATCTGCGAGAAGGTCATTCCTTTTGACGCTGTGCCCCGCAAACTCTGGATCCGCTTTGCGGACACAGACTCCTATAAGCAGGGAGCAGCGGACCTGCGGAGGATCATCGACGAGCACGGCGGACGCGACAAAGTAGTGATCTTTATTCAGAATCCCGGGCTTCGCAAGGAGCTTCCCGCAGGGCAGGGAGTAAGGGCTGACGAAGCCCTGGTAAGGGTGCTCTCTTCGCGCTTCGGGGAGAAGAATGTTATACTGGCGTGACGAGAATAATTGCATTGAAACGCATAATAGGATAAAATAATAACGTATAGGTTTTGTTAACCCTTGATTGAATCCTTGAGGATGCGGAGGCACCAGTTATGGCTAAAGAAATAAGACAAATTGGCGTATTGACCAGCGGCGGAGACTCGCCCGGTATGAATGCGGCAATCCGTGCGGTTGCCAGAGAAGCTATGTACAATAAGTGCAAGGTGATCGGAATTCAGAGAGGTTACAAGGGCCTTCTGAACGAAGAGTTTAAAGAGATGAAGTCCATTGATGTTGCCGGCATCATCCATCAGGGCGGCACAATTCTCGGAACAGCGAGATGCCCCGAATTCAAGGAAGAGGAAGTACAGCAGAAGGCGGCTGATATCTGCAGGAAGCACGGTATCGACGGAATCGTTGTCATCGGCGGCGACGGATCTTACCGCGGCGCTCAGGCGCTTTCCCGTCATGGCATCAACACGATCGGCATTCCCGGTACGATCGACCTTGATATCACTTGCACGGATTACACTATCGGTTTTGACACAGCTGTCAACACCGCTATGGAAGCGATCGACAAAGTCAAGGATACTTCTTCCTCACATGAGAGATGCAGTATCATCGAGGTCATGGGCCGCCACGCCGGCTACATCGCACTCTGGTGCGGCGTCGCGAACGGCGCGGAGGATATCCTGCTCCCCGAGAAATACGACTATGACGAGCAGAAGATCGTCGACCATATCATTATCAACAGAAGGATCGGCAAGAAGCACCATCTGATCATCAATGCAGAGGGTATCGGCCATTCCACTTCCATGGCAAGAAGGATCGAGGCCGCGACAGGCATTGAGACCCGTGCTACAATCCTGGGCTACATGCAGCGAGGCGGATCTCCCACTTGTAAAGACCGTTATTATGCCTCCATCATGGGCGCATATGCCGCAGATATTCTGGTACAGGGCAAGACAAACCGCGTGATCTGCTACAGGAACGGACAGTTTGTTGACCTGGATATCGAAGAAGCGCTTGCGATGACCAAGAACATCTCGGAATACGAGTACCAGATCAGCCAGCATATCTGATCTCATTAAAATGTTTTTCATACAGGCCGGGCGAAGGGATTCGTCCGGCCTGTTTTCTTGTATAATTTCGTAACAGTTTTGCACACAGAGGAAAGTATGATAGAGAAAATCACATCAGCATCAAACCCGCGGGTCAAGAGACTGACGAACCTGCGCAAAAAGGCAAAGAGCAGAAGAGAAGAACAGGCTTTCATTCTGGAAGGCGAGCGGCTCTACAGAGATACTCCGAGGGAGTTTCTTAAGGAAATCTACATGACAGAAGAGTTTCTTGAGGATAAACTCGGCGGAGCCTCACAGGAGGACATAACGATCATCACTCCCCAGATCATGCAGAAGATTTCTGACACGGATACACCACAGGGTGTGCTCTGCGTGGCAAAGATGCCTTCCTATGAAAGAACTGACTTGCTTGGTGATGAGAATAAAAGCAAACCGCTGCTGCTTCTTCTCGAGAACATACAGGATCCCGGAAATCTCGGAACCATGATGCGGACTGCAGAGGCTGCCGGCGTGACAGGAGTCCTGATGAGCAGGGACACGGTTGATCTCTTCAACCCCAAGACTGTGAGGGCGACAATGAGCGCAATCTTCCGCGTTCCTTTCCTGTATACCGATGACCTGGTCGAAGAGATTCACAGACTCAGGGAAGAGAACGGCATTGCAGTATATGCGGCGCACTTGCGGGCGAGCAAGCCTTACGACGAAGCCGACTGCACAGGAGCTTGTGCCTTTTTGATCGGAAATGAGGGGAACGGGCTGACTGATGAAGCGGCAGACGCGGCGACCGCGCGCGTTCACATCCCCATGCAGGGAAATATAGAGTCTCTCAATGCAGCCATGGCAGCCGGCATTCTTCTGTTCGAAGGGGCGAGACAGAGAAGAAGGAGCTGATTGTAAGAAGAGCCGACTGATTTAATGACGAATGCATGACAGCCATTTGGCTGCCCGATGCAGCTGCAGAAGTCCGGCAGCTGAGAGACCCACGGGATTTGGCAGAAGACAAAATTACTTGAAAGTTCGTTTGTATATGCTATATTGTAACTATTCAGCACGGAGAGCGGGTTGCCGTAAAACGAATGCTGAGGAAGCGACTGGATATACGTTATAATCCAGCCGGATAATCCGCGGATCGCCAAAGGAGGTGTTTATATGTCACTCAATATGATACAGTTTTGGCTGATCGCCATAGCGCTTCTTTTACTGATAGAGTTTGCGACATCAACGCTTACGACGATCTGGTTTGCCGGGGGAGCCCTGATCGCGCTGCTGTGCGCAGTAGCGGGCGGACCGGTATGGCTGCAGGTGGCACTGTTTCTCGCAGGATCTGCAGTACTGCTTCTTCTGACAAGGCCGATGGCCGTCAAGATGCTTCACAAGGGAACGGTAGCGACAAATGCTGACAGTCTGATCGGACAGGAAGCTGTTGTCACGGAAAAGATCGACAACCTGCGCAGCACAGGTACTGTTCAGATCAACGGACAGGAGTGGACGGCGCGCTCTGTCAACCCTGAGCACGTGATCGAAAAGGATGAGATCGTCATGGTCAGGGCGATCGAAGGAGTAAAGCTCATTGTCGGGAAGAGGATCAACAGTCCGGAAACAGCAGAATAACGACCAAAAGAGAAGTCTCCCGCCTCTTCAGGCGGCGCAGCGGCTCGCTCTGCGAGCTTTAAATATGTAACTGACAGTTCATAAAAGAAAAGAGGTAAACATTATGCCCGGAATTATTGCAATTGCTGTCCTTATAATCATTGTACTGATCATCGCTGTATCCTGCATCCAGATCGTACCCCAGGCACACGCCTATGTTGTCGAGCGTCTGGGCGCTTACAGCGCGACTTGGGGAGTAGGCCTTCACTTCAAGGTCCCCTTCATCGAGAGAATCGCAAGAAGGGTCAACCTCAAGGAGCAGGTCGTGGATTTCCCTCCCCAGCCCGTTATCACGAAGGATAACGTAACGATGCAGATCGACTCCATCGTTTTCTTCCAGATCACAGACGCAAAGCTCTTCACATACGGCGTTGAGAACCCGATCATGGCGATCGAGAACCTGACAGCTACGACACTGAGAAATATCATCGGTGATATGGAACTGGACGAGACACTGACATCCCGTGAGATCATCAACACCAAGATGAGAGCATCTCTGGACGTTGCTACAGACCCTTGGGGCATCAAGGTCACCCGCGTCGAGCTCAAGAACATCACTCCTCCTACTGCGATCCGTGAAGCCATGGAGAAGCAGATGAAGGCAGAGCGTGAGAGACGTGAATCCATCCTGAAGGCAGAAGGTGAGAAGAAGTCCGCCATCCTTGTAGCGGAAGGTAAGAAAGAATCCCTGATCCTGCAGGCGGAAGCGGACAAGAGAGCGACCATCCTTGCAGCAGAAGCGCAGAAAGAGAAGATGATCCAGGAAGCAGCAGGCCGCAGTGAGGCGATCCGCCAGGTGCAGCAGGCTAACGCAGACGGTATCCGCATGATCCGTGAGGCGGGCGCAGATGAGGCAGTTCTGAGGATCAAGAGCCTCGAGGCATTTACGCAGGCTGCTGACGGCAAGGCGACAAAGATCATCATTCCTTCTGAAATTCAGGGGATCGCCGGTCTTGCAGCATCCGTAAAGGAACTCATCAAGGACGAAGGAACCGCCGGACAGAACTGACACTTGAAAGGATAATAAACCGATGGCTGTGAATCTCAAAGGAAGAGACTTTTTGAAACTGCTGGATTTCAGCGAAGAGGAGATCACATATTTCCTGGACCTGGCTGCTGATCTCAAGGACAAGAAGAAGAAGGGAATCCCGCACAGGATCTGCGAGGGTAAGAACATTGCCCTGATCTTCGAGAAGACCAGTACAAGGACCCGGTGCTCTTTTGAAGTGGCAGGGCATGACCTTGGCATGGGCACGACTTACCTGGATCCTTCCGGATCCCAGATCGGCAAGAAAGAGAGCATCGCGGATACCGCGCGCGTGCTGGCAGGCATGTACGACGGCATCGAGTACCGCGGTTACGGGCAGGAGATCGTCGAGGAGCTGGCAAAATACAGCAAAGTCCCGGTCTGGAACGGCCTCACCAATGAATTCCATCCCACTCAGATGCTGGCTGACATGCTCACCATCCGGGAGCATTTCGGCTATGTGAAGGGAATTAAGCTCAGCTTCTTCGGAGACTGCCGCTACAACATGGCAAACAGCTGGATGGTGGCAGGCGCGAAAATGGGCATGCATATCACCCTGTGCGCGAATAAGAAGTACTTCCCCGATGAAGAGCTGGTCAGGACCTGCCGGGAGATCGCGGCGGCAAGCGGCGGCAGCATCACCCTGACTCAGGACGCGAGAGAAGGCGCGAAAGACGCAGACGTCCTGTACACAGATGTGTGGGTATCCATGGGTGAGCCCATGGAAGCCTGGGCTGAGAGAATACAGGAAATGAAGCCTTATCAGGTCACGAAAGAACTGATGGACCTGGCAGGTGAGAAGGCTGTCTTCATGCACTGCCTGCCTGCTTTCCACGACCAGGGGACTGGAATCGGAAGACAGATCTTCAAGGAGTTCGGTATGGCTGAGCTCGAAGTGACAAATGAAGTTTTTGAAGGCCCGCAGTCAGTGGTATTTGATGAGGCGGAGAACCGCATGCACACGATCAAAGCTGTGATGGCGGCAACACTCTGAACGAAACACGATGGACAGAAAACAGGAAGTTTTGCGGCAGCTCAGGGAAGCTGACGATTACATATCCGGGCAGCAGCTCTGCGAGGCGCTGGGCGTCTCGCGGACAGCGGTCTGGAAGATCATAAAGAAGCTCAAAGAGGACGGCTATCCGATCGAGGCGGTGACCAATAAGGGGTACCGCCTTCTTTCTGTGGAGGGGAGAGATCTCTTCAACAAGGAGGAGCTGGAGAGGAGACTTCAGACCCGCTGGGCAGGCCATCCCCTGTTCTTCTCCGAGGAGACCGGCTCCACCAACGCAGATATAATAATGCTTTCAGAACAGGGTTATCCTCAGGGCACGTTGGCGGTGACCTCCAAGCAGACCGCCGGAAAAGGCAGAAGGGGGCGTACCTGGATCTCCCCGCCCGACGTCAATGTCTATATGAGCATCCTGCTCAAGCCGGACTTCAGGCCGGAGACGGCGCCGATGCTGACACTGGTCATGGCACTCGCAGTCTACAGGGCCTGCGAGGAGCTGTACAGTGAGAAGAGCAAATTCGCCATCAAGTGGCCGAACGACATTGTAGTCAGTGCGCAGGAAGGGAGCTGGCGTAAGATCTGCGGTATTTTGACAGAGATGCGGCTGGAAGAGAAGGAGATCCGGGATATCGTGATCGGGACCGGGTTGAACGTGAACCAGACGCAGTTCCCGGAGGAGATCCGCGGAACAGCCGGATCGCTGGCCTTGGCACTGGGACATCCGGTTGGAAGAGCGGAGCTGACAGCAGAAGTGTGGAAATATTTCGAGCAATACTATGAGGAATTCGCCCGGGCTCAGAGTCTTGCGCCCCTCAAGGAGGAATATGAGCGCGCACTGGTCAACCGGGGCAAAAAAGTGAGAGTTCTGGATCCCAAATCCCCTTATGAAGGAGTCGCTCTGGGCATCAGCGACGAAGGGGAACTGCTGGTGCAGCCGGACGACGAATCGGCGGTCAGAGAAGTCGGGACGGGTGAAGTCTCGGTCAGAGGCGTGATGGGCTACGTGTAGGCGGGTGCGAAAGAGCTTACTGTGACCACACGCATGCCAATACTACAGATATGATCGGGTACGTATGAGGACCTGAAGAAAAACGGAGATATATTGTAATAATGAGCGACATGGTATTTGACGAAATGAATGAAAACGTGGACGCGGACCGCTTCCGCGTCGTGCTCTGCGGGGCGAACGCATACGAGAAAAAGTACTATTTTAACAATAAATTCGACAAGATCCCGGAGAACATAAAGGAAGAGCTCCATATAATCTGTGTGCTCTTTACGGAAGAGGTGGGCGGCATCTTCACGATCGGCTTTACGCCTTACGGAGAGGTGGAGATGGACACGCAGAAGGAAGAGGATGACCTTCTCTACGATGAGATCGGCGCGGAGCTGCTGCAGAAGGAGATCCGAAGGAAGAAAGCGGATATGTTCAAGGCGCTCTCCATCTATTTCAAGGTGACTTTCCTGCACCAGAATGCGGCGGAACTGCTCGAACAGGAAGACGAAGAAGACTAAGGAGCCGGATCACAGTGGAAATGAACAGATATGCATCCCCGTTTCAGATCGGGAATGTGACGATCCCCAACAGAACAGTTTTTGCACCCATGGCAGGAGTTTCCGACCTGCCTTTTCGTCTGCTCTGCCACGAGCAGGGGGCCGGCCTTGTGTGCATGGAGATGATCAGCGCCAAGGCGATCACCTTCCGAAGCCGCAGGACGGGCGAGCTCTGGGAGACTTCCCCGGAGGAGAAACCTGTATCGCTGCAGATCTTCGGCCACGAGCCTGATGTAATGGCTGAGGCCTGCAGGATCCTTGAGGAGCAGTCTTTTGACATACTGGACATCAACATGGGATGCCCGGTACCCAAGATCGTCGGAAACCAGGAGGGATCTGCGCTGATGCGGGATCCGGCCCTGATTGAGAAAGTCGTCCGTGCCTGCGTGCAGAATACAAGCCGGCCGGTGACCGTGAAGATGCGCCGCGGGTTCGATGCAGACCACATCAATGCAGTCGAGTGCGCGCTGGCAGCCCAGGAGGGCGGAGCCTCAGCGGTGGCGGTACACGGCAGGACCAGAGAGCAGATGTACAGCGGGACGGCCGACTGGTCGACCATCGCTGATGTCAAAAAAGCGCTGACCATTCCCGTGATCGGAAACGGAGACGTCGTGGACGGGCCCAGTGCCAAGCGGATGATGGATGAGACCGGGTGCGACGCTGTCATGATCGCCAGGGCAGCGCAGGGAAATCCCTGGATTTTCCGGGAGGTGAACGCCTACCTGGAGAGAGGCGTGATCTTAGAGAGACCGCCCAGAAGGGACATCGTGAGGATGATCCTGAGGCACGCGGACATGCTGTGCGAGTGCAAGGGCGAGAGAGTGGGCATGCGCGAGATGAGAGGGCATGTGCACAATTATCTGAGCGGTTTTCCGGGCGCGTCCAGAGTGCGCGGAAAGGTCAATAAGATCACGACAAAAGCGGAGCTGCAGGCGCTGCTGGCCAAGGAATATCCGTACGCATAAGATGGCAAAAACATTGACAATAATGCCTATACTCTTGTATAATTCAGTGTCAATGGAAAATTGGGCAGCGGCTTACTTTGTGAGTCGTGAAACAATATAGCAAATAAACAATTTGGGAGCAGGACATGGAAGAGAAGAATATTTTGACAAGAGAAGGCCTCAGAAGATATGAGGACGAACTTCATGAACTCAAGGTAGTCAGAAGAAAAGAAGTAGCACAGAAGATCAAGGAAGCCAGAGAGCAGGGCGATCTGTCTGAGAACGCTGAGTACGATGCAGCCAAGGACGAGCAGAGAGACATCGAAGCCAGGATCGAAGAGCTTGAGAAGATCCTCAAGAACGTCGAAGTCGTGGACGACGAAGACGTCACTGCAGACAGAATTATGATCGGCAGCAGCGTTGTGATCTATGACATCGAGTTTGATGAGGAACTGTCCTACAAGATCGTTGGATCCAAAGAGGCGAACAGCATCAAGGGCAAGATCTCCAACGAGTCTCCCGTCGGAAAAGCTCTGATCGGCGCTCATGTCGGAGATGTCGTGACAGTGCATTCCCCTGCAGGTGAGAGCCAGTATAAGGTCCTTGAGATCACAGCTCCCAACAGATAAATAAGTAAAGGCTGCTCGCTCTGCGATCCTTGAAATCAGGATTCGCTTTGCGGGCTGTATTATGGAGGAAGAAAGTGGCACAGAATAATCAGCAGAAGGTACAGGACATTTCTCAGCTCGAGAAGGTCAGAAGAGAGAAACTCGCAGAGCTGCAGGCGGCGGGAAAGGATCCTTTTCAGATCGTCAAATATGATCAGACTTATCACAGCGCACAGATCAAGAGAGATTTTGACGAACTGGAAAGTGAAACTGTCTCCATCGCAGGCCGCATGATGTTTAAGCGCGTAATGGGCAAGGCCTCATTCTGCAACGTGCAGGATAAGGAAGGCCGCATTCAGGTCTACGTGGCCAGAGATGATCTGGGCGAGGAGGCCTATAAGGAATTCAAGCGCATGGACATCGGCGACATCATCGGCGTCAAGGGCTTCGTCTTTAAGACCAAGACCGGTGAGATCTCCGTACACGCCAAAGAGCTGACTTTGCTGTCCAAGTCCCTTTCTCCCCTTCCGGAGAAGTTCCACGGTCTGCAGGATGTCGACATGAGATACCGCCAGAGATACGTGGACCTCATCATGAACGAAGAGTCCAAGGAGACCTTCATCAAGAGATCCAAGATCATCAGCGAGATCCGCAAGTTCCTCGATGCGCGCGGATTTATGGAAGTCGAGACTCCCATGCTGGTCTCCAACGCGGGCGGCGCGGCAGCTCGTCCCTTCGAGACCCATTTCAACGCCCTGAACGAGGATGTCAAACTCCGCATTTCCCTGGAGCTCTACCTCAAGAGACTGATCATCGGAGGACTTGAGAGAGTCTACGAGATCGGCCGCGTGTTCAGAAATGAAGGCGTAGATACAAGACACAACCCTGAGTTCACTCTCATGGAGCTGTATCAGGCCTATACAGATTACTACGGAATGATGGAACTGACAGAGAGCATGTTCCGCTATCTGGCTGAGAAGGTCTGCGGTACGACCACTATCGTCTACGGCGACAAGGAGATCGACCTCGGCAAGCCTTTCAGAAAGCTCACTATGATCGACGCCATCAAGGAGCAGACCGGCATCGATTTCGACCAGGTCGCTACTACTGAGGAAGCAAAGAAGATCGCTGACGAGCATCACGTCGAGTACGAGGACCGCCACGTCAAGGGTGACATCGTGAACCTCTTCTTTGACGAGTTCTGCGAGGACAAGATGATCCAGCCGACTTTCATCATGGACCATCCGATCGAGATCAGCCCTCTGACCAAGAAAAAGCCCGACGATCCGACCAAGGTCGAGAGATTCGAGCTCTACATCAACGGCTGGGAGATGTGCAACGCTTACTCCGAGCTCA
This sequence comes from Lachnospiraceae bacterium, assembly GCA_045113775.1. Classification (GTDB taxonomy): domain Bacteria; phylum Bacillota; class Clostridia; order Lachnospirales; family Lachnospiraceae; genus CAG-791. The sequence continues at coordinate 12,281 of JBGUJH010000148.1, read as the reverse complement.
ACGATCCCATCGATCAGAGAGAGAGATTCGCGGCGCAGGACGCGCTGGCTGAGGCCGGCGACGACGAGGCGCAGCACACCGATGAAGATTTCCTTCACGCTATGGAGATCGGTATGCCTCCTACGGGCGGCATCGGATACGGCATTGACAGACTTACAATGCTGCTGACTAACAGTGCGGCGATTCGTGACGTTCTGTTGTTCCCTACCATGAAATCTCTGGACGGCTCCGGCAAGTCAAAGGATGCTGATAAAGAGTGATATTTTGCTCAGCGGCTTGTGCTGAGAGACATGAATAATTGAACGATAATAAAGCCCCTTCACCGGTTTTTGGTGCAGGGGCTTTTGAGTGGGCAAAATAGTTTCGAAACATTTCGAAACAAATTCGCGTTCAAAAAAAGACATATATGCAATGTGCGCGTCTTACGCTTTCTTTTTTTTCTCGAGAATATTCGTAACAATGAGGGCAGCAGAAGCATCTCCGGTGATATTGAGCGTTGTGCGTCCCATGTCGAAAATACGGTCTACGCCGGCAACCAGCGCAATTCCGTCGATCGGAAGTCCGACAGACGTCAGGACCATGGCCAGCATGACCATGCCCGCGCCGGGAACGCCCGCTGTTCCGACAGAGGCGAGAGTCGCAGTGAGAACAATGGTGACCATCTGTCCCAGAGTCAGGTCAATGCCGTAGCAGGACGCGATGAATACGGCGCATACGCCCTGGTAGATCGCTGTTCCGTCCATATTGATGGTGGCGCCCAGCGGCAATACGAAGGAAGTGATCTCCCTTGTGGCGCCGAGTTCTTCCGTGCACTCCATATTGAGCGGAAGAGTGCCCACAGAGGAGGCGCTGGAAAAAGCGAACATGATCGCAGGCATCATCCCCTTGAAGAATTTTACCGGGCTTAATCCGCCCAGTGTCTTGACGGTAAAGGAATATACCACGATTGCGTGGATAAAATATCCCAGGTAAGCGGTCAAAAGGACCATCGCCAGAGAGCCGATGACCTTGGGGCCGTTTGCCGCGATCACGGGGCACAGCAGGCAGAAGACGCCGACAGGAGAGAGGCGAAGGATCATTTCCATGACCTTCATGAAGATTTCATTCCAGCGGTTGATGCCTTCAACAGTCTTTTCGGCTTTTTCTCCGAGGGAGATCACTGCAAAGCCGATCAGAAGAGCCATGACGATGACCTGGAGCATGTTGGCCTCAGAAATGGGCTCAATGAAGTTCTTGGGGAAAATATTCACAATTACGTCCATCATGGTCTTTCCCTCAGGAGCTTCATAGGTGAGGCTCTCTGTGGAGAGTACCGGATACAGTCTTTTGAAAAGATTGGCAAAAAACAGACCGATCACGGTGGCTACAGCCGTCGTACAGAAATAGTAGACAACGGTAATTCCGCCGATGGAGCCGACTTTGCGGATATCCTTGAGAGAGACCACGCCCGACATTATGGAAAAGAGCACGATCGGTCCGACGATGAATTTGACCAGATTCAGAAAGATCGTTCCGAAAGGCTTGATGTAGTTTTCAGCAAACTCGACATGATTCTGCATCAGCAGGCCTGCAGCCACGGCAAGCACCAGCGCGATGAAGATCTGCCTGGCTAAAGGCATAGATGTTTTGGATTTTGTTTTCATGCATTTCCCCTTTTCTCTGCATTAACAATAGGTTCGTAACATTATTCTAAGATGAAATTGAAGGGTTGTAAACTCGTGTCAAGGGGACGGTTCTTCTGATACAATAAATGGTATACTTTTGTTGAAAATAGGCGAAAGGGGGGAGTGATCCTGTGATTGATTCTCATATACATTTATCCTACAGACATTTTGATCAGACTTTTCCATATATTGGAATGGAAGATGATAAATACGTTTTATTGTCAGGGGACAGGAACTCACTGATCGCAAAACTGAAAGAACACGGGATTATATGCTGCATTGAACCGGCTATAGATGTTGATTCCAACGAGACCCTTCTGCTGCTCAGCGAAGAGAACAAAGGGTTTATTTATCCTGCAGTAGGCAACCACCCGACTCGCTGCATCAAATCGAATTTGAGAGATTTTAAAAGGATCGATGAATATTCAAAGAGAGAAGGAGTAATAGCAATTGGGGAGACAGGGCTTGATTATCATTATGAGAGGCGGGAGCAGCACCGGATCAGACAGAAGATCTGGTTCCGATGGCAGATCGGGCTGGCCGATAAACTCGGACTTCCTTTGATCCTGCATATCCGGATGGCAAATGAAGACGCCATTGCTATTTTGCGTAAGAATAAGAAAAAGCTTCATGGAGGAGTATGTCATTGCTTCAACAGCGGACCGGAGGAGGCCAAAATCTATACGGAAGAGCTGGGACTGCATCTCGGAATAGGCGGAGCGCTTCTTATGAAACCGGAATACAGTGAACCTTTGCGACGGGCTGTGGCAGAAGTACCCCTGGAATATCTTTTGCTTGAAACAGACGGACCATATGTAAAACCGGAGAGACCCGAAGACATATCGGGCAAGAAATGGTCGAAAGCCAGGAATACAAGCTTGATCCTCCCGGCAGTTGCGGCAAAGATCGCAGAGATAAAAGGAGTGACGGCAGAAGAGGTCATGAAGATTACCGAACACAATGCGAGAAGAGTTTTCGGGCTATAGAGTGTCAGGAGAGTGCAGCATCATAGTTGATCAATAAGCAGGGGCGTGCCGCAAAAGCGTATGTTTTGCGGCACGCCCCTGATACGTTAAATTAGATTTTTCATACTGTCCAAACTGAAATAAATCGTCGAAATATTGTGATACAGCGCCGAAGACGCCGGCGGCATCACGCCAAAAAGTCCGAGGGCGATCAGCGCCCCGTTGAACAGCATGATGCGGCGGTAGTTGTTGTCGATCCTATCCATTAACCGGTTGCTGATCTTCCGAAGAACGACAAGTTCCCGAAGATCGTCAGCGGAGATGGTTATGTCTGCGATCTCTCTGGCAATAGCCGCGCCTGCGGAGATCGCGATGCCCGCATCCGCCTCGGATAAGGCCGGGGAATCATTGATCCCGTCGCCGATCATGACCACTTTACGACCCGCTTCATGCTCGCGCCGTATGAACGCCGCTTTGTCCTCAGGGAGAACTTCTGCATAGAATTCGTCCATGCCAAGCCGCTCGGCAACGGCAGCAGCTGTTTTCCGGCTGTCGCCGGTCATCATGACTACGCGTGTAAATCCTGTGTGATGCAGGTCTTTTACCGCGCGAACAGCTTCCTCCCGAATCGGATCTTCGATGCAAATGACTGCCGCGAGTTTGTTGTCAAGGGACAAATACAGAAGCGAACAGTCATCCGGCAATGCCGCAAAACGCTCCTGATCTGCCTTGTCTTCCGGCATAGTGCATTTCTCGTCTTCAAATATGAAATGATAACTGCCTATCAACGTGCGGACACCATTGATCGAACTGGCTATGCCGTGGGCGACTACATATTCAACCTTGGTATGCCTTTCCTCGTGGATCAGGCCGCGCATTGCCGCTTCGCGAACCACCGCATTTGCGATGGAGTGAGGAAAGTGTTCTTCAAGGCAGGCCGCCAGGCGAAGCATTTCATTCTCATCCCAGCTGCCGAAGGCGATGATCTGACGGACACTCGGCGTGGCGCGCGTGAGCGTGCCTGTCTTATCAAATACGATCGTATCTGCTCCTGAAACTGCCTCCAGGAATTTGCCGCCCTTCACATTGATGTGGTGATCACTGCATTCGCGCATCGCGGAGAGGACCGAGATCGGCATCGCCAGCTTAAGCGCGCAGGAAAAATCGACCATGAGGAAGGAGAGCGCCCGCTGCGCATTTCGCGTCAGCAGCCAGGTCAGGGCTGCGCCTCCCAAGGACCAGGGAACGAGCGAATCTGCAAGGTGGGCAGCGCGGCTCTCCGTCGAGGACTTGAGTTTCTCAGACTCTTCGATCATATTTATGATCTTGTCATAGCGGCCGGTACCCAGTGCTTTCCGGACGTCGATCTCCAGCTCGCCTTCTTCCAGAACAGTTCCCGCATAAACATAAGCGCCGGCTTCCTTGCGGACCGGGAGAGATTCGCCGGTCATGGAAGCCTGATTGACAGCGCCTTCCCCTGCACGGACTACGCCGTCAAGCGGGATGACGTTTCCTGTCCGCACTATGACATGGTCTCCCGGCATAATTTTGCTGACGGGTATGAGTATTTCTTCGCCGTTCTCTGTTTTGACCCATGCGTTGTCGACGTTTATATACATGCGGCGGGCAAGGTCGTCAACGGATTTCTTGTGGGTCCACTCTTCCAGGAGGGAGCCCGCATCCAGCAGGAACATGACCGACCCGGCGGTCGACCAGCTTCTGCGCAGGATGGAGACGGAAATCGTCGTCGCGTCCAGAACGGGAACCTCGAGTTTCCCTTTCCGGAGGCAATGGAGACCTTCGCCGATATAGTGCGCCGCTCTTGTCAGACAGACAAGATTCCGGATCACGGGAGGCAGGACAAATATGCAGGCAGCACGGCGCGCCACAAGGAAAAACAGCTTGTCCTCAAAGGCTCTGTTCAGTTCACGGCCGGTATGCTCCGGTACGTCCGCTTCGGACTCCGCAAAATCGAAGGATGCCAGAGAGGACACCAGTGCATCCTTTACACCCTTCATCCTGGGGTCGAACAGGATCGTCGCATCCATTGTGCGCTCCGAGACTGTCACTTTCGTGACGCCTTCCTGCGCGAGCAGGTAATAATGAAGACGGTCTGCCTGCGCGCCCTTCATCTGCTTTAACAGCATCCGCACCCGCATCCGGCCGTTAGATTCATGTAGAATTCTGCAATTCATTTATTTCACGCTTCTGTTGATCTGCGCAGATTACTCTGTATCTGCCTCCGCTGCTGTCAGGACTGCCTTAGCATCCTCAATCTGTCGTGCCATTTCTTCCGACTGACGCTTCTCGTTCAGCTCCCGTGCTTCCGCCGCAATGTCACCGCAGTTCTCACGGACCAGCGAAACATCTTTCAATACCTCGTCCTTCATGCGCAGTACTGCGGCAGTGCCGTGCGTATAGACCTTTTTCGCATCTCTGCTGGTCAAAATACGGATCCCGTAAGATCCGAGAAGGATTCCGGCGCCCAGCCATCTGCAGCTTTTTCCTTTAAGAAAATCTAACATTATAGTACCTCCGTTTACTTTTTATGGTATTCCATAATAATTACCCTTTATAATAACAAGCGGAAAGCCGCGTAATCCACTCCAAATGGACTAAGAAACAGACGAAACATTATTATGCAGACCAGCCCCCATCCATATGATGGGGGCTGGTTTATAATGACACATCTTTGATTCAGCAGAAGAGGAGCGCGGCTGTCAGACCCGGATCCCGTTCTTCGCGAAGAGCTTCTGTAGTTCGCCGTAAACATACAGCTTGACTTTGTGGGTATCTGCCTGCCGGCATTCTGTTTCAACCGCCAATGTCATCATGCCGTCTTCGATCTTGGTGATCCCTTCAAATGCAGGACCTTTCACGATCAGGCTGTTCTGCGCGCCAATAGCAGGCAGCTCGCGCTCCAGCAGTTCGCGAATCAGATCGATCGGGTAGTCGGACCGTAATCGGAAGTGAATACTAAATACGGTGTTTCTCCGCGACTTGTTGATGACTGTCTGGATCTCTTTATTTCCGATCACCATTATGTCGTTGCCGGAGCACAGGATTCTTGTCGTGCGGACACCGATCTCGAGGACCTTACCGGTATGAGCGCCGATCTCCACGTAGTCGCCGACGTCAAATACGCCTTCTATGATGATCGAGATACCGGCAATAATGTCCGCGATCAGGCTCTGTGAGCCCAGGGAGACAGCCAGGGACAGAATACTCAACGCTGCGAGAAGCGTTGTTTTGTCCACTCCGAGAAAATACAGGGAGAGACCGATAAATGACGCGAAGGCCAGATACTTGATAATATTCATGACCAGCCGGCATACGGTCTCGCCTTTTTTTCCGGTCTGGCTGCCGATGAGCCGCAGTATAAAATTCAGGACCAGAACGGTCAGTATCATCTCACCCGCCATGACCATGATCCTTGCAATCGCGAACAGATTAATCCCCCTCTCCCAGATACCTTTGAGAATGTAGTAATACAGGGAATCCTGACTTCTCTCGGTAATTGAAAGTATAGGAATCTGCTGTAATAAGAAGAGGGCAAGAAAGGCTTCCATAACAATGAATCCTTTCTGTTCCGGACGGCGGGTGCCCCAATAGCTCTCCGGTCCGAAAAAATGATCCCACAGACTATGCAGCAGGCCTGTATTTTCATCCACAGAAGCAGCTTCGGCGGTCTCGTCAGACACACGTCCCTTCCTGTTTATACACTCTACGTAAAACTCATTGGTATATCCCCGAAGCACATACCAGGCGAGGATTGAGTAAACAATAGCAAATAAGACGCAGCAGTTGGCGACGGTGTAGATGATGCCGTAGTTCGTGGCGCTCCTGCTCATTGCGTAATAGGAGACCGCATGGTCGAAACGTTCTGCGCCTTCTGCTATGACCGGGTCGTCCAACAGTGAAGACATGACAAAATATTGCCCGTTGTCCGTGTAGACATTCTTCATCAGCCCTTCTTTAAGGTCGTTTTCACCCATGCCTATGGAATAGATATTTCTCCCGGTCAAAGAGCTGTCGCTGGCTGCGATAATTTTGCCGCTTTCATTTTCCGCGATCCAGAGCATCGTCTCTTCTTCTGACATATAGCGAAGGGTGCCGGCAATCTCCTCCGTGGTCGTCTGATCCATCAAGGCAGGATCAAGAGAGATCAGCATGACGCCGTACTTACCCGGTGCCTCGGGATCGCCGGTCCTGATTCCGATCCGCACCTCTGTCAGGCCGGTCGTCTCGTCGGTCTCTGCTTCATGAACAATATAAGGGACGCCTTTTAAGATCCTTCTGTAATCATAGGTAGTGGACTCAGGATCGGTTCCCAGATACATGTCGATAAAGTCGTTGCTGCTCACGATCTCCTTTCCGGAGCTGTCATAAAGCGTGATGGAAGATGCATGGATGCATTCCGCAATATCTTTCAAAGCCGCGCTGTCGCGGAGCTGCGGATAATGACCGAGGATCTCTGAAATATGTTCGCCGTAATCTATGTAGGAATCGATAGTATTCCTGATTCCGTTGGAATCACGGCTGATGTTCATCACGATTCTTCTCTGCAGCATTTGAAGAGCCTCTCCGCCGTTCATTGCCGCTTCATGCAGGCCGTTCAGCGAGTAGAGATAAGCTGAGCTTATGCCCATGAACAGGAGTCCGGTCATTCCGTAGACAGCAAAAGCCTTTTTTATGAAAGCAGGTTTATAGCGCTTTCCTCTGGCTGCGGCATGCGGGTTCTTAAGCGCGTAATTGTAGAGTGCCATCCCTGTGGGGACCATCCCTGCCAGGATCAGGATCAAAATACTGACCATTCCGCCGATCTGGTCCAGGGACTGTCTTACAATGTCTGTTTCGGGGACCAGCAGGATGGCGTAGCCGTTAAGGGAAGGGACTTCTCCGACGGAATACCTGTATTTGACACCGTTAAGGTCGAGGCTCTGCGGAGGCAGCCCGACGCTTTTCTCTATCTCTTCCGGAGTCAGCCCCATATCGCCGATTTTTTTATAATCCTCGAAATCCGCATTTCGATAAAGAACTTCCATTCCGGTTTCGGATGCCTCATCTTTGCGCACGAGCAGGATACTGCTGCCGTACGCGGCTTCGGCTTCTTCGAGGATCCCGTCCAGATTTATTGTCTTATCTATGAGCGCATTCAAGTCAGTGTCTTCATACCACTCCAGATAGTAGTAGGGCGTTTCTCCGATCCTGCTGTAAGCGATGAGCGTGGAAGCATCAGAAGGCGCGGAATAGACTCCCTTTTCTCCCTGGAAAAGGGACACGGTCAGGCCGAGATCCTGACTGACGTTTCCGGGCGCAGTGATCATGCCATTCTCTATTTTGACGACCACGCCGCTCCGGTAAGTCTCGACTGCGTCATCTTTCCTGTCCGAAATGACGCTTTTCAAAGCAGTCGCAGTGAGTACCGCATTCACTTCATACTGGTCATTCGCTTTCTGTTCCGCATCGGAAAGCGTGGAATCGAGGTCCTCCAGCATTCGGTTGATGGCCTCCAGCTTCTTTGCGTCCCGGCTGCGGACTTTGTCGGCGAAGATCAGTCTGTTCGCGGTCAGCGTGATCAACATAAAGGCGACCACCAAAATCACTGACAGGAGTATAGTAGAAAGGGTCTTTCTGTGTGATAACATCGTCAAAACCTCATTAACTGCATTACATCATAGGAAGGAGAACGCCGAGTGGATCCTCTGGATCATATTCATCATATCCGAACTGTATTCGTCGATGACGCTCTTGCACAGGACGGGATCATTGGTGAGGATCGCGTCCACGTTCAGACCGACAAGGTTTTTCATCGTCTCTTCTTCGTTGACTGTCCAGACAAAGACGCGCTTGCCCGCGTCGTGAAGGCGCTCAATGTTGTCATAAGTCGCGAAGGTCTCCTGGATGCTGATAATATCGGCCGCTTCGAGTGATTCAATGCTGCCGATCCCCACCGCGGAAGTGTAGGCTGTCAGGACAGCAGGATTGATCTTCCGCACGTCTTCGAGAGTGCTGTAATCCTGTGACGTCACATCGCAGTTGTTCAGATAATCATTCTTCTCGATGATTTCAATGACCTTCTCAATGATTCCATCGTCATGCCCGTTCCGTTTGATCTCTATATTCAGGAAGAGCTTTTCCTTTCCGCTGCCGGCAAGCTTTATCACTTCGTCCAGCGTTGGAATTTTAGTCCCTGCGAACTCTTTGCTGAAGAAGGAACCGTTATCCAGATCTTTGATCTCGTCATAGGTCACTTCCCACACGTTCTTGTCAAGACCGGTGGTCCTCTTCAGGTTGTCATCGTGCATGACAATGACCGTGCCGTCCGCCGTCAGCTGAACGTCCAGCTCAGCAGCTGTAAAGCCGCCGTCTATACACATTTGGAAAGCAGGTATTGTATTTTCGGGTGCTTTGGAGGAGAAGCCGCGGTGAGCCATGATCATGGGCGTCCCGTAGTTTGTGTTGAGCATCCACCGGATCTGCGCAAACCTCTTAGGACCCGAGAAAAAGAAAGCGACGGCACAGACCGCGATGACCAGCCATTTGAGAAGAGGGTATTTATGCAGAAAGTGCGGCGCCTCCGTATACGGGATAATTTCCTCACCCATTTCCTCTTTCCTCGTATAGTAGAGGGACTGGAAAGATGCGGCTATGAGCGGCGTTACGATCCAGAGGAAGAAAATATAGAAGATCGTGCCGGTCGGTGTGAAGCGCTTTGTGAAGAACGGAAGGAAAGCTTCGGTTTCCTTCGGGATCAGCCACTTGGACAGAAGGAACCACTCTGCCACGACCACGGCAGTACCGGCATAGTAGAAGAACCAGATCAGCGCTGCCCATCCGAGGGCGACAAATCCAAACCTGATCGTGTTTTTTCCTTTTGTCATGGCTGCGCTTTTCTTTAACGCCGCATTAAAATTTGTACCGTCTTCCTCCATCATGACCGGGACAGCAAAAATCCAGCGAATATAGAGATAGATGGCAATTAGCTGGAAACATAAGAATATTACGCCTTCCCAAGGGCGCTTGCTGAAGTCTTCCAGGATGAAGCCGGGAATCTTGATCACGGAGATGACGCTGGACACATCGCCTGTGATCGTTCCAAAGCGAAGTACAAGGATCGCGTACGGTATAAATCCCCAGTTCTCCAGCTTCACGCGTTCCGCGCTCATATCGAAGCCCGCTGAGATGATCTGCCTGACCGTTCTCTTAATACCAAATCGTGACGCGTGCAGAGCATCATAGAGCGCGAACTGTTCGTACATTGTCCCGGCGACAAGAATGGCCGCCATGAGGATGAGCACGATCCAGGACATGGGGTTCTTAATAATTGAGCCTATGTTATACCAGGCGATGACCGGGGTCTTGTTGCCGATAAGCCACAGCCTTTCCGTCCAGGTAAGGATGGGAAAAAGAACAAAAAAAGTGAACAGCCTGAAGAACACTGTAAAACCGACCAGACCCCCGAAATTGTCCTTGATCAGCTCAAAAGGACGCTTCACTTCCCTGTACCAAAACTTGAATAACTTGACGATTGTGTCCATATCATATCTCCATGCCTGAACTATGCTGCGGCTGTTAAAACTTCATTGATAAACTGCGCTCGGGATGATAATCTGAATACCGATAGCGAAGTCATCTGATCAGTATTAATTTTAGCATTTCTTAGTTATATGCTCCAGCATAAATGGACTCCCGTGTATGACAGGGATTGAAAGGAATATTGGTATGAAAACAACACATGAAAAGAAAGCGGCGGTCAAGAACGGCGTATTGCGCATGGTCCTTGTAGTGGGGTCAATGGTAATAGGAGTACTGATACTCTTTCTCCTTGTCCTGTTTGCCGGGCAGAAGGCGGGCTGGATCTATACGATCATCCACTTTATCGGGTTGTTCCTGGTCCTTGGGATTTACGCCAGTTACAAGACATCGTCCATCCGTATGACATGGATGCTCGTGATCATGGCCGTTCCGATCTTCGGAACTCTGTTATACTTGCTGATCGGCATGAACAGCTACAGTTTCAAGATGCGCAAAAGGTTTTCGGATATAGATAAGATCCTGTTCCCTATTCTTCCGACAAATGAGGAGGAGGCAAAGAACGCCCGGACAAAGAACCCGCATCTTGGCGGTATTGTTGAGTATATCAGGCGCCACGCCGGTTATCCCGTCTATCAAAATACAAAGATTGAATATTTTGACGACGCCGAGAAGGGGATCGAAGCGCAGAAGAGGGACCTGGCAAAAGCAGAGAAATTTATTTTCATGGAGTACCACGCGATCGAGGACGCCCAGAGCTGGCACGCGATCAGGGACATACTGGCAGAGCGGGCGAAAGCAGGCGTAGAGGTCAGGGTCTTTTATGATGACATGGGAAGCCTTGGATTTATCAATACGGATTTCGTCAAGCGCACAGAAAAGTATGGAATTCAATGCCGTGTGTTCAACCCGTTCGCACCGGGCCTGAACCTGTTCCTCAACAACCGCGACCACCGCAAGATCACCGTGATCGACGGCAAGATCGGTTACACCGGCGGCTATAACCTGGCAAACGAATACTTCCACATCACGGAACCCTTCGGGTACTGGAAGGATACCGGAGTCCGGCTTGAAGGAGACGCCGTACAGAGCTTTACAATGATGTTCCTCGAGATGTGGAACGCCATGTCCGCGATGGACAAGGACGACCTGGATTTCGCGAAATATCTCGCGGTAAGCAATGCAGCGTATCTGTTTGACGAAAAGCGCAAAGTGACCGGCGGGGAGAGAGCGGAAAGAGCCAGAAAAGAAAGAGACCGCCTGAACGAAAAAGGCAGGGATTACTATCTGAACATGGAAAAGGGAATGATGCCGGACTTAAAATATGTCCTGGGCACAGAGACGTATTCCGGCGATGATCCCGGGCAGCATCTCGGATTCGTGCAGCCTTACGCGGATTCCCCTATGGACAATATTCATACGGGCGAGGATGTCTATATCTGCATGGCAGACGGAGCCCATGAATATGCATGGTTCATAACGCCCTACCTGATCATCACTGATGAGATGTGCCACGCGTTCTCGATGGCGGCTAAGCGCGGCGTGGACGTGCGTATTATTACTCCCGGCATTCCGGACAAGAAGCTGGTCTACAAACTGACCCGGTCTTACTATAACGGCCTTGCGCGCAATGGCGTCCGGATCTTTGAGTTCACGCCCGGTTTCTGCCATGCAAAAATGTCGGTCTCGGATGACATTGTGGCCACCTGCGGGACGATCAACCTGGATTACCGGAGCCTCTATCACCATTTTGAAAACGGCTGCCTGTATGCGGATTGCGATGCAGTAGCGGAAACTAAGCGCGACTTTGAGGAGACTTTCGCGCAGTGCCAGGAAGTTACGGATTTCTATGCGAACGGGCGCGGCGCGATCATGCGGTTTGAACATATGCTGCTCCGCCTTGCGGCGCCGCTGATGTGATACAGAAATTAGCCGGTTGAAAAGGGGCGTATCTGACTGATTGATCAGTCAGATGCGCCCTCTTTTTCGGTATTGCACCTGCTATTTTTAAGGCTCTTTATAACACAGGGGGGGATGTCCCCCGCCTCTACAGGCGGCGGGTAGTAACAAACTTTCTCAGCGGCGGGTGACAATCCCCCGCTGAGTTATATGATGC
>JBGUJH010000147.1:0-8071 GCA_045113775.1 Lachnospiraceae bacterium | reverse complement strand
GGCTTTCCAGGCTCGTAAACGCCAGCACCTGATAGGGCAGCATTCCTTTTGAATTCAGATAATCCGCAAGCCTGACAACGTATGCCTCCTCCAGGTCACAGATCGCGAATATTCTTTTTTTCTTCATAACGACATCCCCTTTCTATATTTTTAATCGGTTTTTAACGCCCGATTCGGTTCACATACCCGGCCAGCACGCCCTTCTTCATCACCAGCCGGCCGTTCCGGTCTTCAAGTCTGCCAGTTACCCACCGCCTATAGAGGCGGGGGTCACTCCCACTGAGATGTATACGACCAGCGCCAGGAAAACCGGGACCGCAAACGCGAATTCTCCGGATTCTGTATAGCCTGCCGACGGGTCTCTGTAGGATCCGGGCTTTCCGCGCACTGCCGCCTGTCCTATATACCGGTACAGATATTCCAGCCGCTGAGCGAGATTGCCTCTTCTCATTACAAGGACAGCTGACATGCCTGCCGCCATGAGCAGGGAGTACCACATCATAGCCAGGCTCCCCCGCCGCCCAAGCTGCAGGCCGATCACAGAGAGCAGTTTTACATCCCCCGCTCCGAGCATCTTCAGGAAAACCAGAGCTCCAAGCAGTAGGTACGGAAGCAGGAAGCCTGCTGCCATATCGCTCAGGCAAGGCAGCAGAGAATCTGCATTGTCGGGGAGTGTCCCAGCCCGGGCGACGGCTGCGCACAGCAGGCCGCACAGGATCAGTCTGTTGGGGATCCGGCCCGTCAGGTAATCTGACAGAGCGCAGACAGAGACAAAGACAAGAAGTGTCAGCTGGGCAGACAGGAATGGATGGATCATAGAAGAGACCTCTGTGTGATTAAGGCTGAATATCACTTATAATATGTTATGCAGAAATGAATATTGATATGTTGTATTTCAGATAGAACTATCATACCATCTTCCGGCCAAAATGCAAGCAAAAAGACTGCCCTGCGGAGTTCATTTCCACAGGACAGTCTTTTCAATCGTTTATTCCGTTGTCCGCCGCAGGGGATCGCTGGCGGCAGCCCTGCCGCTCATCAGGTTTCGGCAATGTTGTCCGTCTTCTTTCCGAGCGCCATAACCACGATGATTATGAACAGGATTGCAAATGGGAGCGCCACTACCGGCGGGATATTCTTTACTGCGAAGATTCCTGCCAGCAGGTATCCTACTGCGGACACTGCAGCTGCGGTTAATGCATAGGGCAGCTGTGTCGATACGTGGTTCACGTGCTCACACTGCGCGCCTGCAGATGACATGATCGTTGTATCAGAGATCGGGCTGCAGTGATCGCCGCAGACTGCGCCGGCCATGCAGGCTGCCACGCAGACGATGGAGATCGGATTTCCCGCAGACCACGGGAATGCTCTCAGAACGATCGGGATCAGGATACCGAAGGTTCCCCAGCTGGTACCGGTCGCAAAGGAGAGGCCAACCGCGATCAGGAAAATGATGAAAGGCAGAAGTCCTGCAAAACCGGCAGCCTTGTTCTGGATGATGTAAGCGACGAATTCTTTTGCGCCCAGGCTGTCTGTCATGGCCTTGAGGGACCATGCGAAAGTCAGGATCAGGATCGCGGGAACCATCTGCTTGAAGCCTTCGGGGATGCACTCCATGATGGAAGTGAAATCCAGGGACCTGCGGAACATGTAGAAGAACATAGTGAGGACCATAGCACAGAAGGAGCCGAGCACCAGGCCTACGGATGCATCGGAGTTCGCGAAGGACTCGACAAAGCTTGTTCCCCCGAAGAAACCGCCGGTGTAGATCATGCCGATGACGCAGCCGATGACCAGTGTGATGATCGGGAAGAGCATGTCGATGACTTTTCCTTCCGTAGGGATCTTGGAATTATCAACGTTTGCGTAAGGACGGTCTTCAGTGGTATAGAGATCGCCATTCTGGATGGCGTTGTACTCGTGCTTGTACATCGGGCCGTACTCTATTTTCATCATGACCATCAGGACCATCATAGCGATCGTGAAGAGCGCGTAGTAGTTGTAAGGAATGGACTTGATGAACAGGTTGATGCCGTTCTCGCCCTCGACGAAACCGGATACGGCTGCCGCCCAGGAGGAGATCGGAGCGATGATACATACAGGCGCCGCAGTCGCGTCGATCAGGTAAGCGAGCTTAGCGCGGGAGATCTTGTGCTTGTCAGTGACGGGACGCATAACGCTTCCGACTGTCAGGCAGTTAAAATAGTCATCGATGAAGATCAGGCAGCCAAGGCCGATAGTCGCGAGCTGCGCGCCTTCTCTGGAAGTGATCTTCTCAGAAGCCCAGTTTCCGAATGCGGCACTGCCGCCTGTGCGGTTCATGAGCTGGACCATGATGCCCAGGATGACCAGGAACACCAGAATACCCATGTTGTAGGAATCGGAAAGAACAGCGATGACACCATCGTTAAAGATGTGGTTCAGAGTACCCTCGAAGCTGTAGCCTGAATAAAGCAGCGCTCCGGTGATGATACCGATGAACAGGGAGCTGTAAACTTCCTTAGTGATCAGCGCCAGGGCAATGGCGATCACGGGAGGTACCAAAGACCAGGCGGACTGCTGTACGGAGTTCGCGTTTGTCAAAAATGCCATCGCGACGATGAGCAGAATCACGATGAACATGGCGACCACTGAAACTGAGATTTTTTTTTCGTTGTTTTGCATTTTTTCCCCCTCAAAGTAATAGAAAAGTATACTTTAGTATAGTAATACAGTGGCGGATTACAGTCAAATAGTTAAAAGGATTTTTTGGTATCAAATAGTTACGCTTTTTTGACAAGCAGGCGGCTGATGTGTCAGAATGGTGAGCGATGCAATGATGATGTTGGGTACTGAGCAGCTGATCCGAGCGTGATCTCAGATCGCGCTGATCTGCTGCGAAAAGCGCGCTGAAATGAGGATCATATGGACAAGAAAAAACTGACGCTCGAAGTAATCGAGCGCCTTAAAAAGGAGTATCCCGAAGCAAAGTGTACATTAGATTACGACAAAGCATGGCAGCTGCTGGTCAGCGTGCGGCTGGCCGCCCAATGCACAGACGCGAGGGTGGACCAGATCACGCCTAAATTATATGAAAAGTTTCCTTCAGTAGCCGCTCTGGCGGAGACGACAGCAGAGGAAATTGAGAAGACTGTACGCCCCTGCGGCCTCGGTCCCAGCAAGGCGAGGGATATTTCTGCCTGCATGAAGGTCCTGCACGAGAAATATAACGACAATGTGCCGGAAACCTTTGAAGAGCTTCTTGCGCTTCCCGGAGTCGGACGTAAGAGCGCCAACCTGATCATGGGCGACGTGTTCGGAAAGCCTGCGATCGTCACTGACACGCACTGCATCCGCCTCTGCAACCTGATCGGCCTCGTGGACGGTATCAAAGAGCCCGGTAAAGTGGAGCGTGAATTGTGGAAGATCGTTCCGCCGGAAGAAGGAAATGACCTCTGCCACAGATTTGTGCTGCATGGGCGCGCGGTCTGCGTCGCGCGCAGGCCCAGATGCGCGGAGTGCTGCCTGAAGGATATCTGCAGGCATGGGAAGGAAGTTGATTGACACCCCCTCTCCACAACATACCCCACTAAATAGTGAAAATGATTCATCATAAAAGTTATTTACATTCACTCAAAAGAGCGTATAATAACGATTGTCGGTGACTTGGTGAACAAAATTATTCACCGAAAAGATGAAATAAATTCACTTACAGAGGGTTGGTCAATGAAAAACACAGTTGAGATCAGATGGCATGGAAGAGGCGGCCAGGGTGCCAAGACAGCGGCACTGCTTCTGGCAGATGTGGCGTTCAAGACAGGATGCTGCGTACAGGGATTTCCGGAGTACGGCCCGGAGCGTATGGGGGCGCCCATTACGGCGTTCAACCGAATCAGCGAAGACAAAATCCGTGTGCATTCCAACATTTATGATCCCGACTATGTGGTCGTTGTAGATGAGACTCTGCTGCATTCTGTCCATGTGACGGACGGTCTCAAAGAGGATGGCGCGATCATCGTCAATACGGCAAAGACCGCCGATGAGATCAGGCCTTTGCTGCGCGGCTACGAGGGAAGAGTCCTCACAGTTGACGCAAGACATATCTCGGAGAAGACGCTCGGCAGGAACTTCCCCAATACTCCCATGCTTGCTGCGACTGCGGCTGCGACCGGCATTATGTCCAGGGAGAATTTCCTCAGAGAGATGGAAGCTTCTTTTGCGCATAAATTCGCAAAGAAGCCTGAAGTGATCGGGGGAAACATGGCGGCGCTCGAGATGGCGTATGATAAAGCGGAAATGGAAATGAGCAGGGCTTCCGAGAACAGCTCCGGAAAGAAAGCGGATGCGTCTTCGAAGGAGATGAAGCGGAGCGCCTGATCGCGGCAGACTATGAATACGAGAGTACAAGGAACCCCCGTCTTCAGACGGGGATTTCTTTGTTCAGGGGCATCCCGCACTTTGACAGGGGACAAGCTCCTATGAGATAAATGATGCACACGCGCGGAAAGGAAGAAGCTGCTCTGCAGACAGCCCGCGCGCGGCGCAGCGGCTCGCGGGGGCGAGCCATTAACATAATAAGAAAGGATTTGTACCTATGCGGACAGATATCACAAAGATAAATGAGAGATCTCCTTACACAGATCTCACAGAAGGGCTTCAGCTCTATGCCGGAGGCACTTCCCGGCTGTTCAAGACGGGAGAATGGAGAACGAATACACCGGTACTGGATCAGGACAAGTGCAGGCAGTGCCTGCTGTGCGCGCCGGTCTGTCCTGATTCCTGTATTCCGGTGAAAGGCGGCAAAAGGCTGGATTTTGACTACGATCACTGCAAAGGATGCGGGATCTGCGTCAAGGCGTGCCCTTTCGGTGCCATCACGATGAAGGAGGGGATCGAGGCATGAGTAAAAACGAAAAGATGGTAATGAAAAGCAATTCGATCCCGGAGAGAATGTCCGGTAATGAGGCGGTGTCTTACGCGATCCGCCAGGTCAATCCCGACGTGATGCCGGCTTTCCCGATCACGCCGTCCACGGAGATCCCTCAGATGGTGTCCACCTTCATCGCTAACGGGGAGGTCGACACGGAGTTCATCCCTGTGGAGAGCGAGCACTCAGCCATGTCGGCGGCCATAGGCGCGGAAGCGGCGGGCGCCAGAACGATGACGGCGACTTCTTCCGCCGGACTTGCGCTGATGTGGGAGGAACTTCTGCTGGCGGCTTCCAACAGGCTGCCTATCGTGTTGACTCTGGTCAACCGCACGCTTTCCGGCCCCATCAACATCAACTGCGACCACTCCGACGGAATGGGCGCGCGGGATACCGGATGGATCCAGATCTACGCGGAGAACAACCAGGAAGCTTACGACAACTACATTCAGGCATTTCCGATCGCCGAAGATCCCAGGGTGCACCTGCCCGTAATGATCTGCCAGGACGGATTTATCACGAGTCACGCCGTCGAAAATATAGAACTGCTGGAGGATGCTCCGGTAAAGGCGTTTGTCGGCGACTATGAGCCGGAGGAATTCCTGCTCAACCCCGGAAAGCCGGTAGCGGTGGGACCCTACTCGGTATCAGCCTACGCCATGGAAGCCAAAAGAGCGCAGGAAGCCGCAATGGAGCGCGCCGGCGGGGTCATCCTTGAGGTGGCGGAGCGCTTCGCAGAGATGTCCGGAAGAAAGTATAGCTTCTTTGAGGAATACAGGACTGAGGATGCAGAGTACCTGATGGTCATTATGGGATCTGCGGCGGGAACAGCGAAAGCCGCCGTCGACATGCTCCGCGAAGAAGGACACAAAGTCGGAGTCCTTAAGCTTCGCGTGTTCAGGCCTTTCCCCGAGAAGGAGATCGCTGAGGCGATCCGCAGGAGCGGCTGCAAGGCAGTGGCGATCATGGACCGCTGCGAGAGCTACAACGGATGCAGCGGACCGCTCGGAAGCGAGATCCCGGCAGGCCTGTACAGGAACAAGGTCATGGTCGACACAGTCAACTATATTTACGGCCTTGCGGGCAGAGATTTCACTGTGGACCACGTCCGGGACATCTTTGCGGAACTGGAGGAAGTGGCGCAGGGCGTCAAAGAAGCGCCGAATCACAAATACATCGGGCTCAGAGAGTGACAGGACTCAGAGCGCTGTTCAGATATAAGAGAGCGATAAAGTATTATGAAGGAAAAGGATTACAGTCTTAAGACAATGATGGAAAAACCCGAGCGTCTGGCTCCCGGACACCGCATGTGCGCGGGCTGCGGGGCGACGATCGGAGTGAGAGCAGTGCTGCGGGCACTCCACGAGGGAGACCAGGCAGTCATCGGCAACGCGACGGGATGCCTGGAAGTCTCTTCCTATATGTATCCCTATACTGCGTGGCAGGACAGCTACATCCACAACGCGTTTGAAAATGCGGGCGCGACGCTGAGCGGCGTGGAGACCGCCTATAAAGCTTTAAAGAAAAAGGGAAAACTGGGCGATAAGGACAATTTCAAATTCATCACCTTCGGCGGAGACGGCGGAACCTATGATATCGGTTTCCAGTCTCTCTCCGGCGCAATGGAACGTGGACACGATATGGTCTAAGTGTGTTATGATAATGGAGCATACATGAACACCGGAATCCAGAGGTCCTCGGCGACGCCCATGTTCGCGGATACGACAACGACTCCCGCGGGCAAGGTCTCAAACGGCAAAATACAGTACCGCAAGGACCTCAGCTCCATAATCGCGGAGCACTACGTGCCCTACGTGGCGCAGACTACTTTTACAAGGGATTTCAAGGACCTGCACAGAAAGGCGGAGACCGCCATCTATACCAAAGGCGCTGCTTTCCTCAATATGATGACGCCCTGCCCCAGAGGCTGGCGCTATGACATGAGCGAGATCATGGAGATCTGCAGACTGGCAGTGGAGACCTGCTACTGGCCCCTCTTCGAGGTTGTCGAGGGCAAGTGGATCCTGAGCTATGAGCCTAAGAACAAGCTCCCGATCGAAGATTTCCTGAAGCCGCAGGGCAGGTTCAAGCATCTCTTTAAACCCGGAAACGAGGAACTGATCGGGCTCTTCCAACAGGAAGTGGATAAGAGATGGGAGGATCTCCAGTACCGCTGTGCAAGAGACTGAGCCCGGTGAGAATGCGGCAGAAAGTGTGCTGTACGCGATATTTTGACAGAATGGCCTGCGGTGCACGCAGGCTATAGGGAGGTAATCAATGACTCTTCTCAGCTATCAGATCTTTAAGACCGTTGCGGAGGCGGGAAGCTTTCACAAGGCGGCGGACCTCATCGGCCTTACTCCTTCCGCTATCAGCCACGCAGTTTCTTCTATGGAAAAGGAACTCGGTTTCTCTGTTTTTACAAGGAAGAAGGCGGGCGTCACGCTGACCAGCTACGGGGAACATCTGATGCCTTATGTCAATGCGGTCCTCAACAGCGAAGAGAGCCTGCAGCAGGCAGTGGCCGAGTTCAACGGACTCAAACAGGGCACCGTGAAGGTCGGCGTGTTCTCGAGCGTGTGCACGAGCTGGATGCCCGATATCATCAAGTCCTTCGGGGAGCTGTATCCCGCAATTGAGATCGAGGTCTTCCAGGGCACTTACGACGACGTGAGCTACTGGATCAGGAACGGGATCGTGGATTTCGGGTTTTTGTCGACTTCCAGTGCCGGAGATCTCAATATCAGGCCTTTCTACAGGGATCCGCTCCTGTGCATTGTTCCCAAGGATTTCGAGAAGGAACTGCCGGGCGACAGGATGTCCATCTCTGAGATGGCGGATCTGCGCTTTGTCGTGCAGCGCGAGTCCACGGACGCCGATATCCAGAATTATATGAAGCAGAATCACCTGGATATTCAGACCAGGTACCATGTTGTGGACGACCTTGCGACAGTAGTCATGGTAGCAGCGGGTTTCGGCATCTGTATCATGCCGGAGCTGGTCATGAACGACATACCTTATGACGTGCGTCAGTACAGGATGGAGCCTGACGCGGCCAGGATCATCGGCCTTGCGGCCATTAATCCGCAGCTGATGGCGCCGGCGGTGCGCACCCTGTACGGACATATACTGAGCAAGTATTCCAATCTGGACTGAGCCTGTCTG
>JBGUJH010000146.1:0-2912 GCA_045113775.1 Lachnospiraceae bacterium | reverse complement strand
CTCAGCGGGGGATTGTCACCCGCCGCTGAGAAAGTTTGTTACTACCCGCCGCCTGTAGAGGCGGGGGACATCCCCCCTGTGTTATACGCTGAACACGTTGTGCGGGCCGCACCGGCCCCGGTCTCAAGCCGTCTTCGTGCGCGTCCTCGATATTTTGTCCTTTTTCTCGAAGCGCGCCCTGTTGCCGGCGTCGCCCGCGCCGGCTTTGATCTCGCCCGCGCTCGTCAGAGCCATTCTGGTCATCTGCGGGCCGATCAGCTCATAGATCAACACACTGAAAAGGATAATGTTGCGGACCATGCCGCCCATCTCCTCTCCAAGGGCCTGCGCCGTGACGACCATGCCGAGCGCCACGCCGGCCTGCGGGAACAGTGTGATCCCCAGGTACTTGCGGACCGTCTCACTGCAGTGCATGAGTGAACTGCTGAGCAGCGCGCCCGTATATTTGCCGATGCATCGCACGATGATATACACGACACCGATCAGGATGATCGCGGGATACCGGAATACGCCCAGATCCAGCTCCGCACCCGACAGCACGAAAAAGAGTGCGTAGAGCGGGGCTGTCCACTTGGAAGAACGGTTCATGATATCAACGGAATACTCACTGAAATTGCAGAATACAGTTCCCAGCATCATGCATACCAGCAGCGAAGAGAACCCGATCTTCACACCGCCGCCGAGCTCGAACTCCCGAGACGCCATCGCGATCGTCATGATCACGAAAGAAATTGTCAGGGACAGGCGGTTGGAGTTGGAGAAGAATATTTTCTCCAGCACAGTCAGCAGTGTCCCCATGATCGCGCCCAGGATCAGCGAGAACACGATCTCCAAAAGCGGATTGACAATGACGGAGACCACGTCCAGAGTGCCGCCGGCCATTGCCTGCGCAATACCAAAAGAAACTGAGAACACGACCAGTCCGACCGCGTCGTCCAGCGCTACGATCGGAAGAAGCAGGTCCGTTACCGGGCCCTTAGCTTTGTACTGTCTGACGACCATCAGAGTCGCGGCAGGTGCCGTAGCAGAGGCGATCGCGCCGAGCGTGATCGCGACGGGCATCGGCAGCACTTCCGGTCCCAGCAGGAAATGAAGCAGAATGAGCACCGCATCTACCAGAAGCGTTGCCATCAGAGCCTGGATCACGCCGATGACAGTAGCTGTTTTTCCTGTCTCCTTGAGCTGCGCCAGTCTGAACTCATTTCCTATATCAAAGGCAATGAACCCCAGAGCCACATTGCTCAGGGCGCTCACACTCTCCAGGTCCTCCATCGTGTTGAATCCGATCCCGTGAATGCCGAGCCTCCCCAGCATAAAGGGTCCCACCAGGACGCCGGCGATCAGAAAAGCCGTTACATCCGGGAAATTCAACTTCAGATATTTAAAAACACGGGTCATCATAAGACCCGCAAACAATGCCAAAGCAGTTTCCAGTAACAAACGCATTGTATTAACTCCTTCCTCTGGTGACTAATCTGTATTTTGTGCGGAGTAACTTATTAAAGCCCGTTTAAGCCCGCATAGCCGGCTGTTCAGCTGCCTAAACAGGCCGGTTTCTTTTCATCTGTGTTATAGCACTTGAAAAAGGAAATACAAGTTTTACAGAGTCAAATGTACAAATACACTCAAAACCGGTCAAAAAAGTCCGAATGGAGTATGCATTATGGTTTAGAAAGGTGCTGCCGGCTCCCCTTGTCGGGCTTTTTTGTGCTTGGCTGTTCCCCTTCTCGGACGTTTGGACTATTTTGGACTATAACAGCATTTTCTGCTGCAATGGCCCCCATGCATATTTGCCCATACAACTAAATACCCATGAATTCTTACGAAAAAACGGTATGGTTGGAACAAATGGCCTATCTCATAAGCAGTGGCCTCCATCGCGTAGCTCTCAGCAACAACCGGATGGAGGCCAACTAATAAAAAACCTGTATTCTGATCCAACCGACAAGAAAATCGAGCTAATTTTCGGCAGTTTATCATGTTTTTCATTTTTCCCATGGGGGCCATAAAAACAAAATCAAGTCTTATAATCCAACCATCAATCCTACCCTCGACGATTCAGTTTTCACAAGTATAAAGTGAGCCGCTGCGCCGCAATAGCGATGTCTTCCACTATCTGCACCCTTTCTCTATTTGCTTGCTTTCGATTATTTGAAAGCGTAAAATGATTATCGAATCCATCGCACGGGCGGATCCCGCGTCATTCTTGCAAGCGGCCGCCCGTCAAGATTCTACGACACAATTCTTAATTCATTTCAATCTCCGAATCGGAGGAAAGGAGCCAGTATGACTATTTTTCAACTCATCACAAGAGAGAAATCACGTCTTCTTCAGGAAAAGGCAAGTATTGAATGCCAGATTCACGATGCCCCGTCCGGCACACTCACTTTTGTCAAAAACAAATCCAAAGACAAAATCTACTACAAATGGTACGTGAGGAACGAAAAATCCGGTTCCCGCCGCTCCAAAAAATACCTTCGGCGACAGGAAAAGAAATTTGCCAAGACTCTGGCAAAAAAAGGCCTTCTTAAAGCCCGACTTGACGACATCAATCGTGAACTGAAGGCCTTGGATGCGTACCTTAGCAAGCATTGTGACAGTTCCTTCTTTCAGAAACTCGTGTCCTCTCCCGGTTACGGTGAACTATATGCCGGTGATGAAATCCCACTAAATCCTGATATTAAGGAAGAACTCGAAAAATGGGCACATGACGAGTTCGAGACAAATCCCTATCACCCTGAAGAGCGAAATGTTCCGACAGATTACGGCATCTTCGTTCGCTCCAAGTCAGAAGCCATTATTCTTATGCTTCTTGTCATGTATAATATTCCTCGTATTATAGTGTGTAGCCAATCTTTACCTGTTCTTGGTAAAAGGCTATGCTGTTATGGATGCTGTGGATCAGTCTATAT
>JBGUJH010000145.1:0-5068 GCA_045113775.1 Lachnospiraceae bacterium | reverse complement strand
ACCGTTCAGTGCGCCTTCCGGGCGCAAGCAGGTAATAGCCCCTTATAGGGGTTGAGCAGGCCACCGGCTAAGCCGGTGGTCCTGACTCAAAAAGATTTACTGTACCGGAGAGGATTACAACAGGACCTCCAAGTGGTTCTTTTCATCTCTCGAATACCGGATGTCTTTGACAAGTCCTCTGACGATCGTGGAAGAAAGATCATCTCCGCACGCGTGTGCATCATATAACAGTGGGGGACATCCCCCCTGTGTTATAAACATGTTTTCCTGCATGAGAAAACATAGCATATCAGACAGATTTTCTGATTGATTTTTCGCCTGCAGAACATCGGAAAGTTGTAATTAGATTTCCGAAGTCTTATGATATTTAGCAGTCGCGGTAATGGCAATTGAGGGAAAAGAATGATCAAGCAAGCTTTTATTAAATCAATACCTGTCATGGCAGGTTACATAGTCCTCGGGACCGGATTCGGCATTCTCATGCATAACGCCGGATACGGCGTATTGTGGACGGCGGCCATGAGTATCTTTATCTACGCCGGCTCCATGCAATATGTCGGCGTCAGTCTTTTGACAGGAGCTGCGTCAATCATCACTACAGCCCTCACCACAGTCATGGTAAATGCGAGGCACCTTTTCTACAGCATCTCCATGGTAGATCTATACAAAGACGCGGGTAAATATAAGCCCTATATGATCTTCGCACTGACGGATGAGACGTACTCACTGCTCTGTGACGGGAAGACGCCGGAGGGAGCCGATCCGAACAGGTACAGGTTCTTCGTGTCGCTGTTCAACCACAGCTACTGGGTGACGGGAAGCATTCTGGGAAGCCTCCTCGGAGCGGTCCTTCCGTTCTCAACGGCAGGGATCGAGTTCTCCATGACCGCACTGTTCATAGCGGCTTTTACGGAACAGTGGCTCACCACAAAGGATCACATACCGGCGCTTACGGGACTTTTCAGTACGCTCCTGTGCCTGGTGCTCTTCGGACCGGGGCGGTTCCTGATCCCTGCGATGCTGCTGATCACACTGGTATTGACGATCCTGCGCGGTAGAGAGGAGGAGAAGCTATGAGATCAGCTGTACTTATCGCAGTGATGGCAGTTGTGACGATCCTCCTGCGGTTCCTGCCTTTTCTGGTCTTCCGGAAAGAGACGCCGCCTTATATCGCTTATCTGGGGAAAGTCCTCCCGCCGGCTATCATCGGAATGCTGGTGATCTACTGCCTCAAGGATATTTCTCCTTTGGAAAAGCCGTACGGGCTGCCTGAACTGATCGCGGCAGTGTGTGTGGTCTGCGCCCAGGTCTTAAAGAGGAATTCGCTGATCAGTATCCTGACGGGAACGGTCGTCTATATGGTATTGATCCAAACGGTATTTTGACCAATCATACCGCAAGTATTGTAATTAACCGCCCATATATCTAGAATATTTACAGAGTCGGCAACAGCATTTGGAAGGAACGATAATTATGAGTCTGAGAAAACGGTTAGTTAAAATGAGAGGTATTCTTGCGTCTGTTTGCATTGTAACGGTCATACTTGTAAATTTGCCGATGATCGGATATGCGCAGGAAAGCCGGCCGGAACCCGAATCGGAAGGTTCGGTTGAGAAAAGTATTTCTAATGATCCGGAAGCTGACAGCGGCCAAACGGAAGAACAGACAGCGGATTTACCGGAAGGAGCAAGTTCCGAACCGGAAGATCAGGGAGAAGGGGAAAAGACCGACGGGGAAGCAGAAGAACCGGAGCGGCAGATGTCTCTGATGTCGACGCCGGGGCAGCAGTCGTCTCAGATGGCAGAACCGGAAGAACAGTCGTCTAAGACGGCAGAACCGGAGCAGCAGCCGTCCCTGATGTCAGCGCCGGTACAGCAGCAGGACAGTGTCACTTACGACTATAATGCAGATCTTTATGCTCCTGAGACTTCCCAAAGCGAGGAACAGCCGGGAGGAGATTATCCCGGGGTTTATTCGGTGAAGATCGATCCGAACCAGGCGTCTGAGGAAGACGCGCCTACGATAGGTATGCCGAGTATTGCAGATCAGAACCTGGATGAACCTACGACGGAATCCCCCGCGATCATACAGGGGGCGGCTGTCGGTTATGAGGAGAAGACCGGACCTGTCGACTACACGACTATTAAAGAACGTACAGAGCCCTATTCAGAATTCGAACATTCCATTACGGAAGAGAAGGCGCAGGATGGAAGTGTACACAAGAAGCTTTCGGGATTTGACGGAACATACGTCATTCTCAGGCTTGACGTCGGAAATTTCTTTTCGGAAACAGGCGGAACGGCTTCAAATACATATCTCCATGTAAAACAGGAAAACAATCTGGCGCTGATCCCCGGCATGGGAATGATGGATAATGACCATGCTTTTGCGGATGCGCTGGGCAGCAAGACGGGTTCTTACCGGCTCGAAGACCTTCTGGACAAAAAGGGAAAAGACCTTGCGACGCCTTATGTGGATGTACTCATGTTCGCGACAGCAAAGCTTGCGGCGGGCGCAGACTCAGGAAAGGCAGACCAGCCTGACGGCGATATTCCGATCCACTTCTATATGGATAATGTTGCCGACTATAATCCCGGATTGAAATATGATCCCCAGTCGACCGATCCGAAGCACCAGGAGCTGTGCCTGGACAAATTCTACGATGCTGCAAAGACGACTGTTGAAAAGATATCCAATTTCCTGATCAAGGGATCAGACCTTGCCCTTGAGGTTTCTGTAGAGGACTCGGGGGGAGAAAACAAGGATAAGGGAACTACATACTGGTCTGTCAAAAAAGCGTTTGAAGATCCGTATTATGACCTCCCTCAGGACGAATCCAAGAATGATCCGGGATGCGGCAGGACATTGAAAATGATCAGTGAGGTCCCGATCGTTGACGGAATTACGTTCGAAGGGACCGATGAGAATCATTTGAGAAAGCGCACTTTAGACGTTAACAGCTTTGATGTCCAAGTCGCCAATAATACTGCAAAGGATAAGAATACTTATTCAGACGGCATCACACTTAAGAATGCCTGGCTGACGATCGCCGACAATAGCAATACGACCGGTGCAGAGGTGGCCATAGGCAATAACGCACAGTTCGTGATCGATAAAGGCGGGAAGCTGATCATTGACGAGACCTGTCAGCTTGAGATAGAGTGGGACGGAGCGACCACTACACCGGATGCGAACGGAAAGAAGCCCT
Source organism: Lachnospiraceae bacterium (assembly GCA_045113775.1). Taxonomy (GTDB): domain Bacteria; phylum Bacillota; class Clostridia; order Lachnospirales; family Lachnospiraceae; genus CAG-791. The sequence goes on along the minus strand of JBGUJH010000145.1, from coordinate 1,860 downwards.
CCTCGGATATCCTGAATAACGGGCTGCTTGATCTGCGCGCCGGCGGAGAGATCGTGAACAACGGGATCATCACGATCGAGGGAACTGAGGGCAAACCCGGTCATTCGTCGGATGATTCCGAAAAGGGATACGGAGAGTTTACGATCGAGAAAGGCGCCAAACTCACCAACAACGGCAGCATGGTCGTTTACGGCAAGCTGTATAACCTGGGGACTCTTATCAATAACGGTAAATACGATGATGTGATCACATCCAATGATCCGGATAAAGGCCTGTTTGTTTATCACAAAGGAATTCAGATCGCCTGGAAAGATGATGTAACACAAAAAAACGTAGAGCCGGGCTCCTTACTCAACGGAAAAGACAGAAACGGCAAAATTGAAAAGAATGCCATTCTTCTGAACAACGGCGACATACTGCTCAATCCGGGAGTTCTGGAGAATTACGCACTGCAGGTAAACGAGGCTGGTGCGAATATCTATCTGGCAGCTGCGACAGAGGCGATCATACCGATCGGTCCCACAGACCGGAATCCTTCAGAGCAGTTAAAACGCATCAAATTAAACTCTCCCAAGGGAAGCCATTTTTACAACTACGGGACGTTGATCAATAACGGAAACATCGTGCCTGCGACAGTTGAATTAAATGATAACGGAAGCTTCGGGGCGATCAGCGTTCCCGGGGATCATCCTGAGCTGTTTGATTTCCACAATGAAGGAACAGTCATCAATAACGGATATATTTACCACTGGCCCGGAGAGGGCGAAAAAGAGGATAGAGGCGGGGCTCCTGTACCTGCGGGTGACAGGAATGATAAATTGATTTACCTGTACATGACAGCGATGGCCGCAGCGATGTGCGGGCTTGCTGCAGTAAAGCGCAGGCAGAAATGATAAAGCGAAAATAAGAAAAAGAGAGGGAGCATATCACCCGTTCGGCGTGATATGCTCCCTTCTTCTCTATGTTCATTTTCCGGCTGTCGGCTGTTTTACTGCTCAACGTGAGTCTCCAGCGTCTCTGTGAGGAATGTCCTCTGATAGATATCTGTCAGCATTCCGCCGAACTGAAGGTCACACTCGATGAAGATCTTAATCTGTGTCTTTCCGTTGAGGAGCGCGGTGGTAGTGCCGGAGAAGACGGTCCCTTCCTCTGTGTCTCTGGCCTGCGCCGCATTGTAGCAGATCAGAGCGCCGCCGATATGGGGCCAGGAGTTTTCCAAAGCGACCATGGGATTGCCGTTTTCATCCAGCGCGCCGACGTGATCGCTGCCAAGGTACATGCGTCCGTCCTTGGTCCTCATATACGCGGCGACCTGGCAGTCGACGACGGCCTTCCATACCTTGTCCGGCAGTTCGATCTGATAACCGGCTCCGGTGTCCTTAAGAGGAATGTCGATGAAGGCATCCGCCGTGTCGTAGTCTTCGAATCCCTTCACATACCAGGGCTCCTGCGTATAGTCGGTCGCAAACTCGCTCAGGAATGAATCATTGTCCCGCGCCTTCGCCTGCTGGCTGGCCATGATGCTGAAATAGTCGTCGCACATGGACTTCTCAGCCTCAAGTTCCATTGCATCCAGCTGCTTGTAAGTCGGTGAATAACTGCTGATCGATTCCGCCGCGATCGGAACAAAGGCAAAGCCCTGTTCAAACCCCATCTTGCGTATGATGCCGTAATAAGACAGTGCCTGCAGTGCCCAGATCACGAGCATTGTGGCTATAGAACCGGTAAAGAAAAAAGGTATTATTTGTTTTGCCTCCATAGGAGAATCAAAAAGTATAACACAGGGGGGATGTCCCCCGCCTCTACAGGCGGCGGGTAGTAACAAACTTTCTCAGCGGCGGGTGACAATCCCCCGCTGAG
>JBGUJH010000144.1:0-15659 GCA_045113775.1 Lachnospiraceae bacterium | reverse complement strand
GCGAGCCGCTGCGCCGCGTGCGGGTTGCCTGAAAGGCAACACCTTCCATTCCGCACGCGTGTGCATCATTTAACTCAGTGGGGGCTTGTCTCCCGCCGCTGAGTAAGGTTTGTTACAAACTCGCCGCCTATAGAGGCGGGAGACTTCCCACCTGAGTTAAATATACAGCAGCCGAATCACTGTCAGGATCCGGCTGCTGCGATCATCTGTCCTATATTACCTGTCAGACTGTGCACTCAGGCATACAGAGTTCTCATAAATTCAGGATAAGCATCGTCGCAGATCAGCATCATTCTGAACATGAGGCCATAAGCTTCGTCTCCGCAGGTGCTGGGATCAACGACTGCGTCATCTGCCAGCGTCACAGTGTTGTCTTCATCGTCAACATAGAACTTCACCCAGCTGTATCTCTTATTCATCTGGGAGCAAAGTTTGTACATATTAGCCTTCTTTTCCTCGGGAACATTGACATAATTAAATGTTCTCAGATGGATCTCGTTTCTTTCTTCTTCCACACGGATGTAGCAGTCGATCCTCTGGGCATTCTTTCCGCTGAAGCCGCTCTTGATGATCGTACCATCTGAAGAAGGCTGATAGCGCCATCCCTTAGAGTCCAAATACTTGCAAATCATCTCAAAAATCATGCTAAACTCCTTTCCGGCTGTGTCCACAGTCAGTAATAATTTTCACCTATTAAATTATACTAAATAAACGATAACTTGAACAGTTTTTTGACTTTAACGGTCATAGAATTGTCCCGATTTTTACACGGGTCATGCCCCGTCAATGCTTCTTCCACTCCTCCATCCACGTGTGAGAGAGGGAAATCCATTGCACGGCCGCCGTGTCCATGATCCGCGTCTCGGAGCGCGTGCGCCAGTCCGCAAGGCTCATGCCGTGCACATCGCCGGGGAATATGTGGTACTCCACGGGCTTTTTAGCTTTGATCAGTTCTGTGGCAAAATAGAGAGAGTTCTCCAGAGGCACAGCATTATCGTAAGAGGTATGCCACATAAAAACAGGAGGTACATCCCTGAGGTCCTGTTTCTCCAGAGACATTTTTTCCAGCCAGAACGGGTCTGAGCGCCTTGCCTCTCCCAGCAGGTCGTCGAAGGAGCCTCTGTGGGCATATTCTCCCGAAGTGATCACCGGGTAGCACAGGATCAGGCCGTCCGGGCGAATCTGCTGCGCCGTAAGCTTCACGCCGTTCTCCTCCCGGATCTTCGCGAACCACTCCGTATTCCAGAACACCCCGAGGGACGCCGCCAAATGGCCGGCTGCCGAAAAGCCCAGAATCGCGATCCTCTCCGGATCAATGCGGTACTTCTCAGCATTCTCCCTTATATAGGCGACCGCCTTCGTCAGTTCCAGGAGCGCGGTCGGAAACACAGCCGGCGCGCAGGAATAGCGAAGTACCGCCGTGTGGTAGCCCATCGCGTTGAACTGCATCGCGACGATCTCCGACTCTCTGTCCGAAGTGTGGTTGTAACCGCCGCCCGGGCAGACCAGAACGAGAGGCCGCTCCTGCACCGTGAATTTGTCTGTTACATCAAGGAAAAAAGTTTCCAGATAGGCGCTGCCCAGCGTTCCCGGGACCCGGATCTCCTCTGTCAAAATATCGTGGATCATAACCGCCCTCCTGTTTCAATGCCCGTAAGGCAAAAAACCGCTTTACATACAACTATATTTTATCATAAATTGTTAATACATATTGTTTTGAAGAAAGGAAACCCGACATATGAGCTTTTTAGACAAATTGCTGCACAAGAAAGATATTAACGCCGCCGTCGAAGAATTCAGGTCCACGCCGGGCGCCTATCTTATAGACGTAAGGACCGGCCCCGAGTACGAGGCCGGCCATATCGAGGGAAGTATCAACGTTCCCCTTAACAGTGTTCATTTTATAGTCAATCACGTCCGAGACATAGAGGCTCCTGTCTACGTGTACTGTCAGAGCGGCGCGCGCTCGGGCCAGGCCTCATCCATGTTCCGGGAAATGGGCTACAAGAATGTAATAAATATCGGCGGCGTGAACCGCTACAAAGGTCAATTGGTGCGCTGAAAGGCGCACCTTTTTTTGCACCCGCTCTCAGCCGAAGCACATTCCGGGCGATCTCTTTTCCTATACCGGGCTGAAGACCTTCACATAATATCCTGTCCCGGATGTTTCTTCCTCCTCATAATTCCCGTACATCATACTTTGCAGAGACAGGTCGGGGATCTCGTGCCAGCCGCATTTCTCCAGCAGTTTTCTGTTCTGGCCGAGCATATCCATGTCCTCCACCGGATCGCCGTCCGGCTCTGCCACCGGCATCGGGGAGATTCCCACGGCGCGGACCCGAATGTTCATGGAGTGATACAGGATGCGTTCAAGATGGTTCAAAAGATAGCTTCCGATCCCTCTTCGCCTGAACGCAGGCATCACGAACAATCCCTGCAGATATCCCGAGAAACCTTGTATATTTTGCCACTCCTCTGTTTTTACGCACAGCTCCTGACATCCGTTGAAGGCTTCCGCCAGCGCGACTTCCTCTCTTCCGACAGGGTCCGCGACATTTAAGATGTCCATGCCGGTCGAATATACCAGGTTCTCATCGTAGAGCTTTCCCCACAGCTTCGCGCACTGCTGCCCGCGGCACCATATCGTCACATTGAAGTTCATGCCGTAGTAGTCATTGAATTCTTCATTTTCCCCGGGCGTCAATCCCAGCTCAAAGGAGTCGTATTCCATCCTCGTGGAGAATACCTTCAGGGTATAGATCTCTCTGTTCATAACGGATTCCTCATTCTGAAAATCTGGCGGAATGTGTCAATATCAATGCAATAATAGCATAGCAAAATCGGGCATATTCGTGTTATAATGCCACGTGATTCAAGAAAAGAACGTAATTTAAGGAGATATTTAACTTGGCAGCCAACACTAATCCCAAAGAAAACAAGATGGGCGTAATGCCGGTCAAAAGACTGATCATCAGCATGGCGCTCCCCATGATGATCTCCATGCTCGTGCAGGCCCTTTACAATGTAGTAGACAGTATCTTCGTAGCAAGGCTGGGAGAGGACGCCCTCTCTGCCGTCACGTACGCGTTTCCCCTGCAGAACCTGATGATCGCGGTCGGTTCAGGTACCGGCGTCGGCATGAACGCGCTGCTCTCCCGCTCCCTGGGGGAAAAGCGCTTCGACAAATCCGATTCCGCCGCCAATATGGGCGTCTTTCTCGCTTTCTGCAGTTTTATAGCTTTCCTGCTCTTCTCGATCTTCGGATCCCACTGGGCGATCTCCGTTCAGCTGGGCCGCAGCAGCTCGGCTGCAGCGGCAGATATCATTAAGAACGGACACGCTTATCTCTCGATCGTGACAGGGCTCTCCCTCGGTCTCTTCTACCAGATGACCTTTGAGAGACTCCTGCAGTCCACCGGACGCACACAGCTGAGCATGATCAGCCAGACCACGGGAGCGGTCATCAACATCATCTTCGACCCGATCATGATCTTCGGCCTCTTCGGATTTCCCAGGCTCGGAGTCGCCGGCGCCGCATACGCCACAGTACTTGGCCAAAGTATCGCCGCCCTGCTCGGTCTGTTCATGAACCTGAAGTTCAACTCCGACATCCACCTCAGCTGGAAAAAGATCCTGCACCCTGACGGCGACACGATCACCCGGATCTATTCCGTCGGCGTGCCGTCCATCCTGATGATGTCGATCGGCTCGGTCATGACTTACGGCATGAACATGATCCTCACTGCTTTTTCAACGACTGCGACCGCCGTCTTCGGCGTTTACTTCAAGCTCCAGAGCTTCTTCTTCATGCCTGTCTTCGGACTCAACAACGGCCTGATCCCCGTTCTGGCCTACAACTACGGTGCCAGGCGAAAAGACAGGATTGATGAGGCGCTCAAGTTCTCCTTCGGAGTGGCCATCGCGATCATGCTCTGCGGGACGCTGATCATGAACCTTTTCCCCGATGTACTGCTGGGCTTCTTTAACGCGGATGAAGCGATGCTCGAGATCGGCATTCCCGCCCAGAGGATCATCAGCTTGTGCTTCCCGTTTGCTGCCATAGGCATTATATCGGGTTCTATCTTCCAGGCCTTCTCAGAGAGCATCTATTCCCTGATCATCTCACTGGGAAGACAGCTGGTAGTGCTTCTGCCCGCCGCATGGCTGCTGTCGAAGACAGGAAACGTCACCAACGTCTGGTGGGCTTTCCCCATCGCGGAAGGTTTCTCCGTCATTCTGTCCTTCTTCTTCTTCAAGAAGATCTACAGAAAGATCGTGAAGCCCCTGGAAGAGCCTCAGGAGAACACGCAGGCATAAGGACGCTTCCTTCAGTTTTTCAGGAGCAGTCTCTACGGAATCCTTTCTCCCAGATCTCCCAGTGAAATATAGTTCTCTCCCGACGCGTCTGTGGTCAGCAGATCCAGTCTGTGGACTTGCAGGGCGAAGGGGGGAAGTTCATGACCATAGGACCGGAACATCTCTCCAAAGAGCTGTTCCGGTTTTAAATTGTCCCCGACGCTGCAGCACAGGCGCAAATAGACAGACGGATCGCGGATCTCCATGTCGTAGATCCACTCCCTCATGTCCACCTCTCTGGTGCCTTTTTTGGTCTCCTTTGTCCAAGGGATGCTCTCCCTGCCGCAGAACTCCTTAAGAGCCCCCTTCCAGTCCCAATCCGGTTCAAATCCTTCTCTGAACCACACTTCATAGTCCGCGGCGGTCACGATCGTCATCGCCTTCATTTTCTTTCCGCCGTCAACTTCCCGGAAATCAAGGATCTCCAGTCCCTCGCACATATATTTTCCGAGCTGTTCCATGGCCTTCTTTGTAGAGATCGGCTCCTCCAGCTCTATGTCCATGTATTCCGCACTGCTCGTGGGACCGACGCCCAGAGGCATCGCGAAGGACATGACCATCCTCTGGTGCATGCCTTCGTCATACTTGACGGGAATATCCGTGCGCCTGACAGCCCTCATCAGATATTTCATCAGTTCCAGATGTCCTATGAACTTCATGGATCCGTATTTCGCAAACTTAACTCTGACTCTCACTTGGATTCCCTCTTACAAATTCCGGCTCCGAATCTCGCCGCCCCGCATCCGCTGCACTGCTCCTTACAGTTGGGCGTGACAACGCCCTCCTGCGCCCGCTTCCACTCGCGCAGCAGAAAGTCCTTGGTGACGCCTATATCGATGAAATCCCATGGCAGGATCTCATCCACTGATCTCTCCCTGAGCGCGAAGAAATTCATATCTATGCCCGTATTTTCGCAGGCCTTCAGCCAGCGGGAATAGTCCCAGGTCTCGATCCAGGCGTCGTACATGGCGCCGAGGCGGTAGGCTTCCAGGATCACAGCCGAGCACCGCCTGTCGCCGCGGGCAAGAAGACCCTCGAGGACCGTCCCGTCCGCCTCGTGGTATTTGTACCATATGCTGCGCCTGTTCAGTACAGACTGTATGCCGTCGTAGACCGTTCCGGCGAACTCCAGATACTGCTCCGGCGTGTACATGGGCGCCCACTGAAGCGGCGTGAAAGCTTTGGGGACAAAGAAAGAAGTGCTCACCGTGATGTCGCATCTTCCGTGGCGGTTCTCTTTTGGCACCTCTTGGAAATATGCAACGGCGATCTTGTTGGCCAGTTCCGCGATCGCGAACCGGTCCTCCGGCGTCTCTGTGGGCAGTCCCAGCATGAAATAGAGCTTGACCTTCTTCCAGCCGCCTCGGAAAGCCTCCCGCGCGCCGCGCAGGATCTCCTCCTCCGTGATCCCCTTATTGATAACATCTCTTAGCCTCTGGGATCCCGCCTCCGGGGCAAAAGTCAGATTGCCGCGCCTTGCGTCCTGAAGCTTCGCCATGACGTCGAGGGAAATGGAATCGACGCGCAGTGAAGGCAGCTGCAGCGTCGTGCCGCGCGGCCCGTAGTTATCCACTATATAGTCGACCAGTTCCTTGATGCACGTGTAGTCGCTGGAGCTCAGAGAGCTGAGGGTAAAATCGTCCTGCCCCGTGTTCTCTATGAGCCTGTCTGTAAATTCTTTGAGTTTATCCAGAGACCGTTCTCTGTTAGGCCTGTAGATCATGCCGGCCTGGCAGAAACGGCATCCCCGGATGCAGCCCCTCTGGATCTCCACCACCGCACGGTCCTGAGTGACCTGAATGAAGGGCACCAGCTGCTGAAGCGGATAAGGCGCGGCGTCAAGATCCTTCACTGTCTGCTTCATGATCTTCTTCGGAACACCGGGAACGGTGGGAGCAAAGGATGCGATCGTGCCGTCTTCCTTATAGGACACCTCGTAAAGGGACGGCACATAGATGCCGGGCACCTGCGAAGCCGCTGCGATCAGGAACTCCCTGCGGCTTCTTCCGGCCGCTTTCATCTCCTTATACAGGTCCAGAAGCTGATCGTAGACGGTCTCCCCCTCTCCGATGTAGAACATGTCAAAAAATTCCGCGATCGGCTCCGGATTATAAGAGCAGGGGCCTCCTCCGATCACGATCGGAACGGATTCATCCCTCTCTGACGCCTTCAGCGGAATGCCGGAGAGATCCAGGATCTGAAGCACATTCGTGTAGCAGAGCTCGAACTGCAGCGTGATCCCCAGAAAATCGAAGTCCCTGACGGGATCCTGCGACTCCAAAGCAAAAAGCGGGATCTTCCGCTCCCGCAATATTTTGTCCAGATCAAGCCACGGAGAGTACACACGCTCGCACCAGGTGTCCTCCCTGCGGTTGAACATATCGTATAAAATCTGAATTCCCAGGTGGGACATGCCCACCTCATAGACATCCGGGAAGCACATCGCGAAACGGATCTCTATTTTGTCACGGTCTTTGTAGACCGCGTTGCCCTCGTTCCCGATGTATCTTGCGGGCTTCTGAACACTCAGCAGCACCTCGTCCGCCAGCGCCAGCTTTCTCATCTTCCCCGCAGTGCCGTTCACTGTCATTTCTCTTTCCTATCTCCTATATGAATATAAACACGGACTCAAGCCTTCGGATCACGCTCATCGCATTCCATTCATGGTCGGCGATGACGACCTTGCACAAGGACGGATCGTTTGTGAGGATCGCGTCAACGTTGAGGCTCACGAGCTTCTCCATCGTATTCTGCTCATTTACCGTCCAGACAAAAACATGTTTTCCGGCGCGGTGGATCCTGTCAATGTTCTCGTAAGTCGCGAATGTTTCCTGAATGCTGATGATATCGGCTGCATCGAGCATCTCGATATTTCCGATCCCGATCACTGACGTGTAGGCTGTGAGTACGGAAGGGTTGATCGCCCGGATCTCCTCCAGCGTCTTGTAGTCCTGAGAGGTCACATCGCAGTATCCGATATAATCATTTGCTTCGATGATATCCACGACTTTCTGTGTGATCCCGTCGTCGTGGCCGTTGCGCTTTATCTCAATGTTGAGGTAGAGCTTGTCCTTCCCGCTTCCGGCCAACCTTATGACCTCATCCAGCGTAGGGATCGTCGTCCCGGTATATTCTTCGCTGAAAAATCGGCCGTTGTCCAGGTCCTTGATCTCGTCATAGGTCACTTCCCAGACGTCCTTGTCCAGTCCCGTGGTCCTCCTCAGATTGTCATCGTGCATCACGATGATCGTCCCGTCCTTCAGCATCTGCACGTCCAGCTCGGCTGCGGTGATCCCTTCGTCAATACACTTCTGAAAAGCAGGAAGTGTATTTTCCGGCGCCTCCGCGGAAAATCCCCGGTGCGCCATGATCATGGGCGTTCCGTATTCCGTGTTGAGCATCCACCTGACCTGTGCAAACCTTCTGGGCACAGAGAAGTAGATGCAGACTGCGCAGACCGCGAGAACAAGGTACTTCAGAACCGGATAGCGGTGGAAAAAGTGCGGCGGATCCGTGTACTCCAAGATAGGCTCTTTTAATTCTCTCTTCCTCTTATAATAGGCAGTCTGGAAACTCGCCATCATGAGCGGGATCATCACCCAAAGGAAACAGATGTAGAATAGAATCCCCGTGGGGAATATTCTGTCTTGTACGAACGGGATAAAGGGATCCGTTTCCCCGGGAATCACCCACATGGACAGCAGATACCAGGCTGCCACGATCAGGAAAGTTCCGATTCCGAATATCACGTAGCAGAAAAGTCCCCAGCACACTGTGAGTGCCAAAACCCTGATAAAACACCTTCCGCTGATCATCGCGGCACTTTTTCTGCACGCTTTTCCAAAGCTCGTGCCGTCCTCCTCCATCATGATCGGGATCGCAAAGAGCCAACGCACGAAAAAGTAAGTGAGGACAATAACCAGGATCCTGTACGCTGTTCCTTCCCACGGCCGCTTATTGAAGTCTTCCAGAATGAATCCCGGGATCCGGATCACTGAAGTGATACTGGATATATCCGCGATCGCTGAGGAGCCGAACCGCATGACAAAGATCACATAAGGGATCAGTCCCCAGTTCTCGAGCTTCGCCCGCTCCGCACACATGTCAAATCCCGTCGAGAAGATCTGCCTTACTGTTCTTCTCTTCCCCCATTTAGAGGCATGGAGCGTATCGTAGATCGCGAACTGCTCAAACAGCGTCGCCGAGACCAGCATCAGGATCATAACAAAAAACACCAGCCAGGAGATCGGATTGCGGATAAAGCTGCCGGCGTTATACCAGGCAATGACTTTCGTCTTATTCCCGATCAGCCACAGCCTCTGCATCCAGGTCATGATCGGGAACAGCACCAAAAAAGTGAGGATCCTGAACAGTACCTCAAACACGATCAGACTTATGCTGTTTTCCTTCATAAGGGCAAAAGGGCGCAGGACACCCTTGAGCCAGTTAATTGTTCCTCGGATAATAAACATCAGACTTCTCCCTGTCCGCTTTGAGAGCCTTGATAACAATACAAACCACTTTGTTAGTTTACCATTGCTTTTCTTTATTGTGAACTTTGAGAAGAACTTTCTGTTGAACTTTTGGTGTTATTGACGTATCATACTCTCGTTTCCAGTCAGTATTAAGGCTCGCGAAGCGAGCCGCTGCGCCGCGTGCGAGTTGCCAATAAGGCAACATCTGCCTTTCCGCACGCGTGTGCATCAGGTAACTCAGTGAGGGACCCTGTCCCGCCTGCGTTATAGGAGTAAAGCGCATGGAAAGTTCAGCTCTCCCGGCACGGGATCATAAGCCTTTTAATTACAACCTGGTCCTGATCGGCTTTATGGGAGCCGGCAAATCGACAGTTTCTGACTATTTTCACACCATGTTCGGTATGGAAGTGATTGAAATGGACAGAATCATCGCCGAAAGAGAAGACATGAGTATCAGCGATATCTTTGAGACGCGCGGCGAAGAATATTTCCGCGACTGTGAGACCGATCTCCTCATTGAGATGCAGTCCAAAAAGAATGTTATCATCTCCTGCGGAGGCGGCGTCCCCATGAGGGACCGAAATGTCGCAGAAATGAAGAAAAACGGCCGCGTCATCCTTCTCAGTGTCGAACCTGAAACCGTTCTGACTCGCCTTAAAGATGACCACAGCCGTCCTCTGCTCGAGAACAACAAGAATGTCGATTTCGTTCGCGGGCTGATGGAAAAGCGGCGGGCCAAATACGAAGCGGCCGCAGACATTATCATCAGCACGGATCATAAAAGTGTCCAAGAGATCTGTGATGAGATCCTCGCAAAGCTCCGTGCAATAGATGCCGCTGAAGACTAAATACGTTAACGGTCCCCTCCTATTTGTTAACCCATTCATCAAATTAGGTTGACAATTTACCTCCTATCGTTTAAGCTTGCTAATGCGATACTGTTCGGCGCGGCCTGTGCCGAATGATCGATAAGTCAACGATCCGGAGGTTTACACATCATGAAAATGTCAACATACGAACTTGTTCTCTGCGCTCTCTGCGCCGCTGTGACTTGCATCCTGGCACCTCTTTCCGTCCCGCTTGCAGGTGAAGTTCCGATCTCCCTGGCCACTTTCGCAGTTCTGCTCTCAGGCATTCTTCTGGGTGCAAAGCTCGGCGCCTTCAGCCAGGTCGTATACGTACTCCTTGGCAGCGTCGGCGTTCCCGTATTCGCGGGGTGGACCGGAGGCATCGGCATCACGCTCGGCGTAACCGGAGGCTATATTATCGGCTATATTCCCATGGCTTTCATTGCCGGCCTTCTCTACCACAGGTTCGGCAGAAACGAGTCAGGCGCGCTTAAATACGCCGTTATGTTCGTCTCAATGGTACTTGCCACTGCAGCTCTCTATATACTCGGGACCGCATGGTTCATGGCCCAGACAAAGATGACGCTGACCGCCTCCCTGGCCGCATGTGTCATCCCCTTCCTGCCCGGTGACCTCATCAAGATCGCGGCCGTTATTCTGGCTGCTGTTCCGATTGAGGCTGCCGTCAAGAGGACTGTTCCTGACAATCAGGCTGCAATGTGACAGACTTTGTCTCTGTTACCGGACAGACGGATAGAGCGCGACACTGCTCTCTGTTAAGCCTGCTCGATCGAGCAGTTTTCTCAAATTTCCCGCCGCGCTTTCTGCTGCGGTCCTATTGTCATCCATTGCCCTCGTTGAACAATGACTGCCCGTAATAATAAATCGGGCAGTCTTTTTTATATAGTCTTCCGCAGCCTCTGCGATCCGCGGGCAGTTCCCGTCCCGTTCCCAGTCCCTGCTCCAGAGAGAAGGTTCATAACCGATCATGCGCACCATCATGCCCTCATAAAAAGGCTCCTCAGTTTCTATCCCCTTTTTTATCCAGTACTCCCTGATCCCGATTTCCTGATGCTCCTTGCAGATCTCTCGAAACAGCGTATATTCCTCAAACCTTTCTCGGTCTTTCCTTAACTGTTTTTCAAGATGATCGGCGATATAAAGCGGCGCGATCTGCGCCCCCCGCCATTCCGTGTACATGATCTCCGGGAGCTCAGACCAGAGCAGCAGCTCTTTCGCGCATGAGTTTGCGGGAATCTGTGCTTTATCTTTCTCCGTTATGTCAGGAAAGAAGAATCGCAGTGCCTCGCTCTCACAGTACAGTGCCGCTATCGCTGTCTTTGTACTTCCTGCTGCCATCGTACCTCGCAAGGATGCAGGGACCGGGATCCTGATCCCCCCCTTTGACACATTCCGGAGGATCAGATCGCAGATGGCCAATCCTTCTTCATAACTCTTCGGCATCCTTGCAGCAGATGCGCTGCTCAGACGCAGAAACTGCGCGAAGTATTGACATAGAAAGTCCCGCAGCTGATCGCCCCACTTTTTCCCGTATGCCAGCACTTTCCTCAATCCGTAAAGATTAACGATCAGTTCACCGGCATTCGGCGAATTTCTGGTGAGTCTCCCCAGCTCATTCTTCAAACTCCATTCTGTCCGCAAAAAAAAGAGCTGGTCATTCTCTTCCAGCTCTATAGCAAGGATCTTCTCTATTTCACTGATAAACGCTTTTTCCTGCGCACTCATTCCAACGATCACAAAGATATCACGGCCTCCGATTACGGCTGTGCAATTGCCATTCTTAGTGTCTCCACTGTCTCAACGATCATTTCCTCACTGCCTGCAGGGAACAGACTGTTAAATGCACGTATATTATCGCTTCCGATCACAATGATGCAGCAAGACAGTTTGTCATTTCGCTCCTCTTTTCCCAGCGCTTTCCTGAGAAGGCGCGCGTCCCTTTCCGCTTTTGAATAGAGCGCAGGGCTTCTGTACTGCCTGACGGGCCCTTCCGCGTCCGGAGTATTCGCGGAGATCTGCTTAACAATCCTGCCGGTTATCCCGGCCTGCTCATACCAACGGGCCAGCCTTCGGAGTCTCTCTGTATCCTCTTCTCTCTCAATGACAAAGACCTCACTGCCTTTGACCGCTTCTTCCAGTCCGCAGATCCATTCTACATCTTTTACTGCTTCAGTCAGTTCTACCCCTTTCGGGATTTTGTTCCTGAGAATACAAGCGTTTTTCTCTTCCCGCTTTTTCATCCTCTTATAGAACGAAAACCGATACTTTTTTAGGCGAAGCGCGTTGTATCTCTGGAGCATGATGCAGTAGATATTAAGGACCACTACGACCAATATCCCTCCATCAACGATCCCCCATCGAATACCTGTAATTCTCTTTAAAAGGAGTATCAAAGCGGCTGTCACCAGGCTGAAAAAATGAACGAACGCATTATAGGACAGATACATATAATGTCTCTTCGCCCCTTCATAGGACAGCTGCTGCAGATGGTAGTTGCTGTTTCTGAGAGTATCCCCTCTGTATTTCCATCTTTCAAGCCCAAAAATGATATCCCGAAATCGCCGAATTCCAAGTCGGATATATAAAGCCAGTTCATACTCGTTAATCTGACTCAGCCCCTGTTCCATTTATCAATCTCCGGCATGAACTATCTCAGCTCAACAAGTTTCTTAACATTATCCCTGTGTAAGGAGTTAAATTCCGCATTCACTGTATCAATAGATTTTCCCCGATCCGTGTACCAATCTAAGCCTTGGAAATACTCGCGGATCTCATCTGTCTTGAAGTGGTATCCGTACCAGGCGTAAATATAGTTAATCGCCATTTGGATCGGAGTTTCAGGAAGGTTTGAAGGAGCAGTTCTGTAGATTGCGTCAATATCCTCGTCTGTAATACGCCGATCTATGCAGACCATACAGGCGTCTTCAAAAGTAACGGGTCCCTTAGGTTTTTGCTCCGCACTTTCTCCTTGTGTCTCTTTCTTCTGCTGTTCTTCTTTCTGTGGCTCTTCTTTCTGTGGCTCTTCTTTCTGTACGCCAGTGGCAGCTGTATTCTCTTTTCCCGTGTCGGATGGCGCCGCTTCGCTGCCGGGTTCCTCCTGATCTTTATTGTCTTCTCGGGCTGTTTGTGTATTTTCGGTCTTTCCTGCTGAGGCAGACTCTTCAAAAGGATTTTTACCTTCCCTGATATAATTTACACTGACCGCCATTGTGCTTATCACGACCATCCCGACAATCACTGCGACAAGAAGTGTTTTTAACTGCTCACCCAAATCACTCCCGCGGCCGTTCCAAATATGATCACCCGGCTTTTTGTTAAATAGATCCATTTCGCCCTTTCTCTTTCATAGTTCAGATCATTATCTCTATATTGCGTTTTTTAATTAATAAAAAGACCTGAAAAAAGTGTATACCAAACCAATACAGGGAATTGCCTGAATGGCTATCACGGCCAGCGTCACTGTACCCTTCGCAAGATGCATGATCATCGGGCCAACTACCATTATGAGCAGAGGCATGAACAGTATGGGAATATAAAGGAACAACGGATCAGGAACACTATCAATAAATATCGCCGAAGCAATTCCGATCAACAGCCCCAGCAATCCGCCTACAAAAGCCATATAAGTCATAAATGACTTTACATAAGTAAAGTTGCTGATAAGCGACAGAGAATCCATGAAATCGATACGGTTTTCGAACACAGTTTTAAGCAGCATCCCGCTTATCACTCCGGCCAGAATGTAAATTATCAGCATGGAAAAGATCGAACCACTCATTTCCTTATTTTTCTGGTCCACGGGAATGACCTCGACATTTCCAGGTACGGATATAATGTCCGGATTACACATCTCACTGGGGGAGACACGATTGAAGTTGTTTGTTTTATTTCCCTCACCTATTCCTGATCCCACTATTTTACTCCTTTCCGGACAGCATATTAGTGCACTCTGCGTCATCTTATCAATTTTACTCTGCTTGCGATTGCTATACTCGTCCCAATCAGGCCACACAGCATCAAAACATCCCTAATTTTGCTTTATAATAGAAATATGCTACCATTGTGCCCACAGCCAAACTGCCAATCGCAATAAGCCTTGTTCGCAATTGTTTAGCCTGGATGGCGTTTCTTTGTTCTTTAACGCGGTCTGCATTGCGGCTATTTATGGCTATAAGCAGATTATAGGCATTATCATTCTGCTCTTTTACCTTTTCATCCAGTCTGTCTTCCAACTCACTCAGACTCATATTGCTCGTCACCCTTTCCCCTCATCTTATGAAATGTCGTTTCTGAACTCATCCACGATATCTATAATCTGTTCAAATGTCGGCGAAGGTAAAGGGAAAAACCTCATTTTCCCTTCCCTTGTACTTTCCTGCGTGTAAAGCATGTAATCCTCGCAGTTCACCGTATTCCTGATGCATTTTCGGATTCTGTCCGCCGGTGATCCTATCCCCTGTCTCTTTATTTCTGTTTTATTCGCAGCAATGATCGTATAGACACCGGTCTTTGATCCGTTATTTATAATGCTCTCCAGGTAGCTGATTGATTTATCTGTAAAGTTTTCCGGAAAGTCCATGATCATAAGGAACCTCAAAGGCTCAGCATTGATTCCCGCCTCCTTATTGTAATCCATGATATTATCATAGCGGCCTTGAAGGCAGCGCTGGATGACATCTGCCATGTGACCTACAATCGACTTAAGCCGCACTTCGATTTCTTTCTCATCGGCCCAGATCTTGGTATCGATCACGCGGTCATTTTCGTTCCTATGTTCATCTTTCTCACCTATTGGCGAAAAGACAGAAAAGGTACCGCCCAGATTTATGGGATCAATAAATGTGCACCTGCATTTATTGGCCGGAATGGACATGTAGAAATTTAGTGCCAGATTTCTGAGCAATTCAGCCACTTGCTCTTTATTTGAAGCATAGAATTCGAACATAGTGGAAAAACGGGGGTCTGAAAAAGAATATCCGTATGGCATGACAAGATATTTCTTTTCGTATACCTCGGCAGCTGCATAGCCGAAACACCTCGAGATTACAGCCATTTCCGCATCGTTTTGAGCATGCTCTGTAAGATCATACCCTGCATATCCGAATAGAATACCTTGAGGGAATTCTTTTGCCGATTCAAACTTGGCATATTGAGACTGCCCGCTAATCATATCCACGTAGGCTTCTTTCACTTTTTCAGGAACGATCATTTTCTCGACTCTTTCTGCCAATTCCTCTTCTTCATGTTCTTTTCGAAGAGTATACTCACGCATAATGCGATCTAAATCCTTCTTCTTCCTGTCAAGATGTGCCGCCTGTTCCTCGTCATATGCTTTTTTTGCAATTTCCAGTTCTTCATCTCTTTGTTTTGCCGCCTCTTTTCCCAGCTGACTGCAGATTTCCTGAATCTCATTTTCGATAGCCAATTCACTTTCGCAGAGTTCCAAGATGCGGCTGTTGTCGTCTCTCTTGCGGTTCAATAAACGGTTCTGAGTTTCCTCCTTCAAGAGCCTTATGGCGTTTTCCGTGGACTGGACCGGAGTTCCCATCGCTTCGTACAGTATTTGATTTGTGTACTGATGGATAAGTTCCGACTTTTTCTTGTACTGACAGATCTTCTCAATCCAGCTGTCGTAGCAGCGCTCCGCGTCTGTCTCTATGTACTCATAGACTAGAGTCGATTTTGCTTCTGCCTTTTTGAATTCCTCCTGAATCCTATTCTTTTTACCGTTATAGCTTTCCACTATTATTTTGTAATTGCACTCATATCTGTAGAATTCTTCCGCAAGTTTTTCCGGTACTCTCAGCAGTTCTGAATATCTGTGCGTATTCCCCCCCATAGCTGAACATTTCCTTTCTTAGGTAACATTTACATTCAAGGCTCGCAGAGCGAGCCGCTGCGCCGCGTGCGGGTTGCCTGAAAGGCAACATCTTCCTTTCCGCACGCGTGTGCATCATAT
>JBGUJH010000143.1:0-15865 GCA_045113775.1 Lachnospiraceae bacterium | reverse complement strand
AGTACCGCACTGAGGGCGGTGGTCAGGGCACATGATGGTAGCCATCAGGTTGCCGCCGAATGCAGGACGAGTCCATGCAACGTTGCCGGTCTCTTCATCAATGTCAAGGCTTGTGCAGTCAGCTGTAAGACCGGTTCTGAGTCTGGAGGAGAAGCGGGGGCCAAGGTCACGGCCGTTCGGTGTAGCACCGATCATGACTGTGGTGGGGCCATACTTCTCAACTACATATGTAAGAGCGTTTACATATGCATCAGTTGTGAACTGCTGATACTCAGGTCCTTCGATCACGATGACCTGATCTGCGCCGTAGATGCCGGCCTGCTCAACAGCCTCAGCAACGTTGTTGCCGATGACTACGCCGACCAGTTTGCCACCCTGCTTTGTCGCAAGGGTACGGCCGGGATTCAGGAGCTCCAAACCGACTTTCTTCGGGGAACCGTCTTCGTTAGTTTCAATAAATACCCAAAGGTCTTTTGTCTTTGCTTCCATGTGTTATCCCTCCTGTCAGATAATGCCATTATCAACCAGAATCTGAGCGAGTTTCGCTGCGGACTCTGCGCCGGTCTCTTCCTTGATCTTGATACCGCCCTGTTTAACGGGAGGAGTAAAGGACTTCTTAACGTGTGTAGGAGATCCGGCGAGACCATAGTGAGCCTTATCCATTGTGGAATCGAAATCATCACCAAGTGTCTCGAATTTTGCTCTGTTAGCAGCAAGTTTACGCTTGATTGTGGGATAACGGGGATCGAAAGAAGGCTTTGTGAAAGTAACAAGGCAAGGGAACTTGATTCCGATGATCTGCTTGCCGTTCTCAGCCTCTTTCTGGACCTTCAGGCCGCCTTCAACTGCCTCACACTCAAGGCCGTAAGTAACCTGGGGAAGTCCCAGCCATTCAGCGATCTCGGGGCCAACCTGTGCAGTATCACCATCGATAGCCTGTTTGCCGCAGAAGATAGCGTCGAAAGCGCCTTCGGTCTCTTCGATCTTCTTGATGGCGTGGGAAATGATGTAGGAAGTAGCAAGAGTATCGGATCCGCCGAATGTACGGCCGGTTACCAGATAGCCCTTGTCAGCCGCGATAGCGACGCACTCCTTCAGGACTGCGACTGCCTGCGGCGGTCCCATGGTGACTACTACGATCTTGGTATCGGGATTTTTGTCCTTAATGCGGGCTGCTGCCTCAAGAGCATAGCCGTCGAAAGGATTCAGAATAGCCGGGACACCCTCACGGATCAGGGTGTGCTTTACCGGATCGATCTTGATCTGAGTCGTATCCGGAACCTGTTTTACGCAAACAAGAATGTTCATATTGTCCTCCTCCTGGGATGTTATTTTGTATACATCTGTCTTCCGTTCCTTTCCGCAGAAGCACAGTATATACATCCTTTTCCAAAATATAGCATGTGCTGTCGTATTTTATCAATAAACACGTATAACCAAATACGAATAAGCTCATTCGAAAATCAAATATAAAGCCCTTTTCGCATACTCTGCAGGAATACCTGCGTATTCCCGCAGAGGTCACATGTTATATTATGGTTTGATCATTGAAACCGTTCCAATTACTTCTTATCTGTGGGCACCTTATTGCGAGGGCCATTGGAATAGTCATAGAAACCGATGCCGGTCTTGACGCCGAGTCTCTTGCCGCGGACCATCTTGCGAAGCAGAGGGCTTGCAGCATACTTGTTGTCGTGAGTCTCTTCGAAGAGAACATCCATGATAGCAAGGCAGATATCCAGTCCGATGAAATCGCCGAGTTCCAGCGGGCCCATGGGGTGGTTGCAGCCGAGCTTCATGCCGTTGTCGATGCCTTCGATGTCAGCTGTTCCTGTGTAATAAACGTTGATCGCTTCGTTGATCATAGGAACAAGGATTCTGTTGACTGCGAAGCCTGCAGCCTCATTGACCTGTACCGGAACCTTGCCGAGCTGCTTGGAGATCTCAATGACCTTCTCAACAGTTTCTGCGGGGGTGTTGATACCTGCAATGACCTCAACCAACTTCATAACAGGAGCGGGATTGAAGAAGTGCATGCCGATGATGGGCTTGGAAAGGCCTGCGCCAATCTGAGTGATGGATAAGGAAGAAGTATTGGACGCATAGATGCAGTCGGGATTCTGGACGATCTCATCCTGGAGCTTCTTGAAGCAGTCCTGCTTGACGTCCATTCTTTCAAGAGCAGCCTCAACTACGAGGTCAGCATCTACAGCGATATCGCTAAGGCCGGTAACGATCTTTCCGGTGATAGCGTCTGCAGCTGCCTGCTCCATCTTGCCCTTGCCTACCAGCTTGTCAAGACCCTTCTTGATCTTGGCAAATCCGCCGTCAGCAAATTCCTGCTTGATATCGCAGAGATAGACCTTCTCGACAGCGTCACACTGCGCGAATGTCTGAGCAATTCCGGATCCCATTGCACCAGCGCCGATAACAGCAACTTTCATTTTAGTATCCTCCTTTGATAACTATAAATATATTGCAAATTTGTATTGCCTTAAATAAGTGATCCCCTTTAAGGAACAATCGCTTTTTTGACCCTCAAACGGATTTATTCGTTCTTGAAAGCGACTTTCTTGACCTTCTTCGGATCGTCTTTCTTGCGAAGGAAGTTTGCCATTCCCTCTACCTGGTCATAGCTCTCGAAGCAGCTTCCGAACAGCTCTTCCTCGATCGCGCACCCTTCGTCGATGCTGACCTGGAGGCCTTCGTTGATCGCCTTCTTGCAAGCGCGCACTGCGATAGGAGCATTGCCGGCAATAGTCGCGGCCATCTTCTTCGCTGCGGGCATGAGCTCTTCAAGCGGATAGATCTCGTTTACAAGTCCGATCCTCTTCGCTTCGTCTGCTTTGATATTGCGCGCGGTGTAGATCAGCTGTTTGGCCATGCCTGCGCCTACAAGACGTGCAAGTCTCTGTGTGCCGCCGAAACCGGGGGTGATTCCAAGGCCGACCTCAGGCTGTCCGAACATAGCGTTATCGGAGCAGATGCGGATGTCGCAAGACATGGAAATCTCGCAGCCGCCGCCCAGAGCGAAACCGTTGATAGCAGCGATCACAGGGATAGGGAATTTCTCGATCTTCAGGAAAATATCATTTCCCTTCTTACCGAATGCAGTGCCCTCTGCCTTAGTCATGGTGCTCATCGCTCCGATGTCAGCACCTGCAACGAAAGACTTCTCGCCGGCGCCTGTGAGGATCAGGCAGCGGACTACGCTGAGGTCAACAGCGTCAAAAGTCTGCTCAAGCTCATTGAGAACTTCCTCGTTAAGCGCGTTGAGCGCCTTGGGACGGTTGATGGTAATGATACCAACGGCTCCATCCACTTCATAATCAATAAATCCCATTTTCGTGTCCTCCATCCATCTTGGTTGTTTATAATCATGGCAGCCTCGCCAACGGAAGTTCAGCCGCCGCGTTACCTTAGATCAGGAATATTCCGGAACTTATTCCTCGGGCTCGATCAGGCCGTATGAACCGCCTTTTCTCTTATAGACCACGTTGATCTGTTCTGTCTCAGCATTGCGGAACACATAGAAGCTGTGTCCGAGCAGTTCCATCTGCACACATGCATCTTCAGGATACATGGGCTTCATTTCGAACTGCTTGCTCCTCACGATTCGGATCTCCTCATCGGAAGTGTAGGGCTCTTCGAGGTACTCTCTCTTGAATGCCGCCTGCGCTTTGTGCTTCTTTACGATCTTGCTCTTATACTTTCTGAGCTGTCTCTCGATCACTTCCTCTGCAAGATCAATGGTCGTGTACATATCGGTGCTGTACTGTTCACAGCGGATCACGCCTTCCTTGGTGGGAATCGTCACCTCCATGATATGACGGCCGTGGTTGATCTCCAGAGTGACATGCGCCGTGGTATCCTCGGCAAAGAATTTCTCGAGCTTTCCGAGCTTATCCTTTACTGCCTTTTCCAGAGAAGATGATACTTCCATGTTCTTTCCAACGATGACATACTTCATAGACACCTCTTTCTGCAGTCTCGCGGACTGCTGTTTTTTCGATGCCGGATGTCCGGTTAGATAATTATATCACAATCACCGGCATGTTGCACAGAACTGTTGACGGTTTGCACTACAATTAATACAAATTTTATATAGTTTAGCCGGTGTTGTATTTTGGTATTGTCGTTTTTGCTGCACAACGCAAAAGCTGCAGGAAACGGGCGTACCCGCTGCCTGCAGCTCTTTACTTGCACTCTGTTAAATTATGAAAACTCATAAATGCGTCAGATGTATCTTTCCATTCTATTAATAGAAGATCCTTCTGATCGCCGCTATCGAGCGGTAATCCGCTCTGGAGACCTTGATTCCGTCCCTTGCATTGGCTGCATGGACGATCTGTCCGTCACCGATATAAATTCCCACGTGGCCGTAGTAGCAGATCAGATCTCCCGGCCTCGCATCACTGAGGGAATCGATCCCGATCCCGTATCCTCTCTGTGACGCGTCGTAATGGGGAAGTCCTATTCCGAAGTTCGCGTATACAGACATTGTAAATCCGCTGCAGTCTGTTCCGTGAGTAAGGCTTGAGCCGCCCCACACATAGGGATTTCCTACGAACTGCAGCGCGAACTGGGCGACTGCTTCGCCGGTCTCAGAGCCGTGCTTCTGCATATCTTCCTTAGCGCTGTCTGCGGTCACCTGTGTGTTATCCGCGGCGACCTTCGCCATCTCAGCAACTGCAAGGGCAGTTTTCGCAGCTTTTTCATCCGCTCTTGTATGTTCTGTTTCGTCATCCTCGATGATGCTGGCAGCCTGTTCCGCTTTTTCAGCAGCGGCCTGCGCGACTTCGGAGGCCTTGTCAGCCTTCATCTGAGCGTCATCGGCGATATCTTTCACAGTCGCGTTCTCGATGCGCTCCTGCTGCTCCTCGATCGTCTCAGCTACCGGATAGGCGTCCGAAATACTTACGTCCTTGGTCTTGACGTAACCTTTTCCCTGATCAGTGGAAACCTCGATCCATCCGTCGGTCTCCTCATCCAGTTTTTCCTCTACAGTGATCTGTTCTCCCTGGGAGACTGTCATTATGACGCCTTTATCGCTTTTACTGCGATGGACCTTTACCTCATTGTCTCTGTTGTCGGCAATAGCCACATTCTTCTTGACCAGCTCTGAGAGCAGCTCTGCCTCATCACCCTTTACAAGATATTCTCCCAGGACATATCCGACAAGCTTTCCCGACTTGATCTTTACCCAGTCGCTTCCGTTGTCCTGAATGATCTTCGCGACGTCATTGCTGTACAGTTTTCCGATCACTTCGCTGCCGAGCGATGCGTCTGTGTGTATGTTCAGATAAACATTGGGCGCCGCGACCGCAAATTCGACCTTTTCTTCCTGCTTGAGCGCTGTCTTCTCCGAAGCGCTTTCTATTACAGCTTTCCTCTCTTTATTATCTTCCGCCTTGGCTTTCTGTCCCGCTCCCACGATCGGAAGGACCGCGTCAGCGAACAGCTCAGACTGTGCGCTCTCCGGCGTAATGACATTGCCTGTTATCGGGTTGAGGTCCGCCGATGCGTCCATCCTTGCGGTGTTCCCTATTGCATTTGCCGGAACTCCCATCATGGCAGCCGCCATCGTAAAAGTGACCAGTCCCGTCAGTACCTTGGATCTTCTAAAAAACATGTTGCCTCCTGACTGTTTTCCGGATTTCTCCACCGCCTTGCGGCAGCTCGAGATCTGTTCGTGTCAGGCTGTTAAAAACTCGTAACCATACTGTTTATCAGCCGTCGGTACTATAACAAATGCACTTTTTCCTGTCAACAAATCTACTTTTTCTTAACCATCTTTAGATTTTTTTTAGAAAGAATCGGATATTTCTGTTACAAAAGGCAGATTACGTTAATTTTAGTCAAAACATTTATGAAATATTAATTTAATATATTTAATATATGTAGGAAATTATTTTTCTATGTTTTGACACACACTTCAACACTCGTGAAACATGTGACAATATATTCGCAATCTGTCCCCTCTGCACCCGTCAGGACTGTCTCAGGATACTCTGTACGCCCGAAAATGCGATCTGGCTGACTTTATCTCCCAGTTCCTCCATCGAGCAGGGAATCTCATCTCTCAGCCACCTCTGATATACGTACATGGCGCCCGCAACAAAGAAACTGACCTGGATCTTGAGGTCGCTCTCGGGAAGCCTTGAGTGCCTCGCATAGATCTCGGACAAAATCTCCACCGTGACGTTCTGCACTTCATTCCAGAAAAAAGACAGACTGGGATTTCCCGCTACCATCCTGCAGAAATCCAGATGCTCCGCCAGCATGGAGTTGACCTCCCTGGCAAAGATCTTTCGGTCAAAAGACAGCGAGAAGAAGCTCTTGATCGTGAGCCGGGCCAGAAGCTCCCTTGTCTTCTCTTCGGCGTATTCTCTTATGATGTCCTCCGTCGAATTGTAGTGCAGGTAGAAAGTCTTCCTGTCAATATCCGCCTCCCTTGCGATGTCGGAGATCGTGATCTTCTCGGTCCCCTTCTTTTTGAGCATGTCAAGATAGGCGTTCTGTATCGCTTTTTTGGTCCTGGTGATCCTTCTGTCTTTCATTTTTCCCCATTTTCCCTTAAAGTGTGTATTATTCCCTATTATCAGCAAAATTGGCAATTGATTAAATACATATTTAATATGATAATACCCCATGTGTGGATAAATCAATAGCTGCACATTTTGTTAGTATTCAGTACCCCGGAAAATGTCCGAAAATTTGGACAGGGAGCATAAAATAAGGAGGAACAAATGAGGAATTACGAACTTGACCATAAGATGGAGCACGTCTTAACTCTTGCCGCTTACGCGGAAGTCGAGAAGAAGCCCGTCAACAGCAAGAATTATCAGAGGATCCTTGAGAAGCAGAACAAAGGTGTTCATGAACTCATGAAAGCCGCTTACGAGATTCCTTTCTACCGCGCACGTTTTGAGCAGAGCGGAACTACCCCCGACGACTATCACTGCGCCGAGGATCTCTATAAGTTCCCGCTCCTGACCAAGGACCAGCTCAGAGACTGGATGGACGAAGAAGCAGCCAAGGATCCCGAGAAGTACAAATACTGGCATGTCTCTCCCACATCCGGTTCCACAGGAAGACCGCTTCGCGTGCTGATCTCCCCCCTGGAATATGCATACGTCACAGCGAACTGGCTCCGCACCATGGGTTACGGCGGATTCAATCCTTTCACCGGCAAGACGATGTGCCGCCCCAATTCGCTGCACGGACCGGTCAAGGAGTATGATTCCCCCGTCCAGAAGCTCGGAATCCTCCGCCGCAAATATATGTCCGATACAATCAAGCAGCGTGTCGACACGCAGACTCTCGTAGATGAGATCAACGCTTACAAGCCCGATTATCTCTACAACCATAAGAACCTGCTGATGCGCATTGCCAAGTATGTCAAGGAGAATGACCTCTACATCCATCAGCCCAGCTTCTACACTCCTTTCGGCGAGATGCTTGACGATCCGTCCAGAGCACTTCTGATGGACGTTTTCGGCCCCGGCCTCATCGACGCCTACGGCATGGGCGAGACAGGCTCCTGCGTCATCAGGATCCCCGGCAAGAAATATTATCAGGTCAACAGCGACCTCTTCGTAGTAAACGTCTACAATGAGGATCTGAGCGGCCCCGCCCTTAAGGGTATGATGGTCATCACTCCCCTGTACAAGACCGAGCTGCCTCTGATCAACTATACTTCCTTCGACCAGGCGGACAGCTACATGAAGAAGGGCCTCCGCTTTGTCAGAGGCGTACAGGGCCGTATGAACGACGTCATCCATCACAGGGACGGCAGCGTGACCGAGTGGGGCAACGTCTCCGGCGTTGTCAACTATATCCCCGAGATCATCTCCTACAGAATGGTACAGGAGACCTATGAGGACCTGACACTTATGATGGTCAGAAATCCCGAGACTCCTGTGGAGAAGCAGCCCGAGATCGAGAAGATCCTCGACGAGAAGCTCATGGCCATGTTCAAGGATCCTTCCATCAAGATCACTTACCAGTGGCTCGATGAGATCCCCGTAGATCCCAACGGCAAACTCAGGGTCATCATCAGCAAAGTCAAGACCGGCGCCATCGGCGAGCCCGAGCACGCAGGTGAGGACGTCGGAAGCGCCGACATCGCTCCCGATGAAGAATCCGGCAGTGACGAATAATCCCTAAACTTAGATACTGTAATAAGGTGCTGCTGCAGCTGCCGATCATATTCAGCGGCTGCGGCAGCACCTTTTTCGTCTCCTGCACGCACCGCCCCGATCGCGCGGATTTACTTTGTAAAAGGATAGGTGTATATTTTAGTTTATGAATGAGAAAACACAAGAATTAACCTTTGGTGCCATGATCGTAGCTATCTTCGGCGTTCTGCTCCTGATCAACCGACAGACGGGCGGAATGTTCGAAGGCTTCTTTATGTTCATTTTTCCCATCCCCATGGTAGCGTTCTCCGCCAGATACGGCTGGAAGGACAGCCTCGCTGTCTTTGTCTGCACGATCCTGATCGCGTTCTTCTTCGGTACTTTCACAGGGATCTTCTATGCGGTCACCATGTCCTTTATAGGAATGGTATACGGCTCCTGCATATACTCGCAGAGGGATATGAACCGTACTCTTATTCTCATCATGATCCTGTCCGCCGCCGCGGAGCTCCTGTGTACGATTGCCCTGGCCACTGTTGCCGGCTTTGACCTCAACGCCGACATCCTGGCTATGCAGGATGCGATGAATAAAATGTTGGAACAGGCCGGAGCGGACGTGACCTCCGGTATCCTTTCCTATGATTATCTTCGCCGTATGTACATCATAACGACGGGCTTCGTGGGTGCCATGGAAGGCCTGATCGTCTACTACCTGAGCTATGCGATCCTCAAGAAACTGCGCTATCCCATCAGGAAACCGCAGCCCATCACCAGTTACTATCCGTCGAAGATCTCCGGCATCATAGCTCTGATCCTGGTCTTCGTCTACGCGTACAGCGTGGCGAGGCCGTTCTCAAACGAAGCAGCTCAGAATATCCTTCAGTCTGCCGGCATGTGCGGTGTTATTTACCTGATCTTCTTCGGTTACATCGCGCTCCTGATGGTCAGCCGCGTCTATCTCCACCTGCCCAGGATCATCGGCGTAATACTGACACTTTTCCTGACCATGGCTATTTCCTATATCCCTATGCTGGCCGGATACCTCTACATCAGCGGCAATCTTCACTACATGCTGGATACCCGATTGTCAGAAATATCCGAAAAGGGGTCAAAATAGTCCTTGAACGGCCAATCGAACAGAATTATCATACATTTCAACCGTTAGCCTGTCAGTGAAAGGAGGTTTCACTGTCATGGGTAAAGAAAATGGTGTTATGTTTCAATATTTTGAATGGTATCTGCCGGCAGATGCTTCACTCTGGAAGACAGTGGGCGAAAATGCGCAGTGCCTCTCCGAAAAGGGTGTCACTTCTGTATGGCTGCCGCCTGCTTACAAAGGACAGGCGGGTATAAAGGATACCGGTTACGGGGTCTATGATCTTTATGACCTCGGCGAATTTGATCAAAAAGATACAGTCCCGACCAAATACGGGACCAAAGACGAGTATATAGATGCAATTAGCAAATTACAGGCTAGCGGTATTGATGTCTATGCGGACATCGTCTTAAACCACCGCATGGGTGCCGATGAGACGGAAACGGTTCAGGTCGTGGAAACCAGACAGGAAGACCGTACGGAGACGATCTCTCCCCCCAAGACCATCGAGGCGTGGACCAAGTTTACGTTCCCGGGCAGGGGAGGCCGATATTCCGACTTTATCTGGGACCACACATGTTTCAACGGAGTCGATTACGACGAGCGCAAGGACAAGAACGCGATCTACAAATTCAAAGGGGTTCAATGGAACCGCGATGTGGACCGCGAGAACGTCAATTATGATTACCTGATGGGCGCCAACGTCGATTACAGTGTTCCGAAGGTCCGCGAAGAACTGACGAACTGGGGCCAGTGGTATCTGGACACTACCGGAGTCCACGGTTTCCGCCTTGACGCCGTCAAACATATTCAGAGAGATTTCTTCCCCGAATGGCTCGGAAAGCTGAGGGCGAACAATCACAAGGAACTGTTCGCAGTCGGTGAATACTGGAATGCAGAGGTCGATATCCTGATGGACTATCTGAAGGAATGCGGTGGCTGTATGTCGCTGTTCGACGTCCCCCTGCACTTCCACTTCTTTGAAGCCAGCAACAGCGGCGGAGAATTCGATATGCGGGAACTCTTAAAGGATACGCTCGTGGAACGCGATCCTATGCACGCGGTCACCTTTGTGGATAACCACGACACACAGGCAGGACAGGCCCTGGAAAGCGCCATCAAGCCCTGGTTTGTACCGCTGGCGTATGCCGTGATCCTGCTGCGGCCGCAGGGATATCCCTGTGTCTTCTACGGAAACTATTACGGCGTAAAGTCTATGGAGGGTCCTTCCTTCCATAAAAGCATCGATCTGATGATGGACCTGCGCAAGACCAATGTTTACGGTGCGCAGCACGACTATTTTGACGATCCCGATGTGGTCGGCTGGACTATGGAAGGCGACGAAGAACACGGCGGAAACGGGCTTGCCGTTGTACTCACAAACCGGACCGGAGGAGACAAAGCCATGCTGGTCGGTAAGCAGCACGCGGGCGAGATCTGGGTCGATGCGATGCATCATTTGAAAAACGAGGTCGTGATCGATGAGGAAGGCTTCGGCGTATTCTCATGCGAGAACGGTTCCCTCAGCATATGGGTCAAAAAAGAGTAAACAATAAAGAAGCAGGTGTGCTGTAAAAGCCGCCTGCTTCTTTTTTCGTGCCAATATCAGTCAAGATCTTCACCGCAGGATCCTATCACTTTCCTGTACCAGTAGAAAGAATCCTTTCGGCTCCTGGAAAAGTCTCCGGTGCCGTCGTCATGTCTGTCGACGTATATGAATCCGTACCTCTTCGCATACTGCCCGGTGCCTGCGGAGACCAGGTCGATCGGTCCCCAGGTGGTATAGCCGATGAGCGGAACTCCGTCTTCCAGCGCTTCTCCCATCGCCCTTATGTGCTCCCTGAAATACGCGATCCTGTAAGGGTCGTGGATCGATCCGTCCTCTTCCACCTTGTCAAAGGCCCCAAAACCGTTCTCAACGACCATCAAAGGGATTTTCGGATATCTGTCGTGGAGGACGTTCAATTTATAGCGAAGTCCGTCAGGATCGATCTGCCAGCCCCAGTCAGAGGCCTTCAGATAGGGATTCTTCGCGGCCCTGACCATGTTGCCTGCTGTCATCTCGGCGCCCGGGTCTTCCGTGATGCACCCGGACTGGTAATAAGAGAACGTGTACAGGTCCACAGTCCCCTCTTTGAGGATATCCTTGTCCTCTTGCGTGATGAAGGAGGGATCGATCCCGTTCTCTCTGAAGAACCGGAAAGCGAAATCCGGATACTCTCCGCGTGTCATCACATCTCCGCAGAGATTGTTCTTGATATTCTCCTCCCGCTGCGCCGCCAAAATATCCTTGGGATTGGGAGTAAGCGGGTAGACCGTGACGTGGCAGATCATATTGCCTATGATGAAGTCCGGATTGATCTCATGCCCCATCTTGACAGCAAGAGCGGATGCGACGAACTCGTGGTGGAGCGCCGTATAAGTCTTCTGTATGTCACTGCGCAGCTCATTGAGCGGGATCCTGTGGTCGGAGCTGATGTCTCTCTCGTCCATCAAGCCCAGACCGTACAGATTGCCTATACCTCCTTCTCCCATGCACGGGATGTTGATCTCATTAAAGGTAAGCCAATATTTTACCTTGTCCTTGTAGCGCCTGAACACTGTCTCCGCGTAGCGAAGGAACAGATCAATGGTCTCTCTCGAATAAAAGCCCTCGTACTTCGTCACAATATTCCAGGGAATCTCATAGTGGCACAGGGTCACCAAGGGCTCAATACCGTACTTTCTGCACTCATCGAATACTTTATCGTAGAAAGCCAGTCCCGCCTCATTCGGTTCCTTGTCATCCCCGTTCGGAAAGATCCTGCCCCAGTTGATAGACAATCTGAAGCATTTGAAGCCCATCTCCGCAAACAGCGCGATATCCTCTTTATAGCGATGATAAAAATCAATGGCCTCGTGGCTGGGATAAAAAGCCGTCGGATCCGTCTTGGGCAAAAAAGTCCTGGGCGTATTTACATCCCCGCCCAGCAGCAGATCCGGAACACTCAGTCCTTTGCCGTCCTCCAGATATGCCCCCTCACACTGATTGGCTGCCACAGCGCCGCCCCACAAAAAGTTCTCAGGGAATCTCATACCACCCTCCTTTTATTCCGCAGCCTTGAACCAGCTGCTCACTGCCTCGCAAATTCCATCCAGATCTCCAAAAGATGAGTAATCGGAAACCTCCATCTCCTCTCCGGTGATCTCATTTGCTTCCTTATTTGCTCCGATCTCCAGCTGCACGTCCGGGGTAACCCCCTTCTCGAAGTCCGAGCCGCTCCGGTCTGTGAGCTTGAACTTGCATCCTGAGATCGCGATATCGAACCCCTCACTCAGAACTGCCTTCTGAATGCTGCAGGAGCCGCCTCCCGAGCGGTCTCCGATCACCATGCCGCCCTCTTCCTGCACCAGGAACGGGAACATATTCCCGCAGGAAAACGACGCGCCGCTTGTCATGACGGCGTAATTGAAGTCATAACTGACCTTATCGTCCTCCTCGTTGATCTCTCCGTCCAGATTCCTGTCAACGTCAAAATATACCCTGAAGCTCTGCTGACTCTGTTCATTATATCCGCACAGATAGTCCCGGCCT
The DNA here is from genome assembly GCA_045113775.1 of Lachnospiraceae bacterium. Taxonomy (GTDB): domain Bacteria; phylum Bacillota; class Clostridia; order Lachnospirales; family Lachnospiraceae; genus CAG-791. Next base: position 3,054 of record JBGUJH010000143.1, on the reverse strand, counting down.
GTCATGAGCGAGATCACGCCCATCACTGCGTCCGAATAGCCTCCGGGATTTGTACTGAGGTCAAACACGATGTTTTTGATTTCCCCGTCCTGAGCAGCTTTCATCAGGCCTTTCGCGGCCACGCCCATGGTGTCTTCGGGAAGCTCTCCTCCACTGCCATAATACTCGTTCCATCCGCCCGCATCCACAGAGAAAGAATTGAGCAGGATCACTGCAGTATCACCGTATTTATAATACTTGTTCTCGGAAAGCTCCTCTGGGCGGACACTGTAAATACCGTTGCTGGCCGCATTGAGCTTTCTCATAAATTCGGACATCTCCATGTCGTCAAATTTGGACCAGAGATAAGTCCTGAAGTCCTTATATTTATCCGTTTGATCTGCGTCTACCACTCCAATGGAAAGACTTGTGCTGTTGTGCCCGTCTTCCAGTGGTCCGTCCGAAAGTTCAAACATGGCAAACCAGAAATCCTTGAAATCCCGCGATGCAAGTTTCTCTCTCAGCTCCTGCCCTTTCTCACCATACGCCTCCAGCGCCGCGTCAAATCCATCATTCCTCAGGATCCCGGGATCCAGCTCCGTCCTGCCGGGGTAGCCGTACATATACCGGAAAATAAATCCCATATCCGCATAACTGTATTTTGCCAGATCCTCCTCTCTCTCGGATCCGGTCAGTATTTTGTCAAAATACTCCGTATTGAAATAGCCGTTGTCCATCTCATAAGCTGACTTACTGCGGCAGATATACAGGCAATTGCTATTGCAGAGCACCCGGTTCTGCGCGATATCTGTCAGCCAGGAAGAAAGGACCGAAACCGGGAACCAAACTTCGTTTTCATCGGCGTGCAGCGCGATCCCGAGCTTCCCCAGTTCAAACCGAACAGGCGCAGGGGTCCCGTCATAAACCACCTCACGGAGCCTGAGATAGGACGCGTCGCTGTCCTTGAAGGAACCTGCTCTCCCCTCCCTTGCCTCGTCAAGATAGTTCTCAAAAGCCGGCATGTCCTGCGACGAGACCGTTCCCTCCGCGATATCGACCACAGCCTGCGCGCCGGAAGCATTCGTCAGGGTAATCGTTCCGTCTCCTTCAGGCTGAACCTGAAGCCCGCCGCCAAGCATCAGGTCAAAGTACTTCCCGATTCCCATATACGGGACATTCGGGCTCTCTTTATAAAACCTTACAGCAGCCGAATTTTCCGTCAATTCAGTTCCGACGACCGGAAGAATCTTTTCCGTATACTCCTCAGTCTCTGTAACCGACAGAGGCTTGTATTGTGCTGCCTGTCCCTCTGATTCCGTACTCGGCCCTTCTGCCTGCGCACTCTTCTCATCGGCTTCAGCGCTCTGCTCATCGGCTTCAACGCTTTGCTCAGGTACATCCTGCTGATCAGCTGATTCCTGTTCAACCGCAGCCTGTTCTTGGGTATTGGCAGCCTGTTCCTGATTACCGGAACTTATCGCCGGGCTTTGTATTCTTGATACTGCAAGCAGCGCGCATAACACTGCAGCAGCAATAACTGCCGGATATAGTCTCTTATTCATATAGCCCTCCGTGTCAAAACACGTTCCAAGATGTAATTGTCCGCCTCATCAATTGTATCATATCCGAAGTACAGAGAGCGAAATCAGGGCGTGAACTACCCACCGCCTACGCATTGCTAAGAGGCGGGGGCTTCGTGCCGCTTACGCGGTCACAGGGCAGACACTTGCCCGCTGTCCCGTTTGACCGGGATTACTTTTGTTTCTGCTTCGGCTGGCACACAGGATATCCTTGTGGGTCACAGCCTTCACTTTTCCATACAGATACCCGCAATCCATTCCTTCAGGGAAGATCCGCTTGTCATATTTTCTTCCGGTATTGGCAGCTCCGTTGATATCGGCGTTCATGACCTTTCCATCATCCTGAAGGTACAGGCCCCGCTTTATCCTCTTTCCTGTGAAGGATGCGCTTTCCTCATCTCCGGTTCCGTATGTAGGGATATAGTCCCTGTTCCCGAAGCAGGCTTTTGAAGTATAGCTCTCTTCCTGGAGGATGACCCGGATCCCATACCGCACACAGACTGTCTGAAGGATACGGCGGAACCTCGCGAAGGGTACCTGCACGAAGGACTGGTTTGTCTTTTTCTTCAGGTTTATCCCCTGCTTCTGGCCTTTGTTGTAACCGATGATGAGGTAGGAAAGGCCCCTCTCCTCCATCGTCCGGCAGATATAGTGGGCATACTTGTAGAATGTATCCCGCAGGAACGCGTCACGCTTCCTGGAGATCCGCTCCATCTGCCTTGTCACCGGCGGATGGTATGTCTTCGGGTCATGTCCCTTCATCTGTTCGGACCGCAGGAACGCCATCCGCTTGTTGAACCACTGGTTGCAGGCCTTTATCGCTCCGCCCTTGACAACAATGGGTGTGTTCCCCTTGTTGTCTGCCATGGATGCGAAGTTATCAAGACCCGGGTCCAGCATCATGACCCCGGCAGGCTCCCCGTCAGTGCCGATGATATCTCCTTCCTTCGGGAGCAGGTCGTCTTCCGGGATGCCGTCATCCGTGACGATCTGGACCTGGTACGCACCAAAGTACGGGACTGCCCGCACCTCGATGAGTTTCTCTCCTGACCCGCGTAATGCCTTCGAAGCATGTGGGAGACCCGATACATCAAGGCTGGGGCGCACCCTTTTCTTCCCTTCTTCAACAACGGCGTAAGGAAAGAACAGTCTCCCGTTCTTAATGCTGCAGGCCAGGTTTGAAAAGACAGCAGTACTCCTTCCCCCGGACTTCCTGTATCTCGGGATCCCCGGCTTCCCTGTATGGCCGGACGCATCAGTATAAGCTTTCCTGCTCTCAAAGTATCCCTTCCACGCCTCATAGCAGTCGCTTATGGAGTTCTGGATGACATGGGAATGGAAGGACCGGTAATCCGTATTCTCCGTATGCCGGAACACAGCATCGAGGAGCCCGTAAGAAGCGAACCATTTTTCCGCCGTCGGCATGGAAAACTGAAGGTACTTCACCCTCGAAAGCTTGGTTTTGCGTGAGGCTGCAGAAAGACTCCTGTCCAGG
>JBGUJH010000142.1:0-32014 GCA_045113775.1 Lachnospiraceae bacterium | reverse complement strand
GGATAGTCTGACTTCCCGGTTCATCCCGCAAAATCCGTACCGAAAGATTTGCGAAAATTTCTTCTTATGGTATACTGTAATGACTCGAATGAATGTTCACTGTATCCGCAGGAGGAAGCCATGGATCATTTTGTACTGCATTCCGAATATCAGCCCACGGGAGACCAGCCGGCCGCCATCGAAGACCTGGTCAGGGGATTCCGGGAAGGCAACCAGTTCCAGACCCTGCTGGGTGTAACGGGATCGGGCAAGACCTTCACGATGGCCAATGTCATCGCGGCTTTGAACAAGCCGGCCCTGATCATCTCCCATAACAAGACCCTGGCCGGCCAGCTCTACGGGGAGATGAAGGAGTTCTTTCCGGAGAACGCCGTGGAATATTTTGTTTCCTATTATGATTACTATCAGCCGGAGGCCTATGTGCCCTCCAGCGATACCTATATCGCCAAGGACTCGGCCATCAATGATGAGATCGACAAGCTGCGCCTGTCTGCCACCGCTTCCCTGGCCGAGCGCCGGGATGTGGTCGTCGTGGCCAGCGTCTCCTGCATCTACGGCCTGGGCAGCCCCGAGGAATTCAAGGGCATGTCCATTTCCCTGCGGCCCGGCATGTCCAGGGACAGGGATGAGGTCATCCGGGACCTGATCTCCATCCAGTACACCCGCAACGACATGGCCCTGGACCGCTGCAATTTCCGGGTCCGCGGAGATACCCTGGAGCTCTATCCGGCCCAGGGCGGCGATTACCTGATCCGTCTGGAATGGTTCGGGGACGAGATCGACCGGATCTGCGAGGTGGACCAGCTGACCGGCCGTCTGCACGCGACCCTGGAGCATGTCATGATCTATCCGGCCTCCCACTATGTGGTCCCCCAGGAAAAGATCAACCGGGCCTGCGACAACATCGAACAGGAACTGAAGGAGCGGATCCTCTACTTCAAGGGCGAGGATAAGCTGCTGGAGGCCCAGAGGATCTCCGAGCGGACCAACTTTGATATCGAAATGATGCGGGAGACAGGCTTCTGCTCCGGCATTGAGAACTATTCCCGCCATCTGAACTTCATGAAGCCCGGCGAACCGCCCCTGACCCTGATGGATTTCTTTGACCGGGATTTCCTGATCATTATCGACGAGTCCCACATGACCATTCCCCAGATCGGCGCCATGTATCACGGAGACCGGTCCCGTAAGCAGACCCTGGTGGACTACGGGTTCCGCCTGCCTTCCGCTCTGGACAACCGGCCCCTCAGTTTTGAGGAATTTGAGCAGCATATCGATCAGCTGCTCTTTGTCTCCGCGACACCGGGCCCTTATGAGGAAGACCATGAGCTGCTGCGGACGGAACAGATCATCCGTCCCACAGGCCTGCTGGATCCCGAGATCGATGTCCGCCCGGTGGAAGGCCAGATCGACGACCTGATCGGCGAAGTCCGGGAGACGGTGGCGGCCGGTCACAAGGTTCTGGTCACCACGCTGACCAAAAAGATGGCGGAGGACCTGACCGATTACCTGGCCGGGGCCGGGATCCGGGTCCGCTATCTGCACTCGGACATCGATACCCTGGAACGGTCCCAGATCATCCGGGACATGCGCCTGGATGTCTTCGATGTGCTGGTCGGCATCAACCTGCTGCGGGAAGGCCTGGATATTCCCGAGATCGCCCTGGTGGTGATCCTGGACGCGGACAAGGAGGGATTCCTCCGCTCCGAGACGTCGCTCGTGCAGACCATCGGCCGCGCTGCGAGAAACGCGGACGGACATGTCATTATGTATGCCGACAACATGACCGATTCCATGCGCAAGGCGATCGACGAGACGGAGCGCCGCAGGGCGGTCCAGACAAAATACAATGAGGAGCACGGCATCACGCCGCAGACCATCCGCAAGGCGGTGCGCGACCTGATCTCGATCTCGAAGGAGATCACGAAGGAGCAGGCTGCTTTCGAGAAGGATCCGGAGTCCATGAACCTCGGCGAGCTGCGCAAGCTGATCGCGGAAGTGGAGAAGAAGATGCGCAAGGCCGCGGCGGACCTCAATTTCGAGGCGGCGGCGGAGCTGCGCGACCGGATGCTGGAGCTCAAGAAGCACGAGCTGGAGCTGACCGGCGGGCACTGACGCCGTCCGGCACGGAAGAGCCGCCCATCCGACGGCGCAGCGCCTCGGGCGAAGCGGAGCCGAGCAGGCGGGGAATCCGGCGCAGAGCCCTGGACCCGGGACGATATGGTTGCATTTATATAGAACATTTAGAAACGGAAATTCACATTTATGGCTGTTAAGATGAAGAAACCGGATTACTGGCCGGCCCTGGAAGAGGGTGAGAAACTGGCGGGGATCCAGAGAGAGCGGGACGCGCAGAGAAGAAGCATCATCAATAAAGAGGACTGCATCCGTATCAGGGGCGCCAACGAGCACAATCTCAAGAACCTGTCGCTGGAGATCCCCCGGAACGAGCTGGTCGTGCTGACGGGGCTGTCGGGATCGGGCAAATCGTCTCTGGCTTTTGACACGATCTACGCGGAAGGGCAGAGAAGATATATGGAATCCCTGTCTTCCTACGCGAGGCAGTTCCTGGGACAGATGGAGAAGCCCGATGTGGAGAAGATCGAGGGGCTCTCGCCCGCGATCTCCATCGACCAGAAGTCCACGAACAGGAACCCCAGGTCGACGGTGGGCACTGTGACGGAGATCTATGACTATTTCCGCCTTCTGTATGCAAGGATCGGCATTCCGCACTGCCCTAACTGCGGAAGAGAGATCGCCAGGCAGACCGTGGACCAGATGGTGGACCGGATCATGGAGCTGCCTGAGAGCACCAGGATCCAGATCCTGGCGCCGGTGGTCAGAGGACGCAAGGGCGAGCACCAGAAAGTGATCGACCGCGCGAGGAAGTCGGGTTATGTGCGCCTGCGCATAGACGGAAATCTCTACGATGTCTCGGAGGATATCAAGCTGGAGAAAAATATCAAACACAATATTGAGATCATAATCGACCGTCTGGTCGTAAAGCCGGGCATTGAGCGCAGGCTCACGGACTCGGTGGAGAACGCGCTGCAGCTGGCGGACGGCCTTCTGCAGGTAGACGTCGTGGGGGCTGAGCTGATGCAGTTCTCACAGAGTTTTGCCTGCCCGGACTGCGGGATCAGCGTGCAGGAGATCGAGCCCAGAAGCTTTTCCTTCAACAATCCTTTCGGCGCCTGCCCTAACTGCGCCGGTCTGGGATATAAGATGGAGTTCGCGCCGCAGCTGATCATTCCCGATGATACGATTTCGATCAACGACGGGGCGATCGCGGTCCTGGGATGGCAGTCCTGCATGACTAAGGGAAGCTTTGCCAATGCGATCTTGCTGGCGCTGGCAGAGAAATTTAAGTTCAGCCTGGATACGCCTTACAGAGAACTCTCCCGGGAAGTCCGGGACATGCTGATGTACGGCACGGAGAAGAGCGTTGACGTCTATTACGAGGGACAGCGCGGCAAGGGCGTCTATCCGGTCACTTTTGAGGGACTCATCAAGAACTCCGAGCGCCGCTACCGCGAGACGGCTTCCGAGGCCATGAAGGCGGAGTACGAGTCCTTCATGAGCATCACGCCCTGCAAAGTGTGCGGCGGCAAGCGACTGAGAAAAGAATCGCTGGCGGTAACAGTCGGCGGCATTGATATTTACGATCTGACCTGCATGTCCATCCGGGCTCTGGGGGATTTTATGGAGAACCTGGAGCTGACGGCGACGCAGCAGAAGATCGGAGCGCAGGTACTCAAGGAGATCAGGGCAAGAGTCGGATTCCTGATCGACGTCGGACTGGACTACCTGACGCTGGCACGCGCCACGGCTACACTTTCGGGAGGAGAGGCGCAGAGAATCCGCCTTGCGACCCAGATCGGGTCGGGGCTGGTCGGGGTGTGCTATATTTTGGACGAGCCCAGTATCGGCCTGCACCAGAGAGACAACGACAAGCTCCTGCGGACCCTCAAGAACCTGCGGGATCTGTGGAACACGGTCATAGTGGTCGAGCACGACGAAGACACGATGCTGGCGGCGGACTATATCGTCGACATCGGGCCCGGAGCGGGCGCGCACGGCGGGCAGGTGGTGGCCAAGGGAACGGCGGAAGAGATCATGGCCAATCCCGATTCCGTCACAGGCCAGTATCTGAGCGGCGCCAAGGCCATTCCGGTACCGGAGGAGCGCAGGAAGCCCACAGGGTGGATCAAGGTGCGCGGCGCGCGCGTCAATAACCTGAAGAATATCGACGTGGAGATCCCGCTCGGCATCATGACGGTGGTCACGGGCGTTTCCGGATCCGGCAAGAGCTCTCTGGTAAACGAGATCCTCTACAAACACCTTGCCAAAACATTGAACCGCGCGAGGACCATCGCCGGAGACCACGACGGGATCGACGGCCTGGAGAACCTCGACAAAGTCATCGCCATCGACCAGTCGCCCATCGGAAGGACTCCCAGGTCCAACCCGGCCACTTATACGGGAGTTTTTGACATGATCCGCGCGCTCTTCGCGGGCACTCCCGACGCCAAGGCCAAGGGATACAGCAAGGGAAGGTTTTCCTTCAATGTCAAAGGCGGCCGCTGCGAAGCCTGCAGCGGAGACGGCATCATAAAGATCGAGATGCACTTCCTGCCCGACGTCTACGTGCCCTGTGAAGTCTGCCACGGCAAGAGGTACAACAGGGAGACCCTGGAAGTCCGGTACAAGGGCAAGAATATTTACGACGTCCTGGATATGACAGTCGAGGAGGCGGTCACTTTCTTTGAGAATGTGCCCTCGATCCGGCGCAAGATCCAGACGCTTTACGACGTCGGCCTGGGCTATGTGAAACTGGGGCAGCCTTCCACGGAACTGTCGGGAGGTGAAGCGCAGAGGATCAAGCTGGCGACGGAACTGTCCAAAAAGAGTACGGGCAAGACCATCTATATTTTGGACGAGCCGACGACAGGCCTGCATTTCGAGGACGTGTCCAAGCTCAACGTGATCCTCCACCAGCTGGTGGAAGGAGGAAACACGGTAGTCGTCATCGAGCACAACCTGGATGTGATCAAGACGGCGGACTACATCATCGATATGGGGCCCGAAGGCGGAGACGGCGGCGGCACAGTGGTCGCCACGGGCACACCGGAGGAAGTGGCCAAGGTGCACTCCTCCTATACCGGATACTATGTGAACAAGATGCTGGAGAGGGACAAGGCGCGCCGGAGCGGCAAATGAGGAAATCTTGAGCAGCATGCAAGAACACAAGGGATATGTAGAACATATCATTTACAGAAACGAAGAAAATACATACACCGTATTTGAGGTGCAGTGTGAGGACGGGCTCATCACCTGCACCGGTTTTCCGCCTGCCATAAGCGAGGGAGAGAGCTGTATCGTGGAGGGAGAATCCGTGCATCACGCTGTGTACGGCGAACAGTTCAAGGTGAACATCTACCGGGTGATCCCGCCCGAGAACTCCCAGGCTATGCTGCGCTATCTCTCTTCTGGAGCGGTCAAGGGCATCGGCCAGGCACTGGCAGCCAGGATCGTACAGAAATTCGGAGACGATACGCTCAGGATCATGGACGAGGAGCCGGAGAGACTGGCGGAGGTCAAGGGGATCAGTGAGCGGGGAGCCAGAGAGATCGCCGCCAATATGGCGGAAAAGAGGGACCTGCGGGACGCGATGCTCTTTCTGCAGCAGTACGGCGTCACGAACCGGGTCGCCCTCAAGATCTGGAAGACATACGGCGAGCGGATGTATGCCGTCCTGAAGGAGAACCCGTATCAGCTGGCGGAGGACATCTACGGGATCGGCTTCGCGACGGCGGACGAGATCGCCGGGAGAGTGGGGATCAGCACGCAGTCGGAGTTCCGGATCCGGAGCGGGATCCTTTACACGCTTTCGATGACCCTGGCGGAGGGAAGCAGTTATCTGCCCAGAGAACAGCTCCTTCGCAGAGCGGCGGATATCCTGAAAGTGCCCGACGAGCTGATCGAGGTCCAGATCGACAATCTTGCCGTCGAGAGGCGGATCAAGATGCGCAGGAAAGGCGAAGAGATACAGATCTATTCCAATACAGCCTGGCGCGAAGAACAGCAGATCGCAAGAATGCTGGCGGATCTGGAGGCGGAGCCCGTGCACCGCGCGGGGAAAGACCCGGAGAAGACCCTGGCGGAACTGGAAAAAGAGGAAAATCTGGAGCTGGATCCCCTGCAGCGCGAGGCAGTGCTGATGGCGGCGGAACACGCGATCCTGATCATCTCAGGAGGACCCGGCACAGGCAAGACCACGACGATCAACACGATCATCCGATATTTGAGAAGAGAGAACCTGGAAGTCCTCCTGGCCGCGCCCACGGGCCGCGCCGCGAAAAGAATGACGGAGGCCACAGGCTATGAGGCGATGACGATCCATCGCCTTCTTGGCGTGAGGGCAGTGCGGGAGGAAGGCGAGGGGCCTCTTTTGCCGGACGCGGAATTCGGCGACCGGGGAGGCGGCGGGAGCTTTTCCTTCTTTGAAAAGGGGAGAGACAATCCGCTTGAGGCGGACGCGATCATAATCGACGAGATGTCCATGGTGGACATGCACTTGTTCTGCTCGCTCCTGAAAGCGGTCATGCCCGGGACCAGGCTGATCCTGGTGGGAGACGTGAACCAGCTGCCCAGCGTGGGACCCGGGAGAGTCCTGCAGGATTTGATCTCATCGGGCGTTTTCAGGACGGTCATGCTGCGCAAGATCTTCCGGCAGGCGATGGAGAGCGATATCGTCACGAACGCGCACAGGATCCTTGGCGGAGAGCTGCCGCAGATGAGCAACAAGAGCCGTGATTTCTTCTTCCTGGAGAGGGACAGCGCGCCGGTCATTTACAAGCACACTGTGGAGCTGATGCGGGACAAACTGCCCGGCTACCTGCACTGCGAGACCGGTGAGATCCAGGTGCTGACGCCTATGCGCAAGGGACCGCTGGGTGTCAGCCGCCTCAACGAGGTCCTGCAGAGCGTCCTCAATCCGCCCGCGAAGAACAAGAGGGAGGTACAGCGGCAGGACGTGACTTTCCGCGAGGGCGACAAAGTCATGCAGACCCGCAACAATTACCAGATCGAATGGGTGATCCGGGGAAACTACGGCCTAAAGATCGACAGCGGGACGGGCGTCTTCAACGGAGACGCGGGGATCATCCAAAATATTGATAACGACGCGGAGATCGTCACGGTATGTTTTGACGAGGAGAAAATAGTGGAATACCCGTTCTCCGAGCTCGAGGACCTCGAGCCCGCCTATGCGGTCACGGTCCATAAATCGCAGGGTTCCGAGTACCCGGCGGTCATACTGCCCCTTCTGAGCGGCCCGTCGGGCCTCTTCAACAGAAATCTCCTGTACACGGCAGTGACGAGAGCCAGAGACTGCGTTGTGATCCTGGGCAGCAGGCAGACGGTGGCCTCCATGACGGCCAACGTCAGGGAAAACAGACGATATACGGGACTTAAGGAGAGAATACATGAGATTTTTGCAGTCACCGACGCCGATCCTCGATCTGGTCTTTCCCAGGAGATGTCCGATCTGTGACAAGCCCGTCAAGCCGTACGGAGAGCTGATCTGCAGGGAGTGCGCGAAGGTCCCGCAGCCGGTGGGCGAATACACCTGCTGCAAATGCGGCAAGCCGGTAGATCCGGAAGAGGAATACTGCTCCGATTGCCGGGTGAAGAAGCATATCTATTACAGAGGAGCGGCGGCCTTCCGCTACAGGAGCGTTTCGGGCTCCCTGTACCGTTTTAAATATGAAGGAAGGCGGGAGTACGCCGACTATTACGGGCGGGAAATGGCCCGCGCCCTGGACAGGTTCATAGAGGAAACAGGCCCTGCGCACATGCCGCAGATCCTGGTCCCTGTGCCCTGCAGCGCGCAGAGGATCAGAAAGAGAGGATATAACCAGGCGGCTGTTTTAGCTCAGAAAACGTCGGAGATCGTGCAGATTCCGGTCGATACAGACGTCTTAAAGAGGTCCAAAGACACGAAAGCGATGCGCAATATGAGCGCCTCCGAGCGCCAAAATAATTTGAAAAAGGCTTTCCATGCATATGGAAATAGTGTAAGATTAAAGTCGATTATGCTCATTGATGATATTTACACCACCGGCGCAACGGTCGATGCATGCGCTCAGGCCCTGCTTGAAGCGGGCGCCGAGGAGGTCAGTTTCCTGGCTTTCGCGATCGGAGAGAACAGTTTATGATCAATAAAGACAGAGTCCGCACGATGACAAGGCTCGCCATCTATGAGGAAGGTCAGGGCATCGCGGACGACAAGATGAACGGTTACTTTAAAAATGATTATATTGTGGGCCATATGGTAGGATCTTTCGTAAGCGGTACGATCGCCTGCCTTTTAATTGCGCTCGTATATTGCTGCTATCATTATGATACGCTTCTGATCCAGCTTTTCGAGAACCAGCTCATGGGCCTGATCGAGACAGCGTTCACGCTGTACGCCGCGTTCATGATCTTCTTTCTGGCGGTATCGTTCTTCGTCTATCTCTGGAGGATCAATGCCCTCAAGGGGAGACTCGACAGATACAACAGAAGGCTGGAACATTTAAAGGAAAGTTACGAAAAGGAAGATAGACATGCTGACAAACGTATTTGAGATTAGAAAGAAGTTAATTGAGGCCTACGGACAGTTCGAGTATATTATTGTACCGGCTTTCAAATTTGTTGTGGCGTTCCTTCTGATCCTCATGATCAACAGCCACATCGGATTCAATCTCGGCCTTACCAACAAGCTGCTCGGAGTGATCATTGCCCTGATCTGCACGCTCGTGCCGGTCAATTTCATGGCAGGCATCATGATGGTCCTGGTCCTGGCGCACTTGTACACTCTGTCACTTGAGACGATGATACTGGCGGGCGTCATCTTCCTGCTGATGTTCCTGCTGTATTTCCGCTTTTCACCCAAGGATACGATCATGATCCTGCTTCTGCCTCTGGCTTTTGCCGCCAAGGTGGAATATGCGGTCCCCGTTGTGGCCGGCCTGCTGTTTGCGCCCGGAAGCGCTGTCGGCGTCGGTTTCGGCGTGATCATCGTCAAGTATCTGTCCTACGTGGAGCAGAACAAGGCGGTCCTGGGAAACACCGAGATCGGTCCCGCTACAGTTGATAATTTCAGGAACATAGTCGACGCCCTTCTCCAGAACAAGTCTATGTGGATCATGGCGGCTGCCTTTGCTGCGGCTGCGATCGTTGTCTACTTCATCAGACGCCTGGAGACGGCTCATTCATGGACGATCGCGATCATTGTCGGCAGCGTTGTCGAGCTCTTTGTGCTTTTGTTCGGCGATATGCAGTACGACACCAATATCGATCTCACTAAGGTCTTTACGGGAGTGTTCCTCTCTATACTTGTGGAGCTGCTGGTAGAGTTCTTCTGCTTCATGGTGGATTACACGAGGGTCGAGAGCGTGCAGTTCGAAGACGACGATTACTATTATTATGTCAAAGCAGTGCCGAAGGTCACTGTTTCGGATTCTCTGCGTACAGTCAAGACTTTCAGCACATCTGAGGCTGGCACAGCGAGCTTCCGCGATCAGATTGGAAGGAGAATCGGCGGTAAAGACAAGGAGTCCGAAGCATAGAAGCAGTCTGCCGCTCTTGGGGTAAGGCACTGCAGATAGGACGGAAAATATAGAAGATGCAGCGTGTTTTATCAATCATACAGAGCTTTTTGAATCAAATACATGTGCCGAATTTGCGCTGGACGGACATCGTTGAGATCCTGATTCTCGCGTTTCTGATCTATCATATTCTGCTGTGGATCAAGAATACCCGTGCGTGGTCTCTGCTCAAGGGACTTGCTGTCGTGATCGTCTTTGTGGGGATCGCGGCGCTGTTCAACATGAGCACGATCCTGTGGCTCGTTCAGAACGTCACGGGTATAGCCGTTATGGCCCTCGTGGTCCTTTTACAGCCGGAGCTGCGCAGTGCGATGGAAGAACTGGGGCAGACCAACATCCTCAGTTCTTTATTTAATTTGGACAATACGAGGACGCCGGAAGGAAGGTTCTCCGACAAGACGATCAACGAGATCGTCCGCGCAAGCATGCAGATGTCCAGAGTCAGGACGGGTGCCCTGATCGTGATCGAGCAGACGTCGCCCCTGCAGGAATATGCCAGGACCGGAATAGACATGGACGCGCTGGTCACAAGCCAGCTGCTCGTCAATATTTTCGAGAAGAATACGCCGCTCCACGACGGAGCAGTGATCATACGCAATAACAGAATTGTCGCCGCCACCTGCTACCTGCCTCTCTCCGAGAACCGTATGGATAAGAATCTGGGGACAAGGCACAGGGCCGGCGTCGGTATTTCCGAGGTGACCGACTCCCTCACGATCATAGTGTCGGAGGAGAGCGGCGAGATCAGCCTCGCCTATCGCGGCGCCCTGACCAGGAAAGTCACCGAAGATGAACTCAGAGAAAGACTGGTAACGCTTCAGAACAAGGAGATTCAGGAGGAAAAACATGCAAGGATTCTCTCTAGAAAAGGAAAAGAGAAGAATAAGAGCGCTGATCCCGAGAATCTTTAATAACGCAGGGCTGAAGATCATCTCCCTTTTCCTTGCGACGACCCTGTGGTTCTTTGTCACGTATTATCAGGACCCGGAAACGGTCCTCACGATCAACAACGTCCCGGTCAAGCTCCTGCACACGGATATGCTGGAGTCGGAGGGGAAGGTCTACATCGTTCTCGACGACAGCGATACTATTCCTGTCGTGACGGTAAATGCTCCCAGGTCGGTAGTAGACGCGCTGGAGGCGGATAACATTGTCGCCACGGCTGACGTCGAGGACATGACGACCGAGAACACAGTCCCGATCGTGCTCACGACAAACAAATACAGCGATTCCATCACAAACATTTCGGGATCGATCAGCAGCGTCAGGCTGAGCATCGAGGATGAGGAGAGGGCTTCTTTCGGCATTGAAACGACAGTGGCCGGAAATGTTGCGGAAGGCTATCAGATCGGCAGTATTTCCCTCGAGCAGAACCAGGTCCGCGTAAAGGGACCGGCTTCTGTGGTCCAAAGCGTCAAGAGCGCAGGGGTCTCCGTAGACGTATCGGGAGCGGAGAACACGATCAGCACGAATGCCGAGATCCATCTCTACGACGAGGACGGAAGGGATATCAGCACGGACAAGAACCTTACCCTGAATATCGATAAGATCATGGTGAGGGTGGAAGTACTTCCCCTCAAGGAAGTCCCTGTTAAGATCGCGGTGTCCGGAACACCTGCCGAAGGATACAGGCTCAACGGCGAGACGTCGGTGGAACCCGGCAGGATCACGATCGCCGGCAGAAGATCGGCACTGGAGAATGTGACTGAGGTCAGCATTCCTTCCTCAGATCTCAACGTCAGGGGCAGAAACTCCACCCTGGTCAAGAATTTCAAGATCTCTGATTACCTGCCGGACGGAGTCTCACTGGCCGAAGGGGAGGAAGACAACGTCAAGGTCACAGTCGAGATCGTGCCGACGGCGACTGAAGAAGAATGACCTTAGGGGGGAAGTCCCCTCGCCTTGCAAAAGACAGCAGAGGTTACCACACCTCTCATATACATTAATCTCCCGCGTTCAACCGGGAAGAGAAAGGGGAACACATATTATGCGCGGATACCAGAGATACAGGAGGACACCTGTTGTAAATTATCCGGAGAGACAATGGCCTGACAAGCAGATCGAAAAGGCTCCCGCATGGGTCAGTGTAGATCTCAGAGACGGCAACCAGGCGCTGATCGACCCCATGGTCGTAAGCGAGAAGATGGAAATGTTCAAGCTTCTGGTCAAGCTCGGATTCAAGGAGATCGAGATCGGATTCCCGGCCGCGAGCCAGATCGAATACGACTTCCTCAGAGAGCTGATCGATAAGAACATGATCCCGGATGACGTCATCGTCCAGGTACTTTCTCAGTGCAGAGAGGATCAGATCGAGAAGACCTTTGAGGCCATCGAGGGATGCAAACAGGCGGTCGTTCACATCTATAACTCTACTTCCACGCTGCAGAGAGATGTGGTGTTCGGCAAGGACAGACAGGCCATTATCGATATCGCGGTAGACGGGACAAAGTGGGTCAAAGAGAGAGCTGAGAAGTTCCCCGGCAAGATCTATTTTGAGTATTCCCCCGAGAGCTTTACCGGCACGGAGCTGGATTTTGCCCTGGAGATCTGCACGGCTGTGCAGGACGTATGGCAGCCCACTCCCGAAGATCCGATGATCTTCAACCTGCCTTCCACTGTTGAGATGACAACTCCTAACGTATACGCGGACCAGATCGAGTGGATGAGCCGCCACTTTAAGGACAGAGACAGCATCATCCTGAGCGTTCACCCTCACAATGACCGCGGCTGCGGCGTAGCGGCGACCGAGCTGGCACTTCTGGCCGGCGCGCAGCGCGTAGAGGGAACCCTTCTGGGCAACGGCGAGAGAACAGGCAACGTCGATATTTTGACGGTCGCTTACAACATGTTCTCCCAGGGAATCGACCCTGAGCTGAACCTCGAAGATATCAATGAGATCGTAGAAGTCTGCGAAAAGTGCACCAAGATGGGCGTGGACGAGCGTCATCCCTACGCGGGCAAGCTCGTGTTCACGGCTTTCTCCGGATCTCACCAGGATGCCATCAATAAGGGCATCAGCGCTATGAAGAACAGGAATTCCAAGATCTGGGAGGTGCCTTATCTTCCCATTGATCCTGCGGATATCGGAAGAGTTTATGAGCCCGTTGTGCGCATCAATTCCCAGTCCGGCAAGGGCGGCGTAGCGTTCGTCATGAGCACTTACTACGGCTTCAAGCTCCCCAAGGGCATGCACAGGGAGTTCGCGGACGTCGTGCAGAGCATGTCCGAGAAGCAGGGTGAAGTCCCGCCGGAGCAGATCATGGACGCGTTCCGTGCCGAATATCTGTACAAGAACGAGCCTCTGCACTTCAGAAAGCTCCAGGTCACAGATATGAGCAGCGATACAAAGACCAACTTCGACACCAAGGTCAGGGTCGTCTTCACGGACCACGGCGCCATGGAGCAGGTCGAAGCGGTCGGAAACGGACCGCTGGATGCGGTTCTTCGCGGCCTTCAGCTCAAGTACGGCTTTAACATCCGCATCCTGGATTACGAGGAGCACGCACTCAAATCGGGTTCCGATTCCCAGGCTGCTGCTTACATCCACCTCATGGATGCCGAGTCGGGCAGGATCACATACGGCGTAGGCGTCAGCTCCAACATTACGAGAGCTTCGGTTCGCGCTATTTTCTCGGCGATGAACAGACTGCAGCTGGGAGAGCGCAGACAGGGCATTTCCGACAGCTTCTAAATAAAAATGAGGCGCAGCGGCTTGCTTCGCGGGCCTTCAAATGCACACGCGCGCGGCGCGGCGGCTCGCTGTGAGAGCCGAAACTTATAAAAAACCCTTCAGAGAGGAGTCAGCAGTAAATGGCAGATCAGAAGAAACTGGTTGCTGAGATCACATCCATGGATGAGGATTTCACACAATGGTATACAGACGTCGTAATTAAGGCGGGACTTATCGCCTATTCCAATATCAAGGGATTCATGGTCTACAAACCCGCGGGATATGCCCTTTGGGAGGCTGTTCAGAAACATCTGGACGCCCGCTTCAAGGCAGTCGGCGTTGAGAACGTCTATCTTCCCATGATGATCCCGGAGAACCTGCTCAATAAGGAGAGCGACCTGGTCAACGGTTTCGCTCCCGAGGTGGCATGGGTCACGCACGGCGGGCAGGAAGAGCTGCAGGAGAGGATCTGTGTGCGCCCCACATCGGAGACCCTGTTCAGCGATTTCTACAAGGATGAGGTGCATTCCTACAGGGATCTCCCCAAGAACTACAACCAGTGGTGCAGCGTTGTCCGCTGGGAGAAGGAGACAAGGCCTTTCCTCCGCTCCAGAGAGTTCATGTGGCAGGAAGGACATACCGTCCACGCCACCATGGAAGAGGCGGTAGAGAGAACTGAGCTGATGCTGGACGTCTATGCGGATTTCTGCGCGGAAGACCTTGCGATCCCTACAGTCAAGGGCCGCAAGACGGACAAGGAGAAATTCGCGGGCGCGATCGCGACTTACACGATCGAAGCGCTCATGCACGACGGCAGAGCTCTGCAGTCAGGCACCAGTCATAATTTCGGCGATGATTTCGCAAAAGCTTACGGAATTCAGTTCACTGACAAGGACAACAAGCTGAAATACGCTTACCAGACATCCTGGGGACTTTCCACCAGAATCATCGGAGCGCTCATCATGGTGCACGGCGACAATTCAGGTCTCGTGCTGCCTCCCAAGATCGCTCCCACGCAGGTCATGATCATCCCGATCCAGCAGAGGAAAGCAGGCGTTCTCGAGAAGGCCGCCGAGATCAAGGAGATGCTCAAAGACTTCCGCGTTAAGGTCGACGAGACCGACAAGAGCCCGGGATTCAAGTTCGCAGAGCAGGAGATGAGGGGCATTCCGCTCCGCGTGGAGATCGGCCCCAGAGATATCGCAGAGGGCAAGTGCGTAGTGGTCCGCCGCGACACCCGCGAGAAGATCAGCTGCGACATCGCGGAGCTTCCCGAGAAGATCGGCCAGCTCCTTCCCATGATTCAGAACGATATGTTCGAGAGGGCAAAAAAGCACCTCGAGGAGCATACTTTCGAAGCCCCCGACAAGGAGACTTTCGAGGCGCTGTTCGAAGAGACAAAAGGTTTTGTAAAAGCAATGTGGTGCGGCAGCAGGGAGTGCGAAGAGAAGATCAAGGAAGATTATTCCGTGACCAGCCGCTGCATTCCTTTCGAGCAGAAGAAACTCAGCGACGTTTGCGTCTGCTGTGGTAAACCTGCCACCAAGATGGTTTACTGGGGCAGAGCTTATTAACGACTGCCGCGCGGAAGTGAGGTGATCGCGTGCAGAAGGAAGAGCAATTGAGAGTTCAATTGACTGTTCAGATACCGGAACAGGTAAACAGCATTCTTGAAACGCTTCAGGGCGCCGGCTTCGAGGCTTACATAGTCGGCGGCTGCGTGCGCGATGCCCTTCTGGGACGGGAACCTCACGACTGGGATATCACAACTTCCGCGCTTCCTTACGAGGTCAAAGAATTGTTCCCCAGGACGATCGATACAGGGCTGCAGCACGGAACGGTGACCGTTATGTGCGGCAGGACGGGCTATGAAGTGACCACTTTCCGGGTCGACGGCGTCTACGAAGACGGACGTCACCCGAAGGAAGTGACTTTTACGCCGAGCCTGGCCGAGGATCTCAAAAGAAGGGATTTCACGATCAACGCGATGGCGTACGACGGAAAAGGCGGCCTGATCGACCTGTTCGGCGGGCAGCAGGATCTCGCGGACGGGATCATTCGCGCGGTCGGCGATCCCCTGCAGAGGTTTTCGGAAGACGCTCTGAGGATCATGAGAGCAATCCGCTTCAGTGCCCAGCTGGGCTACGGGATCGACGGAGCCACTCTCGAAGCGGCTTCTGAGCTGGCGCCTAATCTGAGAAAGATCAGCGCCGAGAGAATAAGGGACGAGCTTGAGAAGACCCTGATGTCAGACAGGCCCGACTATCTCAGGACAGCCTGGCAGGCGGGAATCATGAAAGAATTTCTGCCCGAATTCGACGAGTGCATGGAGACCCCGCAGAACAATCCCCATCACTGTTATACGGTCGGAGAGCATATCCTGAAGGGCGTCAGTCTTGTCCGAAAGGACAAGGTGCTCCGTCTGGCTATGCTCCTGCACGATATCGGGAAGCCGGCGTGCCGAACGACCGACGACAAAGGGATCGACCACTTCTACCATCACGCGGACGTGGGATACGGGATGGCGCAGACCATCCTGAAAAGGCTCAAGTACGACAACGCGACGATCCGGAAGGTGCTTCCTCTGGTAAAGTGGCATGACATCCAGATCCGGCTGACGGAGCCCGCAGTGCGCAAGGCGATCGTCAAGATCGGCGAGGACCTGTTCCCGCTCCTGTTGGAAGTGAAACAGGCGGATATGCTGGCACAGAGCACATACCAGCGGGAAGAGAAACAGAGAATACTGGATACGGTCAGCTCGATGTACGCTCGGATCATAGAGCGGGGAGACTGCCTCAGTCTCAGGGATCTTGCCGTCAACGGCTCGGATCTCATCGAACTGGGGGTCAAGCCGGGAAGAGAAGTGGGCACTATTTTGGCACAGATGCTTGATGATGTGCTGAATGTCCCGGATCATAATGATAAAGAATACCTTGTGAAGCGTTTCGCTAACATCACTGGTTGACAAACTTATTGAAACCTATTATATATATTTATTAGGTACTCATGGGAGTAAGTGCTCTCTATAATGATCAGGAGGAATTAAAATGAATAAGACAGATATGATCGCGGCAATCGCTGATAAGGCCGGACTTACAAAAAAAGATGCAGAGAAGGCTCTGAAGGCTTTCACAGATACAGTAGCTGAAGAGCTCGCTAAGGGCGGCAAGGTTCAGCTGGTTGGCTTTGGTACTTTCGAAGTCAGCGAGAGAGCTGCAAGAGTCGGTATCAACCCTCATACACGCCAGCCCCTCAACATCGAAGCTTCCAAGTCTCCTAAGTTCAAGGCCGGCAAGGCTCTGAAGGACGCGATCAACTGATCTGCGTAATATTTCAGTATTAGTCAGTAACAGACAGCCCGGAGTGTAATCTCCGGGCTTTGTTATCTCTTGCGGCGGCTCGTTTCGCGGATGCTGCTGCCTTTCGGACAGCCCGCACGCGCCGCGGCGGCTCGTTTTGCGAGCCTTTACTATTCAGGGAGGAAGCTCAATGAGACTTGATAAATATCTTAAGATTTCAAGGCTGATCAAGAGGCGCACAGTCGCCAACGAGGCCTGCGACAACGGAAGAGTCACGCTCAACGGCAGGGTCGCCAGAGCTTCCGCGGAAGTAAAGCCGGGGGATATCATAGGAATTGCTTTCGGAAACCGGGAGACTAAGGTCGAAGTCCTTACCGTACAGGAGAATGTGCGCAAGGAAGCTGCCGCGGATATGTTCCGCTATCTGCCGGTGGAGGAGAAAACGGGTGAAGCTTCTCCTGCCGGGGAGAACTGAAACGTAATTCTGAACTCTTTCTAAACTCTTATCCGACCGCATTGACGCGGTTCGAAAAAGAGGGGTAAGATGGAGTATAGTTCAGGGGCAATGTCACCTGCTGCTTCAGGCGGCGGGCGGCGGAACGCACTGCGAGACTTGAAGCCGGGTGTCGGGCAGCGGATTGCGCTGCGAGACTTAAAGCCGGGCGTCGGGCAGCAGATTGCGCTGCGAGACTTAACAAATTGCAGACCAATAACAGGAATGAGAACAGGAGGAGCCAATGACATACGAGAAATCTGTAAAGCATAACGAGCAGAACAGACTCAGCATGTGGCTTGCCGCAGTGGTCGTCGGAATTCTGATCGTGGTGATCCTGGTAGCTTGCGGAGGTCTGGTAAGCCGGCTGCACTCCAACAACCAGAGGATCGCGGAGCTCGAAAGCGAGAAGGTAAAGGAAGAGCAGCGCGCGCAGGACATCGAAGAATACAAGGAATACACGCAGACCAAGGAGTACATCGAGGAAGTTGCCAGAGAGAAACTCGGGCTGGTCTACGAGGGCGAAGTGATCTTTAAAGAAGGAACTTCACAAGAACAATGAAAAGGCTGTCGCCGGCAGGCGGCGGCTTTTCTTTCTGTTATTAACACAGGGGGATGTCCCCCGCCTCTACAGGCGGCAGGTAGTAACAAAATTTCTCAGCGGCGGGTGACAATCCCCCGCTGAGTTATATGATGCACACGCGTGCGGAAAGGTAGATGTTGCCTTACAGGCAACCCGCACGCGGCGCAGCGGCTCGCTTTGCGAGCCTTGAATTCAGGCTCCGGGAAATTCAGTGTTCAGCAAGTGCCTGGAAATTCATTGCAGAAGGCAGAAAAAGTGCATGTGCAATGACAGCGCAGGCGAGAGAACCATTGCAGAAGCCGGAAAAAGTGCAAGTGCAATGACAGCCTGAGCAGGAAAGTCATTGCAGAAGGCATAAAATAAGCAAGTGCAATGACGGCGCAGGCGAAATAGTCATTGCAGAAGGCAGAAAATGAGCAAGTGCAATGACGGCGCAGGCGAGAGAATCATTGCAGAAGCCGGAAAAGTGCAAGTGCAATGACAGCCTGAGCAGGAAAATCATTGCAGAAGGCATAAAATAAGCAAGTGCAATGACGGCGCAGGCGAAATAGTCATTGCAGAAGGCAGAAATAAGCAAGTGCAATGACAGCGCAAGCATAGAGCCATACCAGAAACCGGAAAACAGCTATGATCGAACGAATTTACAACTACATGACCGACCACAACATGGTCGGTGAAGGCAGCCGCGTACTCGCGGCCGTGTCCGGCGGGGCCGACTCCATGTGCCTTCTCGAAGTGCTCAGGGAGCTGCGCGACCGCGCCGGCCTTCAAATAGCAGTTCTTCATGTCCATCACGGGCTGCGTGAGAGCGCGGACGGTGATCTTCTTTATGTTGCAAAATATTGTGAAGACGCAGGTATTCCGTTCGAAGCTGTACATGTGGACGCGGCAGGATTTGCCGCAAGCTGCGGCCTCAGTGTAGAAGAAGCAGCGAGAAAGCTGCGCTACGAGGCGCTGGAGCAGGCAGCAGAGCGGTGGGACCGGGAGCTTCTTTTGATGCGGGACGAGGAGCTTCTTACCCGGGAGGACCGGGAGGGCTTTTCCCGGCAGGATCGGGAGCTTCCTTCCCCCGTACAGGAAGAATGCCGCATCGCGGTCGCCCACCATATAGAAGACCAGGCGGAGACAGTGCTCTTTAACCTCGTCCGCGGCAGCAGGATGACAGGGCTGCGCGGGATGCTTCCGGTAAACGGCAGGATCATTCGGCCTCTGCTCACATGCAGCAGGGAAGAAATAGAAGAATTTCTTAAGGTACGCGGGATCTCGTGGAGAGAGGATGAGACCAATGAGGACGTCCGCTATTCGAGGAACCTCATTCGGAAGGAAGTGATGCCTCTTCTGGAGCAGATTAACATAAGCGCAAGGGAACACATCGCCAGAGCCGCTGAAGAAGCGGCCGAGACGGAAGAATTCCTCAGAGAACAGACAGAAAGAGCGTCCAGGAAATGCATTGAGCGCGGGGAATACTTTGTCAGTGTTTCTGTGCCGGAGCTCATGAGGGAGCCGCCGCTGATCCGCAGAAGAGTCATTTACTGCGTGATCGCTGACGTCGCCGGCAGAAAGAAAGACCTGCAGGATACGCACGTGCAGGCAGTGCTGCGGCTGGCGCAGAAGAACGGAAACGGGCGGCTGGATGTGTTCGGAGGAGTGCGTGTGGAGAAGGTGTACGAAAAGCTTCTCTTCAGCGCAGGCAGACAGCAGGACGCCGCTGGAAAGGAAGTCTCCGGAGAGGATTCCGCTTCCGCGGGCGGACAACAGGGTGCCCCCGGAGAGGATTCCGCTCCCGCGGGCGGACAGCAGGATGCCCCCGGACAGGAGGCCGCCTCCGCTGGCAGGAAGCTGATGGACGCCTCACGGGCGGCAGCATTATCCGCGCGCAGGTGGCCGATGGACGCCGGAGAATACAGATGCAGAGTGTTTGATTTTGACGGGGATATGTCTTCCGTGCCCCGAAAGCAGTATACGAAATGGCTTGATTATGATAAAATAGGAGCGTTTCCAAGTTTCAGAACCCGGTGTGAAGGGGACCGAATAACGCTCGATGAGACCGGCAGATCCAAGACGATTGCTCGGTATATGATCGACACGAAAGTGCCCGCGGAGCTGCGCGGAAGGATCGTCCTCCCGACAGCAGGGAGTGAGATCCTGTGGATCCCGGCGGGCGCCGCCGATGCATCGGATCCGGAAACTGGGAGCTCTTCAGACGGCGGCAGGATGAGCGCCGCATATAAGGTGAGCAGCCGAACAGGCAGGATACTGGAGATCGGCTGGGAGCCGGGAATTGACCGGACCTCCGGAGAACAGCCGGAAACCGGAAACTGACCGGGCTTCCGGAGAACCGCCGGAAGAAGGAAACTGACCGGACTTCCGGAGAACCGCCGGAAGATGGAAACTGGCCGGACTTCCGGAGAACAGAACAGAGCAGAACAGAGTACCTGCAGCAGCAATGGCACAGTCAGCACTAACAGTTAGGAGATGAGAGGGTATTATGCGCGAGACTATCAGAGAACTTATCAGTGAAGAGCAGGTTAACGCAAGGATCAAGGAACTCGGAGATATCATTTCGAAGGAATATGAGGGAAAGACTGTACATCTGGTCTGTATTCTGAAGGGGGCATGCTTCTTCATGTGCGAGCTCGCCAAGAGGATCAATGTGCCGGTATCGATGGACTTTATGACGGTATCCAGCTACGGGAGCGGGACCAAGTCCAGCGGGATCGTCAGGATCAAGAAGGACTTGGATGATCCGATCGACGGCCTCGACGTCATCATTGTCGAGGATATCGTGGACTCCGGCCGCACGCTGTTCTATCTTGAGGAAGTGTTCAGACAGAGAGGCTGCGCCAGCGTGCGCACCTGCACACTGCTCGACAAGCCCGAGAGGCGCGTGGTGGATTTGAATGTGGATTACACCGGATTTGTGATCCCGGATCAGTTTGTTGTCGGCTACGGCATGGACTTTGACCAGAAATACAGAGATCTTCCTTTCATCGGAGTAGTGGAATTCTCTGAGGAATGACAATGCGCATGCACGGCGCAGCGGCCAGCTTCGCGAGCGCTGACAATGCGCATGCACGGCGCAGCGGCCCGCTTCGCGAGCGCTGACAATGCGCATGCACGGCGCAGCAGCCCGCTCCGCGAGCCCTAATGATGCGCACGCGCACAGCAGCGCGCATGCGGCGCCCAAATGACATCTATATTTTGAAACTGAGGTAGAGTATTGGAAAATAAACAGAGACCGAGACCTTTTAACAGTCTCCTGATTCCGGTTTTGTTCCTGATGCTGTTCGTATTCGTGTTCGCGCCTATGATCCGCGGATCATTTTCCTCCGGACAGGACAGCTACAAGCTTGAAGATTTCCAGGAAGACCTGAAAAACGGCGATGTGACGGAAGTGACCATCACACCGAACCGCGACAATGACACAGGATATGCGATGGTGACGCTTAAGGACAACAGCCGCAAGATCCTGTACGCGACACAGATCGCGGAAATTGAGAAAATTGCGAGGGAAGCGGGGGTCAAGCCCGTAGTGAAGGACATTCCTTCCGACAACCTTTTTATGGTCAGTGTTCTGCCCACGATCCTGGTCGTCGTGGTCTGCCTGTTCTTCTTCTACATGATGAACGCGCAGAACGCGGGCGGCGGATCCAATGCCAAGATGATGAATTTTGGCAAGAGCAAGGCGAGACTGTCCAAGAACAGCGGAGTCACGCTCGACGACGTGGCGGGACTTCAGGAAGAGAAAGAGGACCTGGAGGAGATCATCGACTTCCTCAAGGATCCCGGCAAATACACTAAGGTCGGCGCGCGCATTCCAAAGGGCGTTCTGCTCGAAGGCGCACCCGGCACCGGCAAAACACTGCTGGCCAAGGCCGTCGCAGGAGAGGCAGGCGTGCCTTTCTTCAGCATCTCGGGTTCGGATTTCGTCGAGATGTTCGTCGGCGTCGGCGCGTCCCGCGTGAGGGACATGTTTGAGGACGCCAAGAGAAACGCGCCCTGCATCGTCTTCATCGATGAGATCGACGCAGTGGCAAGGCGCAGAGGCACTGGCCTGGGCGGCTCCCACGACGAGCGCGAGCAGACTCTGAACCAGCTCCTTGTGGAGATGGACGGATTCGGCGTGAACGAGGGCATTATTGTCATGGCGGCGACCAACAGGGTGGACGTCCTCGATCCCGCTATTCTGCGCCCCGGGCGTTTTGACAGAAAGATCTCCGTCGGAAGACCGGACGTGAAGGGACGCGAGGACATCCTCAAGGTGCACTCCAGGCAGAAGCCGCTCGCGGAGGACGTCGATCTGAAGGAGATCGCCCGCACGACAGCAGGCTTCTCCGGCGCAGATCTGGAGAACCTCATGAACGAAGCGGCGATCGGCGCCGCAAGGGCAAACAGGGCTTTCATCCTGCAGTCCGATATCAAGGAAGCTTTTATCCGGGTCGGAATCGGCAAGGAGAAGAAGAGCCACATCATCACTCCTGAGGAGAAGCGGATCACCGCTTTCCACGAGACCGGGCACGCGATCCTCTTCCACGAGCTTCCCAAGGTGGGCCGTGTTTACACGATCTCCATCATTCCCACGGGTATGGGAGCCGGCGGCTACACGATGCAGCTGCCCGAGAAGGACGAGATGTACATGACCAGGGGCAGGATGCTCCAGGAGATCATGGTGAGCCTGGGCGGCAGAATTGCCGAGGAACTGGTGCTGGACGATATCACGACAGGCGCGTCCGCGGATATCCGCCAGGCGACCAACATCGCCAGACACATGGTCATGCGCTACGGCATGTCGGATAAGATAGGGACCATCAACTACGAGCAGGAGACCGATGACGTCTTCCTGGGCTATGATCTCGGTCACGAGAATAAGCACAGTGAATACATAAACGGCGAGATCGACAAGGAAGTGCGGCGCATTATTACGGAATGCTACGCCAAGGCCAAGGAGATCATCGGGGCTCACGAAGATATCCTGTACAAAGCAGCGGATCTTCTGATGGAGAAAGAAAAGATCACGGGCGAGGAGTTCGACGCGCTCTTTGCCGGAAATGCGGCACCTGCGAACGCATGAGACGCAGGACAGCCAGAGAATGGGATTTGGTTCTGCTGGGGGAGTTCGGAGTTGTACATTTTATCAAAAACGTATTGTAAATAATGTACATATCACAAAGTCATCTTTTGTGAACTTTGTGAATTCTGCGAATTTATCTTTGGGGGGCTATTTGCTACTATATGCTTGTAACCCCCCAATACATTATAAGTTTTTGCTATACCCCATTTAGAAGAATACCTTCTCTAAAAAAGACAGTCCCCCAAGCGCTGTCTTTTTTACGTTGTACAAAAAATGGGGTGAAAACATGCAAAACGACTTGCTGAACACAAGAGCGCTTTTCACGGACCAGACACAGGAATTCCTTAAAGTGCAGACCATAAAGCCCCTCAAGAAGTACGGGAAAAAGCAGTACGCGATCAGGATCCGTCTCAGGACGGCGGCAGGTGACGTGGACAGAAGCATCCTGCTGACGGAAGAGAGAGAGATCCGGATGCAGGTCGAGAAGGAGAATGCCTATTTCATCTACTTCTCGGCGGAGATCACGACGGATGGAAAGCCTGTCCGCTATGCTTTCAGGCTCCGTCTTGCACATACGGGCGAAGAGATCCTTTACAAGAGGACCGGCGTTGAATGGCCGGAAGATGCTGCAGACGGCAGTGAGACAGGAGATTCCCCGGAGAAAGAATCGGAGAAGTCCCCGACTGAGGGCTGGTGGTATTTTGCCCCGGAATTTAAGACTCCGGAATGGGCGCAGGGAGCCGTGATGTACCAGATCTTCACGGACAGGTTCTGCAACGGAGACCGGTCCAACGACGTGCTGACAGGCGAATACGCCTACAACGGCGGACAGGTGAGGCACATCGACGACTGGTATTACGCGCCGGAGCCGGACGACACGCGGGAGCATTACGGGGGCGATCTGCAGGGGATCATCGACAAGCTCGGGTACCTCGAGGACCTGGGCGTGGAGGCGATCTATCTCAACCCTATCTTCATTTCCCCCTCAAACCACAAATACGATACACAGGATTATGACCATATTGACCCGCACTTTGGCAAAATAGTGCACGATCACGGCGAGATCCTCCCCAAAGGCGAGCTGGATAACAGCAAAGCGTCCAAATACAAATCGCGGGTGACCGATCCGGCCAACCTCGAGGCGAGTGACAGGCTGTTCGCGAAGCTGGTGCGCGAGGCGCACATGCGCGGGATCCGCGTGATCCTGGACGGCGTGTTCAATCACTGCGGCTCTTTCCACAGGTGGATGGATCACGAGAAGATCTACCTGGGCAACGGAAACTACGCGCCGGGCGCATATCTGAGGAAAGACTCGGAATTCAGGGAGTTTTTTGACTTCGAGAAAGACGCCTGGCCGGACAATGATTCCTACGAGAGCTGGTGGGGATTTTCTTCGCTCCCCAAGCTCAACTACGAGGATTCCATGCGGCTGCGCGACGAGATCCTGCGGATAGCGGCCAAATGGGTGTCGCCGCCGTACAACGCGGACGGATGGCGCCTCGACGTGGCGGCGGACTTGGGGCACTCGGAGGCCTTCAACCACTATTTCTGGCAGCGATTCCGCAAGGTCGTCAAGAAGGCCAATCCCGACGCGATCATACTCGCCGAGAACTACGTGGACTCGGCCAAGTGGCTCGGCGGCAGGGAATGGGACACCATCATGAATTACGAAGGGTTCATGGACCCTGTCACGTGGTTCCTGACGGGAATGGAGAAGCACAACGACGCCTTCCACCCGGACTTTCTGTGCGATCCGGACAGGTTCTGGAACGCGATGAGATGGAAAGGCCAGGAAGATATGCCGCAGGCGGCACTCATGTGCAGCATGAACCAGCTGTCCAACCACGATCACTCGCGCTTTTTGACGAGGACGGGCCTGAAAGTGGGGAGGGTGTCCACTTTGGGCACCGCTGCAGCGGCTGAAGACGTGCGGGAGAGCGTATACCGCGAGGCTGTAGTCCTTCAGATGACGTGGCCGGGCGCGCCGACGCTCTATTACGGCGATGAAGCCGGGCTCTGCGGCTTTGCCGATCCCGACAACCGGCGGACTTATCCCTGGGGACAGGAGGACCGGGAAATGATCCGGTTCCACAAGGAGCTCATCCGGATGCACAAGGAATACAGATGTCTCAGGACGGGATCTGTGATCCGGCTCGCGGATGGCCCGGGGCTTCTCTCTTACGGCAGGTTTGACAGCCAGTCCTCCGCCGTGGTGGTGCTCAACAACGGCAATGATACGGTCACAGCCAGGGTTCCCGTTCTCTACGCGGGAGTGCAGGCAAATACGCAGATGAAGCTGCGCTTTCTGACCAATCAGAGCGGATTTCTCGCTTATCCGAGGAAGAATTATCAGGTCGTGGACGGAATATTGGAGATCGAACTTACGCCGGAATCGGCGGCGGTTCTGGTGAAATAATCATTTTCAAGGCCCGAGGAGCGGGCCTTATATGCAGAAATCGCATGCGGAAAGTACTGTTTTACGGTACTTCCGCATGCTTTTTTTTTACGTTTAAAACTCCGAAATCGGGTGCTGTGCACTGCCGTGGCAATATGCACAAAAACACAATAACAGTTTCGTCGTTATCAAAATTGCGCTGAACCGCCGAATTCCTTTATAATGAAATCGATTACAATATGTAATAATTCAGCACCCCGGAAAAATATCCGAGAACGTGACGGGGAACTTGCTCACTGTCGCGTTCTCGGATATTTTTCCGAGGCGGACAAGGCGCGCAGCGCCTCTGAACGCACACATTCCCGAATGCGGAGCATTTGGGAATGTGTGGTGCTGAACTGCTGCATCTATGCGTCAGAAACTTATAACAGGAGGGTATTATATGTTTGAAGACAAAAAATGGGACAAAGTATTTAAAAAACGTCTGGCCAAACATTATGACGAAATGAAATGGCTGTACAGTGAGCTTTACCACAACGACCAGCAGGCTTTCGATTACTTCTGCGACATGATGTACGAGTACTATAAACAGAGAAGTCCCCTGCTCAAGGAATGGGATGAGGCCCGCGAGGCGGCACCGGACTGGTACAAGGGCAATGATATGCTTGGGATGCTCATGTACACGAACTGCTTTGCCGGAAATCTGAAGGGCGTCAAGAAACACCTTGATTATATTCAGGAGTGCGGCGTCAACTATCTGCACCTCATGCCTCTTCTGGAGAGCCCGAAGGACCGCAGTGACGGCGGCTATGCCGTTTCCAACTTCCGCAAAGTACAGCCGGAGCTGGGAACCATGGAAGACCTCGCGGAGCTGGCGGACGACTGCCACACCCGCGGAATGTGCGTGTGCCTTGACTTTGTCATGAACCACACCAGTGAAGATCACGAGTGGGCGATGAGAGCCAAAGCCGGAGAGAAGGAATATCAGGACAGATTCTTCTTCTATGACGACTGGACGATCCCGAACGAGTTCGAGAAGACCGTTCCCCAGGTCTTCCCGCAGACCGCGCCCGGCAACTTCTCTTGGTGCCCGGAAGTGAACAAAGTGGTCATGACCACCTTCTGGCCCTATCAGTGGGACCTGAACTACGCCAATCCTGTGGTATTCAACGACATGACGGCTGACATGCTCAACCTCTGCAACCACGGCGTGGATATCATCCGTCTGGACGCGACGCCTTATATCTGGAAAGAGATCGGCACGCCTTGCCGCAACCTTCCCCAGGTACATACGCTGGTCCGCCTGATGCACATGGCATCTGAAGTCGTCTGCCCCGGAACTCTTCTTCTGGGCGAAGTTGTTATGGAACCCAGTAAGGTTGTTCCCTATTTTGGCACGATCGAGAAACCGGAATGCCACATGCTCTACAACGTCACCACAATGGCGAGTACATGGCACACCGTGGCGACACACGACGTGCGCCTGCTCAGACATCAGATGGAGAGCGTCTTCGCGCTGCCGCACCAGTACACATTCCTCAACTACCTGCGCTGCCACGACGACATCGGCTGGGGCCTGGATTACGAGTACCTCAAACAGTTCGGCACGACAGAGGTGCCTCATAAGAAGTACCTCAACGACTATCTGACCGGCAAGGGATACAACAGCGACGCGCGCGGCGAGCTCTACAATGACGATCCCCGCCTTGGCGACGCCAGACTCTGCGGGACAACGGCGTCCCTATGCGGCATCGAGGCTGCGGAATATGAGAAGGTCGACTGGAAGATCGACCGCGGCATCACTCTGGATATCATGCTCCACGCTTTCCTGCTGACCCAGAGCGGAATCCCGGTCCTGTACGCAGGCGACGAGATCGGCCAGCTCAACGATTATACTTATCACGATGACCCGATCAAAGCCGATGACAGCCGCTATCTGCACAGAGGCGACATGAACTGGGAAGAGGCTGAGCTCAGGAACGTCGAGGGGACCAGACAGAACCGCATCTTCAAGGCGCTTCGCCACCTGGAAGAGATCCGCGCCGAGTACTGCGTATTCGAGAACGAGGCGGACGCCTGGATCATCGAACCCTGGAACGACCACATTCTGGGAATCGGAAGATATTACAACGGCGAGAAGCTCCTTGCCTTCTTCAACTTCAGCGCTAACGAGCAGATCGCGTGGGTGGACGAGAAGGAAGACTACTACGATCTGGTCACAGGCGAGCCCAAAGCGGCTAAGGCGATCCAGCTTCCCGGATACAGTTTTGTATGGCTTATGACGACCTTCAACAAGCCTTTTGTCAAAAAAGCACATCCCAAGCTTGAGCGCAAAGACTGAACTTCTGCAGCGGACGGATAAAGGCGGACAATTGGCGGAAGCAGAACCCTTAAACTGAAACTGACATAGTTATTACTCGAATAACATTGAAGTAAATCATCGAGAGGAGTTTTGCAAATGACGATCAAGGAAGTGGCACGGCTTGCGGGGGTTTCCTCCGCAGCCGTGAGCAGGTACCTCAACGGAGGACCGCTCAGCAAAGAGAAGAAAGAGAGAGTGGCGAAGGCCATCGAAGAGACCGGATACCGCCCCAATCTGATGGCTAAGACAATGCGCACCGGAAAGATGAGGCAGGTCGGCATCATCGTGCCCAGGATCATGTCGGAATCCGTCTACCACTTGATGGACGGCATAGCGGAAGAGCTGCTGGAAGCCGGCTATCTGACCGTGTTGGGATATTCGGACAAGAGCAAAGACAGAGAACTTCAGTATCTGGATGTCATGCAGAGCAGCCGCGTGGCCGGGATCATTCTCATGGCTACGACACTCAGCGACATCAAGAAGATCTCCCTCGAGGACTGTACCGTGCCTCTGGTGATCACAGGCCAGAACTTCGAAGGACTGCCCTGTGTCTACCACGATGATTTCGGCGCAGTGCGAGAGCTGACGGCTCTGATGATCCGAAAAGGCGCGAAACATATCGCTTATATCGGTGTTACTGAGGCGGACAAGGCAGCAGGTCTGGCCAGGCGCGAAGGGTGCCAGGAGGCGCTTCGCAGCGCCGGATTTGACGCCGACGGCATGCCCAGGAAGATCGCCGACTTTGAGGCGCAGAGCGGCTATTCAGCCATGATGGAACTTCTGGATGAAAACCCGGACCTGGACGGCGTGATCTGCGCGACCGATATCATCGCTCACGGCGCGATGAAAGCGCTCAAGGAAAGAGGACGGCGGATCCCGGAAGACGTCATGATCGCCGGAGTGGGAGACAACTGGTCGGATCTCATCTCGACGCCCACGCTGACGACGGCCCGTCTTCACCAGAGACGCTGCGGCAGCGAGGCGGCAAAACTTCTTCTGGAGCTGATCGGGGACGAAAAGGACGAAGCAGGACCCTATAAGATCGCCCGGCACGAGGGCATCAAGCTCGGATACCGGATCATCGAGAGGGAATCACTGTGACAGGATCTTAACGTAAAGAAAGGAGGAAGATGGGCAAAAAACTGATATTTCTTGACATTGACGGAACACTGACCACGCCCGGATCCAATGAGCCGCCGCAGAGCGCGCTCGACGCGATCAGGGCAGCGCAGAAGAAAGGAAATCTGGTCTTCCTGTGCTCAGGCCGCAATCCCGGAATGCTTGCTCCTCTGTTAAAATACGGCTTCGACGGCGTTATCGCCTGCGCAGGCGGCTACGTCACTGTCGGTGACGAATTGATCTACGACATGCCGATGACAGCAGAAGAGACGAAGATCGCAGTGGAAAAGCTCCACGCAGAAGGCGTATTCTGCACGGTCGAGTGCAGAGACGGCGCGTTCGGAGATTCGGACATCAGTGAGTTCATTGAGAGTTCGATCGGTCCGGACGGCAAGGGCAACAGCGAGATCGAGCGCTGGCGCAAAGCTCTGGCCGGGAGCCTCGGCATCAGACCGATGAGCGAATATGACGGGAGCCCGGCATACAAGGTCGTGATCATGTGCCTGCATCCGGAGCAGCTGGCGCCTGCCAAAGAAGCTCTGGAGGACAGATACAACTTCGTCGTACAGGAGATCACGGATCCGGCGCACAGATGCATCAACGGAGAGCTGATCAACCGCAAGTACGACAAGGGTCGCGCGATCCTGCGCGTCTGCGAACACCTCGGCGTTCCTGTATCCGATACATACGGATTCGGAGACAGCATGAACGACCTGGAGATGATCCAGACGGTCGGCACCAGCGTTTGCATGGCAAACGGCGCACAGGCTCTGAAGGAGATCAGCGACGTCATGTGCCCCGCAGTCGAGGAAGACGGGCTGGCAAAGGCGTTTGAACAGCTGGAGCTTTCATAAGAATGACATTTGAGCCGCCGGCTCCGGCAAGAGAATGACATTTGAGCCGCCGGCTCCGGCAAGAGAACGGCATTCGGGCCGCCGGGGCCGGCGTGAAAAAACAGGCGTTTTACACAAAATTCGGGCGTTGGATATTTTGCACAAATTGACATCGGCAAGTTTTACGGCGTATGGGGTTTACATACAATAAATATTAAATTAAAATAAACTGTATGGAACTGAAAACGATTACAGTTCTAACAAAAACCCCATTGATATATGAAAGGGAGGGAATTATTTATGGCACTGGATTATCATAAGTGTGCCCAAGAGATCGCTGATAATATCGGCGGCGGCGAGAACGTCGTATCTGCAGCGCACTGCGCAACAAGACTTCGTCTGGTTATCGCTGATAACGGCAAAGTCAACAAGGATGCTCTTGACAATGTAGAGGGTGTCAAGGGTATGTTCGAGTCCAATGGACAGCTGCAGCTGATCATTGGTACAGGTACAGTTAACAAGGTCTTCGACGAGTTCATCAAGATCACCGGCGTTCAGGCCGGCACGAAGGATGACGTCAAGGCTGCAGCAGCTGCCAAGGCTCCCGTATGGAGACAGGCTCTCAAGACAGTCGGCGACGTATTCGTCCCGATCCTGCCCGCGATCGTAGCTTCCGGTCTTATGATGGGTCTGGTCGAGGCTCTCGCTAAGATCCCCGGACTGGGATTCGGCAGCAGCGACTGGTTCGCATTCCTCGATACAGTTGCTAACACCGCTTTCGCATATCTGCCCGTTATCGTAGCAGTTTCTGCGGCGCGCGTATTCGGCGGCAACATCTTCCTCGGCGCGGTCATCGGTCTTCTGATGATCCACTCCGCATTCCTGAACGGCTGGAACGTCGCCAACACAGATGCGATCAACAGCTTCTTCGGCGTAACAGACGGTGTTATCCCGAGATGGCACCTGGTCGGCAACATCGTCACGATCCAGAGATCGGGCTACCAAGGCCACGTCATTCCGGTAATTATCGCAGTCTTCCTGATGAGCAAAGTCGAGAAATGGCTGCACAAGCACGTTCCGGAAATGATCGACCTGTTCGTAACTCCTCTGACCACTGTATTTGTAACTGCTTTCTTCACACTTTGGATCATCGGCCCTATCTTCGCTACTGCTGAGACATACGTTCTTGCATTCGCAAAGGTTCTGGTCCGCAACCCCATCGGTGCAGGTATCATGGGCGCGATCTATCCCTGGACGGTTGTCATGGGTCTTCACCACATGTACAACGTTATCGAGGCCGGTATGCTGGCTGAGACAGGACTCAACACATGGATGCCTATCGCATCTGCAGCAAACTTCGCGCAGTTCGGCGCCTGCTTGGCTGTAGGCCTTAAGGCAAAGAATCAGAAGACTAAGTCTGTCGCGATTCCTTCCTCCATGTCCGCAGCTCTCGGTATCACAGAGCCCGCAATCTTCGGTGTTAACATGCGCTTCTTCAAGCCCTTCATCGCCGGTATGATCGGTGGTGCTGTCGGTGCTCTCGTAGCAGCATTCATGGGCATTGGCGCAACTGCTTACGGTGTTACAGGTATCCCCGGATATCTGACCATCAACAACGCTCTGCTTTACACCATCATCCTTGCCATCTCCGGCGGACTTGCATTCTTCCTGACCGGTGTTCTCTGGAAAGAAGATGAGCCCAAGAAGGCAGCAGCAGCTCCTGCTCCCGCAGTAGCAGCTCCCACAAACGCCATCATCAGCTGCAACGCAGGCAAGGTCATCGCTCCTGCAGTTGGTACTGTTGTAGCACAGGCTGACATCCCGGACGACACATTCGCATCAGGCGTCCTGGGCGAAGGCGTAGGCATCAACCCCACTGAGGGTGTTGTATTTGCTCCTTTCGACGGCGAGATCACTTCCGTTGCTGATTCCAAGCACGCGATCGGCCTTGCAAACGCAGCCGGTATGGAAGTCCTGATCCACGTCGGTGTTGACACAGTCGCCATGAACGGCGAAGGCTTCGAAGATATGGTCAAGGAAGGCGACCAGGTCAAGGCAGGCCAGGTCATCATGACATTCGACCGCGATGCCATCAAGAAGGCAAATCATCCTGATTGCGTAGTCGTTCTGCTGACCAACTCTGACGACTTCTCAGATGTCAAGCTTGGCGCTGATGCTGAGTAATCAAAATATCGTCTGATTTGTGTAAAATCGCCTAAATAGTTGATAGTCCCCATTCAATTTTTATAAAAATTTGATTGGGGACTATTTTCATATAGGGAATTTGTAGTATAATGTGTTTAGTTATCCGAATTCTGTTGGACGGATTTCGGGAAAAGAATACAAAGCAAAAAGGAGAAACGCCATGAAAGAAATTACCTTTACTGTAACAGATCCGCTCGGAATTCACGCTCGTCCCGCCGGAATCCTTGTTAAAGAAGCTAAGAAGTATGCTTCCAAGATGACTGTTTGGAAGGGTGACAAGAGCTGCGATATGAGAAAGCTCCTTGCACTCATGGGAATGGCTGTTAAGCAG
>JBGUJH010000141.1:0-106810 GCA_045113775.1 Lachnospiraceae bacterium | reverse complement strand
AAATGATGCACACGCGTGCGGAAAGGAAGATGTTGCCTTACAGGCAACCCGCACGCGGCGCAGCGGCTCGCTCTGCGAGCCTTGAATCACTATTGTTACAGTATTGTAATCTCCACAGCGTGGGAAATAGCCCATGTTGTGGAGATTTTTTTATGAATTACTATATTTTGTATGAAAGCACAGTTAGAAGGTGAAAAAAACAGTAACGAAACCGACTTTTTTCTTGTAAAATATTACGCTAATGATTACAATAATGTTGTCGCATAGCGGGTCCCATTAAAACAAGGGGATAACTATGCAATCTCATCGTACATTTTCTTTAATGTTAGAAGTTAATATTGTAATATCCGCAGTACTTGCTGCTTTGCTGATGTGCGGATGCGGAAGGAAGGAACAGAAAGTGTTCACCGACACTGTCTATGCTTCCGGCAGCAACACATATTCTGCAGCGGAGGAGGCCGGTGAAGACTCAAATTCCGTCCATAAGGAAGCGGGTACAGCCGGACAGGAATACACAGATCCTGTGAACACCGCACTGAGCGGTGACGCATCCCGGTCAGAAAACGAAGACAGTACCATTTGTGTCTTCGTATGCGGCGCTGTAAACCGCGAAGGAGTGTATGAACTTCCCGGCGGCTCAAGAGTGATCGACGCTGTTGAGGCGGCAGGCGGATATTCAGATGATGCAGACAAGACTTATGTCAACCAGGCGGAGTATGTGTATGACACGCAGCGCGTAGAGATTCCGACTCAGGAGGAGGGTCAGCTTCTTCGTGAATATGATTCTTCCGAATCTGAGGACGGCGGCAGTCAGAGCGACGGACGCATCGATCTCAACACTGCGGACAAGCAGGACCTGATGACGCTTCCCGGTATCGGGGAGAGTAAGGCTGAAAGAATCCTGGAGTACAGACAGATCCACGGAAGATTCAGTTCGACCGAGGAGCTTATGAATGTCAGCGGGATCGGCAGCGGTGTATATGAGAAGATCAAAGAATATATAAAGGTCTGACAAGCGCATGAGCGCGCGAAAGGTCAAAGAGAGGAGAAATGAATGGCAACAAAGGTACTTGTGGTTGATGATGAAAAAATGATCGTTAAAGGTATTAGATTCAGTCTTCTGCAGGACGGCTATGACGTTGATACTGCGTATGACGGTGAGGAAGCTCTTCAGAAAGCAAATGAGAATCAGTATGACATCATTCTGCTCGACGTGATGCTCCCTAAGCTCTCCGGGCTGGACGTGCTCGCGCAGATCAGAGAATTCTCCTCAGTCCCCGTGATCATGCTCACCGCAAAAGGCGAGGATATGGACAAGATCCTCGGACTTGACTACGGCGCTGACGACTACATCACAAAGCCTTTCAACATTCTTGAAGTGAAGGCCAGAATGAAGGCGATCATCCGCCGCGTCGCCGGCAGCCGCAAGGATAAGGACGAAGAAGAGGAGAGGATCCTTGAGAACGGCGATCTCAGAATGGACTTTGACAACCGCAGAGTCAGCGTCGCCGGCAAGGAGATAAACCTCACAAGTAAAGAATTTGAGCTCCTCGAGCTTCTTGCTACGCATCCCGGCAAGGTCTACAGCCGTTCGATGCTTCTGCAGACAGTTTGGGGCAAGGACTATCCGGGTGATGTGAGAACAGTGGATGTTCACATCAGAAGGCTCCGTGAAAAAGTAGAACCTAACGCTTCTGAGCCTGTCTATGTACAGACCAAATGGGGCGTAGGCTACTATTTCAGACAAAATGACAGATAAGCTCAAGGAGCTGGTTCATAAATTCTCAGTGGTCAAAAGCCTGAGAATGAGGCTGTTCATCATTATCTTTGTAGTCGGACTTGTTCCGTGCGTGCTCCTGCACTACGGGATCCTGACTAATTATGAGACCAGAGCAGTCGAGGTGAGAACGGAAGAGGTAGAGACGCATCTGCGGGCACTCGCCAATCACCTGATCACTTATGATTACCTGAACGATCAGTCCTCTGAACTGATCGGCGCGGAACTTGCCGAATTCTCAGCACTATATGACGGACGTATCATGGTGATCAGCGATCACCTGAAAGTAATGAAGGACACATATTCTATGTCCGACGGTAAGACGATCGTCTCGCCGGATGTGGTAAAATGTCTGCTGCAGGGAAATACGGGAAGTACTTCCAACTATGACCGGCGCGACGGTTTCATTGAAATAGTGACGCCGATCATAGCGACCAATTATACAGACAGCAGATCCGACAATGAGGAATCTTCACTGGACGTTGCCGGTGAAGAAGTTGTCAAAGGTGTCCTGCTGTCCAGCGTATCCACCGTCTCTATCAGAAACACACTGGGAATATTGAGCCGCAAGGCAATGCTCCTGGAAGTGATCCTGATATTGGCGGTGTTGTTGATTTCATTAGTTTTATCCACTGTTCTGATGAAACCATTCGAAAAGCTTTCCACGGAGATATCCGCGGTCAAGGCCGGATATTCGACAGACCCCATAAAGGCGCCCGCATTTGTTGAGACGGAACACATTGCGGATGCTTTTAATCAGGTGCTGGCCAGAATGAACGCACTGGATGAATCGAGACAGGAATTTGTTTCCAACGTCTCCCACGAGCTCAAGACTCCGATGACCTCGATGAAGGTCCTCGCTGATTCCCTGGTTCAGCAGGAAGATGTGCCGGTCGAGATGTACAGGGAATTCATGGTCGACATCAAGAACGAAGTTGACCGTGAAAACCAGATCATAACGGAGCTGCTCACGCTCGTCAGGATGGATCGAAAGGATTCAAAGCTCAACGTCAAAGAGTGCAACGTGAACAAGATGGTTGAGCTGATCCTGCACAGACTCAGACCTATCGCGCAAAAAAGAGATATAGAGCTGACTATGGTCAGCATGAGAGAAGTTTATGCGGAGATCGATGAGGTCAAGATGGTAATGGTCATCACAAACCTCGTTGAAAACGCTGTGAAATACAATCGGGACCACGGCAAAGTCAGGGTAACGATAAACGCTGATCCCTATAACTTCTATATCAGTGTAGAAGATACCGGCGTCGGTATTCCGCAGGATTCCCTTGACAAGATCTATGAGCGGTTCTACCGCGTTGACAAATCGAGATCAAGAGAAGTCGGCGGGACCGGCCTTGGTCTCTCTATTACTAAAAGCATTATACTGCAGCATCACGGTGCGATCGACGTCCAGAGTATCCTGGGAGAGGGAACGAAGTTTACTGTGACCATTCCGCTTACTTATGTGGCGCATCCGGTAGAACTCAGAAGGCAGTCTGAGAGGAGACGGAGATCGAACAGCCGAAAGAGGAGAGCTGTTGCGGCAGCTGCGGGAAAGAGATTGACGGGCAGCAGCATTGCCGACAGAAGGTCTCCGGGCACCGGGAGTACCGGAACGAAGAAGCGTCCGGCCGGCAGTAATACAGCGGGTAAAAAATCTTCAGGCAGCGTAAACGGAGCGGCGAAGAAAACCTCAAGCGGCGGAAGCAGTACAGTAAAGAAAACTTCAGGCAGTGGAAGCAGCACCGTAAAGAAAACCACAAGCAGTGGAAACGGCACGGCAAAGAAAACTTCCGGCGGTGGAAATACTTCCGCGAAGAAAAAGGCAGGCAGCGGCAGTACCGCGGCCAAGAAGACTTCGAGCAACGGCAGTAATGCGGCTAAGAAGCCTTCCGGCAGCGGCAGCAGCACGGCTAAGAAGCCTTCCGGAAGCAAAAGTACTGCAGCCGGTAATAAGCCGGCAGGCGGGAGCAGTGCTGCGAAGAAAAAAAAGACCGGATCCAATGTGCCTTCGGGGCATAAAACGCCGGCAGGTCCCGTTGCGGGACCCGGATCTGAGGAGAGAGTTTGAAGAGAAGAAGCGTAATTTCTTTTATAATACTCATATTGTGTCTCCTTCTCAGTGCCTGCGGGAAAAAGGGCGCAGATAAAAGAGGGATCAGGATCTACTACCTGAATAAATCCGATTACGGGATCAAGGAACAGGACTATGTGCCTGAGGCTGACGACCGCGACAGGATCATAGAGGAGCTGATCGCCAAGCTCTGTGTGCAGCCCAAGGAAATGACGCTGAGGGCGCCCATTTCCGACTTCAGGTTTTTGTCCAGTGAGACGAGGGGCAGGATCGTCACTCTGAATTTTTCTTCGGAGTATTATGACCTTAGCGCGGTCGAGGAGGTCCTCACAAGAACCGCCGTGGTCAATACACTCTGCAGTTTCACGGAAGTGGACGGAGTTTATTTTTTAGTGGATGGAGAAGCCTTTCATGACGCGGACGGCGCAGAGCCCGGGATCATGAACCCCGATCAGTTTATCTACAACTCTTACACGGAGATGCGCAATTACGAGAGAGTAAGGCTTCATCTGTATTTTGCCAACGAGTCGGGAGATAAGCTGGTGGACGCATACAGGACGGTGGTCTACAACAGCAATATGCCTCTTGAGAGGATCGTCCTTGAGCAGGTCATCCAGGGGCCGAACGGAAATTTCGCCTACCCTACGGTCAACAGCGAGACCAAGGTGATCAACGTCACTACAAGGGACAGAAGATGCTATATAAACCTCAACAGGGAGTTCCTGAACGGACAGCAGGGCGTGCTGGCCCAGACGGCGATCTACTCGATCGTTAACTCTCTGTGTGAACTTCCCACCATCGAGTCTGTGCAGATCTCGGTAGACGGAAATCCGGACGCGATCTTTATGGAATCCATTTCCCTCACGGGAAGCTTCAGCATGAACAGAGAGATTGTAGAGAATCAGCAGGGCGAAGTTCCTGAGGAGTGAGCGAACTGAAGAGAGTACTGAGAAAGGGCGTGTGAAAGCTTAAGATATTTCACACGCCCTTAGTCTTGCATTTTGTACATGCCTGAATTACGATGAATACGTCGGGACCGATCGGTCCGCCCCTTTGCCGGGTCCGGCAGGGATATTTCATTATTGTATTCGAATATTGTACGGAGGAAAGAATTGCGAAGACCGGTATGTCTGTTTGTACTGCTCTTCTGCGGATCTGTGTGGGTGGCGCTGCTCATTTGGCCGCCTCAGCCCGAGATCGGAGAGAAGGCGGAAGGTAGATATGTTACTCTGCGCGGGACAGTGGATAGTAAGGAATACGCGCTCAGAAGTCCGGGGGACGAGGTCTATATCAGACTGACCCTGAAAAGTGCCGAAATGGAGTCGAAGATCCCGCAGGAAGGGGCCTTCGTGATGCACGATGACGACAAGGTTCTGTGTCTTATCGAGGAGGAACCGGAAGTACAGCAGGAGTGGGCCGGGGAAGGAGCGGCAGTGCGCGTCCGAGGCAGGATCCGACTGTTCAAAAGACCGACAAACGACGGTGAATTTGATGCCTTTACCTATTACACGGCGATCGGAGGGTATCTGTTCACACTGGCCGACGCGCACATTCTCTCTTACACGGATGAAAGGGACCCTGTCAAAGCTGCTTTGTTCAGGGTAAGGAAAAGCCTGTGCGACGCGCTTGACAGGATCTACGACGGCAGGCACGGGAAATTCGGCAGGCAGTGCGCATCTGTCATGAAAGCGATGCTGCTGGGGCAGAGCAGCCTTACGGATCCCGATTTAAAAGCCCGCTACCAGGCGGCGGGTATTATTCATGTGATCTGCGTGTCGGGACTTCACATATCTCTGATCGGAACGGGAATTTACACGTTCCTGCGAAAATGCAGGGTCCCGACTGCGGTTTCTTTTGGCATCTC
Source organism: Lachnospiraceae bacterium (assembly GCA_045113775.1). Taxonomy (GTDB): domain Bacteria; phylum Bacillota; class Clostridia; order Lachnospirales; family Lachnospiraceae; genus CAG-791. The sequence continues at coordinate 101,095 of JBGUJH010000141.1, read as the reverse complement.
TGTCACTTTGCTGTATCTATATGGCGTCATGACCGGACTGCATACATCCTGTCTGAGAGCTCTTGTCATGTTCGGGCTCCGCGCCGGAGCCGGGGCTGTCGGCAGGACCTATGATATGCTCACAGCGACGGCAGTTGCAGCGGCGCTCATTCTGATCGGGCAGCCCTCATATATCTGTCACAGCGGTTTTCTGTTCTCCTTTGCCGCCGTCTCCGCGGCAGCACTTCTCATGCCGGTCATTCCCGGTGCCGTCAAACCGCTGGCAATCCCCATCTTTACGCTTCCGGTCCAGCTATGCTTCTTCTACACATTTCCTCTCTATTCCGTACTGCTTAATATGATCGTGATCTTTATGGCTCCTTTTCTCATGATAGGCGGAGGGATTTCGCTGCTTCTGGAGATGATCGCCGGGCAGATCACTGAGAAAATATTTCTGGGTCGTGCCTTGAAAGCGGCTGCGGGTGCTGCAGGTGAAGTACCGGTGCTGATACTGCGGCTTTTTGAAACTTTTTGCAGCCTGACTGAAAAGCTTCCGTTCAGCACGCTGACGCCGGGGAAACCGCCCGGATGGGTCGTCGCATTATACTGCATCATTCTTGGTGCTGTAATATTGGACGCGAATATACGTGTAAGTACTAAGATGAGAACACACCTGATTCACCTGGCATGTATTTCTTTTGCGGTCTTTTTGATTTTCCATGTCCGATACGAACCTCCTTTTGCATTGTACATGTGGGACGTCGGACAGGGCGACGGGCTGTGTATAAGAACAAAGGATGAAAGCGGAGAGTGCACGATCCTGGTCGACGGGGGCAGTTCTTCAAAGAAGAGCATAGGGAAAAATATAGAAATTCCGTTTTTGAAATATCATGGGATTTCGAAGATCGACTACTGTATACTGACACACGATGACCTGGACCACTGCAGCGGGCTCTTGGAACTCCTGCAGCAGTCAGACGAGCCGGGAGGGATCAGGATCGGATATGTGGGGATTCCATCTGTTCTGCAAAAGCGCAAAGGGGAGACTTACCTGAGAGTCGAGGAAATATGCGCCCGAAAAGGAATTCCCATCAGCTATCTGCATCGGGGGATGGCTTTAACGGAGGGAGAACTGAATCTGCAGTGCATTCACCCCGGGGCCAACGCGGCTTATGAAGACGCCAATGAGTATTCTGTGGTCCTTCTGCTCCGTTACGGAAATTTCAGGGCAATTCTGACCGGGGACCTGGAGGGACAGGGAGAGACTGATATGTTAGAATATCTCGGAAATAAAGAGATCCCCGTCGATATTTTGAAAGCGGCGCATCATGGGAGCAAGGGCGGAACGACGCAGCGGTTCCTGAATCAGATCCCCGCAAGGACGGCCCTTATCTCCTGCGGGAAAGGCAATCGTTACGGGCATCCTTCCCCGGAGACCGTGCAGAGGATCGAAGAAGCCGGGATGGAAATCTTTGACACAAGGGAAGACGGCCAGATCTGTGTTACGACGGACGGAAGAGGAGAGTATTCGGTGCACACATTTTATTGACAAATCGGTATGAATGTCATTCAATGAGAGTTGATACACAAATGCGGAGACTCAGGGGAGACAAATGGCCGCCAGACAGGAAAAGAGTGATTTTGCAGCACAGCAGAGACAATTTAATGAAGCGATCAGGAGCGGGGACCTCAGAAGAGTGTATCTTCTCTGCGGAGAGCAGGCCTATCTGCGCCTTCAGAACAGGGACAAGCTCATAAAGGTCCTTATGGGGGACGGAGATTCCATGAACCTATCACGTTACAGCGGATCCGATGTTTCGGCCAGAGAGCTGATCGAAATGGCCCAGACGCTGCCGTTTTTTGCGGACCGCAGAGTGATCGTGCTCGAGAGCACAGGACTTCTGAATCCGAAAGCCTCTTCAAAGTCTGTATCGGGCAGTAAGTCAGCTTCGGCGGTAGCTGAAGAAGCGGATAAGATCGCGGAATTTATCCCCGAGATCCCCGACAGCACGTCGATCGTCTTTGTCGAGGAAAATGTCGACAAGAGAGGAAAACTGTATAAAGCGATCGCCAGGAGCTGTAAGGAAAAGCTGGGAGACATTCTGGAGTGCGTCACGCCCGGGGAATCGGACTTGCGGTCCTGGGCAGGCGGAATATTCAGAAAGAACGGGTTTTCAATTAACGGCCGGACTCTGGCACTTTTCCTGGAATACACAGGAGAGGACATGCAGAATATCGCCGGAGAAGCGGAGAAACTCTGCTGCTACTGCATGGGACAGGGAGAGATCACGGAACAGTCGGTCAGGGATGTATGCAGCCCCAGGATCAAGGACAGGATCTTTGATATGATCGAGGCGATCGCTCTCAGGGACAGGAAGAAAGCCCTGGGGATCTATATGGAGCTGTGCGCGCTGAGGACAGCCCCGCAGGTCATTCTCAGCCTGATGAGAAGGCAGTTTGACCAGCTTGTGAAGATCAAAGAGCTGAGCGGAACGATGGCGGACAGTGAGATCGCGAGAAAGGTAGGCGTTCCTGCCTTTGTCATTTCCAAAAAATATAAGCCGGCCCTCAGGCAGTACACGACTGCAGAGCTGATCGAAGCGCTGGGAGAGTGTGTTGCCGCTGACCATGACAGCAAGAGCGGAAAGATCGATGCCGCGATGGCGGTGGAGATGATCATAGTCAGGCACTCGGGAAGAGCGTGAGACCGGCAAAAGCGCAGGAGCGTATGAGAGGTTTTTCAGAAGAACTATTAAACTGGTATCAGAATAACAGGAGGATCCTGCCGTGGAGAGAAGATCCGACGCCTTATCACGTGTGGCTGTCGGAGATCATGCTTCAGCAGACGCGAGTCGAGGCGGTAAAGGGATATTATTCAAGGTTTCTTGAGACCCTGCCGGACGTCGCTTCTTTGGCTGAAGCTTCGGAGGATACCTGCCTGAAGCTCTGGGAGGGGCTCGGTTATTACAGCCGCGTGAGGAACCTCCAAAAGGCAGCCCGTGAGCTGATGGACCGCTGCGGCGGAAAGATCCCGGAGACAGCCTCTGAGCTGAAAAGACTCCCCGGGATCGGACAATACACTTCGGCGGCGATCGCGTCAATAGCCTTTGGAGAGAGGATCCCGGCAGTAGACGGGAACCTACTGAGGATCTATGCCAGACTTGCATTGTATGAGGACAGTATCCGCACACCGGCGGCACAGAAAAAAGCCGCGGAATATTTTGCAGATCGGATGCCTGCGGCAGAAGCTGCGAAGGGAAAGGATAATCTCTGCGGAAGTTTTAATCAGGCACTCATGGACTTGGGAAATGCCGTATGCGTGCCGGGCGGCACACCTGACTGTGAACATTGTCCTTTAGCGGGCTTTTGCCGGATCCACACAGAGAGACCGGGCAGGGAGGGGGAACTCCCCTTCATTCCCGCTGCGAAGGAGAAAAAGACAGAACGGCTGACAGTTTTTTTGATAAGGAACGGAGAAAAGACGGCTGTAAGAAAAAGACCCTCCCGGGGACTTCTGGCGGGTCTTTACGAGTTTCCCAATGCGGCGGGAGAACTGAGCGGCTCAGAAGCGGTCGCATGGCTCAGGGAAAACAATGTCGAGCCGGTAAGGATCAGGAGAATCTGTGACGCGGAACATATTTTTACCCACAAGAGGTGGATCATGCAGGGGTATGAGGTGATCACAGACTCTTTTGAGGAGAGACCGATCCCCTTTATCATGGCTGATCTCACGGAGATCACTAACAAATACTGCATTCCCTCGGCCTTTGGCAGTTACCTGAACTGGCTGAAGACGGCGATCGATAAATATTCATATATTGCGGAATAAACCCGATTTTTTTGGTATAATCATCAAGATATGGTATAATATAATGCCGGTATGTGCTTATGGAAGGAAATTAACATGAAATTATTGACTATTACTGTGCCTTGCTATAACTCACAGGATTATATGGAAAAGTGTGTCGAATCCCTCGTCGTGGGAGGAGATGAAGTAGAGATACTTGTAGTAGATGACGGTTCTGTCGACAGAACTGCCGAGATCGCCGACCGGCTCCAGGATCGTTATCCCGGAATCGTAAGAGCGATCCATCAGCCCAACAAAGGCCACGGCGGAGCTGTCAATACAGGGCTTGAAAACGCATCAGGGCTCTATTTTAAAGTTGTGGACAGCGACGATAAACTCAAGGCGAGCGCGTATCGCAGCATTTTAGATAAACTCAGAGAATATAAAGACGCCGAAGAGAAGATCGATCTGCTCATAAGCAATTTTGTTTATGACAAGGAAGGGCAGACCCGTAAGAAAGTAATGCAATACCGCAGCGCGCTTCCTGTGAACAGAATGTTTTCATGGGATGAGACCCGTCACTTCAGGAAGGGCCAGTATATTCTTATGCACTCTGTGATCTACAGGACGCAGCTCTTAAAGGAATGCGGAATGCGCCTGCCCGAGCACTGCTTTTACGTTGACAATATTTATGTCTTCGAGCCCATGCCAAGTGTAAAGAATATGTACTATCTTGACGTCAACTTCTATTATTACTTCATCGGCAGAGACGATCAGTCCGTCAATGAGGAAGTCATGATCGGACGCCTTGACCAGCAGGCCAGAGTCAACCGGATCATGTACGACTATTTCTCAGATGCCGTAAGAGACGGAAGGATAGAGAAGAAGAGCCATCTGTACAAGTATATGTACAATTATCTGGAGATCATCACGACTATAACTTCTGTCCTGGCTATCATATCGCAGGATGAGGAAAAGCTCGCAATCAAGGACGATCTGTGGAAATATCTGGATCAGAAGGATCACGAACTGTATTTGAAGCTGAAAAGAGGTCCCTTTGGAGCGGCGGTGCATCTTCCCGGTAAAGCGGGGAGCAAGCTTGTAGCAGCAGCATACAGTATTGCCCGCGGAATTTTTGGATTTAACTGAGGCGGGAAGCCTGGTCGCCGTGCATCACCGTGATGCGGCAGGGAGTGTGTTATGCATAAAAAAGAATTGAGAGGCTGGCTCAAGCACATCGATTTTATCGTGCTTGATATTGTGGTGCTTCAGATCTGTTTTGTACTGAGCTATTGGATATGGGTCGGATTTGAGAATCCCTATGACACATATCTTTACAGATATCAGGCAATTCTGCTCGCCTTCTGTCAGCTTCTGGTAGTACTGTTCACGAACAGCTACAAGAATATACTGAGAAGGAACTGGATGGAGGAGTTCGCAGCGACCTTCCGGTTTGAAGTGAGCTTTATGCTGCTGGACATCCTTTTCCTGTTCATTGTCCATCAGGTCTACCTGATCTCGAGAATGTCCACAGGCATCATGTGTATCATGTACCTGTTCGGATCCTTCTTTATGAGGCTCTTAAACAAAAAAAGGATCTTTCATTCTGCCAAAGTCAAAGAGGGCAGAAGATCCCTTATGCTGGTCACATCGTCCGCGCTCGCGGAAGAAGTCGTGGGCAACCTTATGGACAACAACTTTCATGACTTCAAGATCACCGGCATATATCTTATGGATAAGGAATGCAGCGGTGAGAAGATACGCGGTGTTCCCACAATGGGAAAAGAGACAGACATCATCAATGAGATCCGAATGAACTGGGTGGATGAGGTCCTTGTCTATCAGCCCGACAACATGCCATATCCCAAGGAAATGATCGACGCGATCATGGAAATGGGGATCACGGTCCATTACTGCCTGGAAGCCCTGAATGCCCATTCTGCCGGTATGCAGGAAGTCTCAAAGATCGGTACGTACAGAGTGCTGACCAACAGTCTCAAGATCGTATCGACCAGGCAGATCGTCTGCAAGAGGATCATGGATATCCTTGGCGGGATCATAGGCTGTATCCTTACCGGGATCATATTTATATTTATTGCGCCCATTATTTACATTCAGTCTCCCGGACCTATCTTTTTCAAACAGAAGAGAGTCGGCCAGAACGGCAAACAGTTCTACATGTTCAAGTTCAGGAGTATGTACATGGACGCTGAAGAGCGCAAAAAGGCACTGATGGAACAGAATAAGATCAGTGACGGCATGATGTTCAAGATGGACGATGATCCCAGGATCATCGGTTCGGAGAAGAAGGACAAGAACGGAAAGCCGAGGGGGATCGGCAATTTTATCAGGAAGACTTCCCTCGATGAGTTCCCCCAGTTCTGGAACGTCCTGAAGGGAGATATGTCCCTTGTAGGCACAAGACCTCCGACGCTTGACGAGTGGGAAAAATATGATCTTCATCACAGGGTGAGAATGAGCATCAAACCCGGCATCACAGGACTTTGGCAGATCAGCGGCCGAAGCGATATCACGGACTTTGAGGAAGTGGTCCGGCTGGATCGCGAATATATCCAGAACTGGAGCATCTGGCTGGATTTCAAGATTCTCTTTAAGACAGTCGGCGTCGTACTCAGACATGAAGGGGCTGAATAAGCCGTGCCGGTATGGGCAGAGTGAGGAAGACTCTTTATGGAGTCTTCAGTGATTGACTACAGAGGCAGGTTTTAATGATAAGAAAGTTTTTCCATTTGATTTTTGTTTTACTGATACTGGCTCTGATCATTGGAGTACCGGCGAGCTGGATGATCTATCGCTCCTACAATGATCCCGAGGCCCACTATTTTTACACAGGGAAAGCGGAAGGAGAAGAGTCGCTCCGCTTTGCTGTGATCTCCGATCTCTTCGGATATGTCTTTGAAGGCGGAAACGGCGTGATCGCGGACCAGGTCAGTAATACATATCCGGACGCTATTCTGATCGGCGGAAATATGATAACAGCTCAGACAGAAGATATTACGCCTCTGACTGATCTGATCAAGAGGCTTTCGCAGATCGCGCCTGTGTATTATTCTTATGGAGAGCAGGAGCTCAAATATGTCAAAAAACACGCTTCGGAAAATGGCGCGGCTGAGCAGACCGATCAGCTTCGCAGTGCTCTCAGTGATGCCGGCGCAGTTGTACTGAACGAAGAATATACGGACGTGAGCCTGTATGGAATCGATACACGGATCGGCGGGATGTTCAATAACGCCTATGAGATGACAGGCTTGGACCACAAAGTCAAGAAGAGATATGAGAGCACTTATAAGTTCCTCACTGAATATCAGGACACTGACAGGTTCAAGATAATGCTCTCAAGCAGGCCCGAAAGCTTTGTCTATGCTGACGCGTGTGACACATGGAAAGTCGATTTGGTCGTGAGCGGAAATGATCTTGGCGGACTTGTGGTGATTCCTTACTACGGCGGTCTGTTTGGCGGATCTCAGGGCTACTTCCCCGAGTATATCCACGGGATGTATGAAAAAGGCGATGTAAAGCTGTTTATTACCAGCGGCCTCAGTGCGCCCGGCAAACCCTTAACGAAAGATAATCCGGTTCCCAGATTCAATAACCCGCCGGAGATCGCGATTCTCGATATCAGCGGTCTGACAAGGACCGGAGATGCTGCTCCGCAGGAAGCAGCTAAGGAGGAGCAGAAGCAGGAAACTGAGACAACTGAGCAGCAAACTCCGAAAGAGGAGCATCAGGAGCCTGAGAGTGATCAGGAATCCGAAAATGATCAGGAATCGGAAGAAGAGTGAACAGAACAGCGCGGTCAAGGGAGTTAGACCTTGACCGCGCATCTTTATGGAGAACGAATGCAGATGCATCCTGTTCGGCAGATTATTTAGTTAATGTTAATGTAACACTGTAATCTTAAATAAAGTTTAAATATCAAAAAACCGATAAAGAATATGCTGATTATTACATTTTCGTTTACTGTTTATTCGTGTATAATCTTAATGATCGTCAATTCAAGAGAGGGTTAAGTTATGCTGAGTGATTACAATAAAGCCAAAAAAGAAGGAGACCGGGCCTATCACAGAGCCGTTATGTCCGGTGAATATCCATATCTTCCCGCGCTTAATGCGATGGGACAGAATATAGAAAAACTGCCTGAGAGGATCCTGGGAGTCAAAGAAATTCCCATAGATATGATCGTCGGCACGAAGACTGTCGGGAGACAAAATGCGTTCGCAAACAATTTCATGCCTCTGGTAGAACCGGACAGCGAGTTTGCTATGAAATGGTCCCGGCTTTACGATTCTGCCGTGGAGGAGGGAATCCGCGATCCTATCAAGGCTTATGAGTATATGAACAAGTTTTACGTGGAAGAAGGAAACAAGAGGGTCTCCGTCTCCAGGTTTTTAGGATCTGTTACCATACCTGCGCAGGTGATCCGTATCCTCCCTCCTAAAACAGATGACCCGGGTTCGAAGATCTATTATGAATTCATAAAGTTCTACGAAGTCACAGGCATGTTTGAGATCACCTTTTCTAAAGAGGGGTCGTACGTGAAGCTTGCGGATCATTTTGGCCTCAATCTTGAAAAAGCCTGGCCGGAAGAACTTGTCGTAGATCTCAGGTCCGCCTTTACGACCTTTGCCAGGCACTATAAATCAAGTTCCGCCGGAAAGCGGGGCCTTGGAGTGGGCGACGCATTTCTGCTGTATCTCGAAGTTTTTGAGATGGACAGCCTTCTCTACGACCCGGATAACCTGATCAGCCATAAGATCCAGAAACTGAGGAACGAATACAGCGCTCAGACAAATGAAGACAGCATAGAATTGGTCCGAGGTCCTGAAGAGATGGGCCGGGGAAGCAGTGTAAAGACACTGTTCAAGCTCAGCAGCGCATTTTCCGTAAAGCCGATCCGCGCCGCGTTTTTATTTGACCGCAGTGCGGAAGAATCCAGTTGGGCTTACGGACATGAACTTGGAGCAAATGAACTTGTTGAAAAGTTCGAAGGCGCGGTGGAAGCTATAAAATATGAAGACTGCAGCTCTCCTTTGAAGATTGAAGAGGCGTTTGAAGCATGTAACGCTGACCAGAATGATATAGTTTTCGCGACGTCCCCGGCTATGATGGAGGAATGTCTCAAGGCTGCGATCAAGTATTCCGACATGAGGATCATGAACTGCTCTGTAAATCTCTCCTTGAATTCTGTGCCTACTTATTACGCGAGAATGTATGAAGCAAAATTCCTGATGGGCTGCCTCGCGGCGTCTATCGCGGAGAACCATATGATCGGATACAGGGCGGATTATCCCATTTACGGCGGTATTGCCAATATCAACGCGTTCGCGCTGGGGGCGGCCTGGTTTGATCCCTACGCCAGGATCAAACTGGTCTGGGCATCCAAAAAGGGAACTGACTGGGAGAAAGAACTGATCGAAAGCGGATGCAGGATCATTTCAGGAATTGATTTTATAAAACCCAAGGACCCCTCGAGGAAGTACGGTCTCTACAGGATCCACGACGCAGGATCGCGCAGGAAAGACGGTACAGTAAGAGAGGAGCAGGAGGTGGAGAACCTCGCTGCACCTGTCTATCAGTGGGGAGCTTACTATGAACAGATCATCAGGAAACTGATTGACGGCTCGCTGGACACCCGAAAGGCGAATGCCAGAGGGAAAGCGGTAAACTACTGGTGGGGAATGTCCGCAGGCGTTATTGACATAATCCTTTCAGAAAACCTCCCCTATACTTCCAGGAAGGCCTTGACGGCACTCAGGCGCATCATCATGACGGATGCGGTAAATCCTTTTGAAGGGGAGATCCATACACAGAACGGAATACTCAAAGAAGCCGGGTCACCGGCTCTGTCTGATAAAGAGATCATCAAAATGGACTGGCTCTGCGACAACGTTATAGGTGAGATTCCCGAGACATGGGAACTGGATGACTCGATCATAAAAACAGTGAAAGTATCGGGAGTTAAGAATAAAGCTTAGAGGAGACGGGGCGTGAAGATTCTTGTGATCGCGGATGTAGAAAGCAAATCGCTGTGGGATTATTATTCACCGGATAAACTTGAGGGAGTTGATCTCATCATCTCCTGCGGGGATCTCAATCCCAATTATCTTCAGTTCCTTGTAACTCTCAGCGGCCGTACTCTTGTCTATGTTCGCGGAAATCATGATGAGAGATATGACAAAAATCCTCCGGAAGGATGTATTTGTATCGAAAATATGATATATAATCACAGAGGAATGAGGATCGCGGGACTCGGCGGCTCCATGAAGTACAGATACGGCCCTGACATGTACAGTGAGAAGGAGATGGCCGCGCGCGTCAGACGTCTGAGCAGAAAAGCGAGGTTTACCGGCGGTATCGATATTTTAGTCACGCATGCGCCGCCTCTTGGATACGGAGACATGGAGGACCTTCCGCACAGGGGCTTTGACTGCTTTAACAGATTTCTTATGAAATTCAGGCCGCTCTATCTTTTGCACGGGCACGTGCACAAATCATACGACTATAAGTTTGAGAGGATAAGGAACCACCCGTCGGGTGCGATCATCATTAACGCTTATGAGTCCTATATCCTGGAGATACCGGACACCGCGTATCCGGAATTCGGAAAAACAGGGTCATCTCTGTATGACCGGTATTGCAGGATCATGGAAAAGTTCAGATGGTTTGGGCGCAATCCTTTCTGAACGGCACATAACGGTCACGTGAGGGCGGAAGCGCCTGCGTAATATGGGAGGAAAAAGAGTGATCAGAAAAGTTATTGAAAGAACATGGAAGAAAACCGCCGCAGTAATTCTTGTGCTTGCGCTCGCAGCGGGCGCATACGGCTGCGGTAAATCTGCCGAACCGGCTGCGAAAGAGGAGACGGCTGTCGAAGAGAGCGCTTCCGCACAGAGCACGGTAAAAGAGCCTATCAACCCCGAGGAAGTCAAGTCGGAAGAGATCGTCAAGGAAGACGCAGCCAAAGAGGAGACTGTAAAAGATGATACCGTAAAAGAGGAAACTGTTCCGCAGGAGACCGATCAGGTACAGGAACAGGCATCGGCCGCTTCCACTCAGGAAGAAAAAAAAGAAGTGATCGAGAAGCCGGAAGTCTCTGAAGCAAATACCGAGGCGGAGAAGGAAAAAGAAGAGAAAAAGAAAGAAGAGAAGAAGGAAGAAAAGCCTTCCACTCAGGACCTTAATGAAGTTCTCGACGGAGTCATGACTTTTGACGGCATGGAACTGGAGTTTCCTGTTGAGCTGAGCGGCATGAAGCTGGGCAAATGGACGCTCACTTATGAACTCGAGGGCGATCCTGCCTCCAAGACTTTGGCCTACCAGGAAACGGTACTTGCTAAAATGACAAGTCCCGATTTTACAGATGATGATATCATCGTCAAGGCGGAATTCGGCAACTACACCGGTTCCGAGGCGGCTCTGACAGACCTTCCCATGACGGGAATTTATATCACAAAGGGCAAAGGAAAAGACGGCGCGGAGCCGAAACTCCCCTCTCTGCAGCTGCCCTGCGGCTTTACATGGGGAACTTCTGCGGAAGAAGTAAAGGCTCAGCTGGGCGAGGCAAGCTTCTCCGGCAGCTTTGACTATGACTTCGATTATATGTATGAGAACGGAGAGTATCTGTTCGAAGTAGGCGGAATGAACAATACAGGTATTGAATATATTGTATATTCTGTAGAGTGAGTTCATAATAAGTATTAGATTCTGACAGGGAAGTATGATCCGACCTGGAAGAGCACAGAATATGATTATGGAAAAGACATAGGCAGAAAAGGTGCTTCCCTTACAGGGGAGGACCGTTTATGCACGGTCTGCCCACGACATTTGCGGCTCTTTCACCGGTTTGGTGAAAGAGCTTTTTTCATTATGAATATGCAAAGCGCTTCGGCACGGAGGTTAGAATGATCAAAATAGCGATTTACGGAAAAGGCGGCATAGGAAAATCCACTATGACCTCCAACCTGGCGGCAGCTTTCGCCTATCTGGGAAAGAGAGTGATCCAGATCGGGTGTGATCCCAAGGCTGATTCCACTATCAACCTGCTGGGAGGACGCCCTCTGCAGCCGGTCATGGACTATCTGCGGGAGAAGGACGAAGACCCTGAATCCATCGACCAGATTGCCAGAGAAGGTTATGGGGGAATCCTGTGTATTGAGACGGGCGGACCTACTCCCGGGCTCGGCTGCGCGGGAAGAGGCATCATCGCTACCTTCAGTCTTCTTGAAGATCTGCGCCTCTTTGAGACCTATCGCCCGGATGTGGTGTTGTACGATGTGCTCGGCGATGTAGTCTGCGGCGGCTTCGCGGCGCCGATCAGAGAAGGGTATGCACAGAAAGTGCTCATTGTCACTTCCGGCGAGAAAATGGCGCTCTATGCGGCAAACAATATCTGCACCGCCGTCAGGAATTTTGAAGACAGGAGTTATGCCAGAGTAGAAGGAATAATTCTCAACAGCAGGAATGTCGAAGACGAGAGCAGAAAAGTTGAGGAGTTTGCTTCCTCAAAGGGGCTTCCCATTGTGGCAAGGATACCCAGGAGCGACGACATCATCCGCTTTGAAGACCAGGGCAAGACGGTGATCGAGGGAGATCCGGACCTGGAGGTCAGCCGGTGTTTCCTTGAACTTGCCCGGAAACTTATACAGCAGGAAGAAGACACTTCCACATTGAGGTAAGAGCTAAAAATATGAACAGAGCAGTAAGTTACACGGTCAGTGAATTATGGGAAAGAGGCAGGGATTCGATCCCGCGGGATATGATGTCCTCAAATCATCTTATCTACAGTTCACCGGCAACTCTTTCTTTCAACTCTCCCGGCGCGGAAGGATTCGGCGTCAAGAGGGCCGGGCTCTCAGTTCCGGGATCGGTCATGCTGATCGTCTCTCCCGGATGCTGCGGAAGAAATACATCTTCAATCAGCACGATGGAAGGCTATGAAAACCGGTTCTTCTACCTCACTATGGATGAGACGGACCTGGTGACCGGAAGACATCTTCGCCGGATCCCCAAGGCGGTCTGTGAACTGGCAGCCGGCCTCGAGAACAAGCCGTCGGTCATCATGATCTGCATCACCTGCGTGGACGCGCTCCTTGGGACGGACATGGAGAGAGTCTGCAGGAAAGCGGAGACTATGGTGAATGAAGAGCTGCGTACCCGGTCAAAAGATTCAGGGGCAGGAGCTTCGGAAGAAGACCCCTATATCCGCGTGCGCCCCTGCTATATGTATGCCCTGACCAGAGAAGGCCGCAAGCCTCCCATGGTCCATGTGAGGCAGTCCATCTACTCACTTCTTGAACCAATGAAGAAGAAAGCCGACAGCGTGAACTTTATGGGATATTTTGCCCCTGTCGACGATAAGAGCGAACTGAGAGACCTTCTTAAGCAGATCGGCGTCAGAAAGATAAGAGAAGTCTCAGCCTGTCAGGATTTTAAAGAGTTTCAGCTGATGGCGGAGGCAAATTTTAACATTGTCCTTAATCCGGAGGCGAGACCGGCAGCGGCAGATCTTCAGGAGAAGCTGGGAACAGCTTCTATAGAGCTCGTCAGACTCTACCAGATCGACAGGATCGCCGCTCAGTATGACGCGTTCGGAGCGGCGCTGGGCGTCAGCTTCGACTACGGGGCATACAGAGAAGAGGCCAAAGCTGCGATGATAAAATTCAGGGAAACATTTCCCGGCGCGGTGTTCAGCGTCGGGGAGGCGATCAATGCGGATCCCTTTGAGCTGGCGCTGGCACTGGTCAGATATGGTTTCGCCGTTAAGGAAATATTCGGGACACTTACGACCGATTCTTACCGTTATATCAGGCATCTGGCTGTGCTCAGCCCGGACACGAAAGTGTATTCCAATCTCACACCCTCTATGCTTCTGTATGAGGAATCTTCCGGGGAGACCGGAGAAGATCTGCGCATTGCGCTCGGCCGCGACGCGGGATGGTACCACCCGGATTGGCCCTGTCTTCAGTGGGGACAGGATATTCAACCATTTGGATTCAGGGGCGTAAAGCAGTTCTTCGAAGCGCTGCTTCAGACCGCGCAGGGCGGCAGGAAGGACCTTTTTGACGCCGCGATAAGGCTGGGAAAACAGTCAGGAACAGGTCATCTCATCGCAAGGACAGGTGAAGACAGGGGCAGACGCGGACTTAAAGCTGACGGCGCAGAGAACCTGAGCCGGCCCCCCAAGGGATACCGGAAGGTCCTCACTCCTTTTGCCCCCGATCAGTCCGGAGCGGTCTCGGTATTCTATGAACTTGGCGGGATCACCGTGATCTGTGACGCGGGAGGATGCACGGGCAATATATGCGGATTTGATGAGCCCAGATGGTTCCGGGAGCGCAGCGCCGTGTTCAGCGCGGGACTTCGCGACATGGACGCGATCCTTGGCCGGGATGACCGCCTGATTGCAAAGCTGTCGGACACAGCTGCTCTCCTGCGTGACGGTGCGTCAGAGAAAGCTCCCGCTTTTACCGCGATCATCGGGACGCCGGTCCCCGCAGTTATCGGAACTGATTTCAAGGCGCTCGAGAGAATGGCAGAGAAGAAGACGGACCTTCCCTGTATCGGGATCGCCTGCGACGGCATGGAATACTATGACAAGGGTGTCGAGAAAGCGTATCTCGCACTTTTTGAAAAGTTTGCCGGCAGCGAGTCTGCAGCTTATGCGGACGAAACGGAAAAGATACGAGATAAGACAGGGATCCTGGGAGCTCAGTATATGGATCTGAGCGGCTATGCTGATCTCAATGCAGTAAGAGAGATCGCAGAGGCGGAGACCGGAAGAAAAGCGGTAGTATTCGGCAGCAGGGCAGACGGGATCAAGGCATTTGCGGATCCCGGAAGCATCGAAGAGAACATCGTCGTCTCGGTTTCAGGTTACGAAGCCGCAAAGAGACTTGAGGCAGAATACGGAATCCCCTTCCGCTGTCACAATCCTCTCGCTGAGCAGCTGATCAGGAAGATCGCCGTACAAATCCGGAACGGCGGAAATGAGGCACCGTTAGGCGGCAGAAAGATCCTTGTCGTCCACGAGCAGGTCACAGCCAATTCCTGCAGGGAGGCGCTCAGGGAGTTCGGGGCAGCGCAGACAGACGTCGCATCATGGTTCATGATGAAAGATGAGCTGCGCGAGGCAGGTGATATCAGGCTCAAAGAAGAGGCTGACGCCGCGGCGGCAGTGCAAAGAGAAAATTATGACATGATCATTGCGGACCCGGTCATGTTCCCTCTGATCAGGGACTGTTTTGACGGGTGGTTCGTGGGACTGCCGCACTTTGCGGTTTCAGGTAAATTATGATCGGAAAAAAGACAAAAACTTTGAGAATCAAAGTATACGGCATTGTACAGGGAGTTGGTTTCCGCCCTACGGTCGCCCGACATGCGGCCACAGCGGGAGTCACCGGTTCAGTGTGCAATAAAGGGCCGTATGTGGAGATCTTTGCGCAAGGCACTGATGAGCAGACGCAATTCTTTGTGAGCCTTTTGGAGAAGAGACCGCCCAGAAGGGCGGCAGTCCTGAAGATGGACGTTCGCAGCGCGGACAGTTCAGAGCGCCGCTTCGAATCTTTCGAGATCATCGAGAGCGCCAAGACCAAGGGCGAGATCTTTATCTCGCCGGATATTGCGATCTGCGAGGAATGCAAAGCGGAGCTCTATGATCCCGCTGACAGAAGGTACCTGCATCCGTTTATAAACTGTACATGTTGCGGACCGCGCCTTACGATCCTGGACGCGCTGCCTTATGACAGGGAGCGGACCAGTATGAAGATGTTTCCTATGTGCCCGCAGTGCGCTGAGGAGTATCATTCTCCTTCGAGCAGGCGCTACGACGCCCAGCCCGTCTGCTGCAATGAATGCGGCCCGGAAGTCTATCTGGCGGGAGAAGAGGCGGTGAGAGGCCGGGAAGCGATCACCAGGACCCGCAGGATCATCGCCGAGGGCGGGATCGCGGCGATCAAAGGGATCGGAGGATTCCACCTGTGCTGTGATGCGACCAATGAAGAGGCTGTCGCGAAGCTCCGTACAAGGAAGTCCAGGCCTGTAAAGCCTTTTGCAGTGATGATGCGCGACGAGGCGGCCGTCGAGAGGGAGTGCATAGTCAGTGAACGGCAGAGGGAGATCCTCACAGGACACCAGAAGCCGATTCTTCTGCTGGAGAAGAAGCCGCAGGGAAGGCTCTGTCCTTCCATTGCGCCCGGTAACCCGACAGTAGGCGTCATGCTTCCCTATGCGCCCGTTCAGCTCCTTATATTCGACTATACAGACGGGATCGAGATGCCGGACTGCCTTGTGATGACCAGCGGAAATGTATCGGGAGCCCCGATCTGCCGGGATGACGCGGAGGCGCTGCAGGAACTCGGGAACCTCTGCGACTGTATTTTGTCCCATGACCGCAAGATCAGGATCAGGGCGGATGACTCGGTCATGGACTTCTATGACGACGAACCCTATATGATCCGCAGATCCAGAGGTTACGCGCCGCTCCCTTACATGCTGTCCGCATGGGGAGAGAACATGGGGGAAGGCCATGGAACAGGTATTCTTGCTATCGGCGGAGAGCTGAAGAACACCTTCTGCATCGGGACCGGAAGCCTTTTCTATCCGTCCTCTTATATTGGGGACCTGGCGGATCTTCGAAGCGTCAAAGCGCTGGAGGAGACGACAGAGAGATACGCAAGGCTCCTTGAAGTGACGCCGCAGGTCATCGCCTGCGATATGCATCCCAGGTACAACTCCGTGACAACTGCTATGGAGCTTGCCGGAAAGATCGGAAAAGAGCACGGCAAAGGTCCGCTGCCGGTAGTGAAAGTGCAGCACCATTACGCGCACATACTCAGCTGCATGGCGGAGAATGATTTTTCTGACCGCGTGATCGGCGTTTCCATGGACGGTACCGGATACGGGACGGACGGAAGCATCTGGGGCGGAGAGATCCTCACCGCAGATTATCACGGTTTTGACAGATCAGCCAGTATAAGACCTTTTATACAGGTGGGCGGAGACCTCTCCTCCAAAGACGGCTGGAGGATCGCAGTGTCAATGCTGCACAGTATCAGCAAGACTGAGAGAGCTGCCTCGCCGCTCGCTGATGCAGGTGAGACTATAAAGAAACTTGCGCTCTGCACTGCGCAGGAAGCGGCGGTCCTCATGAAAATGGCGGATAAAGGCCTCAATGCGGTGACTTCGACGAGCGCGGGAAGACTGTTCGACGCAGTGAGCGCCATCTGCGGGATCTGCAGGCACTCCACCTTTGAGGGGGAGGCCTCGATGGCGCTCGAATTTGCTGCGGAGAGATATGGGAAGACGGCGGATGCTTCCGTCGGCGGAGAATGTATTGAAACTATTTGTAAAGCCGAAGACGGCCGTCTTATTCTTACGACCGAGCAGATCGTAAGAGAGATCACGCTGGGAAGGCTGGAGGGCGAAGAGCCGGACCGTTTGGCGTGGATATTCCACAGAAGGCTCGCAGACCGGATCATCGCTGCCTGCTGCGAGATCCGAAAAGGGAACAAAGTCAGTACCGCGGCGCTGAGCGGCGGCTGCTTCCAGAACAGACTCCTTCTGGATATGGTCAAAAAAGGGCTGGAAGAAAAGGGATTCAAGGTGCTGATCCATCACCTGGTACCTCCCAATGACGGTGGGATCGCGCTGGGGCAGGCCGTGGCGGCATTGCAGGCTGTATATGATAAAAAAGTAATACCCGCGTGTGATACGCGGAGCAGCGGTTCGCTTATCGAACCTTAAACAGCAGAGGAGACAGATATGTGTGTAGGACTTTCAGCAAGAGTAGTAAGGATCAATGAGAACGGTACGGCGCTTGTGGACGCCAGCGGGGCTAAGAGGCAGGTATCGGCGCAGCTCCTTGAGGACCTCGAGCCGGGCGATTACGTCATGGTACACGCGGGAGCCGCTATCTCTAAGATCACAAGTGACGATCAAACGGAGACGCAGGATCTTCTGGAGGAATTCTTATGACTCAGAACATGAATCAGGCCGGTCCGTCTTCGGCAGGCGGAGAGAAGAAAAAGAATGCGCTTGAGATCCTGAAGAATTACAGCGGACCTGATGTGAGGATCATGGAGGTGTGCGGTACGCACACACACGAGATCTTCCGACTCGGCATACGCAGGATCCTGCCGCCGAACATCCGCCTGATCTCCGGGCCCGGATGTCCGGTATGCGTGACGCCGGTCAGCTTTATCGATGAGGCGCTGCTTCTGGCTCTGGATCACGGATGTACGATCTGTACTTTCGGAGATTTGGTCCGTGTGCCGGGAACATCGTCGAGTCTTCAGAAAGCTCGCGGCGCCGGTGCTAAGGTCCAGGTCGTCTATTCCCCGGCGGATGCGGTGGACTATGCAGTCAGGCATCCTGAGGAACAGGTAGTCTTTTTGTCAGTCGGATTTGAGACCACAACGCCTTCCGTATGCCTTGCAGTGCAGTCGGCTGAGGAACAGGGAGTGGAGAATTTCTCTGTTCTGACGGCTAACAAGACTATGCCCGGGGCCTATGAAGCCATGAAGGACAGCACAGATCTGTATCTGTACCCCGGACATGTGCACGCGATCATCGGAACGGGGATCTGTGAAGATCTCGCGAAGCGAGGAGTGAGCGGCGTTTGCGCCGGATTTACGGCGGCGGAACTCGTGACCGCGCTGGCAGTGGCTGTGACTAAGTTCGAGAAGGGTGATCCTTTCTTCGTGAACTGCTACCCCAGAGTTGTCAGGCCTCAGGGACAGCCGGCAGCTGTGCGCCTGGTGGATTCCATGATGGAACCCTGCGACAGCGAATGGAGAGGGATCGGCGAGATCCCGCTCTCAGGCATGAAGCTGCGGGAGAACTTCGCAAATTATGACGCGAGGATCAAATTTGACCTTCCCAAGGTAGAGGGCAAGGGCAATCCCGCCTGCAGATGCGGGGAGGTCCTTCAGGGCAAATGCCTGCCCTCTGACTGCAAAGTTTTCGGCAAGGTCTGCACGCCGGAGCACCCGATCGGAGCCTGCATGGTCTCCGGAGAGGGCGCCTGCTCGGCATTTTATCTGTATGGAGGTTGAAGATGGACAACACTATGAACAGCGACACAGTAACACTGGCCCACGGCGCGGGGGGCAAACAGACCTCTGAACTGATCGACCGCGTATTCAAAGCACATTTTCAGAATCCTCTCTTTACGGCGGATGACGCTGCGGTGATCGACGTTGAAAAGGGGACGATCGCCATGTCGACGGACGGCTTTATCGTCTCCCCCGCTTTCTTTGCGGGCGGAAATATCGGAAAGCTCTCGATCTGCGGCACAGTGAATGACCTGGCCTGTATGGGAGCAGTGCCCAAATATCTCACCTGCGGTTTTGTCATCGAGGAAGGATTCTCTATGAAAAAGCTCGAGGAGATCGCGGCAGCTATGGAGAAGACGGCCGCCGAAGCAGGAGTGAAGATCGTGGCGGGTGATACGAAAGTGGCCGGCAAAGGACAGGTCGACGGCGTATTCATCAATACTACGGGAGTCGGGATCATTCCGAAGGGAGTGCGCACATCAGGCGCCCTCGCTCAGCCCGGGGATGTCGTCATTGTGACCGGCGATATCGGAAGGCACGGCTGCACGATCCTCCTCGAGAGAGAGGACTACGGGATCGAAGCGGATGTCACAAGTGACTGTGCGCCTCTTTCCGGAGCGGTGCAGGCGGCGCTGGAAGCAGTTCCCGGAATCCATGTCATCAGAGACGCCACAAGAGGCGGCGTCGGAACGGTCCTCTACGAGATCGCGGCGCAGAGCGGCGTCGGCGTGAACCTTGAGGCCGCGAAGATTCCGGTAGATCCGACTGTAAAGGGCGTCTGCGGGCTGCTCGGCCTTGAACCGCTGTACCTGGCCTGCGAGGGCAGACTTGTCATGGTATGTCCCCGGGAGAGTGCGGATCTTCTTATAGAGACGCTCAGGAGCTGCAAATATACCGAGGGCGCCGCAGTGATCGGAGAGATCACGGACACGATGCCCGGAAGGGTCACCATGACAACTGAAATAGGCGCACAGACACTTCTTCCCCAGCCGGGTAATGAACTGCTCCCCAGGATCTGCTGAGGAGCCGGAGGATACTTCATGAGTATAGAGACGAGAGTGGCGGTGATCTCGATCATCGTGGAGAACGAGGACGCCGCGCAGAAGATCAATGAGATTCTTCACGAATACCGCAATTACGTAATAGGCAGAATGGGAATACCCTACAGAGATAAAGGGATCAGTATCATAAGTGTCGCTGTGGACGCGCCGCAGGAGAAGATCAGCGCCCTTTCGGGCCGGATCGGGCGGCTGCCGGGGATCAGCGCCAAGACGGCCTATTCCAATGTTATCACTCAAACGGAGTTAAAATGATCAGAATTGCTTTTTACGGAAAAGGCGGCATCGGGAAATCGACCACCGTCTCCAATTTAACCGAGTACTGGGCGGATCGCGGGATGACAGTGCTGCAGATCGGCTGTGATCCCAAGGCGGATTCTACCATGAGCCTGCGCTGCGGGCATGTGCTGCCTTCTGTCATGGAGATGGTCAGAAGGCGTGAACCTTTTGAGCTCGATGAAGTCATATTTGTCAGGGAGACTGCCGGAGGCGGCAGGATCATCTGTGCGGAAGCCGGGGGACCGACGCCGGGACAGGGCTGTGCAGGCCGTGGTATCATAACGGCGCTGGAGACCTTGCGGGAGAAAGGTATTTTGGCAAAATACAGACCCGACGTCATTCTCTATGACGTTCTGGGCGATGTGGTATGCGGCGGATTTGCCATGCCCATGCGGGAGGGGTACGCGAGTAAAGTGTACATCCTGACGTCGGGAGAAAACATGGCTGTCTACGCGGCGGCAAACATCGGACTGGCAGTAGAGGGGTTTAAAGAGCGGGGCTACGCGCAGCTTGGAGGATTGATCCTCAACCGCAGAAATGTAAAGCGCGAGGAGGAGAAGGTCCTGGAACTTGCGCAGGATCTTCACACTGAAGTGATCGGCAGGCTGGACAGGTCCGATACGGTCCAGGAGGCGGAAGAACTCGGCGTCACAGTTATGAGCGCGTTTCCGGAATCGGAGATGGCGGCCTCTTACCGGGCGCTTGCGGACAGGATCGCGGCCGACTGCGCGATTGAGTACCCCGCTCAGCAGAAGTCTGTTTTTACGCGGGAAAAGCTCAGCGGCACAGATTTAAGCGCAGGTCCCTCAAGAATTCCAATAGGGAAGGCGTCATTTCCATCCCCTTTTACGGCGGGCCTGGAGTTCAATGCGCCCGTACATGAGACCTGGAATATAGTGCACATCGGCATGCTGCTCCCGCAGGCCCACCAGATCTACATCTGCTCGGACAACTGCATGCGCGGCGTCGTTATGACTGCGGCAGAGATGAACGCGATCGAGAGGTTTTCCTGTGTTGTCCTTGAGGAAAAGGACATGCACAGCGGGAATCTGGAGCAGATCACCCTCGAAGGAATCACGGATGTACTGGGCAAGCTCCGAAAAAAGCGCGGTGAAGGGGGCCTTCCCAAGGCTGTCCTGGTATTTCCGGTGTGCCTGCACCACTTTATGGGGTGCGACATGGGTTATGTCTACCGAGAGCTGGAGAAAAGATTTCCGGGGATCGTCTTTGTGAAGTGCTGGATGGACCCGATCATGCAGAAAACAGGACCGACGCCCGACGCAAAGCTCAGGAAAGCCATGATGGACGTGCTGCAGCCCTCAGCAGAAAAGAGCGGATCGACAGCGCTTCTGGGTGATCTCTTTGCTCTGGATCCTGACAGTGAGCTGATGAAACTGATCCGCAAGGCGGATGAAGCGCAGGGAACTGTGTCGAAGCCGCTGCAGATCCAGGACTGTCCGACACTTGAGGAGTATCTGGTGCTTTCAGGAAGAAAAGTTATGATCACCAGAAGTCCCATGGCTGAGACTTCTGTTAAGCAGACGGCCAGAAGGCTGGGCAATACGCCTCTGTACCTTCCCGCGGCGCTGGGATACAGCGAGATCAAAATGCTCCTGGAAAGAGCGGGACAGGTCCTGGGCGTTAAGCCGGAGCAGGCGGGAATCGATTATGCGGCAGAAGAAAAAGCATGTGACAATGCCATAAGCCATTTGAAGAGCCTGATCGGCGATACGCCGATCGCGATCGATTACATCTGTGTACAGCGTCCGCTGGGGCTTGCAAAGCTGCTTCTTGAACGGGGACTGAACGTCAAAGAAGTCTATCTGGACGCAGTCAGCCTTGAGGAGGAAGAGGACTTCGACTGGTTGAAGAACAATCACAGCGAAGTGCTCCTATGCAGCACGATCCATGTCAAAGGACGTCTTCTGCATGCAAAGGGAATAGACGGATATCACAAGGACTATCTGGCGGTCGGGCCGAAAGCCGCATGGTTCTGCGGAACAGATCATTTCGTAAATCTCGTCGATTTCGGCGGCATGTGGGGATACAGCGGGATCCGCAAACTTGCAGGACTTATGGAAGATGCCTATGAACATGCCAAGGACACCAGGGACCTGGTGCCCAGAAAAGGGCTGGGCTGCGAGAGCATTATACTTTGACCGGAAGGACAGGAGGAATCTATGAGACAGGCATACAGAATACTGCCGGTCTATACGGGAGATGTATCGGGCGTATGTTCCGCTCTTTACGAACTGGGAGGCATGGTGGTCATGCACGACCCGTCGGGCTGCAATTCCACTTATAACACGCATGACGAGATCCGCTGGTACGACCGCGACAGCCTGATCTTCCTTTCGGGACTGTGTGAGCCCGACGCGATCATGGGCAATGACAGTAAGTTCATAGACGACGTTGTGAGAGCCTCTCAGGAGTTTTCCCCGGCCTTCATAGCGCTGTGCAATTCGCCGATCCCGTATTTGACGGGGACGGACTTTGCGGGGATCTGCAGGATCAT
This sequence comes from Lachnospiraceae bacterium, assembly GCA_045113775.1. GTDB lineage: Bacteria > Bacillota > Clostridia > Lachnospirales > Lachnospiraceae > CAG-791. Next base: position 78,406 of record JBGUJH010000141.1, on the reverse strand, counting down.
TGAAGGCAGGACAGGTATTCCGTCCTTCTATATCCCGACCAACGGGATGCACGATTATATCAGCGGAGCAGGGCTTGCGCTTGAAAAACTGGCGGAAAAGATGTTCGGGGAGAGCGGAACCGGAGATGAAAACGGCGCAGGTTCTCAGAGAGATATACCAGCTGATGCCGGGCACAGACAGCGCAGCGTTAATATTTTGGGGATGACGCCTCTGGACTATGCGGCGGAGTCTTGCTGTCGTTCGATCAGGGGAATCCTGGAGCGGGATGGCTGGCAGATCCGGTCGGTCTGGGCCATGGGTGATTCTCTTGATCACTTGCGACAGGCGGGAACAGCGGACGTAAACCTTGTCGTCTCCGCGGCCGGCCTGAAGGCTGCACAGTATTTACAAAAGCGTTTCGGAACGCCCTGGGTGGCCGGTGCTCCTGTGGGAAGCACGGCAGAGAAGCTGTCAGAGCAAATGCGACTGGCTGCGAATGGCGGCAGCAGCGGTCCCTTTTACAGATGTGAACAGACGGAGTGTACAGATCAGTCGCAGCATATAGTGATCGGCGAGCCGGTCCTGTCATGCAGCATAGCGGAAGAATTAAAAGAAAAAGGATTTACGGCAAAGGTGATCGCGGCGACTGAGGAGAGTGAGCCGCTGCTCCGGCCAGGTGACCTGGTCTGCCGCGGAGAAGAGGAAATAGAGAGTGCTTTGGAGAAGCTTTGCCGCCCCGGGACCACAGTCATTGCGGACCCCATGTACGGCTATGTGCTCCCGGAAGGAGTCTCTTTGGTTGCTATGCCGCATCTGGCCTTCTCAGGAAGGATATACAGGAGCAATTTTAAGGATCCCTTTCAGTTCAGCTATGTAAAACGAAGTTATGAAGGAGAGAGCAATGAGTCTTAACAGCGCACCTTCAGGCGAGAGAGTCCATATTGGTTTTTTCGGGAAGAGAAATGCAGGTAAATCCAGTATCGTTAATGCCGTGACCGATCAGGAGATCTCTGTGGTATCCGATGTAAAGGGCACGACAACGGACCCTGTGACCAAGTCCATGGAGCTGCTTCCCCTCGGGCCGGTCGTGATCATAGACACTCCCGGATTTGACGACGAGGGAGCCCTCGGTGAAAAGAGGGTGGCGCGCGCCAAAAGAGTGATGAACAGGACGGATCTGGCTGTTCTGGTGCTCGACGCCCGGGCGGGCGCATCACTTGCGGACCGGGAGCTGATTGAAATGTTTGAACAGAAACAGATTCCCTATCTTGTGATCTGCAACAAGGCGGATCTACTGGATCCGGACGCCCGGAATGTAATGCAGGAGAGCAGCTGCGGCCTTAGCGGTTCGGAGAATACGGAGGATTTGCCTGAAATTCTTTTTGTCAGCGCAGTGACAGGTGAGGGAATCCACGATCTCAAAGAGAAAATTGCGGCTCTCGGTACTGCCGGTGTCGTTAAGAAATTCCTTATTGAAGATCTGGTCAGACCCTCCGAAGTGGTCCTGCTTGTTATTCCCATCGACAAAGCCGCTCCTAAAGGAAGACTCATCCTTCCCCAGCAGATGATGATCCGTGGTATACTCGACGCGGACGCGATACCTGTATGTGTGAAGCAGGACCGACTGACGGAAGTCCTGAAGAAGCTGGACGGATCCGCGAGGCCCGGACTTGTCATCACAGACAGCCAGGTCTTCGCAGAGGTGGCAAAGGCAGTTCCCGAGGACATACCGCTCACATCTTTCTCTATTTTGATGGCAAGATATAAGGGATTTCTGGCATCTGCGCTGGAAGGTGTAAAGAAGATCGACGAACTGGGTGACGGCGATATTATCCTGATCTCGGAAGGGTGTACCCACCACAGGCAGTGCGGGGACATCGGCACGGAGAAGATCCCGAACTGGATCAGGCAGAAGACCGGGGCGGACATCAGATTCGAGACATCTTCAGGGCTGGGATTTCCTGAGGACCTGAGCAGGTACTCATTGATCATCCACTGCGGGGCCTGCATGCTGGGAGACCGCGAAGTTCGCTACCGGATGAAGTGCGCGGCGGACCAGGGGATCCCCTTTACCAATTACGGCACGGCGATCGCCCACATGAAGGGCATTTTGAAGAGAAGTACGGAAATTGTGCGCCATGAACAGGATTGAAAGGACACAGGAGCTCGTGAGGCTCCTGGAGACAAGGCAAACACTCTCAGACGGAGAGTTTTATGAACTATTCGATCTCCTTGAGGACGCAGGCGCTGACAGCGCGGGGAGGCACGTGCAGATCTGTGATGCGATCCCGGCTGCTAAGTGCACACCTGAAGAAGAGGTCCTGTATGCAGCAGCGCGCAGAGTCAGGGAGCTGTATTACGGGAAGGACGTCTATCTGCGCGGACTCATTGAGTTCACGAACTACTGCAGAAACGACTGCAAGTATTGCGGAATCCGCAGAAGCAACACAAAAGTGGAGCGCTACAGGCTTAGTAAGGAGCAGATCCTTCAATGCTGCGAGCAAGGCTATGCACTGGGATTTCGGACCTTTGTCCTGCAGGGCGGAGAAGACATGCGGTTTTCAGATGACATGATCTGTGAGATCGTCAGTGAGATCCGGGAGAAGTTCCCTGACTGCGCAATAACACTTTCGATCGGGGAGAAGAGCAGGGAGTCCTATCTGGCTTATAAGAGAGCCGGGGCAGACCGCTATCTTTTGCGCCAGGAGACATCGGATCCGGACCATTACCGCTATCTGCATCCCGAAGAGCTCACAATTCAGAACAGGAAGCGCTGCCTTGATGACCTTAAGCAGATCGGGTACCAGGTCGGATGCGGGATCATGGTCGGCTCCCCCGGGCAGACGAGGGACCACATTCTGCAGGATCTGCGCTATATGAAGGACTTCGAGCCGCACATGATCGGAATCGGTCCTTTCATTCCGCATAAGGACACCCCGTTTGCAGGTGAGAAGCCGGGCAGCCTTTATGACACGCTTCATCTTCTGGCGGTGATCCGTCTCATGCTCCCGGGTGTGCTTCTTCCGGCCACTACTGCTTTGGGGACGATCCATCCCGCCGGCAGGGAGCTCGGGCTGCTGGCCGGCGCCAATGTCATCATGCCCAACATTTCTCCGGGAGACGTAAGGGATAAATATCTTTTGTACGACGGAAAAATATGCACGAACGACGAGGCATCCGCCTGCGGAAGATGCATAGATCTCAGAGTACGCAAGACCGGATACAGGATCAGTATGAGCCGGGGTGACTGCGCCGGGTTCGAAAACACATAACTCAAAGGGAGGGCATCAAATGGAATACAGGATCGAACATGATTCAATGGGTGAGATGAGAGTACCCGCGGACTGCTACTGGGGAGCGCAGACACAGAGAAGCTTCCAGAACTTCCGGATCGGGACGGAGAAAATGCCCGTCGAGATCATCCATGCATTTGCCGTTTTAAAGAAAGCGGCCGCGATCGCCAACTGCAGGCTCGGCAGACTTGACAAAAAGCGCTACGAAACGATCGGTCTGGTATGTGATGAGATCATGCAGGACAAACTGAGCGGTGAGTTCCCGCTCGCAGTCTGGCAGACCGGCAGCGGCACTCAGTCCAACATGAATGTCAATGAGGTAATCGCAAACCGCGGAAATGCGATCGCCGGGGAAAAGCTCCTGCATCCCAATGACACTGTGAATATGTCGCAGAGCTCCAACGACACATTTCCCACAGCCATGCACATAGCGGCTGTGACTGCCATCCGGCAGCAGCTCCTTCCCGCACTGGATGCGATGATCGGGGAGATGAAGAGGCTGGAGAGGGAAAATGAGGGAGTCGTCAAGAGCGGGAGAACCCATTTGCAGGATGCCGTGCCGATCGCGTTTTCCCAGGAGATCAGCGGCTGGAGATCCATGCTTGAGAAATGCAGGGGTATGATCTGTGATTCCGAAAAGGGTCTCACTGAGCTCGCTATGGGCGGAACGGCTGTGGGAACGGGATTAAACGCGCCTGAGGGATTTGCGCAGGAAGCTGCCCGGGCGGTCTCAGAGCTGACAGGTTTCGAATTCAGGACAGAAGAGAACAAATTTCACGCATTGTCTGCCAAAGACGCGGTCGTGTACTCACACGGAGCGCTGAAGGCGCTCGCTGCTGACATGATGAAGATCGCCAATGATATAAGATGGCTGGCCAGCGGGCCCCGCTGCGGTCTGGGAGAGATCTTTATACCGGAGAATGAGCCGGGCAGTTCGATCATGCCTGGAAAAGTAAATCCCACACAGTGTGAAGCCGTGACCATGGTCGCCGTACAGGTCATGGGAAATGATACCGCCGTCGGAATTGCCGCCTCCCAGGGCAATTTCCAGCTCAATGTCTTCATGCCGGTCATTATTTACAACTACCTGCAGTCAGTCAGGCTTCTTGCGGACGCCCTGAACTCCTTCAGGACCAACTGTGTATGCGGGATCACCGCGAACCGTGAGAAGATGAGACATAACCTTCATAATTCGCTCATGCTCGTGACAGCCCTCAATCCGTATATTGGATATGAGAACGCGGCGAAAACGGCTAAACTTGCCCATAAGGAGAACATTTCCCTTAAGGAAGCATGCGTGAGACTTGGATTTTTGACAGCTGAGCGGTTTGACGAAGTGTTCCATCCGGAGCAGATGATCTGAAAGTGAACTGAGAATCAGCACCCACGTCCCAAATGCTCCGCATTCGGGACTATGGCGGATCAGAGGCGCTGCGCGCCTTGTCCGCCCCGGAAAAATGATTAGAAGCCTTTCGGAAAGCGAGCTCTCCGAAAGGCTTCTAATCATTTTCCGGGGTGCTGAATAGTTTATAGGTTGTCATTAAACTAGAAGTAGGGTAAAATACGCTGGGGTATTTCTAGAGAACAAAGGAGGAGCATTGTGTCCTGGGAGAATAAAGTCAGAAAAACCGTTCCTTATACAGCCGGCGAGCAGCCGAAGGACAAGAACATCATCAAGCTCAATACGAACGAATGCCCTTATCCGCCCGCGCCCGGCGTGAAGGAAGCGATCAGGGAACTTGAAGCGAGGTCAGACGACTTTCGTCTGTATCCGGACATGAACGCTTCCGCACTGGTGGAGGCCCTTGCCGATTTTTACGGGATCAGCAGTGATAAGATCTTTGTGGGAGTGGGGTCGGACGACGTCCTGGCTCTCTGTTTTTTGACCTTTTTCACAAACGGATCCCCCATTCTGTTTCCGGCAGTGACATACAGTTTCTATCCCGTCTGGGCGGATCTATACGGTATTAAGTATAAGCAGATCCCTCTGACAAGTGAGATGGGAATCGATGAGTATGAGTATATGCCCGGGCTCACAAAATTCAGGAACGGCGGGATCATCTTCCCCAATCCCAATGCGCCTACAGGCGTGGAAGAGCCGCTGTCCAAGATCGAGAAGATCGTAAAGGCCAACCCCGACAGCGTTGTCATTATTGATGAGGCCTATATCGATTTTGGCGGGAACAGCGCGCTGCCTCTGATCGACAAGTACGACAATCTCCTGGTCGTGCAGACCTTCTCCAAGTCCCGCTCCATGGCCGGGATGCGGATCGGATTCGCTATGGGCAGTGAAAAGCTTATCGGATACCTGAAGGACATTAAATTCTCTTTCAACTCATATACTATGAACCTTCCCTCGATCATGATCGGAAAGGCCGCAGTAGAAGACAGGGAGTATTTTGAGGCGACCACCGGCAAAATAGTGAGCACCAGGGAGAAGTTCAAGAAGCAGCTTAAAGATATGGGATTTATTTTCCCGGATTCCAAGGCGAATTTCGTGTTTGCCATGCACCCGGATTTTTCGGGCGACTATCTCTTTACAGAGCTGAGAAAGAGAAATATAGTGGTACGCCATTGGAATGCGCCTGCTATCAGCGAGTTCCTGCGGATCACGATCGGAACAGACGCGCAGATGGATGCGGTCGCCGCGGCGCTCAGAGAGATCACTAAGACAAAATAAGGAGTCAGATACATAATAGTATGGAAAGTTTAGCAGCATGGTTTGCGACGACCCTCGGCAAATATATATCAGCCAAGGCAGTTGTTTTTATAGTTTCGCTCATGCCGATTCTGGAGTGCAGGGGCGGCCTGATCGTAGCTTCCCTTCTGGGAGTAGACATCGTGGAGGCGATCCCGATCTGTATAATCGGAAACTTCCTCCCGATCCCTTTCATTCTTCTCTTTATCAAGAAGATCTTTAAGTGGCTGAAGAAATTCGGACCGACAGAAAAGGTCGTGACCAAACTGGAAAACAGGGCGATGAACAAGAGCGATGCGCTCGAGAACGGAGAGTTTCTCGGACTGATGCTCTTTGTGGGCATTCCGCTTCCGGGTACCGGCGGCTGGACCGGTTCCCTGATCGCGGCGCTTTTAGACGTAGATTTCAAAAAGGCTCTTGTGGCTGAATTCATCGGGATCCTGATCGCGACTGTGATCATGTCCATTTTGTCATACGGACTTCTTGCAAGGCTCGTCTGAGTCACCCGCGGGATCCGCAGCGACCGGCAAAGCGCCATTACTGTAGATTTTACTTAAGTAGAAAGAAATAGATACCAATGTACGAGAGCTATAGAAGTTTTGCTTCTGTTTATGATGAATTTATGGACGGGACGGATTATCAGCAGACCGCTGACAACATCCAGGATATGATCACCCGATACGGCGTGTCCAAACCGTCGCAGAAGAGAACAGGTGCGTCCGAGGCAAGAGATGTGCTTCTTGCTGCGGAGAAGAATCTTGTGGTGGATCTGGCCTGCGGGACCGGAAAGCTGACGGAGATACTGGCTGACAGGGGATACGATGTCATGGGGATCGACCTGTCGGAAGAGATGCTTGGGATGGCTCTCGAGAGGAGGGACAAGCTCAGACACCGAACACTCTATCTGTGCCAGGATATGAGAGAATTCGAGCTCTACGGAACAGCAGGAACCTTCATCAGTGTAGGAGACAGTGTCAATTATCTTCTCACGGATGAAGACATGGTGAAATTATTCAAAAGAGTGAATACATTTCTTTATCCGCACGGTATCTTTGTGTTTGATTTCAAAACGCTGTATCTCTACCGGGACGTGATCGGTGACAGAACTATTGCGGAAGACAGGGACGACTGTTCTTTCATCTGGGACAACTGGTTTGACGAGGGCACGCGCATTAACGAGTACGATCTCTCTCTGTTTATCAAAGAGAACAGGGAAGATGAAAATGATAATGCGTTTCGCAAATATCAGGAGATCCACCGCCAGAGAGGATATACGCTCGACGAGATCAAGGGCTTCGCGCAGAGCGCAGGGCTCGTCTGGATTGCTGAAATGGACAGTGAAACAATGGGCCCGGTACGGGAGGACAGCGAGAAGATCCTGTGCGTCGTGAGAGAAAACGGCAAAAAACTGCCCCCCGTTTCAATGTAAGAATCCCTATTCACCAGAAAGAGAGAATTTATGGTCATTAAATTTACCAAGATGGAAGGCTGCGGCAACGACTATGTCTATGTTAACGGGATCTCCCAGAGTATACCGCAGCAGATGAAGCCTGAGCTTGTCAAAAAGCTCAGCGACAGGCACTTCGGGATCGGCGGTGACGGCGTGATCTTCATAAACGACTCGCAGATCGCGGACTTCGAGATGGAAATGTACAATGCGGACGGAAGCCGCGGCGAGATGTGCGGGAACGGGATCCGCTGCGTCGGAAAATTTGTTTATGACAAGGGTCTTACGGATCAGACGCAGATCACCGTGGAGAGCTTTGGAAAGATCAAGTATCTCACGCTTTATCCGGAAGACGGGGCGGTAAAACGGGTCAGGGTCAACATGGGACCGGCGATCCTCGAGGCCGCACAGATCCCTGTCCTGTACTCCGAGGAAGAGACCGGGGAGCTGTCACTGGAGGACGGAAGCAGTATCAGATGCGCAGTTGTAGACGCCCCTTTGGAGATCGGCGATGAGATCAAGAGGGTGACCTGTGTATCCATGGGCAATCCCCACGCTGTGATCTTCGTAGAAGAGACAGGGAACCTCCCTCTGGAGCAGATCGGCCCGGAGTATGAGAATCACAAGCGTTTCCCCAACAGGATCAACACGGAGTTTGTCCAGGTCATAGACGAAGGACATGTCCGCATGAGAGTCTGGGAGAGAGGGTCCGGCGAGACCCTGGCCTGCGGGACGGGATGCTGCGCGGTCGGCGTTGCCTGTGTCCTTAACGGGAAGACGAGGGATCGGATCCTCGTGGATGTCCTGGGCGGACAGCTCGAGATCGAATGGGACCGTGAGCACAATAATGTGTGGATGACAGGGCCTGCAAGAACAGTGTTCGAAGGAACTGTCGACACAGCGCTGTTTACATAATAATAAAACCAACAGAAAGGCGGTATGATAATGGGAATTTTACAGCAGTGGAGAGATAAAGCATACGACGAGAGAGCCAACAAAGGTGACATCCAGAGACTTTGGGCTGACTATTTTGCCAAGGAAAAAGAGATCTATGCAGAGATCCTGAAGAACCCCGACGAAGTAGTGACCGGTACAGTCAGCGAACTGGCGGACAAATTCGGCGTTGACCTCATGACTATGGTCGGTTTCCTCGACGGGATCAATGACTCCCTTAAAGAGCAGAATCCCATTGAAGAAATGGATGAGAATACAGTCGTGAACCTGGGCTTTGACAAGGAACTGCTCTACAAGAACATGGTAGCGGCAGGGGCAGACTGGCTCTACGGCCTCGAGGAGTGGGAACCCATCTTCGATGAGGAAAAAAGGAAGGAACTGTACAAGGAGCAGAAGGAGAGCGGCACAGTCAGAAAGCCCGCCAAGATCTATCCCAACGATCCCTGCCCTTGCGGATCCGGAAAGAAATATAAGAAGTGCCACGGCAGAAATCGCTGATCGTCTGCCATGAAAAAAGAGCGGAAGGAAGTTTTTCCTCCCGCTCTTTCGCGTTGTGACCGGAAATAATACTGATGCTCAGCAGCAGAAAAACCTGCCGCCGCAGCAGAGATTGAGAAATGCGTTGAGCAGGCAGAGCCTGATGCACCAGGCGCTGTTATCAAAAGGTTGCACATAATTGGTCTGCCTCTGCCGGTACCTGTTGCTGCCGCCGCTGAGCTGGGTGACCAGATTCTGATAGGAGTAGTTATTCGGCTCCATACTGGCTGCGGTAGTGGCGTGCTCAAGGGCCTGCGCGTGGTTGCCGAGGCCTGCGTTGGCAATCGCGCTGTAGTAGTACCAGAGCGCGCTGTGGTCCTGAACATTGTTCAGAACATTGAGAGCTTCATTGTAGCGCCTGTTGTTGATATAGCTGGCAGCCGCGTTCATATATCTCTCGTAGTCGCTGCTCATGCCGTGGCTGTAGTTCTGATGGTACTGTCCGCCGTATGCGCCGGCGAAGAAATCGTTGAAGAAGTCTTCCCAGTTCGTGTAGAACTGTCCGCCGTTCTGGCCTGTGTAGCCGCCGCCCGAATAACTTCCTCCGGCGGAACCGGCACCGGAACTGCCGTAGCTGCCGGAAGTGGAATACGGGTGCTGGCGCTCGTAGATGATCTGCTGGTAGGCTTCCTGTACGAGCTTGAACATCTCTTCGGCCTTTTCTTTATTGGGATTATTGATATTGGCATCCGGGTGATACTTCTTGCTCAAGGCCCGGTACGCCTTCTTAATTTCATCATCGGAAGCATCTCTCTCAATGCCGAGAACTTTATACGGGTCACTCATCCTGTGAAGTCCTTTCCGCGGAAGCTTCCGCTTCCGTTCGTTTTCTGTGCTTTTCCTCAAACTTACACCATATTCCAGAATACAGTATATTTCGAAGGATATCAATATTTTCTACAATGGGGAGCGTCTCAAAAGCGGCTGTGCAGTCGGAGAGCGCCATTGTGAGGATGCCGCGTACATACTGATCAAAGCCCGGTCTCTCTTTCATGGGCAGAAGAGGATTGAAACTCCCTGATTTCTCATCCTTCTCCAGATCGTCATACGCGTCCAAAATATAGATGAAACGGCCCATCTCATATCCGACTCTGCGCAGAGCGGCGCTCCAGGAATCCTTCTTACAGTCAAAGACTTCTGCCAGGAGTTCTCCGAAAGTGCCTGCAGCTTTATCCAGAACAGCAGCCGGAGTGAGGGCTGTACTGCCTGCGCTTTTTTCCAGTTCGTGCAGCTCGCCAAGTTTTTCGCGGATAACAGAAGCTTTATCGGGATACAGGGCGCCTGCCTTTTCGCTCCCGCCTTTAAGGGCAGCGGCAAAAAGTCTCTTGGTCTGTGACTTTTCATCGTTCCAGTCATCCAGACAGGAATAATAAGAAAGGATAATGCCCAGATCCGCAGCGTAACGGGTATATTCATTCCGGGTCGTCGCATGTTTTTCAAATGGGTGGACAATACAGCGGATGGAGCGCTTAACTTCTTCCGGTTCATAGAGAGATGTCAGAAGGAGGGCGAGAAAGACTGTATCATAACTGAGCGTGAGCCTTCCGGTCTGCCCGTAGTGCTCTTTGAGGTCCATGCACATGCCGCAGTAATAGGAACGATAAAGGTTGAACTCACGGATCTTGAGTTCCTGCTCATTGACGACAACATAACCGAACATAATCAGCTCCTTGAACAATTTTTTGCAAAATAATTATAGCATAAGAAAGCGGCCGGGAAACCGGCCGCCTGTATCAGCTCTTCTTGTGAAATTCATATCCGCAGCTTGGACACCGCACCATGATATGACCTTTACCCCTGGGAATACGGATCTTCTGATTACAGCGGGGACACTTGTAAATGTGGTAATCCTTAAGCTGGGACATGTTGCTGCCGAAACTCGAAAAGCGTCCCAGCAGTTTGTCGCGGATCTGTAAGAACTTCTGGTTCTCTTCATATCTCTTGGGGATATCCCTGGAGAACATCCTCCAGTAAAGGATGACGAGGATCACGAAGGTGATCATTCCCGAAAAAGGGATCCTTACGAATAATCCGAGTGCTATGAAGACAAGAAGAAGAACGGAGAGAAAGCGGGAAAGGCTGTCCACTCCGTATCTGCCCTGCATAAATCTGGTAAACCGGTACTTTAAATCTTCAATCATAGACGTATTCACGTTCCTTTATCACAGTTGTCTGTCGTAATTGCCGGGTTCGCATCGAGAACCCCATTCGTAATCATTTTAGTGTATAGAATGGTGATTTCAAGAAATAAAAGCAAAAAAGAGTATTAAAAAACAATAAACGAAGTAACGGTCAATCAGATCTGACACGGCTCCTCACAGGAATAATCCGGTAAGAAATACAGTCGCGCAACAGGAGACAGCTACAAAGAACAGGTCTCCTTTAAACCATGCTGCAAGAAGTCCGACGATCAGCGCGGCGATCCCCGACCACATATTGTCAGTGGCGGTGATGATGGCGGGGAATGTCATGACAGCCAGCGTCACATAGGGCACATAGTACAGAAAAGAGCGGAGCCACCGGTTCGTGATCTCTTTCCGGAATACGAGAAAAGGAAGCATCCTGATACAGTATACTGTGAGACACATGATCAGAAGCGAGAAATATACGCTGTGGTTCATTCGGCGCTCCTTTCTTCTAAAGGATCTTTTATGGAATCTTCTATAGGATCTTCTATGGGATCTTCTATGGGATGGATCAGCGCTGCAGCACCCGCGATCACAAGTGTGAGTATGATCACCTTGAAACCGCCGGAGATCTCTTTAAGAACAGGCAGTACGGAGAAAAGGCCGCTGGCTGTCATTGAGATCAATACCAGGCCTGCGATAAATCTGTTTTCCCTGGCGGGAGGGATGATAATAGCAAGGAACATTCCATAGAGGGAGACGCTGAGAGCGTTTACCGCCCATGCCGGCATTATATTGCCGAGAAGGACACCGAGCACAGTGCCCGTCGTCCATCCCGCGACGGAAACGATCGTCATGCCGTAGGTATATTTTGGATCAAGATATCCCTTGACAGCCGATGACAGACCGAAGATCTCGTCCGTGATGCAATAGGGCAGAAGGAATCTGTGGTAAAAAGGCAGATCCGGGCTCAGCTTCTGAGAGAGCGAGCAGCTCATCAGGAAATAGCGCATGTTAACGACTATGCATGTGGTGATCATCTCAAACACGCCGGCGTTTGAAGCGATCAGGACAATTGCGGCGAACTCACCGGCCGAGGCGACCATGCCCATGGACATCAGACCGGCCTGCAGAGCGTTCATGCCGATGCCCCTGGCTGTAATGCCCAGAGCAAAGGATACGGCAAAATATCCCATGCAGATCGGGATGCCGTCGCGCAGCCCCCGCAAGAACCAGGGCAGCTGCGCCGCTCCGGTGCTAATTTCTTGTGTTTTTTTAGAGGTTTGAGTCATAATTCCTCACACTTTTATGGTACAATGGTTTACGTTGCAAATATGAATTATACCATCATCAGATGGATTCTGCACCGCTGAATGATCAGATAATGAACAGATTTACGAGGATCCGGTCTGCGGACCCCATGATATCAGTCCTGTCATTCAAAGCTATGCGGAAAGAAAGGGAGGAGATCATGCTGCCTTCAGATCCCGATATGCTCGCCAGCTTTCTCAATATGAAACTGAGAGACCACTACGCGTCGCTGGACGCGCTTTGCGATGACCTTGAGCTCGATAAAGAGGAGATCGTCAAAAAACTGAAGGAGGCCGATTACGACTATGTACCGGCCCGCAACCAGTTCCTGTGACCGCGGGAATTGACAAAAGGCTTACGCACAGATATATTAATCTGAACATGTGCATATTTATGACAAAAGATAAATGACCAAGGAGACAGTAAAATGCGGAAGATGCTCGCCAAGACTTATGATCCTCAGGGGATTGAGGACCGGATCTATAAAAACTGGGAGGATAAGAAGTACTTCCATGCTGAAGTTGACCACAGCAGGACGCCCTTCACGATCGTGATCCCGCCGCCGAATATCACGGGACAGCTCCACATGGGACATGCCCTCGATAATACTATGCAGGATATCCTGATCCGCTGGAAGCGCATGCAGGGATATAATACCCTCTGGCAGCCCGGAACAGACCACGCTTCCATAGCAACGGAAGTCAAGATCATCAACAACCTCAAGGAACAGGGCATCAGCAAGCAGGACCTGGGCCGCGAGAAATTCCTGGAGTATTGCTGGGACTGGCGCAGGGAGTACGGCGGAAGGATCGTCAACCAGCTCAAGAAGCTGGGATCTTCCTGTGACTGGGACCGCGAGCGCTTCACCATGGATGAGGGGTGCAACAAGGCCGTCACGGAAGTCTTCGTAAAGATGCATGAGAAAGGGTGGATCTACAAGGGCAGCAGGATCATCAACTGGTGTCCGGTGTGCAACACCTCTATTTCTGATGCGGAAGTGCAGTACGAAGAACAGGCCGGCCATTTCTGGCACATCAAGTATCCGCTGATCGAAGAGGACGGCCGGATCTCCGAAACCACTTTCCTTGAATTCGCCACGACCCGTCCCGAGACTATGCTCGGCGATACAGCAGTGGCAGTCCATCCCGAAGATGAGCGCTATAATGACCTGATCGGCCGCTATGTGTGGCTTCCTTTCGTGGACAGAAAGATCCCGATCGTTGCCGACGAGTATGTCGACAGGGAATTCGGCACAGGCGTTGTCAAGATCACGCCCGCGCATGACCCTAACGACTTCGAAGTCGGCAAGCGCCATAACCTGCCTGAGATCAACATCATGAACGACGACGCCACGATCAATGAGAACGGCGGAAAGTTCTGCGGCATGGACAGATATGAGGCCAGAGCGCAGATCGTCAAAGAACTCAGCGAGATGGGACTTCTTGTCAGCATTGAAGATTATACTCACAATGTCGGCACGCACGACAGATGCGGCACGACAGTCGAGCCCCTGATCAAGCAGCAGTGGTTCGTAAAGATGGATGAACTCATTAAGCCTGCCGTAAAGGGTGTCAAAGACGGTGATATCCAGCTGATCCCTAAGAGGATGGAGAAGACCTACTTCAACTGGACCGACAATATCCGCGACTGGTGCATAAGCCGCCAGCTCTGGTGGGGGCACAGGATCCCGGCTTATTACTGCGATCAGTGCGGTGAGACCGTCGTCGCTAAAGAGGAGCCCAAAGTCTGCCCTAAGTGCGGCTGCACGCACTTCACACAGGACCCTGACACACTGGATACCTGGTTCTCCAGCGCGCTCTGGCCTTTCAGCACACTCGGCTGGCCTGAGCAGACTGAAGATCTCAAATATTTTTATCCCACAGACGTTCTGGTCACCGGCTATGATATCATTTTCTTCTGGGTCATCAGAATGATCTTCTCCGGATACGAGCAGATGGGAGAGAGACCTTTTAAGAGCGTTCTTTTCCACGGTCTTGTAAGAGACTCGCTCGGACGCAAGATGTCCAAGTCCCTCGGAAACGGTATTGATCCTCTCCAGATCATCGCGGATTACGGCGCTGACGCGCTGCGCATGACCCTGATCACCGGAAACGCTCCCGGCAACGACATGCGTTTCTATGACGAGAGAGTCATCGCCAACAGGAACTTTGCCAACAAGATCTGGAACGCTTCCAGATTTATCATGATGAACCTTCCCGAGGAGGGATCTCCTGAGGAAGCTGCCCTGCAGACACTCCTTGACGCGGACCTGGTTCCTGAGGGAATCAGCGCCGAGGATAAATGGATCCTGTCACGTCTCAATGAGACAGTTTCCGCCGTAACAGAGAATATGAACAAATTCGAGCTGGGGATCGCGGTCCAGAAGGTCTATGACTTTATGTGGGACGAGTTCTGTGACTGGTATATTGAGATGGTCAAGCCCAGGCTCTATAAGACGGATGATACACAGAGCAAGCTCGCCGCCCTCTGGACACTGCAGAAAGTGCTGATCAGCGGTCTTAAGCTGCTTCATCCTTATATGCCTTTCATCACGGAGGAGATCTTCACGACCATTCAGAGCAAGGAAGAATCCATCATGATCTCCGCATGGCCTCAGATGAGAGAGGACTTCAAGTTCCCTCACGAGGAAGAAGCGATCGAGAATATCAAGGACGCCGTTCGCGCCGTCCGCGCCGTCAGAAACGAGAGACAGGTCGCGCCTTCGAGAAAGGCCAAGATCTATGTTGTTTCCGACAGGGACGAGGTCCTCTCCATGTTCGCTGAGAACAAGATGTTCTTCGAGACCCTGGCTTCCGGATCCGATACAGTTCTGTGCAAAGACAAATCGGAAGTTCCGGACGGAGCACTGAGCATGATCCTTCCTTTCGCTGCTCTTTATCTTCCGCTTGCGGACCTCATGGATGTCTCTGCTGAGATCGCAAGGCTTGAAAAAGAAGTAAAGAGACTTCAGGGAGAACTTAAGAGAAGCGCCGGAATGCTCAGCAATGAGAAATTCCTCGCCAAGGCCCCCGCAGCCAAGATCGAGGCTGAGAAAGAAAAACAGAGGGCTTATGAGGAACAGATGAAGCGCGTCAAAGAGGAACTTGAGAATCTTAAAAAACTCTGATCGAAGATTCATATATCATTTGACCGAACAGATTACGTTATTGATCTGAATCACAAGGGCGCGGGTTCGAAACCGCGCCCTTGCCGTTTCAGAGGAAAGGAAGCTTACCCCAAATGACTGATGTTAGCGCCAATGAGCGCAGGCAGAAGATGAATGAAGCTGTCGAATATCTGGATTCGACCCCTCTTTTTGTAAAAAAGAGCAGCCTGGAAAATATCAGGAATTACCTCGAGCGTTTCGGACACCCCGAGAAAGGTATGAAGATCATCCATGTTGCCGGCACTAACGGAAAAGGGAGTGTGTGCGCCCGGATCGCATCGTGCCTTCGCGAAGCGGGGTATCATGTAGGGCTCTTCATTTCACCGCATCTGGAGGTGATCAGGGAGAGAATGTCGATCGACGGAGAAATGATCTCTGAAGAGGAATTCCTTGACTGTTTCGAGAAAGTGAAGGCGGAGTGTGTAAAGAGCGGTGAGGACGCGCTGCCGCATCTTCTGTATTTTGAAATGCTGTTCATGATGGCTATGCTTTGGTTCCAATCACGAAAACCGGATTATCTGGTACTTGAGACAGGACTGGGAGGACGCCTGGACGCGACAAACTCGATCGAGGACAAGGCTGTCACGGTAATTACACGTATCGGACTGGATCACACTGTCTATCTTGGAGATACGATCGCGCAGATCGCGGGAGAAAAGGCCGGGATCCTGAGAAAAGACTGCCCTGCGGTGTTTCTTTCAGAGCCGAAGGAGGCATGCGAAGTGATCCGCGGGAAGGCCTTGGAGATCGGGGCGCCTGTTTTCGAAGTCTCACCGAAGATGATCCGCGTGAACAGAGCAGACGAGAACGGCATTGATTTTTCTCTTGACAATAGTTATGATAAAAATCTGCGGATCACTATTAAGGACAGGGCGCCTTATCAGTGCGAGAACGCGGCGCTGGCCGCTGCAGCGTGCGGGATCCTGCTAAGAGAAGCAGGAAAATACGATCCTGAGATCATAAGAAGAGGCATCGAAAAGACTGTCTGGCCGGGCAGAATGGAAGAAATTCTACCGAGGACCTGGATCGACGGGGCTCACAATCCGGACGGGATCAGGGCTTTTTTGGAGAGCGTTAAGATGATCACCCAGACGGAAAAGGATGATGCCGGAACCGGACGTGTATGGCTTCTCTTTTCATGTGTAAAGGACAAGAGCTATCGGGAGGAGCTGGAAATGATCAGCCGCTCCGGCCTTTTTACTGATATAGCCGCTGTACCTATGAAAGGCGCACGTGCGCTTGACGCGGCTGCTCTTCGCGAATGTGTCGACGAGTATTCACGCGAAATCGCGATCCACGAAGCAGCATCTGTGGAGGATGCAGTAAAACGATTTATCCTGGGCAGGGACAAGGATGACCTTGTGTTTGCGGCGGGCTCTCTGTATCTGATCGGTGAGATGAGAGACCTGATTCAGGACAGTACGGAATGAAGCCGGACATCATACGGCTCACTGAAGGACAATTAAATGGTACTATTCAACAGCCTGACTTTTCTATTCAGGTTTTTTCCTATATTTTTGATCGTGTGCTTTATTACGCCCGCGAGGTTCAGGGAAGTGGTCCTGTTTTTCGGGAGCATTATTTTCTATGCCATGGGTGCCGGGCGTATGGCCGCTCTGCTCACAGGACTCACGATCATCAACTATATATTGGGACAGATGGTCTTCTCCGCTGATAAAGGAGGAGTAAAGCCAAAGAACAGGAGGGCCTTTTATCTGGCGATCTTTATAGACGCGGGTTCCCTCATACTGTTTAAGGTCCTGTCAGGCCTGTCCCGCAAGGTCGTGCTGCCTCTGGGATTCAGTTTCTACCTGTTCAAGATGATCTCCTATCAGGCGGACCTTTTCCGGGGAGAGATCACCAGACGCCCTGACATTATGGACACGGTGGTCTATTTTACCATGTTCCCGCAGGTGACCCAGGGCCCCATTATGCGCTGGAACAATGTCGGATTTGAGAAAAGAGAGAGAACGGTCTCGTCGAAAGCTTTCAGTGACGGCCTCTTTTTCTTCGTGCTCGGTCTCGGAATGAAGGTCCTTCTGGCGGACCCTCTGAGTACTCTGTGGAACGAGATCGGAAAGATCGGGTATGAGAGTATATCAACGCCGCTGGCGTGGATGGGCGCAGTGGGGTACTCCCTTCGCCTGTATATGGATTTCTGGGGATACTCCCTGATGGCGGCGGGCATCGGCCTGATGCTGGGCTTCCACTTTGTCGTAAACTTTCTTCATCCTTACTGGGCCTGCGGCGTAGCGGATTTTTACCGCAGATGGCACGCTACATTAGGTTCCTGGTTCAGGGATTATGTCTATATTCCTCTGGGCGGAAGCAGGAAGGGGAAACTAAGGACGATCCTTAATCTTCTGATCGTTTGGCTCCTCACAGGGCTCTGGCACGGCATCACTCCCAATTTCATTCTCTGGGGATGTGTTCTTGCGCTTCTGATCATCTGGGAGAAATTTGTTGTGGACGGGCTGATCACATCGTTTCCGATCATCGGCCATCTTCATGTCTGGTTTTTCATTCCTCTGACATGGGTGATCTTCGCGATTACGGATCTGACGGAGCTTCGGATCTATTTCGAGAGACTGTTTCCGTTTTTCGGAAGCGGGGTCAATGTCAACACAGGGGATTTTATGAAACAGATCATGATCTACTGGCCGCTCCTTCTGGTCAGCTTACTGCTGTGTACACCGCACTGGTACAGGCTGATCGTAAAGAACAGGACTAAGCCGCCGGTGATCATCATTCTGACGGCGGTCTTTTGGGTCTGCGTCTACAGAATAGTGATCTCCGCGAGCAACCCCTTTATGTACTTCAGCTTCTGACAGACGGCTGCTTTCGGGCCTCAGTCAGTATTTCGGAGGAATTTCATTGAGATTACTTCAGTTTATATGGAAAAAATATACATTGCTGTGTGTCTTGATACTCACAGGACTTCCTCTGACCATTTTAGGATGGACAGGCAGAAAGGGCCTGTACAGCGGGTATGAATTCACACCTCTGACCGAACCGGGTCTGACCCTTGTGATGGAAGGAATTCATGAAGGCGTCTATCCCTGGGGCGATCTGTTTAAGCCAAAGGAGAAAGAGGAGCAGGCAGAAACGGCAGGCACGGCAGAAACGGAAGAAGGCGCTGCGCTGATCACTTCAGAAGAAACGCAGGCAGCTGAGACCGGAACCGCCGCAGGAACAGGAAAGACAGCAGCCGGGGCTGCCGGATCCGGCACGGCCTCTACCGCCGCGTCCGGCACAGCATCTACTGCAGGCAGCGGTTTGCAGAATGCGGAGGCAGAGGACTCCGAAGTGCAGAAAGTGGAGACGATCCCGGAAGGAGCGATCCACGGTGATCCGGACACAATACCGGAAGGCGTCTGCAATCCGGTCATGCAGGCTGAGGACTATGATGTGGTCAATGTAGCATTTCTCTCCCCTGATGACACACAGTATAATACAGACACCGAAGGAATCTTTGCCAAGAACGGTATTTATTACAAACTGCAGCAAGTTGAGCCCGACTATTTCGCAGACGCACTGTTCATAGGAGATTCGAGAACGGTCGGACTCTGCGAATACGGAAGCTTTAAAGAAAACGCCGCGTTCCTGGCCAAAGAATCTGTCAATGTCTATAACGTCCTGGATAAGGATCTGTGGTTTACTGATCACGACGGAGAAGGCTGGGATTATACAGTTGAAGAAGCTTTGGATTATGAACAATACGGCAAAATATATGTGGCGCTGGGTGTAAATGAACTGGGCATCGGAACGACTTACATGTACTATGAGAAGTACAGGGAGCTTCTGGAACTGATCCGCGAGTATCAGCCGGATGCGCTGATCTATATCCAGGCGATCATGCACGTGTCCGAGGAGAAGAGCAGTTCGGACAGCTGCAGGAATAATACTGTTATATGCCAGAGAAATTACGCGATCAGTACGCTGGCTAACGGCAGGGATATCTTTTACATCGACATGAACCCGTACGTCTGCAACGCGAACGGAGATTTGATAGAGGACCTCTCGGGAGACGGCATCCATCTCAAAGCATCGGCATACGAGAGATGGGACAGGTCTCTTCTTGAGAACGCCGCGGTCGTAGGGAAGTGACTTCCGAGTTGTACTTGGAATGATATAAAGCACTTCTCATAATCAGGGGGACAATGTAAAATGAGAGAGATGGAATTCAAGATGGAGAGGGAAGGCCTTCTCAAACCGGGAGACCAGGTGAAGATCGTGGAGGGCATGCTGCCCAGCAATTACTACTATACGATCCACCCGTCGCTTGCTATGAGCGGCAATTATCCTTTTAACCAGCGCCTTCTTTCCAGGGAAGGAAAGGTGGAAGCAGTTGAGGAAAATGAGCGCGGCTTCTATGTAAAGGTTGTGTTTGACGAATGACTCAGCGGCTCGCTCTGCGAGCCTTGAACACCATTGTAGATCGGGAGGCGGATTTGAAAAAGAAAATCGTTCTTTTGCTTTCAGTTTGTTTGGTCATGTCTGTTCTGGGCGGCTGCAGCCCTAAGAATACAGAGACGATGAACAAAGCCCAGCAGGCGCTGGATGAAGGAGACTATGAGAACGCAGTAGTCTATTACAGCGCCGCGATCGAAGAGGGATCGCAGCTTCAGGCCTGCTACCGGGGCAAAGGCATCGCCCTGATGGGGAAAATGGAATATGAGAGCGCGGAGGAGGCCTTTAACAAGGCTCTTGATTCTGCCACATTTATCGAAAAAAGACTCTATCATGACGGGATGGAAGATGATATCAGGAGATATCTCGCAAGTTGTTATATTAAAAGCGGAGAGCCGCAGAAAGCGATCCTGATCTACAATGCCCTGATCGATAAAAATGACGAGGACAAGTATCTGTTTGTGGCGAGGGGGACTGCAAAGGCAGCTTCCGGTGATCTGCAGAGCGCCAAGACGGATTTTGACAAAGCGATCAATATGGACAGGGGCAATTACGAACTTATTCTTGAGATTGCGCAGATCATGGCTCGTTACGGCGCCAAGAATGTCGGAGAAGGGTACCTGGCCGGAGCCGGTTCTGTGGAAGGAATGGACCCGGTCCTCAAGGGAAAGATCCTGTATTTCCTTGAAGATTACAAGGGTGCGGTAAATCTGCTCAGTCAGTTTTCTGAAACAGACGAGACCGCTGCGCTGATCATGTGCAGGTGCTATATAGCTCTCGATGATACGGAAGCGGCCAAGGGCGTGATCGACAGTTTCGGATCAAAAGCGGATTCTTCCGCTGTTTTGCTGGGCCTTTTGGGATCGATCCTTATGAAGCAGCACAAGTTCAGTGAAGCCGTCGAAGTTTACGAAAGAGCGGTAAATGCCGCTAAGGGAACCCCCGACCTGCAGAACACTCTCTATAACCGGATCGTCGCCTATGAATATACTGGCGACTTCGAGAAGGCAAGGGATCTGCTGACCGAATACCTCAAACAGTATTCCGGAGATGAAGAAGCTAAGCGGGAAATGAGATTTTTGAAAACACGTTAAGAATTGATGCACGGCATACAGTGTTATGCTATACTTTGTCTGCAATTACAATACAGAAAGGTGCTTTTACTAAATGATTCAGAGATTAATAGAGGGGATCGTCCGCAAAGACGCGCCGGTCGTGGTCGGGCTCGACCCTAATCTGTCCTTCATTCCGAAGTTCATATTAAAGAACGCCGAGAGCGCTGCGGAAGGGGATATACCGGAGTACTGCGAGAAGGAAAATGTGATAGCGGCAGAAGCTGTCTGGCAGTTCAATAAAGCTATTACCGACGCTGTGTGCGACATCGTACCGGCGGTAAAACCCCAGGTCGCTATGTACGAACAGTTTGGGATCCCCGGAATGATAGCTTACCGCAGGACAGTTGAATACTGCCGGTCAAAGGGACTGATAGTCATCGGCGATGTAAAGAGAGGGGATATCGGATCCACCTCCGAAGCGTACGCCAGAGGACATCTTGCCGGAAAGGCTTTCGACGTCGATTTCGCGACAGTTAATCCTTATCTCGGATCAGACGGTGTGATGCCGTTCATAAAGGTCTGCAAAGAGCATGACAAGGGAATCTTCGTGCTGGTCAAGACTTCCAATCCCTCGAGCGGGGAATTTCAGGACGTACTCATCGGGGACGGACGGGCTGTCTATGAACTTGTGGGCCAGAAGGTCAGGGAATGGGGAGCCGACTGCATGGAAGGGGCATACAGCAACGTCGGCGCTGTTGTCGGCGCCACTTATCCGGAACAGGCAAGAATCCTCAGAAAACTAATGCCGCACGCGTTCATCCTTGCGCCCGGTTACGGCGCCCAGGGAGCGACCGCCGCGGATCTCAGCGGATTCTTTGATTCTGACGGACTCGGTGCGATCGTCAATTCTTCCAGAGGGATCATAGCCGCTTACAAAAAGGAAGCTTACAGTAAATTCGGGGAAGAAGGATTTGCCGACGCGGCCAGAGCTGCTGCGCTTGATATGATCGCGGATCTTCGAGGGGAGATCCACGGCGGCAGGACTGTTTGGAATATCGGCCGCTGATCACAGGCCGCACGCACTGAATAATAAATAGGGGGAGAGCAGCAATGGAAGAGTACAAGAAAAATTTCATTAACTTTATGGTGGATTCACATGTCCTCAAATTCGGAGAGTTCACTCTTAAGAGCGGCAGGAAATCACCGTTCTTCATGAATGCAGGAGCCTACAAGACAGGTTCACAGCTCATCAAGCTCGGAGAGTACTACGCAAGGGCGATCAACGACAAATACGGTCTTGATTTTGACGTCCTTTTCGGGCCCTCCTATAAGGGCATCCCGCTGGCTGTAGCAACAGTCATGGCGATCAGCAAGCTCTACGGACGCGACATCAAATACTGCGCGAACCGCAAGGAGATCAAGGATCACGGAGACAAGGGAGCTCTCCTTGGAACAAGGCTTCGCGACGAAGACAGAGTCATGATCATCGAGGATGTTACTACTTCCGGCGCTTCCATAGCTGAGACGGTCCCGATCATCCGCGCGCAGGCTGACGTCGATATCGTAGGCCTTATTGTATCTCTGGACAGAAGAGAAGTAGGGCCTAAGGGTACAATAAGCGCACTTGAGGAGATCAGGGAAGATTACGGCTTCCCCGCAAGCGCCATTGTCACGATGGACGAAGTGGTTGAATATCTGTACAACAGGCCGATCGACGGCAAGGTGCTGATCGATAAGAAAATAAAGAAAGAGCTCGACAAGTACTATGACGAGTACGGAGTAAAAAAGGCATAAGGCGGCAAACAGCGGCTCCGCTGTCCCGAAAGGGGCGGCAGAGCCCGCTTTTTCTATCCGGAAGAACCGGCCCGCCTTTGCAGGCTTTGAAAGGAAAATATGATCGATATCAGATACGAACTGGCGATGGGCCGCATAAGCACGATCGCCGGTGAGAATATTGTGGAACCATCATTTATAGATTATTTTGAATCGGGGGCGTCATGGTTTCTCATGATGCAGGAAGAAGAATCTTTTCTTAAGTCCGAAGCAGCAAAGACCGAGTCAGTCAACGCGCTGAGGGAAAGAAACAGGAGGCTCTACAGTGAGATCCTGCCGGAGAACTACGGTACGAGCTGGGCAAATCCCGATTACGCGGCAGAGAAACTGGGAAACGAAATGGGTCCTCTTCTTGCCGCTCTGCGTTATGAGATGAGATGTGTGATACCCTTTGTATACAGGCTGATGAGGGAGCGCGTGCTGATCCGCATGGAACTCTTTCTTGAGGTTTACTCAGCTTTTACGACGGCATACCGCGAGAGCGGAGGCATTCCGGCCCGCGAACACGTCAAGGGTATTATTTACCAATATCTGGCAGATTACGCGGAAGACGAGATGTACTGCTACCTGAAGGATAAACTCGTGGAAGGAAGTCCCAGGATCTATGACCTTGCGTCAAGACAGGACACAGAGATCAGAAACCTGTATCTCACCGGAGAATATGTCACAGAAGATGAGATCAAGAGTGCAAAGCATATCGCTGAGCTGCCTGATGAGACAATCTCACTGATCGCCGGGACCATCACGGAGGGATACAGGAGAGGATTCATAAACGGCGGCAAGAATCTCGCCTCTAAAAAGAATACCGCTGTGATCTTCCACCTGGGATTTGAGAGAATCTTCCGGGCCTGCGTACATGGGTTTGCCTCATACGGCCTCAGAACGATTCTCTCCGCCGAAATTCCGACTCTGTTTCATTCCTTTTACCAGGGAGAAATGGGGTACAGCGGCGCAAATCCCAATCCGCAGTATTATTACGACCATCGCGAGGATGAAGCACTCTTTCTGGATGAAGCGCTCCGCTCGAGAAAACTCGAAGGCCTCTCGAACGCTTACAAGAGCCTTAGAGACCATACCGTTCTCTACGCCGGTCCAGCAGTTATTGAGACTTTCGGAAGCAGGCCTTTCAGCCCTGCTCCGTCTGCGGCCTCCCCGCGCTATGATGAAGTACAGCAAAAGCTCAGCTCGGAATATTCGATCAAGGCGGCGGATCTGTACAGCAAAGCCGTAGTCGCCAGGGACAGAAGTTTCACGATCATTGACTTTCCGCTTCCTGCAATAGCAGAAAACGAAGAAGAATACGCAGAGATCTTTGACGCAGTGATCCGGATCAATACGCTTGACAGCGCGCTCTATGAGAGGGTGCAGGGAAAAATGATCGACGTTCTGAACACAGCGTCCCGCATAGAAGTCCGCGGACGCGGCGCGAACCGGACACAGCTCACGATAAAACTGCTTGAGCCTGAGGATCCTTCTGCAGAGACAAATTTTGAGAACTGTACGGCAGATGTCAACATTCCGGTGGGAGAGGTATTCACTACTCCGGTACTGGAAGGTACGAACGGAATTCTCCATGTAAAGAGCGTCTATCTGGAAGGCCTGCTCTTCAAAGATCTTGAGATCCGCTTTGAGGAGGGCAGAGTTGCTGATTACAGCTGCCGCAATTTCGACAGCGAGGAGGAGAACCGGGCATATGTAAGGAAAAATATCCTGCATAACCGGGAACGTCTTCCCATGGGAGAGTGCGCGATCGGTACCAATACCACTGCTTATGCTGCAGCGTCAAAATATGGAATCTGTGATCGTCTCCCCATTCTGATCGCGGAGAAGACGGGGCCGCATTTCGCGGTCGGAGATACCTGTTACTGCAGGGATGAAGACAACCGCACCTGCAATCCGGACGGAAAAGAGATCGTTGCAAAGGACAATTCCGTATCAATTCTGAGAAAAAGTGATCCCGGGAAGGCGTATTTCGGATGTCATACAGATATAACGATTCCCTATGAGGAACTGGGGGAATTGACGGCTGTAAAGGCCGACGGAAACAGGACCGAGATCCTCAGGGACGGCAGATTCGTGCTGGAAGGCACCGGGATTCTTAACGGACCTCTGGAAAAAACCGGCACCAAAGTGTGACTTGTACGCTTTATTACATGTTGCACAGAAGAACTGTTTTCGATAAACTATAGCATGGAAGAATGCCTGAACGAAACAGGCATCTGTTTTGGTGTCCTGACAACGGGCACAGCTGCTAAGGAGGAATTATGGCACAAGTTGGAATTGTAATGGGAAGTGATTCGGATCTGTCTGTTATGAGCAAAGCGGCAGATATCCTCGATGAGTTTGGCATAAGTTATGAAATGCATATTATTTCCGCTCACAGAGAACCGGACCTGTTTTTCAAGTGGGCAAAGGGAGCAGAAGAGAGAGGGATCAAAGTGATCATCGCGGGAGCAGGAATGGCAGCTCATCTGCCCGGAATGTGCGCGGCTCTTTTCCCCATGCCTGTGATCGGCATCCCGATGCACACCACCTCGCTCGGAGGAAGAGACTCCCTTTATTCCATAGTGCAGATGCCCTCCGGTATCCCGGTCGCGACAGTGGCGATCGGCGGAGGAAAAAACGCGGGGATCCTGGCAGCCAAGATCCTTGCTGTCTCTGACCCGGACCTGCTCGCGCGCCTGAAAGATTACAGCGCAAATATGGCCGGAGAAGTTGAAGCCAAGGACGCCCGCCTTCAGGAGAAAGGGTACAAGAACTACAAGAAGGACTAATTGTCCACATGCGGCAGACCCAAAGGTCTGAACGCGGCGCAGCGGCCCGCTCTGCGGGCCCGATTTGAATAAGGAGAATCAGCAGATGGGATTGGATTATAAGAGTTCCGGTGTCGACATTGAGGCAGGCTATCGCAGCGTGGAACTTATGAAGGAACATGTCAAACGCACAATGCGCCCCGAAGTGATCGGCGGCCTCGGCGGCTTTTCAGGGGCGTTTTCACTTGAGAAGATCAAGGGTATGGAGAAGCCGATACTCCTTTCCGGTACGGATGGTGTAGGAACAAAACTCAAGATCGCATTTCTTACAAATAAACATAATACTGTCGGGATCGACTGCGTGGCTATGTGCGTCAACGACGTGGCGTGCGCAGGAGGCGAACCCCTCTATTTCCTGGACTATATCGCATGCGGCAAGAACGAACCCGAGAAGATCGCGAGCATCGTGAGCGGCGTCTGCGAAGGCTGTATTCAGGCCGGAGCAGCCCTGATCGGAGGAGAGACGGCAGAGATGCCCGGCTTCTATCCCGTGGATGAGTATGATCTCGCAGGGTTCGCGGTCGGAGTTGCGGATGAGAAGGACCTCATCACAGGCGAGAATATTAAGCCCGGAGACAAGCTTGTGGGAATCGCTTCTTCAGGCGTGCACAGCAACGGATTCTCTCTCGTGAGAAAGGTATTTGATGTAAATGAGACCAATCTCAAGAGGTTCTATCCCGAACTGGGATCAACGCTGGGCGAAGCCCTTTTGACACCTACAAAGATCTATGTGAAAGCTCTTCGCGCCGTTAAGGACGCAGGGATCACGGTAAAGGGCTGCAGCCATATCACAGGAGGCGGTTTCTACGAGAATATACCGAGAATGCTCCCCGAGGGTATTGTTGCGAAAGTCCGCAAGGACAGCTACCCGATTCTCCCGATCTTCACTCTGATGCAGAAAAAAGGAGAGATCGACGAAAAAATCATGTACAATACATTTAATATGGGAATCGGAATGGTGCTCGCCCTGGACGCTGCTGACGCCGAAAAGGCAGTCGAAGCTCTTAAAGCAGCAGGCGAAGACGCTTATGTGATCGGTGAGACCGAAAGCGGCGCTCAGAAGGGAGTTGAATTATGCTGAGAGTAGCCGTCTGCGTTTCGGGAGGAGGAACGAATCTTCAGGCGATCATAGACGCGATCGCGAGCGGAAAGATCGAGAATGCGCAGATCGTCCGCGTGATCAGCAATAACAAGAACGCTTACGCACTGACCCGTGCGCAGAAGGCCGGGATTGAAGGAATCTGTGTATCTCCAAAAGACTACGGAAACAGGGAAGAGTTCAACGAAGCGCTTCTCGCATGCCTTAAGGAAGCAGATCCCGACCTGATCGTCCTCGCGGGATTTATGGTCGCTGTGCCGGCCTGTGTGATAAATGCTTTCAGAGGGAAGATAATCAATATCCATCCTGCTCTGATTCCTTCTTTTTGCGGAAAGGGGTATTACGGCCTTCATGTTCATGAGAAGGTGCTTGAGAGAGGAGTAAAGGTCACAGGGGCCACTGTCCACTTCGTTGACGAGGATCTCGACCACGGTCCTATCCTTCTGCAGAAAGCAGTCGAGGTGAAAGAAGGCGATACGCCCCAGATCCTGCAGAGACGCGTAATGGAAGAAGCTGAGTGGATCCTTCTTCCCGGAGCAATCTCCCTTATAGCCCAGGGAAGAGTAACGATTGATGAAAAAGGGATCACCCATATCAGCGGGAAATGACCGGAGTCGTATACAGACAGGTTTCAGGATAGATTTCAGAAAAGAGGTGTGCCAATGAAAGTATTACTGGTTGGAGGCGGCGGAAGGGAGCACGCGATCGCGGAGGCTCTCAGGAGAAGCCGGCATGTGGATAAACTGTACTGCGCGCCCGGCAACGCGGGAATAGCTAAAATCGCGCAGTGCGTTCCGATCGGAACGATGGATTTCGATTCTCTCACGGATTTTGCCGCACGCGAGGAGATCGACCTCACTGTGTGCAGTATGGATGACCCGCTCTGCGCGGGCATTGTCGACGCATTTGAGGCGAAAGGACTCAGGATCTTCGGAACGCCTATGAACGCGGCTGTCATAGAAGGAAGCAAAGCTTTCTCCAAGGATCTCATGAAAAAATACGGGATCCCGACTGCTGCTTATGAGATCTTTGACGATCCTGAAAAAGCGCTCGCTTACCTGGAAACCGCTAAGATGCCGATCGTTCTCAAGGCATCGGGCCTGGCTCTCGGAAAAGGTGTTCTGATCTGTAATACTCTCGAGGAGGCCAGGGCTGGTGTAGCGGAGCTGATGATGGATAAGAAATTCGGCGACGCGGGAAGCAAGATCGTCATCGAAGAGTTTATGACCGGACGCGAGGTGTCGGTACTTGCTTTCGCTGACGGAAAACACTATAAGCTCATGAGCAGCTCCCAGGATCACAAGAGAGCGGGCGATGGCGATACCGGCCTCAATACGGGAGGCATGGGTACGTTCTCCCCCAGCCCTTTCTATACTGAGGAAGTCGATGCGTATTGCAGAGAACACATCTATCAGAAGACGATGGATGCCATGTCTGCGGAAGGCAGGCCTTTCAGAGGAGTTCTCTATTTTGGCCTCATGCTCACGGCTGACGGACCGAGGGTGCTGGAATACAATACACGTTTCGGTGACCCTGAGACGCAGGTAGTCCTGCCCAGAATGAAATCGGATATCATCGATGTAATGCAGGCCTGTATTGACGGAACTCTGGATCAGGTCGACCTTCAGTTTGAGGACAACGCGGCAGTCTGTGTTGTCATCGCGTCGGGAGGCTATCCCGGAAGCTACGAGAAGGGAAAAGTGATCACAGGACTTGATAACTTTGACGGCAAGGAAGGATATTACTGCTTCCATGCGGGTACTAAATTTAATGAGAACGGGGAGACCGTTACCAGCGGTGGACGCGTTCTCGGGATCACAGCTCTGGGGAAGACACTTCTCGAGGCAAGAGCCAATGCTTATAAAGCAACGGAATGGGTTCACTTTGACGGCGAATATATGAGACATGACATCGGCAAGGCAATAGATGCTGCTCAGTGACGAACAGTAAAGAATCAAAAAAGAGTCATCGGCCGGCGCATGTGAGGATCAGAAAGAAGAGCACCGCATAGCGGGTCTTTAAACTCGGAATGGAGAATATCATGAGCAAATGGAGTAGGAAGTTCGGCAAAATACTGACAGCTGCAGGAATCAGCGCGTTTATTGCAGTCAGCTCACTGACTGTGCCGATCGAGGTGTCAGCGGCAAGGGCGGTCACAGACGATATCATGATCAGAAACGACGCGTCCAGAGAGGCAGGAGCGATCGGAAGCCTGCAGGAAGGTGAAGAGGTCACGATCCTTGATGCCGTGCAATCCGCAGACGGGTATGTATGGTACTATATTCAGCTTGAAAACGGAAATACGGGCTATGTCAGGAGTGACCTGATCGAAGCAAGCGACGAGGAACTCGCGGCAATAAACAGCGGCCAGCCTGAAAATGAACAGACACAGGAAGCTGAGCCGGAAGAAGAACCGGAAGAACCTGAGCAGGAGCCTCAGGAGGAGCCTGCCGGCCAGGATCAGTCTACTCAGGAAGCTGCGGCTGCTGCGACACAGACTGCTCCCGCACAGACCCCGGACGGCGAATATGACGCCACTAAAGATCCCAATGCCAAGTTCAGCGTCAGTTACGACACTGATGAAAGCGGCAGCGGTGAGTGGTATGTCCACAATGATGATAACGGAAGCAAATGGAAAGTCTCAGATATTCAGGGGCAGGGTGGTACTGCGGCCCAGACAGGGGGAGTTGCAGGCATCTGGAGAACGCTCGCGATCCTCTTTGGCATTCTCGCAATAGCGCTGGCGGCATTTGTGCTCTTCCTTCTCAAATCCATTCGCGACGGCAGATCCAAGACTACCAGAGGCAGAGCCCTGGAAGCAGCGGCATCAGGATATGATGATGACGGCGACGACAGCGACGACGAGTACTATTTCGACGACGATGAAGATGAAGTTTCCGAAGACGAGGATTCCGAAGATGAAGAGTCTTCTGAATCTGATGAATCGGGGGAGGAGAAAGACCCGGCAGACCTCGTTGAAAAGGAATCCGAAGAGAAGCCTGTGAATACTCCTGATTCCACAATTACAATGGATGTGTCTTCCGAACCGGAGATCACGGAGATTCCCACAGAAGAGATCGAGGCGGCTATTGCAGCTACGACGGCTCAGTATGAGAAGAATATTTCAGATGAAGGTGATAAGGCAGACACTGCGCCTGTCCAGGCCGCCGAGGGAGAAAAAAGTGACGTGAAATCGCCGCTTAAAGCGGTATCATCCGGCGCTGACGATGATTCAGAGCCTGAGAGCTCCGAAGAAGCGGAGCAGGAAGAAGAGGTTCCCGAAGAAGAGATTTCCGAAGAAGAGGATTATTCGGACGAGGACTATGAGGATGAGGACTATGAAGATGAGGACACAGACGAATATGAAGACTCGGACGATGATTACGAAGACGACGATTACGAAGATGAAGACTACGAAGATGATGATGTCGAGGAGGAAGATGCTGACGAGCCTAAGGGAAGCAGGTCGCGTTCTTCTTCAAAAGGCGGATTCTTCGGCTTTCTGAAGAAAATGTTTGGAACGGACTCCTCCGAAGATGCGGAAGATGAAGGTGAAGACTTCGACGACTATGACGATGAGCCTGACGAGCATGAATTCGATGAATTTAAGGAATACCCTGAAGATATCGATCTTCTCCCCAGAGAGGAAGAACCTGAAGAAGAAGAGGATCCCGACGACGAGGACGGTGACTATTCCGATCAGGGTGCTGATACAGCCGGAAGCGAGAGAGGAAGGCTTTCCATGCAGCGTGTCATGAAAAATGTATCTTACAAGGAGGAAGAGGCTGATTTCTCTGATGGAGACGATCTCTCCGATTCCCTCTTCGAAGATGACGACGATATGGAATATTCCTTTATCAGCAACACCCGCAACAAAAAATAATCGTTACTGTTCGGTCAGCACTGCATAACAACAGCGAAACTTGACATATAAATCCACCTGTTATATCATAAGTATAACAGGTGGATTTTGGTAATTGTCCGGCACCTCGGAAATGTACGAAAAAACGTTTTTAAAAGGAAGGTGATATTATGCTGATCGAAATTGATTTCAGCAGTGACGAGGCTATTTATCAGCAGCTGTGCAACCAGATCATATTGGCGATCGCAACATCAAGGCTTTCAGATGGGGAAGTGCTTCCGTCAGTAAGGCAGATGGCGGATGAGATCGGGATCAATATGCATACTGTCAATAAAGCTTATACGATCCTGAGACAGGAAGGATTCGTAAAAGTTGACAGACGACGCGGCGCCTTTATCTCTGTTACCGAAAGAAACCGGGAAAGAGCCCTGCGTCATGTTGAGAAGGACATGAGGATCCTCCTAGCCGAGGCCAGGTGCCGGGGATTGAGCAAGCAGGACATGCTGATGCTTGTTGACCGCATTTATGACGAATATGACGGTGTAAGGATTGACAATCAATGAGAGAAAACTATACGAAAAGCGCGCAGGAGGCTATACGCCTCGCCAAGAGCGCATCCAGACACAACAAACAGAATTATACAGGTACTGAACATCTTCTGCTGGGTTTGATAGCGGAGCCGGACGGCGTTGCGTCCAAGGTGCTGCGCGACAATAACTGCACCCTGGAGAGGCTTAACGACATGATCTCGCAGCTCAATATCAAATCTGCGAATCTGGCTCTTCTTGACCACGAGGGATTCTCTCCAAGATGCCAGAAGATCATGCGGATAGCCGGAAACCTCGCCGAGCGCTTTCATTCAGACCAGGTGGGTACAGAACATCTGCTCCTTGCTATCATCACTGAAGGGGAGAACATTGCGCTCAAACTGATCGAGACGCTTGGGATCAACCCGGCTAAGCTGTATTTTGAAACTCTGGCAGCAATAGGCGAGGATCCCGCAGCCCACAAAGATGATCTGCAGGGCGGAGAGACTTCAGCGGATTCCCAGAATCAGAGGATCCTTCCGCAGTACAGCAGGGACCTGACAAAACTGGCGAGAGAAGGAAAGCTCGATCCGGTGATCGGGAGAGAGACTGAGATCAGCAGGGTGATCCAGATCCTGAGCCGCAGGACCAAGAATAATCCCTGCCTGGTCGGAGAGCCCGGCGTCGGCAAGACTGCGATAGTCGAAGGACTCGCGCAGAGGATCGTGGGCGGCGATGTGCCTGCCACGGTAAAGAATAAGAGACTTCTTACGATGGACCTCTCCGGAATGGTTGCCGGTTCCAAGTACAGAGGAGAATTTGAGGAGCGGATCAAGAGGGTGATCGCTGAGGTCATCGAATCCGGCAATATCATCCTGTTTGTGGATGAAATGCACACACTTATCGGGGCAGGAGGCGCGGAAGGCGCGATCGATGCCTCCAACATCCTTAAGCCGTCCCTGGCCAGAGGAGAGATCCAGCTCATCGGCGCTACAACGCTGAATGAGTATCACAAATATGTTGAGAAGGATGCCGCTCTTGAGAGGCGTTTTCAGCCCGTTCAGGTCGAGGAACCCACGATAGAAGAAGCGGAGGAGATCCTGCACGGCGTTGTCGGAGCTTACGAGAAACACCACAATGTGGTCGTAACTGATGAGGCCATCCGTGCCGCGGTGGACCTCTCGGAGAGATATATAAATGACAGAAATCTCCCCGACAAGGCGATCGACGTCATTGACGAAGCGTGTGCTGCTGTTCGACTCCGCGGCGCAGGAACCTCTCAGGAAAACTCATTCAGGAAGATCCAGGATGAGATCGCGTCTGCCGACAAGCTCATGGCAGCCGCTCTCTCAGAAGGAAGAATTGAAGACGCCAAGCAGCTCAGGGTCCATCAGGAAGAACTTGTTAAAAAACTGCAGGCGGCAAGAAAACGGCAGGAGAGAAAGCAGTCCTCCGCGCTGCCTCAGGTCAGGGAATCCGATGTGGCCGAAGTGGTGTCTATGTGGTCCAAGGTCCCTGTCAGCAGGCTCACTGAGAAGGAGAGCGCAAGACTTCTCAGACTGGAAGATGAGCTGCACAAGAGAGTGATCGGCCAGGAAGATGCTGTCCACGCTGTAGCGAAGGCAATACGCAGAGGCAGAGTAGGTCTTCAGGATCCCGGCAGGCCGATCGGTTCCTTCCTGTTCCTCGGCCCCACCGGCGTCGGTAAAACAGAACTCTCCAAAGCGCTGGCAGAAGTGATGTTCGGATCGGATCAGGACATGATCCGTGTCGATATGTCCGAGTACATGGAGCAGTATGCCGTTTCCAAGATCATAGGTTCGGCGCCCGGTTATGTAGGTTACGAGGAGGGCGGACAGCTCTCTGAGAAAGTCAGGCGCCACCCTTACAGTGTCATACTCTTCGATGAGATCGAAAAAGCGCACAGGGATGTATTCAATGTGCTCCTTCAAATTCTCGATGAAGGTCATATAACCGATTCCAAGGGGCATAAAGTTAACTTTAAGAATACTGTGATCATCATGACGTCAAATGTCGGCGCTCAGAGGATCATAGAGCCCAAGACACTCGGATTTGCCGACAAGCCTACTGCGGAGCAGTCCTACGAGAAGATGCGCTCCGGCGTCATGGAAGAAGTAAAGAAGATGTTCCGCCCGGAATTCATCAACCGAATAGATGAGATACTAGTATTCCATTCTCTGAGTGACGATGAAATGAACAGGATCTGTTCGCTTCTCTGCGAAGACCTGATCCGCCGCGCGGACAAGCAGCTGGGCATCAAGCTCAGGATCACCCCTTCTCTCAAGAAGCATATAGTGAAAGAATACGCAGACCCCAAGATGGGCGCGCGCCCGCTCAAGAGAGCGATCCAGAAAGTCATTGAAGACGCCCTTTCCGAAAAGCTTCTTGCGGAGGAGATCCGGCCCGGACAGATCGTTACCGCAGGTTTCAGAGGAGGAAATGTAGTATTCGATGGCAGGGAATAAGAGAAAAACGGCATTCTTTTGCCAGGAGTGCGGATATGAGTCAGCCAAATGGGCAGGACAGTGTCCTGCCTGTAAGGCTTGGAATACGATGGTCGAGGAGCCTGTACGGATCACCCCGGCAAAGGCGTCCGCGGGTGCGCAGAGGGGCATTTCTTCTGCAGCTTCGGGGTTTGCCCTGGGCGGAAACAACCACAGCATAAGACCGATCTCCCTGTCTTGTGTAGAAGAAGCGGAGGAGACCCGTTTTTCTACCGGCTTCGGAGAGCTGGACCGCGTTCTCGGCGGCGGCGCGGTAGCAGGTTCACTGGTCCTGGTCGGCGGAGACCCCGGGATCGGTAAATCCACGATCCTTCTGCAGACTTCCTGTTTTATGGCGAGGGGAGGAATTAAAGTCCTGTATATTTCGGGAGAGGAATCCCTGAGACAGATCAAACTCAGGGCTTCGCGGATCGGCGGAGCGCCTGATTCCCTGAAGTTCCTGTGCGAGACGAATCTTGAGATCATTACGGAACTGGTCTCAAGGGACAAGCCGCAGGCAGTGGTGATCGATTCCATCCAGACCATGTACAGCGACGAAGTAGCTTCCGCGCCGGGCAGCGTCTCCCAGGTACGCGAGACAACGGCTGTGCTCCTGAGGCTTGCCAAAGAGATGGGGATCACTTTCTTTATTGTCGGGCATGTGACCAAGGAAGGAACAGTGGCAGGCCCCCGTGTACTGGAGCATATGGTGGATACCGTTCTCTATTTTGAAGGAGACCGTTATGCTTCTTACAGGATCCTGAGAGGCGTTAAAAACCGATTCGGTTCCACAAACGAGATAGGGATCTTCGAGATGAGAAAAGAAGGACTGGTGGAAGTCCTCAACCCTTCAGAATATATGCTGAGCGGGCGGCCGCTGGGCGCGAGCGGATCCGTTGTGACCTGTTCCATGGAAGGGACCAGGCCGGTCCTCACAGAAGTTCAGGCCCTGGTCGTACCTACCAGTTTCGGTTATCCCAGGAGACAGTCCACAGGTACAGATGCAAACAGAGTGAGTGTACTGATGGCAGTATTGGAAAAGAGGATGAATATCCCGTTGTCCCAATATGACGCGTATATAAATCTGGCCGGTGGAATCCGGCAGACAGAACCTGCGCTGGATCTTGGAATTGTAATGGCAATCCTGTCCGGATTCAGGAACACAGCAGTTCCGGATGATCTGATCGTATTTGGTGAGGTAGGGCTTTCAGGAGAAGTAAGATCCGTATCCATGGCTGAAAACAGAGTGCAGGAGGCGGCCAAGCTCGGTTTCCACAGCTGTATTCTGCCGGCCTCGAGCGCGAAAGGTATCAAAGTGCCGGATAATATGAAACTGATCCCGATCAGAGGGATCGGGCAGCTTTCAGAGTATCTGGCAGAATGCTGAGACAAAGAGTTTTAGCTGGAATTAACACGAAAAAAAGGCGGCACCGCTGAGTGCCGCCTTTTTCAATTACGCCGTAATAGTCAGAACCGGTGTCCGCCGCCGCTTCCGCCGCTGTGTCCGCCGCCTCCGCCGCCTCCGCGGCTGCCGCCGCCGCTTCCCCCGGAAGACCGGACAGGACTGTAGACTCTGGTCGTATGGTCGAGATTGGCGGTGGGATGTCTGAGAATGAAGTCCACCTTGGCCGCGTCGATGACCTCTGCCGCACCTGCCTTTTTGGGAGTCGAGAGAGCACGCACAAGAAGATAGTTTATGAGGAGCCCGAGGATCAGCGCCAGAAGTGCCGCGCTGATATAGCGCATAGGCTGGGCAATTCTGCCGCCCGACAAAAGTGTATAGATCTGTTCGAAACAGGATGAAGCGCACTTATAGTACTCACCTCGTGCAGCGTAACGGTAAATATTGTCTGAGATCGTATTTGAATACGCGTTGGTTATGACCTTGCTGATTTCCCCATTATTCTTAATATAGAATTCACGCATTCCCATGTCGATCACGAGGAGCGAGCCGCTTTCAGTGCCGAACAGGGCAGCGTACTTCTGTGAGGAATAGGAGGAAGTAGATTGATCATTATTCTCGCAGCTAATAAATCCGGCATTCCCGAATTCGGTAACAGGCTTCATGTCTTCGATCAGGGCGGCTTCTTCGGATTCCGTGAGAAGGTCTTCCCCGTCGTCGATATAGATGGAATATCCTGTCTGCGGGTTGGTGTATACGAAGAAGGATCCGTCGGCGCGGACAGTCAGAGTGCTCAGGCTGACGATCACCATGGAGAGGATCAGGCACGATAATACTTGACTCAGGTTTTTATTTCGCACGGTCGTTTCCTCCTTTTCTGTCATAGAATGTGGGGAGAGGCCTGGTCGCCAAAATATTGTATTTGCCGATGATCCCCATAAATGTAAGGCATACGCCGACCGCCGAAAGGATCGCCCCGCCGTAGAACCAGAGGTCGCTGACCGGATTCCAAATCAGGATCACACCCGAGGCGATCACGGCAAGGATGGCACCGAGAGAGTGCAGGAAAAGGTTCTTTCTTGCCATTTCAGTCTTGGCAGCAGTAAATGCGTATATTAACAGTCCCAGCAGAGCTGCCAGGGAAATACCTCCATAGATCTTATATCCGGTGAATCCTATATCAGTAACAGGGAAGGAACCGGACAGAAAATTGAAAAGGAACAGGATGATGATCACGAGAGTCCACAACATACCCGCCGCTTTTTTTACTATGGATCCGGGTGAATTCTTCTTTTTAGTCCCGGAGCCTGTCCGTACAGGTGTATCTGTATCGGAACCTGACCGGAAGCCTTTGTCCCCGGCGCGGGAATCTTTGTTTGAGATCGCAGCGATCTCTGTTCCGTAAAGGACCATGCTGATCAGAGCCAGCACCGAGGAAGCAGTCAGGACCATCTGGCCGGTCAAAGTAAATAAAAACGCCAGTACTGCGAAAAGAGGTACTGCCAGAAGAATGCTTCCCAGCAGATACTTGCGGGTGTCAACGGGCAGGTCAGCTGTAAGTTTCCCGGTGCTTCCGTTCATGACCGCGTACGCGACGCGGTCTTTATTTCTGTAAGTCAGGAACCAGACGGGAAGGTAAGCGCACACAGGTTTCTCTTCATTTATAAGCAAAGAAGAGCCTCGCAGTTTCTCTTTGAAGTCTTCAGCAGACGGCATTGAAGCGCCCGCATTGCGGTAGACGGGGACGCCCGAGAGCCTGCTGATCGAATCCTCGGAAATGACATCCAGTATGTCTTCCTCGTATACCGCACTGTCCACGTCCGGAGCGTCAGCGTAAAAACCGCAGAGGATTGAGGGCGTAAAAGGCTGCATTTTGGCGGCTTCAAAAGGCGCGATCGCGGCGGCGACATTGTCATCGAAGGAAGAGGATGCGTCATGTGTGAGTCCCCTGTAACCGGCGTCGACCTCACCGGACAGCCTGTAGTGCTCGGTGATCATGTAATCACCTCTGCGGAAGGACTTAGTTCCTGTCAGATCCATATTGCCGTTAAATGAGTAGTTGTAGACCCAATAGGGAATATAGATTCCGCGGAACCTGTCAAGGAACTCCGGGTCCCTTAACTCACGAGGCGCGAACAGAGCTTTCCTGACGAGCGAAGAATAGGATTTCCTGCAGTCTTCCTTGGTATGAGTGAATGGAATGATGTGTGTCGGACGCTTCTCGCTGCTCATCCTGCTGTCCAGGATCGTGGATGCGCCGCAGTAAGTGCAGAAACCGGCCGCAGTGACGTTCGTCGTCATGATCTCGCCGCCGCACTGGGGACAGGTAAAGACAGTGACGCCGAACATGTCACTTTCCCCGGCGTCTTGGGTCTTCTGGTATTCATAGGGGTCAAGCTGTGTCTTGCAATAGTCGCACATTAGCTTCTGCGAAGCTATGTCAAAACTCAGATTCCCGCTGCAATTAGGGCAATTGTACATAATTCACGCTTTCCTCCCGCAGTAGTCTCCATAGGGGAATTTGATGTATTTCAATCCATTAGTTATAATAACATATCATATGCGCTCAGGCATCATTGATCTCGGAGGGCGGTCAATAGGCAGGATTCGATCAATTCTGATGCTTCATAATGAGACTGATCAGTAAGGAGGACTGAGGATGGGTTATATAGACAAATCGGTTTTTATCGCAGAAGGAGCCAGAGTGATCGGCGATGTGACCTTGGAAAAAAACAGCAGTGTATGGTTCAATGCTGTCCTAAGGGGAGATGATGACAGGATCGTAGTGGGAGAGGGTTCAAATATTCAGGACAACTGTGTGATCCACACCCATAAAGGACTTCCGACTATAGTCGGCAAGAATGTTTCGGTAGGACATCTGGCTCTTCTGCACGGCTGCACGGTCGGAGACAATTCCCTGATCGGCATGCACGCAACTGTTATGAACGGCGCGGTGATCGGCAAGAATTGTGTGATCGGGGCGGGAGCTCTGGTCACCGGCGGCACAGTGATACCTGACAACAGCGTGGCGGTGGGCAGCCCCGCCAGAGTAGTGCGCAAAGTTACAAAAGAGGATCTTGACAGCAACATGGAGAACATAGAATTCTATCTTAAACAATCCGCAGCTTATCTGGCGGCTTCCGGACATGAATGAAGTTTACCTTTGAGTTGTATTTTATTTAAATAATGCTTTGAAACGCTATTGCAATGAAGTAATGAAAATTTTATAATTACTTCATTGGCGATTTATAAAGCCAAACTATTCATAAGGGAGGATAGATATTATGAAAAAACTCTTTAAAACCAGTCTTGCAGTAGCTATGTCCGTATGTATGGCAGCAGCTATGACGGCATGCGGCGGCTCAAGCAGCGCAAGCAGCTCAGCACCTGCTGACAATGGCGCAGCAACTGAGGAGAGCGCACCTGCTGACAACGGTGCGGCGGCCGATGATGCACAGAGCGCAGATACAGGCGCTAAGATCAAGATCGGCGGCTCCGGCCCTCTGACAGGCCCCGCAGCTGTTTACGGACAGGCAGTCAAGAATGCTGCTGAGATCGCTGTCGAAGAAGTCAATGCCAAGGGCGGAATTCAGTTTGAGCTTAATATGCAGGACGACGCGCACGATCCCGAGAAGGCAGTCACTGCTTACGGCGTTCTCAAGGACTGGGGTATGCAGGTTTCTCTCGCAACTGTTACTTCCACACCCGGCGCAGCGGTTTCCCCTTCCTATGCAGAGGACAAGATCTTCGCGATCACCCCTTCCGGATCTAACCCCGCCGTCATCTTCGCGGATCCTGACAACCTTTCCGGCGCTTTCGGAAATGTCTTCCAGATGTGCTTCACAGACCCCAACCAGGGAATTGCAAGTGCTGACTACATCTCCGCACACACTGATCTCGGAACCAAGGTCGGTATCATCTATAAGAACGATGACAACTATTCCAAGGGTATCCACGACACATTCG
Source organism: Lachnospiraceae bacterium (assembly GCA_045113775.1). Classification (GTDB taxonomy): domain Bacteria; phylum Bacillota; class Clostridia; order Lachnospirales; family Lachnospiraceae; genus CAG-791. Next base: position 39,423 of record JBGUJH010000141.1, on the reverse strand, counting down.
TGGCAGAGGCAGCCACCAAGAATCTCGAGGTCGTCTATGAGGGAACATTTGATGATTCCAACGCACAGGACTTCACTGTACAGCTCGGAAAAGCTCAGGAAGCCGGCGCTGACGTCCTTTTCCTGCCGATCTACTATGATCCCGCTTCCCTGATCCTCACACAGGCGAACGGAATGGGCTACAAGCCTACATTCTTCGGCGTTGACGGTATGGACGGAATTCTCGGTCTGGAAGGCTTCGATACTTCTCTTGCAGAAGGCGTCTACCTGCTTACTCCTTTCTCAGCAGATGCTACCGATGAGCTTACAGTCAACTTCGTAAATAAGTACAAAGAGAAATTCGGAGAGGTCCCGAACCAGTTCGCAGCTGACTCTTATGACTGCATTTATGCGATCGCGCAGGCATGCGAGGCGGCAGGTGTCACAGCTGACATGAGCTCCCAGGACATTTGCGCTAAGCTCGTCGAGCAGTTCACATCTATGACATTCAGCGGCCTTACAGGCTCTGAAATGACATGGAACGCAAACGGCGAAGTCACAAAGTCCCCCAAGGCTGTTGTGATCCAGAACGGCGTTTACGTAGGTGTTGAAGACTAATTGTTTTTTGTGAAGGTATTTCAGATTGTAAACAGGCTAAAGCCCGCCTCCGTGCGGGCTTCCTGTTTTTACCTCAGATATAGTATCTCAGATAGAAGAGAGGAAGACAGACATGCAGTTTCTATCCTATTTGATCAACGGATTGGGGCTCGGCAGTGTATACGCGATCATCGCGCTCGGCTACACGATGGTGTACGGCATTGCCAAGATGCTCAATTTCGCACACGGCGACATCATTATGGTCGGGGCCTATATCGCGTTCTTTGCTATTACCAAATTCTCATTACCGCTTCCTCTGGCTGTACTGGCAGCCGCAGCAGTATGCACATGTTTGGGCGTAGTGATCGAGAGACTGGCCTATAAGCCGCTGAGACAGGCTCCCAGCCTCGCTGTCCTGATTACCGCGATCGGCGTGAGCTATTTCCTTCAGAACGGCGCGCAGCTTCTCTGGTCATCTTCAAGCAAGGTGTTTCCTTCCGTGATCAGTACGGGAGGCATTTCTCTCGGTTCCGCGACCGTGTCCTATCTCACATTGATCACTATCATGACCTGTATTGTGGTTATGGTCTGCCTCACACTCTTCATCAACAAAACGAAGACCGGAAGCGCGATGCGCGCATGTTCCGAAGATAAGGGCGCGTCTATGCTGATGGGCATCAATGTAAATATGATCATTTCAATTACTTTCGCGATTGGTTCCGGTCTTGCCGCGATCGCCTCTGTGCTGCTGGCTTCCACATATCCGTCGGTCTATCCGACTATGGGATCAATGCCCGGTATCAAGGCATTTACGGCAGCAGTATTCGGCGGTATCGGATCGATCCCCGGTGCTTTTGTCGGAGGACTTCTTCTCGGCATCATTGAAATCTTCGCAAAGGCTTATATCTCTACGCAGCTGTCTGATGCCATTGTTTTCGGTGTCCTGATCGTGATCCTCATGGTCAAGCCCACAGGTCTTCTCGGTAAGAAGATCAACGTCAAGGTCTAAGGGGGAGAAAAGATGAAAGAAAAGAAAAGCATGCTTTCCCTTCCGGGAGACAAAAAACAGAGAGGCCGCTTTCTCTCTTTTGCGATCGTGATCATCGCGTACATAGTCGTTGAGATCCTCATGAAGACCGGGAACCTGAACAGCCTCTTTACCAGCCTTCTGGTCCCGATTACCTGTTATGTAGTTGCCGCCATCGGCCTTAATCTCAATGTAGGCGTTTCCGGCGAGCTGAACCTGGGCCAGGCCGGATTTATGAGTGTCGGCGCGTTCTGCGGAATCTGTGTATCCGGCATACTGGCAGGTACTGTCACTGCCGGAATTCCCAGACTGATCCTGGCGATCGTCTGCGGCGCTATACTGGCAGGACTGTTCGGATTCGTGATCGGAATACCTGTCCTGACACTTCAGGGTGACTATCTTGCCATCGTGACGCTCGCTTTCGGACAGATCATCAAGAGTATCCTGATGAACGCTTACATAGGAATGGATAGTGACGGACTTCACGTCAGTTTTGTTGAAAGCAAATTTAAACTGCAGCCCGGCGGCAAAATGCTGCTGAACGGCCCCATGGGTGCCACCGGAACACAGAAAATAGCTAATTTCACCGTAGGTATCGTCCTCGTACTGATCGCGCTCCTGATCGTCTATAATCTGATGTTTTCCAGAAGCGGAAGGGCGATCATGGCGGCGAGAGACAACCGTATCGCTGCGGAATCAGTGGGTATCCCGATCTCCAGGACCAAGATGCTGGCTTTCGTCACCTCAGCTTCTCTGGCAGGTGCTGCGGGAGCTCTCTACGGGTTAAACTACTCAACACTGGTCCCCAACAAATTTGATTTCAATACGTCCATCCTGATCCTCGTCTATGTCGTTCTGGGCGGACTCGGCAACATGACAGGCACGATCATTTCGACAGTAGTCCTGATCCTGCTTCCGGAGCTGCTCCGCTCGCTTCAGGATTACAGAATGCTGATCTACGCGGTAGTCCTGATCGTGATCATGCTGGTGACAAACAACGAATGGCTGATGACCAGATGGAAGAGCCTGTTTGCGGGAAAAGCGAAAGGAGGTGCCTGAAGTGGCTGAGAATATGGCTGAAAACGGGAAGACTCCTGTCCTCGACGTACAGGAACTGGGAATTGACTTCGGCGGTCTGACCGCGGTCAACGACCTTAACCTCCAGGTATTTGACGGTGAGATCGCGGGCCTGATCGGCCCCAACGGTGCCGGTAAGACCACGGTGTTCAATCTTTTGACAAAGGTATATAAGCCTTCCAGAGGCAAAATATTCTTCGACGGAAAGGATACGGCAGGGAAGAGCGTTGTAGATATCAATAAGGCAGGCATTGCCAGGACGTTCCAGAATATCCGTCTGTTCGGCAATCTGACCGTCCTGGACAATGTAAAGACCGGCTTCCACAATGTCACTCCTTATTCTCCGATCACGGCGATCCTTCGCCTTCCCAAGTTCTTTGCGAGTGAGAGAGAGATCGACGAGAAAGCAAGAGATCTTCTCAAGATCATGGAACTCGACGGTTATGCGGATTATCTGGCCAGCAATCTCCCTTACGGTGCCCAGAGACGCCTTGAGATTGCGAGAGCGCTCGCTACAAATCCTAAGCTCCTGCTTCTGGACGAGCCCGCAGCCGGCATGAACCCGCAGGAGACGGCAGAACTGATGGATATGATCCGCTTTGTCCGCGACCACTTTAAGATCGCGATCCTTCTGATCGAGCACGACATGAAGCTGGTCATGGGAATCTGCGAGAGGATCACCGTACTTAACTACGGCATGATGCTGGCACAGGGAACACCTGAAGAGATCCAGTCCAACCCCGAAGTTATCAAAGCGTATTTAGGAGATTGAAGAGTGAAAAATCACTCTGATGAGCTGATTTTTCACTCGTAAGGTTTGCGTCGAGGCGCCGCAAACCTTACGGATCGCATCGGAGCATTCGCCTTCGCGAATTCTCCTCGCGCGTCTTCGCGCAAAGCGCTTCGACGTGGAGGAATAAATGCTAAAAGTAACAGACCTTAAGGTAAAATACGGCATGATCGAAGCCATAAAGGGCATCTCCTTTGAGGTACGCGACGGCGAGATCGTGACGATGATCGGCGCAAACGGCGCCGGTAAGACTACGACCATGCATGCCATTTCCGGCCTTGTAAAAGCCGCGGAAGGCAGCATCAAACTCGATGATACAGAATTGACTAAAACTCCTGCCAATAAAATCGTCGGCATGGGACTGGCACAAGTCCCCGAGGGCAGAAGAGTATTCGCGGCCCAGACAGTTGAAGAGAATCTGAAACTCGGCGCGTATCTCCGCAAGGACAAAGACGGGATCATGGGGAATATGGAAGAAGTCTATCAGCTCTTCCCCCGCCTCAAAGAGCGCAGGATGCAGCTGGCAGGAACGCTTTCCGGCGGCGAGCAGCAGATGCTGGCTATGGGAAGGTCTCTCATGGCAAAGCCCTCCATTCTCCTTCTCGATGAGCCTTCCATGGGATTGTCCCCCCTTCTTGTTTCTGAGATCTTCCATATCATTCAGGAGATCAACGATAAAGGGACGACGATCCTGCTGGTGGAACAGAACGCGAAGAGGGCGCTCGCTATTGCCGACAGGGCTTATGTACTGGAGATAGGAACGATCACATTGGAGGGAACAGGGGAAGAACTTTCCAATGACGAGAGAGTGCAGAAGGCCTATCTCGGAGGATGACCAAAATAAAGACAGGGTATAGACAGCGGCTCGCTCCGCGAGCTTTGAATTCAGGAGGGATACAATATGTACGTTAAAGATCATATGACCAGGGACCCCTACACAATTACAAAAGACGTAGTGATCTCCAAAGCTGTTGAGATCATGAGAAAGAACCATTTTCACCGCCTTCCCGTCGTGGATGAGCAGGGAAAGCTGATCGGCCTTGTGACCGGAGGGCTGGTCGAAGAAAAGAGCGGCGCCAATACCACAGCTCTTTCCATTTATGAGCTCAACTATCTTCTCAGCAAGACCAAGGTTTCCGACATCATGATCAAAGATGTCAAGACCATCACCGAGGACGTCTTTGTAGAAGTTGCCGCCCAGACCATGCTCGACAATGAGATCTCCGTCCTTCCGGTCGTGGATGACAATAACAAAGTCATCGGCATCATTACAGATAAAGATATTTTCCAGGCTTTTGTGGAACTTCTCGGCTACAAGAGCCAGGGAACAAGATTTATCTTCTCCGCCACAGATACGCCCGGAGAGTTTGCTCCAATGGCGAAGTGCTTCGGCGATAACAACGCGAACCTCGATTCACTGGCTGTCTATCACACCAAAGAGAGAGGCGCGGAGATCGTAGTTAAAGCTTCCGGAGCGATCTCCGTCGAGGAGATGGCCCAGATCCTGGTCGACGCCGGATTCGGACTCAAGGGCATAGTACAGACGACCAAATTCGGAACTACCAAGGTATTTGATGTACCTGAAAAGAGCAAGTGACGCGAAGGAGGACATGCGATGAATTTCTACATGCCCGTGAAAGTTTATTCTGAAGAAAACTGCGTATTGAATCATGCAGCTGAACTGGCTGCCCTGGGCACCCGCGCGCTGATCGTGACAGGCAGGAGCAGCGCCAGGAGATGCGGCGCGTTCGACGACGTGACGGCCGCTCTGGAGAAATACGGCATATCCTGGGTGGAATTCGCGGAAGTGGAAGAGAACCCTTCTGTGGAGACCATCATGCGCGCGAGAAAGGTCGGTTGTAAAGTAGAGGCGGATTTTGTGATCGGAATCGGCGGCGGCTCGCCCATGGATGCTGCAAAAGCGATAGCTCTCATGATGCAGCACCCTGACAAGGGCTGGGAATACATGTACGATAAGGAAGCGGAGACCAGCACAGTGCCGATCGCTGAAATCCCCACTACCGCAGGTACGGGATCCGAGGTTACGGCTGTCTCTGTTTTGACCAGGCATGACAAGCATGTGAAGGGATCCATCCCTCACAAGATCTTCGCTGACCTTGCGCTGATCGACGGCAAATACATCGCCGGCACGCCTGCTCAGATCCTTGCGAACACGACGATGGACGCGCTCTGCCATCTCTATGAGAGCTACATTCATTCCAAAGCCACTGACTTCAGCAGGATGTGTGCGGAGTACGGCATCAAGACATGGGCGCGAAGCAAAGACGTGATGCTCGGGCGCAGAGAAGCGAACGCGGAGGATTACCGGAACATGATAAACGCTTCCTGCATGGCCGGCATGGCTATCGCGCACACGGCTACTTCCATGCCTCACGCGCTCAGCTACAGGCTCACCTACAGCGCCCGCATGGCGCACGGCAAGGCCTGCGGATACTTCCTGGCAGGATATCTCAGAGAAGCGGATCAGGCTGAGGCAGCCCATATCCTTTCTCTTGCCGGTTTTGACAGTATCGATGCGCTGGAAGAGTACTATGTGACTACATGCGGAAGAGACGAAGTACCGGTCGAGATCCTCGAGCAGACGGTGGAAGAAGTGCTCGGCAACCAGGGAAAGCTCAAAATGCCTCCGTTCCCTGTGGACGAAGCAGTAGTGAGAAGGATCGCGGGAATCTGAACAGATACCCGGATATGACAATTGATACCAATGACACCATTGACCTCAGAGCCAATGGTGTCAATTTTTTGGCATAAAAAAGCCTTCATCAACGAGTGATGAAGGCTTATAAATCTGAGCAGGGGAAGAGGGATTCGAACCCCCATGAACGGTTTTGGAGACCGTGATACTGCCATTGTATGATTCCCCTATGCGGTTTTCGAAGGATCTTTGATCCGTCAACATTTGAGAGTATAACACAACACCTTTGGATGTTCAACTAAATTCAACGAAAATTTTACAAGAAGTTCAGGAATCATTGGATAACCCATGTATGTACATTTGGAATTCGTATGTTATAATTCCATGAGACAAAGTACAAAATATCACCCCATAGGAGGAGAGAACGCGATCTATGAGTAAAGTCAGACGGATCTATGTTGAGAAAAAGGAGCCCTACGCAGTAGCAGCAAGGCAGCTTAAGGATGAATTCATAGGCTTTTTGGCGGTTAAGGGGCTGACCGGAGTTCGGAAACTGATCCGATACGATGTTGAGAATGTCTCCGATGAAGTTTTTGAAACTGCGTGCAGGACTGTTTTTTCTGAGCCGCCCGTGGATATTCTCTACAGAGAGACAATTGAAATCCCTCAGAACGGTCACGTGTTCAGCGTTGAAGCGCTTCCCGGACAGTTTGACCAGAGAGCGGACAGTGCTGTACAGTGTGTCCAGTTTCTGAATGAGAATGAGAAACCTGTGATCAGGACCGCAGAGACCTATATTCTGCTTGGCGATATCACGGAGGAAGAGATCGAAAGGATCAAGCGCTATTGCATTAACCCTGTCGACTCCCGCGAGACCGGTATGGAGAAGCCGCAGACTCTGCAGATGGATTATCCGGAACCTGACGATGTCGAAGTACTCAGCGGAATGACAGCAATGAAAAGAGATGATCTTTTTAATCTGTACAGTTCCCTGGGCCTTGCGATGACTTTTGATGATTTTGTGTTTATTCAGGAGTATTTTGCAGGTACGGAGCACAGAGATCCTACTATCACAGAGATCCGCGTTCTCGACACTTACTGGTCGGATCACTGCCGCCACACCACGTTTTCTACTGAGCTTCGCGATGTGGAATTTGAAGACGGCTATTACAGGGATATCATTGAGCCCACTTTCTTCAGTTACCTGGATACGAGAGAAGAATTCTATAAGGGGCGTGAAGACAAATATGTGTGCCTGATGGACCTCGCGACCATGGGCATGAAGAAACTCAAAGCGGACGGAAAACTCACGGACCAGGAAGAATCCGATGAGAACAATGCCTGCTCAGTAGTGGTCCCCGTCGAAGTGGACTACGGCAACGGCCCTCAGACTGAGGAATGGCTTGTCTTCTTCAAAAACGAGACCCACAACCATCCCACCGAAATTGAGCCTTTCGGCGGCGCTGCTACATGCCTGGGCGGCGCGATCAGGGATCCCCTCTCCGGAAGAGGATATGTATATCAGGCTATGCGCGTGACAGGAGCCTCTGATCCCACAGTGCCCGTATCGCAGACCCTGGAGAATAAGCTTCCTCAGAAGAAGCTGGTCCTGGGCGCAGCAAAGGGCTATTCAAGCTACGGCAACCAGATCGGACTTGCCACCGGGCATGTCAAGGAGATCTATCACCCCGGTTATGTGGCAAAGCGCATGGAGATCGGCGCCGTCATGGGCGCGGCAGCAAGAAAGAATGTCAAGCGCGAGAACAGCGATCCGGGTGATATCATCGTCCTTCTCGGCGGACGCACCGGACGCGACGGCATGGGCGGAGCGACAGGCTCTTCCAAAGCTCACAACGACCAGTCCCTGACAGACTGCGGAGCAGAAGTGCAGAAGGGCAACGCTCCCACAGAAAGAAAACTGCAGAGACTGTTCAGAAGACCTGAAGTATCCAGCCTCATCAAGAAGTGCAACGACTTTGGCGCAGGCGGCGTTTCCGTCGCGATCGGCGAGCTGGCAGACGGTCTTACGGTAAATCTTGACCTTGTACCCAAGAAATATGAAGGGCTTGACGGCACTGAGCTCGCTATTTCCGAGTCCCAGGAGAGAATGGCAGTAGTAGTCGCTCCCGAAGATAAGGAACAGTTCCTGGCTTATGCTGCTGAGGAAAATCTTGAGGCAACTCCCGTGGCTGTCGTGACAAAGGAGCCCAGGCTCGTCCTGAATTGGAGAGGAAAACCTGTCGTTGATATTGCCAGGTCCTTCCTTGACACAAACGGCGCCCATCAGGAGACGGACGTCAAAGTCCTCATGCCTTCCAAAGAAGACAATTATCTCGATAAGTTCGCCTGCAGCAAGATCAATGAAGACTTCGCAGGCCGCAGAAACCGCGATCTGACCGGTGAAGATTTCCAAAAAGCGATGAAAGACGCGCTTTCTGATCTCAACACCTGCTCCCAGAAGGGTCTTGTCGAGATGTTTGACGCATCGATCGGCGCAGGTACGGTAGATATGCCCTATGGCGGCAAGTTCCAGCTGACCGAGACCCAGACCATGGTCGCCAAACTCCCGGTACTGGGCGGAAAGACCGACACTGTGACCATGATGAGCTACGGTTTCGATCCCTACCTCAGCTCCTGGAGCCCTTACCACGGCGCGGTATATGCAGTGACTGAGTCAGTCGCGAAAGTTGTTGCCGCCGGCGGCGACATTAAGAAGCTTCACCTCACCTTCCAGGAATATTTTGGCAGAATGTCCAAGGACCCTGCCCGCTGGAGCCAGCCTTTCTCCGCTCTTCTGGGCGCCTATGACGCGCAGCTGGGCTTCGGGATCGGCAGTATCGGCGGCAAGGACAGTATGTCCGGAACTTTTAATGATATTGACGTTCCCCCGACGCTGGTCTCCTTCGCTGTAGATGTGGCTAAGATCGGCGATGTGATCACTCCCGAGCTCAAGAAAGCCGGCGATAAACTGGTTCAGATCGATATCGAGAGAGATGAGTACGATATCCCGGTCTACACAGATGTCTGCGCGATCTATGAGCATGTCACAGAGCTCATGAGAGAAGGAAAAGTGAAAGCGGCTTACGCAGTTGACTGTTACGGAGCTGCACCGGCTGCCGCAAAGATGGCGTTCGGAAACGGATTCGGCGTCGCTTTTACCGACGAAGTTCCGCTCAAGCACCTGTTCAGGAACAGGATCGGCGATCTCATCCTTGAAATGGAGCCCGGATGTGAGGAGATCCTTGAGGATCGCATCCCGGATAACTATACGGTCATAGGCACCGTCACGGTAGCAGATGGAGCAGCCGCATTTACATGGCACGGCTCAGCTGTGTCCGAAGCCGAGGCTGTAGCAGCCTGGAAGGCTCCGCTGGAGAAGGTATTCCCCACCAAGGCATCCAAAGAAACAACGAAGATTGAAACACCGGTCTATGACAAAGGCAGCGTCTGCGTCTGCAGCCATAAGATCGCACAGCCGACCGTCTTCATCCCCGTTTTCCCGGGAACGAACTGCGAATATGACACCGCGGCGGCATTTGAGGCGGCGGGTGCAAAGACGATCACAAAGGTATTTACAAATCTTTCCCCTCTGGATATCAGAGAGAGTGTGAACGCTTACGCTAAAGCAATCGAACATGCGCAGATCATCATGTTCCCCGGCGGTTTCTCCGCAGGCGATGAGCCGGACGGTAGCGCCAAGTTCTTCGCGACGGCTTTCAGGAATGCAGTGATCGAAGACGCCGTGAACGACCTTCTGAATAACAGGGACGGACTGATCCTCGGAATCTGCAACGGCTTCCAGGCGCTGATCAAACTCGGACTGGTGCCGAACGGCAGTATCACCGGACAGAATGAAAATTCGCCCACGCTGACTTATAATACTGTAGGCAGGCATATCTCCAAGATGGCTTATACCAAGGTCGTGACCAATAAATCCCCTTGGCTCCAAGGCGCGGATCTGGGCGGCGTTTACACAAATCCCGCTTCCCACGGCGAGGGACGCTTTGTGGCGCCTAAGGAGTGGATCGACAAGCTGTTCGCGAACGGACAGGTTGCGACGCAGTATTGCGACCCCGATGGCAATATCAGCATGGATGAGGAGTGGAATATCAACGGATCCTATGCGGCGATCGAAGGCATCACTTCTCCCGACGGAAGGATCCTCGGAAAGATGGCTCACTGCGAGCGTAAGGGCAGAGGCGTCAACCTCAATATCTACGGAGAGCAGGATCTGAAGCTCTTTGAGAGCGGCGTACGCTATTTTAAGTGATCATTTGGTAAGGAGTATGTGCGGTAATTTCCGCGCATACTCCCCATTTCATACAGTCTGAAAACATGTCAAAAGAGAGACAAATGTCAAAAAATCCCAACTACAGCAAGATGCTGGATACGGAAATACAGAAGCTGGAAGAGAGCGGCGCACAGCCCCGTCTCCTCCTTCACAGCTGCTGTGCGCCATGTTCCAGTTATGTTATGGAATATTTGAGGGAATACTTTAAGATCACCGTTTTTTACTACAATCCGAATATCACAGCCGGTGAGGAATACAATTACAGGCTCGCGGAGGAGAAGAGACTGATCGAAGCTTACAACAGGCAGATAGAGACGCAGGATTTTAAAGGGATGAATTCCACCCGGAATGCGATGAAGATCGACATTCTTGAGGCACCCTATGATCCGGAAAACTATCTTGAGGCTGTAAAGGGCTATGAGAACTGCCCGGAAGGCGGTGACCGCTGCGGGATCTGTTTTGAGATGCGGCTGATAAAGACCGCGGAGGCGGCGCTTAAAGGCGGATATGACTATTTTACCACGACGCTGACGATCAGCCCGCTCAAGAATGCAGCAAGGCTCAATGAGATCGGTGAGAGAGTCGGAGCGGAATATGGAGTAAGGTTCCTCCCTTCTGATTTTAAGAAGAAAAACGGATATAAGAGATCCATAGAGTTGTCGAGGGAATTCTCACTCTACAGACAGAATTTTTGCGGCTGTTCCTTTTCAAGAAGGAAAGCCGGATCATCACAAGCAACATCATAGACAAGGAGTATACAGTGGAAAAGTTTTTGAATCTTATTTCCGGCGAGATGGCGGAAGCTTTCGGGAAAGCCGGCTATGACCGCGAACTGGGAAAGGTCACTGTCTCAAACCGCCCGGATCTGTGCGAGTATCAGTGCAACGGTGCCATGGCAGGCGCCAAAAGGTACCATAAAGCCCCGATCATGATCGCGAACGATGTAGCCGAACAGCTCGGGGATTCCAAGGTCTTCTCATCTGTGGAAGCGGTCAAACCCGGATTCCTGAACCTCAAGATCCGTGAGGAGTTCATTTCCGATTATCTCACCGCGATGAGCGGGGAAGAGAAATTAGGCCTGGAAATGCCTCAAAAGCCTGTCTCCATTATTCTGGATTACGGCGGACCGAATGTAGCAAAGCCCCTTCACGTGGGACACCTGCGCAGCGCCGTGATCGGTGAAGCGGTCAAGAGGATCGCAAGATATCACGGCGAGAACGTGATCGGCGACATTCACCTGGGAGACTGGGGCCTTCAGATGGGCCTTGTCATAACTGAGCTTTCCAAGAGACAGCCGGATCTGTGCTATTTTGACCCGTCTTATGAGGGAGAGTATCCCGGGGAGGCTCCCTTCACGGTAACTGAACTGGAAGAGATCTATCCGACAGCCAGCAAAAAGTCCAAGGAGGATCCGGAGTATTACGCAGAGGCCATGGCCAACACACACCGCCTGCAGGAAGGCGACCGCGGCCTGCGCGCTCTGTGGAACAAGATCATCGAGGTCTCCGTGGCTGACATGAAGAAGAATTACACCAATCTGGATGTGGATTTCGACCTCTGGTGGGGTGAATCCACTGTGCATGAGGCGATTCCCGCTATGGTCGCGGATATGAAGGAAAAGGGATATGCATACGAGTCCAAGGGCGCTCTCGTCGTGGACGTCGCCGAGGAATCCGATTCCAAGGAGATCCCTCCCTGCATCATTCTAAAATCCGACGGTGCAGCGCTTTATACCACCACTGACCTTGCCACGATCAGCGAGAGAGAGAGACTCTACCACCCGGACCAGATCGTCTATATCACGGACAAACGACAGGAACTGCATTTCCAGCAGGTATTCCGCACAGCGAGAAAATGCGGCCTGATCCCTGAGAGAGTTCAGCTCCGCCATATAGGCTTCGGCACGATGAACGGCAAGGACGGAAAGCCTTTCAAGACCAGAGACGGCGGAGTCATGAAGCTCTCCGACCTGATCAGTGATATCAACGAGGAGATGCGCGGCAAAATAGCGTCAAATCCCGAGATCGGTCCGGAAGAAGCCGAAAAGACCGCCAGGCAGGTAGCACTGGCAGCGCTCAAATACGGCGACCTTTCCAACCAGGCTTCCAAAGACTATATCTTCGATATTGAGAGATTTACTTCTTTTGAGGGAGATACCGGTCCCTACATCCTCTATACGATCGTCAGGATCAAATCGATCCTTGCCAAATATTCCGCGACAGGCGGGAAGGATGTGAAGGACTGCAGGATCGGCCTGGCGCAGAGTAAAGCTGAGAAGGACCTGATGACGGATATAGCAGGCTTTAACGCGATGATGGACAGCGCATATCTGGAGATCGCTCCGCACAGGATCTGCGCGTATATTTACCAGCTGTCAAATGATTTCAACAGTTTCTATCATTCTACGAAGATCCTCTCAGAGGAGGATGCCGCGAAGAAGGAGAGCTGGATCGCGCTGCTGGCGCTGACGCTGCATGTGCTTGAGACCTGCATCGACGTGCTCGGGTTCTCAGCTCCTGAGAGAATGTGAACACTTTAATGCGGTAATGTATTTGAGCGAAAAAGGATTCCCTGATTTACAGATATAGCAAAAAGTGCTATGTTGATAGGGATGTCATTGTTTTTGTGTTTAGAAACGAATGGGGTTTCGTTATGGCATTAGGAAAAGTTATGATCTTTATGGGGGATGGTTACGGAAAGTCTGCCGCGGCGCTCGGTATCGCCATGAAGCGCGCGTCGGATAATGACCGTATCGTCATTATTCAGTTTCTGAAAGGCAAAGGGATCACAGACAGTCAGTTCACTAAAAGGCTGGAGCCGGAGATCAAGATCTTCCGGTTCGAAAAATCGGAGATCGACTATAACGACAGGACTCCGGAAGAACAGGAAGAGGCAGCCGTCAATATTAAGAACGGCCTCAATTTCGCGAGAAAGGTCCTGGCTACAGGAGAGTGCAATCTTCTTATCCTTGATGAAGTTCTGGAAGTAGTGAACAAGAACATCATATCGGTGGATGATCTCAAGGAACTGGTGGAATCAAGGGTCGATACAGACATAATAATCACAGGAAGCGAGATGAATGTGGAAGTCTGCAAGTTTGCCGACAAGATCTCCGAGATCGGCAACATGCAGTTCAGAAATTTCTGACCGCACTGTGCACAGAAAAGTAGGATGGAGGTAAATATGGCAGTTTTTAAAGGATCTGCGGTAGCAATTGTTACGCCCTTCAAAGAGGCGGATGAATCGGTCAACTATGAGGCTTTTGCCGATATCATTGACTATCAGATCGACAACGGAACAGACGCGATCGTAGTCTGCGGTTCTACGGGTGAAGCGGCTACTATGTCCGAGCAGGAACATCTGGATGTCTGCAAGTTCTGCATCGAACATGTAAAGGGAAGAGTTCCCGTTGTTGCAGGAACCGGCTCCAACAGAACACGGACAGCGATCGACCTTTCCAAGGAAGTTGCAGGTTATGGAGCAGACGGGCTGCTCCTGATCTCCCCCTACTACAACAAGGGAACCCAGGAAGGCGTTTATAAGCACTTCAAGATGGTCGCGGACGAAGTGAACGGAACTCCCGTCATCCTCTACAATGTGCCCAGCCGCACCGGCGGAAATGTTCTCCCGCAGACTGTGGCCAGACTTGTGAAAGATGTCCCCAATATTGTGGGCATCAAGGAAGCCAGCGGTGATATCAGCCAGATCGTCAAGCTGATGACGCTGTGCGACGGCAATATTGACCTCTATTCCGGCAATGACGACCAGGTCGTGCCGCTCCTCTCCATGGGCGGAATCGGCGTGATCTCCGTCGTGGCCAACGTGGCTCCCAAGGCTATGCATGACCTGTGTCAGAAATTCTTTGACGGCGACGTCAAGGGCGCTGCAAGACTGCAGATGGATACCCACGAGCTCTTTGAAGCGCTGTTCTGCGAAGTCAACCCGATCCCTGTCAAGAAAGCGGTCGATCTTCTCGGACAGAACGCAGGCCCGCTCCGCATGCCTCTGACGGAGATGACTCCTGCCAATACTGAGAGACTGCGCAAGGCGATGCAGAATTTCGGCCTGATCTGAATACGGGGGTAACACTGATATGATCAAAGCAATCCTTCACGGCTGCTGCGGACGCATGGGCCGCATCATCACGGAAATCTGTGAGAAAGACGAAAATATTGAGATCGCGGCGGGCGTCGACGCTTTTGGAGACGCTTACGCAGGATATCCGGTCTACAGGACTCTCGAAGAGTGCCCGGAGGGAGACGTCATCATCGACTTCTCCAACTCTTCCGCGATCGACGGACTCCTCGAGTACAGCGTGCGCAAACAGATCCCGGCAGTAGTCTGCACTACGGGACTTTCCGAGGAGCAGATGAAGGCCCTCGAAGAGGCATCGAAAAAGACAGCGATCCTCAAGTCAGCCAATATGTCTGTCGGCATCAACCTGCTCGAGGCTATGATCGCCGAAGCGGCTCCCAAGCTTGCGGCGGCGGGTTTTGATATCGAGATCGTCGAGAAGCACCACAATACGAAAGTTGACGCTCCCAGCGGAACGGCCCTTGCACTGGCAGACGCAGCCAACGCGGCTCTCGGGAACGAATATGAGTATGTCTATGACAGGACAGTCCGCAGGCAGAAGAGGCCCGTCAAGGAGATCGGGATCAGCGCTGTACGCGGAGGCACAATTGTGGGCGACCACGACGTGATCTTCGCCGGACAGGATGAAGTGATCACTTTCTCCCACAGGGCATACAGCCGCGCAGTATTCGGGAAGGGCGCCGTTGAAGCCGCCAAATTCCTTGCCGGCAAAAAATCCGGTTTCTACACCATGAGCGATGTGCTCAGATAATCAGAAATGCAACTTAAGGGACCGCTGCCGGCGGTCCCTTGTCTTGTCAGGGGGAGATTATGCGGATCAGACCATGTATTGACATACATAACGGACGCGTCAAACAGATTGTAGGCAGTTCGCTGCGGGATTCGAAGGACCGGAAAGAGGGGACTGCCCTGGAAAATTTTGTGGCTGATGCAGACGCCGCGCATTACGCGTCGATCTACAGGGAAATGGGACTGAGGGGCGGACATATAATCCTTCTCAATTCCGCAAAAGAAGAGGCCTACAAGGAAGACCTCAAACAGGCGTGGGGAGCTCTGCAGGCATTTCCGGGAGGAATGCAGATAGGGGGAGGGATCACACCGGAAACGGCGGGATCTTTCCTTGATGCCGGCGCCTCCCATGTGATCGTTACATCCTATGTCTTCCGCGGCGGTGCCCTTGATCCGGACGCGCTCTCGTCGATGACGGGCGCTGTCGGGCGCGAGAGACTGGTACTGGACCTGAGCTGCCGCAGGACGGCGGACGGAAGATATATGGTAGTCACTGACCGCTGGCAGAAATTTACAAATCTTGAGATCGGGGCTGAATGCCTGGATATGCTGTCAGAGTGCTGCGATGAATTTCTGATCCACGCGGCAGACGCAGAGGGAAAGCGCTCCGGGATAGAAAAGGACCTCGTAGCTGTTCTCGGAAGCTGGCAGAAGCAGTCCGGGTTTCCTGTCACATATGCGGGAGGCGTCCATTCGCACGAAGATTTGGAACTGATCGGGAAACTGTCAGGAGGAGCCATGGATGTGACAGTGGGAAGCGCGCTCACGCTGTTTGGCGGAGATCTGTCACTGGAGGATCTCGTGGTGAAGGCTGAAGAGATATGACGAAAAAATCTGCATGAGCAGGTAAATGCTTGCTTGCTCATGCAGATTTTGTTTTTAAAAGATTTTTTTAAGCCGGCCCCGGTTCGGGCCCACAGTTCTTACAGCTTCGTCACGTTGACGGCCTGGGGGCCTTTCTCGCTCTGGATGATGTCGAACTCGACTTCCTGGCCCTCTTCAAGGGATTTGAAACCTTCTCCGTTTATTCCTGTATAGTGTACGAATACATCGTTTCCTTCTGAATCGCTGATGAAGCCAAAACCACGCTGGTTGTTGAATCTTCTGACAATACCCTTGCTCATGTAAATACCTCCGAAATAAATATGTGACTGTTACGAGCACTGATGTTTGTGAAAATTAAAACAATTTGTGCAACATTAATAAAATATCACAGTAGTACTTAAAAGTAAAGGGACAAAATAGATAAACGAAATCCTGCTAACGGATGTTACAGACCATCAATTACTCTCTCTTTGACTTTACTTTAAAACTTTACAATGCTAAAATATTATAGCAGGTTGTTATTACTTGAGCATAAGGAGTGGTAAGGGAATGAACAAAAAGATAAGGACGGAAGCTGTTGATAGTCTGTTTGAAGCAATACTGACACTGGAGAACAAAGAGGAGTGTTACAGCTTTTTCGAGGATCTATGCACAGTAAACGAGCTTCTTTCTCTTTCTCAGAGGTTCGAAGTAGCTACAATGCTGCGCAGGCATGATACCTATCTCAAGATCGCTGAGAAGACCGGAGCTTCTACAGCTACGATCAGCAGGGTAAACCGTTCTTTGAATTACGGGGATGACGGTTATGCGCTTGTCTTCGCGCGTATGAACAGCATGAAGGATTTTATCGAATCCGAGAAGAAGGCAGAGGGCAATTCTGAGCAGTGACAACGGAAGGAACAGTATTTTGAACACGAAACGATCGGGTATTTTCCAGTATATAATGTTGTTTGTGGGAGGAGCGCTGCTGTATCTGGCAGCGGTCCTTCCATTTTTGATATATCACGGAGGGATTTTCTTCTACTACGGAGATTATAATGTTCAGCAGGTACCTTTCTATATCCTCGCACACAGGGCGGTGAGAAACGGTCAGTTTTTCTGGAATCCGTACATAGACCTCGGCAGCAGTATGGGGGGAAGCCTTTCCTTCTATCTCTGGGGCAGTCCTTTCTTTTGGCTCACGATCCCGTTTGAGGAGAGTAGTGTACCGTATCTGCTCCCATTTGTGATGTCTCTGAGATACGGAACTGCGATGGTCACTTCTTACGCGTGGATCAGAAGACAGGTGCGCAGTGATTTCCGTGCTGTGATCGGAAGCTTTCTGTATACTTTTTCGGGATTTCAGGCCTGCAACATTGTGTTTCAGCATTTCCACGACGCGACGGCCTTCTTCCCCCTCTATCTTTTGACATTCGATAACGCAGTACAGAAACACAGGACGACCGGCTTTACTCTGATGACGGCGGTCATGTCGATCATCAACTACTATTTCTTTTTCGGGCAGGTCATATTCATTCTGATCTACTACATAGTGAGATATTGTCCTTCCAGGGAACCCGGCAAAATAGCAAATGAAGTTTTCCATTTGATCATAAGCGGCGCATTGGGACTTCTTCTGGCCGCTTTTTTCCTGGTGCAGTCGGTGTCGGGGATCTCGGGGAACAGCAGGCTTGATAACTATATCAACGGGTACGGGCTGTTTGCTTATGAAGAAGGAAAAACGCCGCTGGCGATCGTGAAAGCCCTGTTCATGGTGCCGGATATTATCGCCAAACCCACGCTCTTTTCCGGAGAACAGGTCAAGAACGGCTCGCTCGCGGCATACCTTCCCTGCTTTTCCATGGCCGGCGTGATCGCGTATTGCAGGATATTCAGGAAATCCTGGAAGAAGCGCATGATCTTCGTATGCGGCGTGATCGCCTTTGTGCCCGTCTTTAACTCCGTATTCAGCGCGTTTAACGACAGTTACTACGCCAGATGGTTTTACATGCCGATCCTGATCATGGCAGCCATGACAGCCGGAGTGATTCAAACCGGCAGGAAGGCTGAGCTGGTCAGTGCCGCCAAGGTCACTTTTTTGATCACATTATGTATAATGCTGTCTGCTTTCGTTCCGACGCTCAGCAAAGGCAGGCTGAAGTGGATGTCGATCTGCGACAATATGGACCTTCTGATCATCGAGATCGCGGCAACGGCTGTGCAGCTTCTGATCCTTCTGTTCCTCATTATGGCGCTGCCCGGCATCACTCCTTTGCGCAGATTCAAAAAGCCTGTATTTTTGGCCGCCACGATCCTGTGCTGCTTTGTGACAAATGTCGCCGTGCTCTATAACGGAAATTCACTGATCGCAAGGACCGGCGGCGTGAAGTGGAGAAAGCAGATGCTCGAGACAAGGCCTGAACTGAGGGATACGTCGACTTTCTTCAGAGTCGAGACGGACGGCACTTCCACGAACTATGAGATGGTGTGGGGGTATCCCACGATCCACTGCTTTGAGAGCACGGTCAATCCTTCCATTTTTACATTCTACAGGAAGATCGGAATGATAAGGTCTGTAGAATCCACGCTTCCGGTCGACAGAGTCGGTGCCAGGGCCCTTCTCTCTACCCGCTATTACATTGAGAATTCCCTTGTAAAACCGGCGGAGACGATCGAGGATAAGGGCGGACTTGTCGGATATGAGCAGGTCGACGCCAATAACGGCTACAGGATCTTTGAAAATAACAACTACATCCCTATGGGCTTTACCTTTGACAGCTATATCAGGGATGACGATTACAGCGCGATGAAGAAGGGTGAGATGACTGACCGGCTTCTGGTCAAAGATATCATCCTTACCGAAGAGCAGTGCGCGAAATACGGAAAGTATATGCAGGAAGACGACCATGCCGGCGAAGAAGTGATGAGCGAGGAGGATTTTGCCAGGCACTGCCGGAACAGAGCGGCCTGCGCATGCAGTGAATTCGAATTTACGACAAGCGGATTCAGGGCAGTTTCAGACATCGAAAAGGAAAATCTGGTATTTTTCTCGGTTCCCTATGATCCCGGATTTACGGCCCGTGTCGACGGGGAAGAGGTCGTAATTGAGAAGGTCGACGGCGGACTGATGGCGATCCCGGTGCCGGCAGGGGAGCATAACATCGAGTTCACATATTTTCCCGCGGGACTCAAAGTCTGCTCGATCATTTCCATGCTGACGGCAGCAGTTATTATTGTCGGTGTGATTTGGGAAAATGTCCGCTCCGGAAAAACAAATGTCCTTGCAATAAAGAATAAAGCGTGATAGTATATTTTTCGTCGGTTTTATATTGCAATTTCGTTTACAAAGGAGAGAACTTTGAGCGAAAGTACTGAATATTATATTGTAAGGGCAAGGGCAGTTCCGGAAGTGCTCAGAGGCGTTGCGCGTGCCAATCAGCTTCTGGCGTCCGGGAAGGTCAGAACGGTAAACGAGGCGGCTGAACTCGCCGGGATCAGCCGGAGTTCCTATTATAAATTTAAAGATGATATCGAAGAGTTCCATGACAGTATATCCGGTATGAACATTACGCTCTTCTGTGAGATCAACGATGAGACGGGCATCCTCGCCAGCCTTCTCGGGATCATATCGGGCTGCAACGCCAATATACTTACGATCCACCAGAGTATTCCCATAAACGGCGTAGCTGACCTCAGCATAAGTCTCCAGATCAGGGACAATACGGAAGATATCAGCCAGATGATCCGCAAGATCGAAGCCCTGGGCGGCGTCAGGAAGATCAGGATCATGGGAAGAGACAAGACATGGTAAGCGCGGATTCAAGCTTTGCTGACCGCGCGCAGAGACGGGATTTTCCGCTCTGAATCAAATATAAACTGCAAAAGGAGATTTTAGTTATGATACAGATGGCAGTTCTCGGATTCGGCACAGTCGGAAGCGGAGTGGTGGAGCTCATCGACCGCAACCAGGATGTGATCAGGAAGACTCTTCCGCAGGGAATCCATGTCAAATATATACTTGACCTTCGCGATTTTCCCGGAAGTCCCTATAACGACAGGGTCACACACGACTACCAGGATATTCTTGACGATGAGGAGATCGCTGTGATCTGTGAGACTATGGGCGGCAAGGAGCCCGCGTATACCTTCACCAAAAAAGCTCTTGAGCGGGGGATCAGTGTTTGTACCTCCAACAAAGAGCTGGTAGCTGCGCACGGCCCCGAGCTTTTACAGGTGGCTAAAGCAAATAACTGCAGTTATCTCTTTGAAGCCAGCGTAGGAGGCGGTATTCCGCTGATCAGGCCGATTAACGCATGCCTCACCCAGGAAGATATCACAGAAGTGTTCGGTATTCTGAACGGGACTACAAACTATATTTTGACCAGAATGGAAAGATCCGGCCTGAGCTTTGAAGAAGCTCTGAAGGAAGCTCAGCAGAAAGGCTACGCGGAGAGGAATCCCGAGGCGGATGTCGAAGGACATGACGCCTGCAGGAAGATCGCGATCCTTTCCTCTCTGATCAGCGAAAAGACCGTCCGCTACGAGGATATCCCCTGTGAAGGCATTTCCCGCATCACAACGGCGGATTTCGGTTATGCCCGCGCTATGAAAATGGCGATCAAACTCCTCGGGGTAAGCAGAAAGTCACCGGACGGCAGCCTCAGCGTGCGCACGGCACCTTTCCTTGTCAGGGAAGATCATCCGCTGCACAGCGTTCAGGACGTCTTCAACGGAGTTTTCGTACACGGAAATATGGTGGACGACCTGATGTTCTACGGAAGGGGAGCCGGTAAGTTCCCCACGGCCAGCGCAGTCGTTTCAGACGTTATGGAGTGCGCGAGGAACATCGGCAGGAATATCGGCTTTAACTGGAGCGATGAAGTCATGGGACTCTCGGATCCGATGGAAGATTCCTATCAGTATCTCGTGAGAATAGATGACTCCGAAGCGGCAGTGGCCGCATATACCTTTAAAGCCGCGGACAAGGTGAAGTTCAAAGGTGCTCCGGCGGGGGAAACCGCCTTTGTAACGCCTGCGATGACCGAGAGAGAGTTCGCGCAGACCTCGAAGTCATTTAAAACGATAAAACAGTGCATCCGTCTCTTGCAGGATTAAGCAAATTCTGGTATTACTAATAGACGGTCATAAGCTCAGCGGCCCGCTCTGCGGGCCCTGACACTATTCATTATATTTGAGGAGGATATGTCCCGCGCAGTGCGGGCAATCGGGTTATGAAAAAGGTAGTCAAATTTGGTGGGAGTTCACTGGCGGATTCGGAACAGTTTAAAAAAGTCGGTGAGATCATAATGAGTGATCCGTCCAGAGTATATGTCATTCCATCTGCACCCGGGAAGAGATTCAGCGGAGACGAGAAGGTTACCGACCTTCTCTACAGGATGGTTGCCAAAGCCTCTAAGGACGAGGATTTCGGAGAGGAACTGGAAAAGATAAAGGAGCGCTACAATGAGATCATAAACGGTCTGGGACTGGAGGGATTCAGTCTGGAAGGCGAGTTTGCCCAGATCGAGCGCAGAATGCACCAGAGTCCGAACAGCAACTACGCGGCTTCCAGAGGAGAATACCTCAACGGCCGCATTATGGCGCGCTATCTGGGTTACGAATTTGTAGATGCAAAGGATGTCATTTTCTTTGACGAACATGGCAACCTGGATGCTGAAAAGACCAATAAGGTTCTCTCGGAGAAGCTTGCGAATACTCCCAAGGCGGTCATTCCCGGATTTTACGGAAGAGGATTTGACGGACATGTAAAGACTTTCTCAAGGGGAGGAAGTGATATCACAGGTTCCATTGTAGCCAGAGCCTGCCGCTCGGACGTCTACGAGAACTGGACGGACGTCTCCGGTTTTATGGTGGCGGATCCCAGGATCATCAACAATCCCGTAGGTATTGAGACTATTACCTACAGAGAGCTGAGGGAGCTTTCCTATATGGGAGCTTCCGTACTTCATGAAGACGCCATTTTCCCCGTCAGGCATGAGGGAATACCGATCAATATCCGCAATACCAACAAGCCCGATGACGACGGCACTTGGATCGTGGAGAGCACCTGTCAGAAATCCGGTTACGTGATCACCGGAATCGCAGGTAAAAAGGGATTCTGCGCTGTACTGATCAATAAAGCTCTCATGAATTCTGAAGTGGGATTCGGCCGCAAAGTGCTGCAGGCTTTTGAGGACAACGGCATTTCATTTGAGCACATGCCTTCAGGTATCGACACAATGACCATTGTCGTCCATGAAGATGAATTCAAACATAAAGAACAGAGAGTCGTAGCTGCAATACACAGATATGCCCAGCCCGATTCTATAGAGATCGAATCAGATCTGGCCCTGATCGCCGTCGTGGGAAGAGGCATGAAGTCCATGCGCGGTACAGCCGGCAGGATCTTCTCCGCACTTGCACACGCGCAGGTCAACGTCAGGATGATCGACCAGGGATCCAGCGAGCTCAATATCATCATAGGCGTCAACAATGAAGACTTTGAAGTCGCCATCCGTGCGATCTACGACATTTTTGTAAAGACAAGGTTCTGAATATTCGTTCATTTTAACGAATTTAACGGCTTATGCGGCCTGTTTTTCAACTTGCATTATCAAATGTTCTGATATAATATGGTTAGAAATAATCTGAAAACAGAAATGAGGGTAAGGGAAATGGAAACAGGCTGCCTGGAAGTAGTGGTCAACACGAAGACAAACACACTGGTCAAGGTGCGGTACTATTGTGCTGTTATCCTTGCAGTGTGTTTTTGTTTGCTCACACTTTTCGTGCATTTTGCATTTGTTATTCCGCTGGTCGGCTTTGTCGTCCTGACTTATTTCAGCTGGCTTGATATGGTCGTTGATTATGAGTATGTATATGTCGAAAAGGAGATCCGTGTCGCCAAGATAGGGCAGAAACAGCGAAGGAAAGAGATCGCTGTCTATGACCTTTCGAAAATGGAGATGATGGCGCCGCAGGGTTCTTCTCACCTCGATGAGTACAAGAACCGTAATCTTGAGTTACACGATTACAGTTCCGGGGATGAACGCAATAAGTCCGACAGGTACGAACTCATTATGGAGGGCGGACAGAAAGTGATCCTCGACATGATCGGGGAGTACGGAGAGCAGATCATTGGTGTGATCCGCAATTATTATCCCAGAAAAGTTTTCACTAATTGATAACAGATAACACAGTTTATGCATTTATTAGCAGGAGGAAAAAATGGCGAAACTGATCGGTGAAGGTATTACGTTTGATGATGTTCTTCTTGTTCCCGGTTATTCAACAGTTATTCCCAATGAGGTTGACCTGAGCACAAACCTCACAAAGACGATCCGTCTTAATATTCCCATGATGAGTGCCAGCATGGACACTGTCACTGAGCACAGAATGGCGATCGCTATGGCCAGACAGGGCGGAATCGGCATTATCCACAAGAATATGTCTATCGAGGCACAGGCAGAAGAAGTTGACAAGGTAAAACGGTCCGAGAACGGCGTTATCACCGATCCCTTCTCACTCTCTCCGGAGCACACCCTTCAGGACGCGGAAGACCTGATGCACAGATTCAGGATCTCCGGCGTTCCGATCACGGAAGGAAGAAAGCTCGTCGGAATCATTACCAACAGAGACCTCAAGTTTGAGACAGACTATACCAAGAAGATCCGTGAGGCAATGACCTCAGAAGGCCTTGTCACCGCTAAGGAAGGCATTACTCTTATGGACGCGCAGAAGATCCTCGCCAAGTCCAAAAAAGAGAAGCTTCCCATCGTTGATGACGACTACAATCTTGTCGGCCTCATCACGATCAAGGACATCGAAAAGAATATCAAGTATCCCAACGCCGCCAAGGATAACCAGGGCCGTCTTCTTTGCGGCGCAGGCGTAGGCATCACTGCTAACGTTCTTGAGCGCGTGGAAGCCCTCAGAAAGGCCAAAGTCGACGTCATTGTCCTTGACTCCTCCCACGGCCACTCCGAGAATGTACTGCGCTGCCTTCGCATGATCAAGGAAGCGTATCCCGATCTTCCCGTGATCGGCGGCAATATCGCGACAGGAGAAGGCGCGCGCGACCTGATCATGGCGGGCGCTGACGCGGTCAAAGTCGGTATCGGCCCCGGTTCTATCTGCACGACCCGTGTAGTCACCGGAATCGGCGTTCCGCAGATCACCGCAGTCATGAATGCATACTCCGTAGCTAAGGAATACGGTATCCCTGTCATCGCCGACGGCGGAATCAAATTCTCCGGCGATATGACCAAGGCTCTCGCTGCAGGCGCGAATGTCTGCATGATGGGCTCCATGCTGGCAGGCTGCGAGGAGAGCCCCGGAGCTACTGAGCTCTACCAGGGCCGCAAATATAAGGTTTACAGAGGCATGGGATCCATCGCTGCAATGGAGAGCGGCAGCAAGGACAGATATTTCCAGGAGAACGCGAAAAAGCTTGTTCCCGAGGGCGTTGAAGGCCGCGTAGCTTATAAGGGTGAAGTAGAAGACGTCATCTTCCAGATGTGCGGCGGTATCCGCAGCGGTATGGGCCTCACAGGATCCCACACGATCAAAGAGCTGCAGGAGAAAGGCCAGTTTGTTAAGATCACAGCCGCTTCCCTCAAGGAGAGCCATCCTCATGATATCCAGATCACTAAGGAAGCTCCCAACTATTCTATGGAAGACGCCTGATCTTATTACTTAAGCAGTAAGGTAAACTGTGTCTTTTGAAAAGCGGCAGGGACTGCCGCAGCTATCTCGGAACAAATGACAACATGATTTAGGAGCAGTTATGGGTAAAGAAGAACTGAAAAGAGATGACGCACCGGTTTCCGCAGAGGAAAAGGTGAGCCGCCATTTTATTGAGAAGGAAATAGACAAGGATCTCGCTGAGGGCGTGTATGATACCGTCCACACCCGTTTTCCCCCCGAGCCCAACGGTTATCTGCATATTGGACATGCCAAGAGCATACTTCTTAACTACGGCATGGCGCAGAAATACGGCGGCAAATTCAACCTCCGCTTTGACGATACAAATCCCACCAAAGAGAAGAGCGAGTTTGTGGAGTCCATCAAAGAGGACGTCGCGTGGCTCGGAGCCGATTATGAGGACAGGCTCTTTTTTGCCTCCAATTATTTCGATCAGATGTATGAGATCGCGGTGGAGCTCATCAAAAAAGGGAAAGCTTACGTCTCCGACCTGACGGCGGAGCAGATGAGAGAATACCGCGGTACTCTTGAAGAACCCGGCCGGGACGACCCTAACAGAGACAGAAGTATTGAAGAAAACCTCGATCTGTTCACAAAAATGAAGAACGGCGAGTTCGCTGACGGGGAGAAGACCCTTCGTGCGAAGATCGACATGGCCAGTTCCAACATGAACATGAGGGATCCGATCCTCTACAGAGTAGCGCACATGTCCCATCACAACACAGGTGACAAGTGGTGCATCTATCCGATGTATGACTACGCGCATCCCATCGAGGACGCGATCGAGAACATCACGCACTCCCTGTGCACTCTTGAATTTGAGGATCATCGCCCGCTTTACGACTGGGTCGTAAAGGAGGCAGGCTTTGTGCACCCGCCAAGACAGATAGAGTTTGCCAAGATGTACCTGACCAATGTAGTCACCGGCAAGAGATATATCAAGAAACTTGTCGAACAGGGCATTGTTGACGGATGGGACGATCCCAGACTGGTAAGTATTTCCGGCCTTCGCCGCAGAGGATTTACTCCTGCATCTATCAAAAGATTCGTCGAACTGAGCGGAATCTCCAAGGCTCAGTCCTCCTCGGACTACGCTATGCTGGAATACTGCATCAGAGAAGACCTCAAGCCCAGCTGCAGCAGGATGCTCACGGTACTGGATCCGCTCAAACTGATCATCGACAACTATCCCGAAGACCAGATCGAGATGCTGGACGCCGACAATAACCTCGAAAATCCTGATCTTGGCAAGAGACAGATCCCGTTCGGTCGGGAACTGTGGATCGAGCGGGATGATTTCCTCACTGCTCCGATTCCGAAGTACAAGAGACTTTATCCCGGCAACGAAGTCAGACTCATGTACGCATACTTTGTAAAGTGCGTCGGATATGACACTGACGAGAACGGAAACGTCACCGCGGTGCACTGTACTTATGATCCCGAGACCAAGAGCGGAAGCGGATTTACCGGCCGCAAGGTCAAGGGCACGATCCACTGGGTCAGCGCAAAGGAAGCTGTACCTGTAAAGGTGCGGCTGTATGAGAATATCGTCGACGAGGAGAAGGGCGTCTACAATGAAGACGGATCGCTGAACCTCAATCCGAATTCTCTCACAGAATGCAGCGCCTATGCAGAGCCTGCCCTGAAGGATGTCAAACCTTTTGAGAGATTCCAGTTCGTAAGAAACGGATATTTCTGTGTGGATTGTCATGATTCAAGAGAGGGAGCACCTGTATTTAACAGGATCGTCGGACTTAAGAGCTCCTTCAAGCTGCCTTCATAAGAGGCGGCCTCAGAACTGAATAAACATACACCCCCGCAGATGGGACACCGGATCGTCCGGCGGCCTGTCTGCGGGGGGTTCTTTTTTTTCGGCGGCACGCTGCGCGAGCCATGCTGTTTTTGTATCAGGACTCCGGGAGAGTGCTTTCCCCGGAATACATTTTTTCAAATAAATTCACATATTCCGCTGATTCGGCAACAAACTTCTCGGGAGAAAAGCTTCCCTGCTTCAGGATCGAAGAAGCCGCGTCTATCCTTGAAAGGTGAAGAAGGCGGCTGATCTTTGCGGCTTCGCTTTCGGTCATGCCGTCCGGCAGGACCGCGTTTGCCAGAAGTGAATCGAGTCGTTCGACATACAGCCCGATGTTGGAGAGAGCTTCCTCCCTGACCTCCGGGGATTCTTCCGCCGCTGCCTTTTCAAGGAACAAAAACAGATAAGGATACTGCCGCATGACCCGGGACTGGGCACGGGTGATCTTGCCCTCAAGCTCGAAAAAAGGGACTGCTTCCGCCTTCCTGATCTCTGATACCAGTTCTACCAGCGCGAACCTGGCACTGTATTCCGTCAGGAACTCATACAGTCCGGCCTTACTGTAAAAATAGTGAAAGAGCAGGCCTTTGCTGACTGAAGCTTCAGTCACGATCTCATCCGTGCTCGCGTGGCGGTATCCGCTGCCGGCAAATACTTTCAGAGATCCGTTGATCATGCTGTCCTGTTTGGATTTCTTTAAGTCCCAGAATTTTTCGTTCACTTCACGTATCCTCCAACAACATGATATCATCACAAATACCGGTCTTCAAGAAAGCGGCCGAATAAATACACATACCACATTTTTCACTTTAATTTTAGTACTAAATAGATTACTATTTACTAGAGAAGGGCATACTGCCCAATAAACGATCAATAGGAGGTATATATGTTTAGATTGGGAAGACTTCTTTTTGGTATTGCAGTGGCAGGCGCGGCTGCAGCGACTGTTTACAATTATCTGGATCAGAGCAACAAAGAAACAGATGATGAATTTAACGATGATTTCCCGGAAGAGGGCGGCGCAGAAGCTGCTGATGAGGAAGATTATACTGAGAAGTTCAAGACAGCTGCTACAAGGACTTATACCACGATCAAGGAGAGCAGCGCGGATGCAATGGCGAAGGTGAAAGAGGCGATCGGCCCTAAGGGCGAGGAAGTTCTTGATGTTGTCGGCGAGACAGCTGGAAAAGTCAAGGATGTGGTCGTTGACTCCGCAGCGCGCGTGAAAGATATCCTGCAGGAAGAGGAAAGCAAGATCGACGAAGAAGTCGTGGAAGAAGCTGTAGCAAATGCTCTGTCAGAAGAGATGGCTGCTGAGAATGATCCCGTTGAGGTGGGAGAGTCTGAAAGCTCCGAAGCGATCCATGAGGACGACCACGACAAGGAAGCCGTCTATGAAGAAGAGTTCCCCGAGGCTGCAGCTGATGAGGAAGCTCCTGCTGAAAAAACCGAGGGTGAGGAGTGATCCCGAAGGATCGCGCAAGATTCAGGAAAAATGCTCTTGACTAATGTCACGTTCTTGTTTAGAATCAGCTTTAGATTTTTGAGGGACGGACATAAATGAGTCGCAAATGCATTAAAGTATTGAGTTTTATAACGTAAATATATTTGACACGTCAGGGATTAGTGTTCCCTGACGTGTTTTTTGCGGTAACCCCCTTAAAGGGTATACTCCGAGTATGTTATACGTCCCCGGTCTTTACAAAACAGGAGGAAATGCAGATGAGTAAAAATGAGTACAAAGTCGGCGAGCGCGCCATCTACGATGCGCGTGAGCTGGGTACGGGCAGGATGGTCATACTGGGACTCCAGCATATGTTCGCCATGTTCGGAGCGACGGTCGTAGTCCCGCTGATCACAGGCCTCGATGTTTCCACGACACTATTGTTTGCAGGACTCGGAACACTTTTGTTCCATCTGATCTCCAAGAAGAAAGTTCCCGCGTTTTTGGGTTCTTCCTTCGCTTTCCTCGGCGGATATGCTGCTATTGCGCCCCTTAATGCCGACGGAACTCCCAGCGAGCTTCTCCCTTACGCCTGCTTCGGCGTTGCCTGCGCCGGACTACTCTACCTTGTCCTCGCCGCTCTTTTCAGGGCATACGGTACAAGCAAGGTAATGAAGTACTTCCCGCCGGTAGTGACCGGCCCCATCATCATCTCGATCGGCCTCAACCTGGCTCCTTCAGCGCTCAACAACGTTGAGACCTGCTGGTGGGTCGCGCTGATCGCGATCATCATCGTAGTGATCTGCAATATCTGGGGCAAGGGCATGATCAAGATCGTGCCTATTCTGCTCGGAGTAGTCGGATCTTATATCTGTGCAGCCATTGCAGGCAAGATCGATTTCACACAGGTAGCTTCCGCGCCCTGGATCGGCCTTCCGATCCGCTATGAGAGGACCGTCTTCTCTATTTTTACCGGCGGAAAGCTTGACGCGGCGCTTCTGATCACAAGTATTGTGACCATTATGCCGATCGCGCTCGCCACAATGATGGAGCACATCGGTGATATTTCCGCGATAAGCTCAACCTGCGGCATCAACTACATCAAGGATCCCGGCCTTCACCGCACACTGACAGGCGACGGTCTCGCGACCGCGATCGCGTCCCTTTTCGGAGCGCCCGCCAACACGACATACGGCGAGAATACAGGTGTTCTTACACTGACTAAGGTCTATGATCCCAAAGTAATCCGCATCGCGGCCGGATTCGCGATCCTGCTGTCCTTCTGCCCCAAGTTCGCGGCCATCATCGAGGTGATGCCTGCCGCGACTATCGGCGGCATTTCGCTGGTATTGTACGGAATGATCTCCGCAGTCGGTGTCCGGAACCTCGTTGAGACAAATACGGATTTCTCCAAGAGCAGAAACGTTCTGATCGCGGCACTTATCATGGTCCTTTCCATCGGTATCAGCTACTCCAACGCAGGAGCCATCACGATCCCCGTCGGTTCCATGACACTGAGCCTTTCCGGTCTTGCTACCGGATCTCTTGTAGGTATCATCCTCAATGCGATCCTTCCCGGAAAAGATTATAAGTTCGAGGATGACAAGCCCAACCGCACCGGCGTCAACTTCGAGATCATCTCCGGTGAGACGATCGTCGAGAGCAAGGAAAAAGGAAATCTCTGATCACGGCGCAGCGGCTCGCTCTGCGGGCCTTGAATCGAAAGAAAAGCATCGTCTGAATAAGGCGGTGCTTTTTCTTTTAAGAATCTGCAGCGGGGTGTAGAATGGGATTGTAACGGGAGGTAAATAAGATGAGTTTTAGGTTTTGCCTGGGCGCTTCCGGTTCGGGAAAGAGCCGTCTTCTACATAATATGGTGCTTGAAAAGGCGCAGGAATCCCTTCGCGGCAAAGAGAAGGGCAGAGATAACTATGTGATCATTGTCCCCGACCAGTACTCGATGCAGACACAGAAAGAGATCGTTTCAGAGTCTCCGAATAAGGGGATCCTGAATATTGACGTACTGAGCTTTGGCAGGCTCACGCACAAGATCTTCGAAGAGATAGGAGTTTCGAGAAGAGCCGTGCTCGACGATACGGGAAAGACGCTGCTGCTTCGCAGAGTCGCGGGGCAGTGCGAAAAGGATCTGAAGATCCTTGGCAGGAGCATCCATTATCCGGGAATGATCGCGGAAGTAAAGTCTGTAATCTCTGAATTTATGCAGTACGGGATCGGAGACAGCGAACTTGCGCTCATGCAGGATTTTGCCGCCGGGAGAGGACAGGGAGCCCTTAACGCCAGGCTCCTGGACCTCCAGGTCCTGTATCAGGCTTTCCTGCAGGGCAAGAGAGACCGCTTTATCACAAATGAGGAGATGCTTGATCTTCTCGCGGAGGCGATCCCTTCCTCGGATTGGGTGGGAAGAAGCACCTTTGTTCTGGATGGTTTTACCGGATTCACCCCCGTCCAATACCGCGTGATCATGGCGCTGATCCGCTGCAGTAAAGAGGTGATCATCTCTCTCACGTTCGGCCGGGATAACGGTCCGTCGCTCGAATGGGTAAACAGGCATAAGTCTCCCGGTGGTGAAGACGCGCTTTTCTACCTGACGCGAAAGACCGTCTGCGACATAGAGAAAATGGCGGCTTTGGAAGGAATATCCAGGGGAAAGGATATCTATGTCTCTGAGCCCGGGGCAGTACCGCCCAGGTTTGCCGGAAATCCTGTTCTTGCACATTTGGAGCGCAATATTTTCCGACACCCTGCGATTCCGTATGAAGGGGATCCGGATGGCAGGATCAGGATCTTTGAGACGGATACTCCCGAGGAAGAAGTCAGGCAGATCTGCATAGAGATCAGGAAGCTGATCCTCACAAAGGGATTTGAGTACAGAAATATCTCGGTCGTCTGCGGAGACCTGGAGAGGTACGGCGCGGTCTTCGAGAAACAGGCCGAGCGATACGGGATCCCCGTGTATGTGGACAGGACCAGCTCTGCGGGATTTAACCCTTTGACGGAAGCAATCAGAAGCGTTCTGGCTATCAGGTCGGAAGGCTATTCTTATAATGCGGTCTTCCGCTATCTGAGGAGCGGAATGAGCGGACTCACCGCACGGGAGACGGACACACTTGAGAACTACTGTCTGGCCCGGGGAATTAAAGGACGCAGGAAATGGGGGATGCCTTTTGACGCGGAGACAGAGCCGCTCAGAATCCGGTTCCTGGAAGAGATCAGGCCTGTTGCCGGGGACATCAGTCAGGACAGACTGCCCGCGCGGACGGCGGGAGAGCGCACAAAAGAGCTCTATGATTTCATGACAGGACTCGGAATGGAAGAAAAAATGTCTGAACGGAGCCGGAAGTTCGAGGAAGCAGGCGACTATGTGAGAGGAAAGCAGTTCAGCCAGCTCTATCGCTGTGTGATCGGCCTTCTTGAACAGGTCTATGATCTACTGGGAGATGAGACGATCTCCTCCGCGGACTATCTGGAGCTCCTGGAAGCCGGTTTTGAAGAGATCAGGCTGGGGACGCTCCCGCAGCAGTCGGACCGTGTCCTGGTGGGTGATATCGAGAGAACAAGGGTCTCGCAATGCAGGATCCTGTTTTTTACCGGGGTAAATGACGGCAACATTCCAAGAGGCACGTCCCGCGGAGGGCTCCTTTCGGATCTGGACAGGGAGTTCCTGAAATCTTCAGGCGCTGAATTGTCTCCCACGCCGAGGGAGCAGATGTATCTGCAGAGACTGTATCTGTACATGAATATGACAAAGCCGGGTGATTCCCTCTATCTGTCTTTTGCCAGGACGACTCCGGAGGGAACGACACTTCACCCCTCTTATCTGATCCGCATGATCCGGAAATTATTCCCGGAATGCACTGTGGAACATCCGCAGCTCCTTCCGGCTTCGGAACAGTTGACCGGAGAACGGGACAGCGTCGTCTGGATATCCGGAGCGCTCAGGGACTACGCGCAGGGAAAAGCCGCAGAGGGATCACAGGAGGCGGACGCGGTCAAGACTGCATACGGTTACCTGATGCGCTCAGGAGAGCCGCAGACTAAAATGACACTGGAAAGCCTCAGGGATGCTGCCTTCAAGAGATATGATCCCGCCATGCTCAGCCCTGAGACTGCGCGGGCGCTGTACGGAAACAGCGTTATGGGCGGAATAAGCAGGATGGAGACGGCGGCTAAGTGTTCGCTGAGGCAGTTTCTGCAGTACGGCTTGAGATTGCAGCAGAGGGATGAATATGTGATCGAACCCTTTGATACCGGCACCGTCCTGCACCGGAGTCTTGACGCTTTCAGCCGGGGGCTGGCGGGGGAAGGACTCGACTGGAGCAGTTTTACAAAAGAAGAGGGGCAGAAGCTGGCCGCCCGGGCCCTGAGAGAGACGGCGGCCGCTTACCATGACCTGCTCCTGTATTCAACGAAGAGGAGCGAATCGCAGCTTAGCAGGATGGAGAGGATCCTTTCCAGAAGTATTGATACGCTGCAATATCAGCTCAGAAAAGGCCGTTTTGTTCCGGAAGCCTATGAGTTTTCCTTTGGTCCCGGAGGCGAAGCGGATATGATCACTTTCCCTCTCAGCGGCGGAAGGTGGCTTAAACTGGTCGGAAGGATCGACAGACTGGACCTCTGCCGGGAGGACGGCAGTATTTTTGTCAAAATATTGGATTACAAATCAGGTTCCCTGGACTTGGACGAAGATCTCATGAAGAGGGGGATCCAGCTGCAGCTCCTGATGTATATGAGCGCGGTTTTGGATAATCTTTCAGCCGGGAATCCCGGGACAAAGATCGTCCCTTCAGCCATGCTGTACTACAGGATCGCAGATCCGGTAATCGACGGAGGAGATCCGGATACAGGCGAAGCAGGCGGCGAAGATGCCCTGACGAAGATCCGGTCGGCACTTCGGCCTACCGGTATGGTCAATTCGGATCCCGAATCCTATGAGCGGCTGGACTCAGAGCTGGACGGCAAGAGCGACGTAATACCGGTCACACTAAAGAAGAACCGCGACCTCGCCGCTGCATCCCATGTCTATTCCCAGGGAGAGTTTGACGAGCTGAGGCGGGAAGTCACGCAGGTCGTATGTCAGCTGGCTGAGCAGATCCTTGACGGAAGTGCCGAGGCAAACCCGGCAGTATGGAAGGATAAAGCTGCATGTGATCACTGTCCGTATAAGAGCGTGTGCGGCTTTGATCCCTCGATAGACGGATATAAATACCGCAAATAAAAGGTAAAGGAAATGGCAATAGAGTTTACTGAACAGCAGACCCGGGTTCTGCAGGCGAGAAAACACAACATACTTGTCTCGGCAGCGGCCGGAAGCGGCAAAACGGCAGTTCTTGTCGAGAGGATCGTCAGGATGATCAGTGAAGGCGATGAGCCGATGAATATCGACCGCCTGCTCGTGGTCACATTCACGAAAGCGGCGGCGGCTCAAATGCGGGAGCGGATCGGCGCGGCGATCGCTGCCAGGATTGAAGAAGAACCTGATAACGTCCACCTGCAGAAACAGGAGACGCTTCTTCACAATGCGCAGATCACGACTATGGACAGCTTTTTTACTTTTCTTCTCAGGAACAATTTCAGCGACATCGACATGGATCCCGGATTCAGGCAGATGGACCAGACCGAAGCTGAACTCATGCGCAAGGATGCTATGGAGGGATTTCTGGAAGAAGGATACGCGCAGGAAGATCCCTCACTGAAGATCTGCGCAGACTATTTCTGCCGCGGAGCCGGTGACAGGGAACTGGAGGAGATCCTGGAAACTCTTTACAAACAGGCTGTCAGCCATCCTGATCCTGTTCAGTGGCTGAGAGAAAGGGCCTCAGACTACCATGTCGGGAGCAGGGAAGAACTGTACAGCACTGCGTGGATGCAGTTCATCATTCTCACGGTCGCGGAGAAGATCGAGGACCTGAAGCGCCAATATGAGAGGCTTCTGGACTATTGCTCCCTTCCGGACGGGCCTGCCCTCTATATACCTGTCGTGAGAGAAGACCTGAGGGCAGTCAGCACTCTCGGTGACGTGCCTTCTGCGGAGGAAGCAGGAACACTCCCGGCGGAGGAGATGGAGGACCTCTGGAAAAGGATCCTTGCTATACTTTCGACAGAATTCGGCTCCCTTCCGCGTTTCTATCCGAAAAAGAATCCGGAAGTGGATCCGGACAAAAAAGAGGTCGCAATGGCCCTGAGAAAGAGCGCCAAAGAGACCATTGAGAAACTGAACAAAAAGTATGCCGGTGAAGAGGAAGAACGTATTCTGTCTGTAATGGAGCAGATGGACGGAGCTTCACGGGCAGTTTCTGATCTGACATGCCGGTTCCTGGAATATTTTGCACAGGTCAAAAGAGAGAAGAATGTCATTGATTTCGTCGACCTTGAGCATCTGGCCCTGAAGATCCTGACACAAAAAGGAGAGGACGGCGTCTACAGGCCTCGCAGGGCCGCCATGGCCTACCGTCAGTATTTTGACGAGATCCTGATCGATGAATACCAGGACAGCAACGACGTACAGGAACTGCTGCTCAGGATGATCTCGACCGAGGACGAAGGAAAGTACAACAGGTTCATGGTGGGCGACGTGAAGCAGTCCATATACAAATTCCGCCTGGCAAGGCCGGAGATCTTCATGAATAAGCTGCGGTCCTACCGGAAAACGGATCCCGAGAAGGAGAGGATCGACCTGGACAGCAATTTCAGGAGCCGCGAAGAGGTCCTTCGAAGCGTCAACGAGGTATTCTTCCGCATCATGCGCAGGGAGATCGGAGGCGTCGAGTACACCTCAGATGTGTCACTCAAGACCGGGGCGGCTTATCCTCAGGCACCGGACCCGGAGGAGTACAAAACGGAGCTCCTTGTGGTCGCAGGTCCCGAAAAAGGTGAGGAACAGGATGTCCCGGAGGAGATCGCACAGCTCAGCGACCGCCAGAAAGAGGCGCTTGCCGTCTCTTCCAGGATCAAAGAACTGGTGGGTAATCTGCAGGTAAGAGCGCAGGACAATTCAATGCGCCCGTGCAGATACGGAGATATAGTTGTACTTCTGCGCAGCGGTAAGGGGTGGAATGAAGACTTCCGGGATGTCTTTGAGAGACAGGGGATCCCTTATTATATTGAGTCCAAGACCGGATATTTCTCAGCTTCGGAGATCCAGAGCGTGCTGCAGATGGTGCGCGTCCTGGACAATCCGAGGCAGGACATTCCTT
This sequence comes from Lachnospiraceae bacterium, assembly GCA_045113775.1. Lineage (GTDB taxonomy): Bacteria > Bacillota > Clostridia > Lachnospirales > Lachnospiraceae > CAG-791. The sequence goes on along the minus strand of JBGUJH010000141.1, from coordinate 4,145 downwards.
TATACGGCGTGCTGCGCGGTTATTGGGGAAAACTGAGCGAGGAGGAGATCACGAAGATCAAGCTGGCCGGTCCCGACCGCGACGCGGACCTGTATACATGCCTTCTGATAAAAGCAGAACAGGATTCGCAGGACGGCTTTACCGCGCTGGGAGAAAAATGCAGGGCTTTCCTTGACTTCCTCGGAACCTGGAGGGAAAAGGTGAGCTATCTGCAGATCCGGGAGCTCCTCTCGGAACTTGTGACGCAGACAGGCTATGAAGAATACTGCAGAGCCCTGCCGGGAGGAGAACAGAGGACCGCCAACCTGCAGCTCCTGCTCGCGCAGGCAGCCGCCTTCGACTCCATGGGGCTTCGCGGATTGTTTGACTTCGTGCGCTATATCGATCAGGTCCATCACAGGGACGTTGATTACGGCGAAGCAAACATCCTGGACGAAAATGCGGACGTCGTCAGAATCATGAGTATCCACAAGAGCAAAGGACTGGAGTTTCCTGTCTGTATCGTGGCGGGAACAGCCAAACAGCACAGCTACAAGTTCCACGATACCACCGGCAGTTTTATCTGCGACAACGACTGGGGCATGGGGATGGACTACTGGAAATCCGACACGCGGTCCAAATTCAGCACGGTCCGCAAGGAAGCTGTAGCCGATAAGATTCGCAGAGAAAGTCTGGGGGAAGAGCTCAGAGTCCTCTATGTCGCCATGACGCGGGCTAAGGAAAAACTGATTCTTACCGGCTATCTTGCGAAAGGCGCAGGAAAATGCGGGGAATGGGAGAAAAAGCTCCCCGTCAGCATGGAACCTGAAGAAAAGCTTCCGATCCCGCTCATTTCCGGTTCCGAAAGTTTCCTTGAACTGCTGTGGTGCGCTATTGCATCCGCAGAGCACCCTGAGTACTTCCGGATCAACATGACAGCCTGCAAAGACCTGATCTGGTATGAAGCGGAGCAGCAGACGGGATATGGACTGCGGAAACAGATAATTGACAGCGCAGGAGAACTGGGCGGCGCCCCGCTCCCTGATCCTGCATTCGCCATGCAGCTGGAGACGATCTTTTCAAGAAGGTATTCTCACGAAAATCTCAGAGGCCTGTATACCAAAACATCAGTATCTGATCTCAAGATCGCCTCCCTGGAGGCGGAGGAAGGAGACTCCGTATACGAGATGTTCCCTGAAAACAGGCCGGCGCCGGTCATCGCGTCCTTTGCATCCCGCAGCGCTGCGGCCGGACAGGAAGAAGCTTATTCAGAGGTTTCCGAAGAGCAGGCAAAGAAAACAGCCGCCGACAGAAGCAGATTTACGGGCACTGAATACGGAACTGCCGTGCACAGGCTTCTTGAGCTGTTTGACTACGGCAGGTTCGGAGATCCCGCGTCTGTTTCCGCCGCCGCTTTTGATGAATGGAGAGGGGAGCTGGCAGTTTCCGGCAGGATCCCGGAAAATTATGTGCGGGATCTTCCCTCAGCCGGGATCCTGGCATTTTTGAGAAGCGGCCTTGCCGCGAGGATGGCCGCCGCGTCAGGCCGGGGAGAGCTCTTCAGGGAACAGCCTTTTGTACTCGGAGTTGAAGCGGACGCTGTTAATCCCGCGTTTCCACACGAGGAAATCATGCTGGTACAAGGTATCATCGACGCGTTTTTTGAAGAAGACGGCGAACTGATCCTTGTGGACTATAAGACAGACAGGGTGGCAGGAGCTCAGGAGCTCAGAGACCGTTATCAGATCCAGCTTGACTTGTACGCGAGGGCGCTGCAGCAGATCACGGGCAAAAGAGTGAGAGAAAAACTGATCTATTCCGTATCTCTGCGGGAAACAATAAGTTTGTGAACGAAATGACAATTGTTTGTATTTTTATACAAATGTTAGAAAGAAAGTAGCTTTTTTTGTAGAAAATGAATAGCCGGAATGGTATAATACTACGGATAAGAGTTATTGGTTTATACTTTTTATCTAAATGCTATTAATAGCTAAGTATCAAAGGAGGTTGCAATGAACTTTTTTAACGACGAAATTCATGAAGAAATGCTTGCCCTGTATCGCGATTTCGCAACAGGTGTCTGCGCTCCGATCGCCGCTGAGATCGACGAAGAGGAGAAATTCCCCGTAGAGACATTCAAGCAGGCTGCTGAAATGGGTCTGATGGGCATTCCTTTCCCCGAGGAATACGGCGGAGCAGGTCTGGACGAGCTCTCCTATGCACAGTGCATCGAGGAAGTCTCCAAGGTTTGCGCTTCCACAGCTGTCGGCATTTCCGCACACACATCTCTCTGCGCATGGCCGATCTACAAGTTCGGTACAGAAGAGCAGAAGCAGAAATATCTTCCTCAGCTTCTCAGCGGTGAGAAGCTCGGCGCTTTCGGTCTGACCGAGCCCAACGCAGGTACAGACGCGGCAGGCCAGAAGACTGTTTTCGAAGACAAGGGCGACTACTATCTGGTAAACGGCTCCAAGATCTTTATCACAAACGCAGGTTATGCGGACATCTTCGTAGTTTTCGGTATGACAGACAAGTCTCTTGGCAACAAGGGCATCACTGCTCTGATCATGGAAAAGGAGATGGAAGGATTCAGCATCGGTTCCCACGAGAAGAAGATGGGTATCCGCGGATCCAGCACCTGCGAGCTCGTATTTGAGAACGTTAAGGTTCCGAAGGAAAACCTCCTCGGCGAAGTCAACAAGGGCTTCAAGGTAGCTATGATGACTCTGGACGGCGGCCGTATCGGTATCGCTGCTCAGGCTCTGGGTATTGCAGAAGGCGCTCTCGACGTCACTGTTGAGTATGTCAAGCAGAGAGTTCAGTTTGGCCGTCCGATCGCTAAGTTCCAGAACACACAGTTCGAGCTGGCTAAGATGAAAGCCAATACTGAGGCTGCTAAGATGCTGGTCTATCGCGCAGCCAGCGCTGTTGACGAAGGCAAGCCTTATACACAGTATGCAGCAGAGGCTAAGCTCGTCGCTGCCGCTAACGCTTCCGACGTCACCCGCAGATGCCTGCAGCTGTTCGGCGGCTACGGCTACACACGCGAGTATCCCATCGAGCGCATGATGAGAGATGCCAAGATCACTGAGATCTATGAAGGAACCAGTGAAGTTCAGATGATGGTCATCGGCGGCGCTATGCTTCGCTGATCCGTGATCGGATGAATCTTATTATTGACTGAGAAAGCCCGGCGGAAATCTCCGCCGGGCTTTTTGCTCAGGTGGGAGATGAGAAAACTCACATTGGGCCAAAAACGCACATGGGAGAACAGCAAGACTATGAGGCGCGAGAGGGTTGAGATAGGGTGGTATGCCGTACGCCCGTCCCTTTTTTATCTGGTGCTCTTTATTACGATCAGAGCGATATTATACAGGGTCCTTGAGGCAGTTCTTCTTACATCCGGCGCGGATATGGCACTCTACTATGAAGTCTGGAGCGGCACGGCGGATATCCTGATCCTCGGGCTCTCGTGCGCGGGGGCGGTGATCCCGGTCCTCGGCGAAGGACGAAGAGAAGTCATGCTTGCAAGAGCAAGAAGTGACAGGGCATGGATCGCGAAGAGAAAAGACTGCAATATTCTGATCGCTGTTCTGCCGGCGGGAACGATCTGTCTGTCCGCCTTTCTCAACATCGTACTCGCACAGTGGTCCGCAGGTTCCTATACGGATCCGGTCTCCGTTCCGCTGGCTGCGGCTGTCTACGGATTCCTGACTCCTTTCACGGAAGAACTGGTCTTCAGAGGGATCATGTATCACAGACTGCGCAGGGGCTTCTCTCCCTTGCAGTCCGCACTGATCTGCGCGATCCTTTTCGGGATCGCGCACGGAACTGCCGCACAGGGGCTGTACGCTGCGGTCATGGGGATCGTGTTCGCGCTGAGCTTCGAACTGACAAGGCGTTTTGAAGTGCCTTATCTCCTTCACTGCACCTGCAATCTGGCAGTACTTGCAGCTGGGGCCGCCGGATGGGGAGAGGTGCTCTCCGGTCCCATGTGGACCGTCTTCTTTGCGGTATGCAGTGCAGCTGTATTCGGATATTGGGGAAAGAGGCTTTACGAGACAAAATTTCGACTTTAGGGTTGAGTGAAAAGTTAAATTCCACATGTAAAAGTAAATTCCACACTGAAGACTAAGTTCTTCAAATAGAGGGTTTGACAGCAGTCA
>JBGUJH010000140.1:0-11063 GCA_045113775.1 Lachnospiraceae bacterium | reverse complement strand
AAAGTAGCTGCAATACAGCGTGATCATCATTCCTTGTCAAAGTAAATGAGTGGTAAGACATGCATTTAGTTTGGCAATTAAATAAATAGTAACAAAACATGCAAAAGCCGTGGATAGATATGATCTGCACCGTAGATTAATATGAAAAGCAAAACACAAATGCTTCAAAGCAAAAAATAATTAAAAAACAATTTTAGGAGGATAATAACAATGGCAAACCCCGAAAAGCTTACTGATGACATGATGGAACAGGTCTCCGGCGGAACACTCACAAAGGACGAGGCACTGGAGAAAGCTCTGGCACACGCACACCTCAAAAAAGATCAGGTCGACTACATCAAGAAGGTCGAGCTTGACTATGAGCACGGCAGAAAGATTTACGAAGTAACATTCTACAAAGACGGCTATGAGTATGAATATGATATCGATGCCGAGAGCGGCAAGGTATTGAAATTCGAGAAAGATCTTGATGACTGATTATTAAACAACGAATGTATTTCATAAAATCCCATAGATAATGATCGAGCCGGCTGCAGTAATAGGAACTGCAGCCGGCTCGCACTGTTTTTGTCGGGTCAGGCCCCGCAAGGCAGACAAACTACCTCAGAGGTCCCCTCTCATCATCTTTATAAACTGCCCCAGAGGTCGCCCCCCAGTGACTCGATCTTGTCGGCCAAAATTTCGTCAGTGATGTCCTCCTTGGCCAAAAATGCATGCATGTGCACGTTTCCCAATTCTTTTTTCTTTATCCGGTAGATTTCCTGATAAATCTTCAATGCATCCGCGGTACGTCCCAGTGCTTCCAGCGTCACAGCCAGGAAGTACTGCGTCAGGAGTGTGCTCGGAGACCTGGTCCCTTTATTTGCCGCTTTCTTTCTGTATGCTTCTTCAAGGAACGGCAGAGCTTCTTCATAACGCCCCATTCTGCCCAAATATATTCCGATGTTCGACAATGAAATCAGCGTCGATGGATGATCAGGTCTGAGGACCCGCAGCTTTTTCTCATAGGAATCCCGCTCAAGGGCCAAGGCTTCCTCATATCGATGCAAACTACTGAGAGAAGCCGCCAGATTTGACTGCTCGCGCAGAATACTGTAGTTCGGTTCACTCGACAGTTCTTTTTTCTTTTTGAGGGCATCTTCCTTCACTTTCAAAGACTCTTCATGTCGTTTCAGCGCGCTGAGAGATATTGCGAGCGTTGATTGTACCTGCAGAGTAAACTCGTCTTTGTCTCCGTAAATCCGCTTACAGAATTCAAAGACTCTCTCTCTGTGATACAAGGCTTCTTCGTGACGCCCCATATCACTCAGGATTTGAGCCATATTGAATCGCGCCGCCAGAGTATGGAAGTTTTCAGGTCCCCATATTCCCTGCACAGTCTCATAGATCTGACTGCACATCACAAGGGCTTCTTCGTAATAATCCTGTTTCCAAAGTTCCCTCACGTACTCTTCCTGGGCTTCCAAGGTGTACGGGTCATCTGATCCGCGAGTGATCCTCAAATATAGAAAAAGCTGCCTTTTATACTCAAGAAGCCTCTCACACTTCCTTTCAATGCGATCAGACTTAACTGGTTTCCTGAGCCTGATGATTTTTCTCAGCGCACGATCAGCATTGTCCCCCAGTGCCTTTACTCCTTCGGGAAGCATTCCGTCAGTCATTTCAACCACATGCGCCGCCGCGACCTCAAGGGCTTTCTCCAGGTTTTCCTCATAAAGTTCCGTCATTGTAAGGTCTACGATCCACCGGACTGTATCCTCAATCTCGGGAATCTGCTTTTGAAGTTCATCGGAAAGACCCGGATTTGCGATCTCAAACCGGTTCCCTTCGTCCCCGCGCTCCTTTTTCAGCATCGGCGACAGATCTCTGAGCATTCCGATCAGTTTCAAAGTCGGCCCGTTTTCTCCGGTCAAGGCTCCGAGCGATCTGATCGTAAGGCCCTCAAACCTTCCCAGCGTACAGAGTATTGCAAGGAGTTCCCGCAGCCGGACAGCCTCCTTTTCCCCGTAATTCTTTTCCAACGCGTCAAGATAAACAGTGACGACCTTACTGAAATCAGGCAGTTCTGAGACAGGCATCCCGTTCTCGACAAGCCTGCTCAGCATTCCAAGCTGCAGAACTCGGTGATCGGACAGTGAGATTATTGTTTTCTCCTCATCCGCCTGCAATTTTATCTTCGTCTTGTTTATATATTCTTTCAGAAACTCGACATTATTACTATTTTGCCTGCTTACACATTTTTCCTCTGTCACGCTCAGCGCTTCCAGGTGATCGCATACATTCTCCGGCAATTCCTCACTCTGAGGAACCCGGGACGTCAGCAAAAAATAGACTCCCCGGCTGATCATCTCTTCTTTCGGAATAAAATCCCACAATCCATCTTCCGAAATCTCGTCCAATCCGTCCAAAACCATCAGAAGGCGTTTCTTCCCTCTGTTCCTGATACTGTACTGCCTGATCTCCTCGAGGAACGCGCTCAAGGCCTCTCCGGGAAGCTTTCCATACTTCTCATAGTCCGAAATTCTCGGCGCTCTCACCCAGCTTTTCCCGTCATAATCTCTTCTCCACAGCCACTCGATCACGCTCCTGATATCTGATGAGCCGGCTGTCTGGGTACGGCTGAAATGATAAGTTCTGGCGTCCAGGTCATCCGCGATCTTCAGGCACTTCTCGGTCAGTCCGCTGAGTTTCTCTGTGAAAACACTCTTCCCCGTTCCCCTTTCCATTTTTAACAGAAATATGCCTCTCTCATGCTCTTCCAGACATGTCCTCAGCCATTTCAAAAGATGCTGCGGCTTTACGAATTCATGACTCATCTGAAGCTCATCCATCTCGCGGATCTCTTCTTCCGACAAGTAGACATCGCTTGCCTTGGAATCCATATGGACTCCGGCGGATTCCAGGTACTTGCGCAGGCGCTCAAAGTACTCCTGCCTCTCTTTGGTTCGGCTTCCCTCCGCATAGGCCAGGAAATGCGTTATACTTTTTGTCCTCTGATTGTCAAAAAAGTAGATCCCGTATCCTTTTTTCTCGTGTTGGCGAATAGTTATAAAAGGATTTGCATAAAAACCGACGCTTCTGTCCCTGGTTCGGAAACACACAAATCCGCTCCTTGCCAGCCCCCTTGCCATATCGGCTCCTGTGAGGATCAGCTCAGTTCCTTCACCGGCCGTATCCATGGGCAAATACAGCTCCTGCTCTCGAAGCTGTTCATCGATGCTTTCCAGCAGCTTCTTCAGGATCTCTATTTTCTCCCGAATGTCTTTTCGGAACTCTTCATCTTCCGAAAGGCTCATCGCACCGTGCCCGATTTTCTCGTTGCGCCAGTTCACAATACCCTTCCGATCATATTCTTTCCGGATCTTATCCAGCGGAATACATGCCGGAAGTTCCATTCCCGCCTTTCTGAGGTCTTTCAGTATTACAGAAGCCAGGCTCAGCCACGTCCCCAGAGACGGGTTGGGCACCATCAGCTGGCTGATCGTCCGCGACTCGAACACCTCATCTCCGTTTTGGGCGGCCCAGGCAAAAGCCAGAAGCACTTCCAGCTTCAACAAAGCCTCAAAATTATCCTTCAGGCTCAGGAGAACAGCATAAGCCCTCTTTTCCCCGCAGAATCGGCGAAGAGTCCTGTATTCATACGCTATAACAGCCGGATAGGATGTTTCTGCGTCGGAGATCCAGAGGTTTTCGTCTTTTGCGAGAACAGACAACCAGTCCTCCCGGTCGTTCATTTCACTGCCGGGGCTCTCAACTGCACTGCCGGGGTTCTCAACTGCACTGCCGGGGCTCTCAACTGCACTGCCGGGGCTCTCAGCAATACTGCCGGGGCTTTTGACCTTGTCCATCGGGGATTGGCAGAGCGGGCAGGGGTTGAGCGGCCGGTTGTCCGGCCATGTAATAAGATAATTGTGAAAATGGCATTCTGCATTACTGCATCTTAAATATAATATATCCATTTCTTTCTCCTGGGCCCGGTTGTCAGTTTTAATCACCAGATTGTTTTTTGAGTATCGACAGAGTCCTGTAATCCTTCCTTCCGCCGTAATACTTCTCCAGAACTTTGCGGAACTGAGCACAGTCCGGGTCCGCTTCCGAGAACAGCGTCATGCACGACCGGAGCTTAAGATGATCCGGATGTCCCATGACCTGTCTCGCATCGCTTGTTTCGAGTGAAAGAAGTGCCTCACAGATTTCCAGCAAATGCGCCCTTAATGTGGCGTTCTCAAGAAATGCCTTTGCTTCCCCGAGGTCGCTGATCGCATACTGATACGAAGTTCCCGTCTCGCCTAATCCGACGATCTGCGGAATCTCCCACCAGGACCAGTGCGAATCCTTCTTCCCGTTCCTGAGCTCTCTCACAGCCGTTTCATGCGTCAAAGCCTGCGCTCTCAAAAATCTAGAAATATCATAGTTGCTCATAAACTCTCTCCTGATTAAAGTCATAGTGCTCTTTCCAAACCCTTCTTCAGTGGATATTCCACTGAAGAAGGGTTTTAAAAAAGGGTATACAGTAAACATCCCTGCCAGTCTCCGGCTACAGTAAACTTCACTGTCAGTCTCCGGCAAGCTCCACAAACAAATCCACTGCCGTCTCCAAAACCCGGTCATTGAAGTCGTACTCCACAGTATGCAGCGCCGGCCATCCTTCGCCATTGCCGATATAGAACATCGCGCCGCCGCACTTCTTCAAATAATGCCCAAAGTCCTCCGACGCCCGCCACATTTCCTCCATCGGGACGCATGGCACCCCGAGCTGCTTCGCCGCGGCCAGAACCCTGTCGATCCCGGCATCAGAATTTCTCGTCTCCGGGAACCTGTCCGAGATCCGGAATTCGGTCCGAATTCCTTGAGACGCGGCCCGCGCCTGGGCAAAAGCCCTGATCTCTTCCTCCATCTCAAGAAGCTCCGATTCCTCCGACGCCCGCAGCGTCACACTGATACTTCCTTCGCCCGCAGAAATCCCGAAGTCACCGCTCCCGGCTTCGATCCCCGTAATTGTGCAGAGGACCATCCCTCTGTGCTCTTTTGACAGCAGTTCGCCAATGTGCAGAACCGTCTCCGCGATCACTTGAGCAGGGTTGAGTCCGTCCTCCGGCGCGCTTGCATGGGACTGTCTGCCAAAAAACAGAATCTTCATCCCTTCCGACGCAGGCTGAGTCAGCCCTCTCCTGTACACAACGGACTTCTCCGGATAGCCGCTCAGATTGTGGAACGCGTAGATCTCGCGGATCCCCTTTTCCCCGATCAGCTCCGCAGCCGGCGCGCCGCCGGCCCCGATCTCCTCCGCTTTTTGGAAAATGAAATAGAGCGACCTGTCCGTCCGCCTGTGCTCCAGCTCCAGCGCCAGACCACAGAGCGCGGCGCAGTGCCCGTCGTGCCCGCATTTGTGCGAAACTCCCGGATGCTCCGATGCATACGGAAGGTCGATTCCCTCCTGGATCGGCAGGGCGTCCATGTCAGCCCTGAACGCGATAGCATCTGCTGTATCTGCTGTATCTGCTGCCTTCGCTCCCTGCTTCACAGCGTAGAACCACCCGTCCCGCTCGACAATTTCCAGCGAAGTGTTCCTCCGCAGAAAGTCCCTAAGGATCCGGTCTGTCTCCGCTTCATGCAGGGAGAGCTCCGCATTCCTGTGCAAAATATGCCTTAATTCAACTATCTTTTGAAGATTTTCACTCTGCACTTGCCTGGTCTCCTGTCCGGGTATGCCTGCCTGATCTCCTGCCCGTGCAGGCCTGATCTTCTTCTCGTGCCGGCCTGTTTTCCCGTTCTCCTGCTCCGACCTGCCTGCCGGTCACAGTTCCGTATACTTCGCGGCGTTCCCTTTTGCTTTATCTACGGGATATTTTGCCTCATTCTGCGCCATCTTCCGATTCACGATCTCGTCTGCGTCGAGCCCGAGTTTGTCCAGAAGATTCTGAGAATACACCAGCACATCTGCGAGCTCTTCCCCGACATGCTCAAGGTCATAATCCGTATCGCTCCACTGAAAGCATTCAAGCAGTTCAGCCGCTTCGATAACAAGTGACTTGGCCAGATTTGCAGGACTGTGGAACTGATCCCAGTCTCTGTCCTCTGTAAATTTCCTGATTCGATCTATTGTCTCTTGTCTCATGATTTTGCCACTCCGTCAGTAATCACACGAGACCGAAAGTCCGGCGCCTCATCGAGACCCCGGGCTTTCGACCAGCCGCTGTTCACTTGATGAATCCCAGCTTTCGACCAGCCGCTGCTCACTTGATGAATCCCAGCTTTTTGGCCTGCTCCCTATACTTGGGAAGATCCTCCAATGAGACTTTCACATCGTGCTTTTTCGCGAAGTGCATGAACTCCATGATCGAGATCTTGCCGTCCGCCAAAATGTCGGCGACCTCTTTCTGAAGAGCCTCATCTGTTTCATACTGTTTTACGAGTTCGTCTACTGTTGCCATGGTTCTTTCTCCTTTCTATGATTCCATGCAGAGTATACACACGCGTTTCTGTCCAACTTATTCCCTATCGGCAACAAGTCGCTGCGCCGACCGTCACTCATACCTGATCTCACAATCTCCCGTAAGGTGACTCATAATGTATCCCCTCACAAAGTCAAAGTCTTCCGCGGGCGCGTAGACCCGTATCTTTCCTATTCTGCCCTTCAGCTCTATGTAATTTCGCGCAAAGACAGCCGTTCTTGCCTTGTCAAAATCAACGTACACCGATGACTTTCCATAGCCGCTCTTTACATATATATCGCACATCTCATAGTTCTCCCGGGGATCTCGAGCAGAAAACGCCAATTTAAAGACCACGATAGTGATCAGCATAAAAACTGCGTCGCTTCCCAATACGATAAGAAAACTCCCCATGTCCCTATACTGAAACGCAATGGCCGCACCAAAGACCAGGACAAGAACAGCAATGATGATACATGCTTTGAACCCTGCTCCCATGCTCTTTCGGTAATAGGCCGCATCAATTGAGCAGCTCCATTTGTACATGCCGTTCGGCATTTTTGTGACTCTGTCGGGATTCATGTTTGTTGCCGTCCTTTTTGTGTTAACCAAGTGATGGATTCCCCTGGTTTCCTCACGTGTGAGATTCTATGTTTTTCCCTCTAAATGACAGTACTTCTGTCACGGGGTCTTCTCGACCGATCTGAACTTGCCGACCAGCCTGACCTCCTCGATCCCGCTGATCTTGTCGATCTGCTCCTGCGTGATCCCCGCTTCATTCTCCACTTCGATCACGTAATAATAAGATCCCAGCGCGCTGCCCTCCGGCCTGTCGTGGATCGTGACCAGCTCCACGCCCGTATCGTGAATCTCGATGATGATATCATCGATCCGGCTGGCCTTGCAGGCCGCCACGAACACTGCCCGCGGGAACACATTTCCTGCCGGCTCTTTCGCTGAAAGAACGTAAAACCTCGTCTTATTGGCATCCGTGATCTGCACATTTTCTGCCAAAACATCGAGCCCATAGAGCCCAGCCGCCCCAGGCGCAGCGATTGCCGCGATAGATTTATCCTGCTGCTCCGCGACATATTCGGCTGCCGCAGCCGTACTGGGCTTCTCCTCCGTGACTGCATCCGGAAGGTGCTCCTTGCGCCAGGTCTCGCTCTGCTTAATTCCCTGCGCATGGGAACAGATCGTCTTAATATCCTCGATCTTTGCGCCAGGCACACCCATAAGTGTCTGACTGATCGGCAAGATCACCTCCCCAATCACATGAACATCTTTCTGCCCGATCAACGCGTCGACATAATTTGTCACTGCTCCGCCAAGGGTATTTTCCTGCGGGATCACCGCATAATCCGCAGTGCCGTTCATGACTTCTGCGATCGCCTCGTCTACAGTTCCTTTCGGCATCATGTTCTCAGCCTCCGGGAAGAAAAACTGCGCCGCCTCTTCCGTATAAGTTCCCGCCGGTCCGAGGTAGCTGACTGTGGCGCCCGCTCCGCTTATCACGGAATCCTCGGCGGGCGCGTTGGGTTCACTTGCTGCGGTGCTCTCGTTCGCCGCGGTTGTTTCGTTCACCACGGTGGTTTCGTTCGCCACGGTGCTCTCGGATTTCGTGCTGCTCTCAACCGGCGCGGTGCCGGCGGCACTGTTTTGGCCGCATCCGGACAGCGATATACTGGCTGCGGTAAATAGAATAAACAATGATTTCTTTATCATATGGATATTTCCTTTCATCATATCAATAACCTCATAACACTATTTTGTCAGCTTTTGCGGCACCTCTCCACAAACTCTTCCAGCCTTTTTTCGAGCGGCGGGATATGCGCGTCCATCCAGTGCTGTCTGGACAAGTAGTACATGAATGACGCGCCCAGCTCTTCTTCATCGATCTTCAGCGGAAGGAATTTGACGCCTCTCGGAATCTGGCTGAAAGCGAGGTCAATCTCGTTGAGGACATGGTTCGATTTGATACTGTTCTGACTCAGGATCACAATGAACTGATTGCATTTGGTGATGGCATCCACGATGGCGCCCGCATAATCACCGGAAACGATATCTCTGGGAGCATACCAGACTTTGATGCCGGCGGATTCGAGTTTGGCGCAAAGATTGTCGGCGATGTTCTTATCCTTAGACGAGTAACTGATGAAAGCCATTCGACTTTGATCTTTCTCGGCATTAAGCTTTTTACTCATTTCCGTTTCGTTTCGGAAAGAATAGGAGTTCTCGAGCGCCGTTGCAAATTTAAAAGCTATCTGATGATTATGCGTCACGATCATTATGTGTTTAGCTGCTTCGTTGTTCTTAAGGAAGCGGATGCACTCGTTGAGAAGCGGTGTCATGACAAAATCCGCAGAAATTCTCTGACTTCCTGTTCCGAGAGCCGGCAGGACGATCCGCTCAACGCTGATTCCCATAATAGAGGCAATCTCAAGCATCCGGAAATATGCCTGGATGGAGGAGAGCATCGTCTCTTCCTGCTTTTTCCAATCGCTCCGGTCGATAGAGAATGTGCTCATCTCTATGCAGCCGACTCTTTTGATCGGGAGTTTAGCTGCGCTTGAAGTCTCACCGGACAGCCATATGTTGCACTGCTTGCGCAGATCGATCTCCGGGTTTGATGCCATTGAGGAGATATCTATATTTTGGCTGTAGAGCGCTTCGAACAGTGTGCCCCTGGTGTTATTGTAGTTCCGGTAAAACGCCGAAACTGTCATGATGTCCACATCGACATCGAGGTCTCTTATATCGCAGGCGTGAACAGAGATCGTCTTTTCTCCGTATTGCGTGAAGATAGTTTTCCGCGTTAGGGCTTGCATGAAGGCTCCTCTCTTGATCGGAATTCCGAGAATCCGTACTACCCATAATTTGATGGTAATCCGTGCACTTACATTACTTATAATACCACTGATAGAGCGACCTCTGGGGTATTTTGTTCCCCGCAAGGCGACCTCTAGGGTAGTTTGTTCCCAATCGGGAAAAGCGGCCTCTGAGGTAGTTTGTTCCCCATGGCATAAAAATACCGCCAGCCGATCTCTCGACTGGCGGCGCACCGGAACTCCTCCGGCCAGCACATGTTCAGTTTTATTTTTTCATCGTGGCGGCGCCCCAGCTCTCTGTGCTTGCGACGGGGCTCATCAGCACTCGCCCGGTACCGCGGTAAACGTTGACCAGGCCTTCCCCGCTGACAGCGGAACCGACGATCGATTTAGTAGACATTTCGACCGTAAACTGCAGGCTTGAGGTCCAGCATACAGCCATATTGCCGTCAATTCTTATTTCATCGTTGTTGAGATCAATGGCGATCAGCTCTTCTTCCGGCACATTGCTCTCAAGCGCTGCGATTCCCCGCCCTGAGAGACTGAGGTTGAAGAGTCCTTCATTCCCGAGAGCCGCTGAAGAAAGGCTGCGGCGGGACACGAGGCTCTGGCGGACTGTTCCGTCACATGCGTAAAACATGCCGTCTTCGACCGTGATACCGGCTCCCCACTGCTCCACATCCACTAAAATGATGTGCTTGTAAGTGGGCTCGAGAACGAGTATTCCGCTGCCTTTATATTCCGGCTTGACTGCGGACTCTTTGGTGACTGCGCCTCGCAATGCTTTGCCCAAAAAGTCGCCCACACCCTTCACTCCGCTTGTCGCGACGACATTCCCGGCCATCCACTGCATAGCTCCTGCCTGAACGACTGCAGTATTTGTTCCGTTCATGTTGATGACCAGCTGCCTGCGATGGACACCCATTTTGGAGCCAAAATACTCCGCCTCAGCATTAAACAGATTCACGCTGAGGTCTTTGTCATACTCGAGGACGCTGAAATTCCCCATTCTCTTTGTGAAATGCCTGTTCGAATTTTCCAGATTGTTAACTCTCATTATTGTCTCCTTAATATTGCCAGATTCGTCTTTTACGTCAGCTAAGGTTATTATACTCGTGCTCTGAATGGAATTCACCGAAATATTCGCGATTCGTTGGGCTTAGCCCACTATTGGCCAAAAAACAGACCAAAATCAAGCCGGCCGCATATTAACTGCAGCCGGCTCGTGCTATTTTGCATTCGATTTGACCCTATTTTTTGATAATTATGATGCGGAAACCGCTCCTGTGCCTCACTCGTCGTCGTCCTCGTCGGGCTTCTGGAGCATTGCCTCAAGCTCTTCCATATTCTTGCTCCTGAGGTCGGCGTCCTTCTTGTCCGCCATGATCTCGAGGATCCTCTGGTTCTGAGCCTTGATCTCGGCTGCGCGTGCTGCGCGCTCCCTGGCTCTGAGCCTGTCCTCTACAACAGCCTTGATGATCTCGATCTTGTAATTGAGCTCTTTATTCTCCTTCGTTTCTTTGGTCAAAAGAGAGTCCTCACCGAGATTCTTCTGCTCCTTTTTGAGCTTGGCATACATCTTGTCGAGCTCCTCGAGCGGAATGTCCCACAGATCTTCGACGGTGCAGATGCCTCTGTAGTTGAAACGATACTTTTTCTTTGCCGCTATTTTGAAAATATCTGCCATTGTCTCTCCTTTCCGAATTGAATATCTGTCAAGGCTCGCAGTGCGAGCCGCTGCGCCGCGTGCGGGTTGCCTGAAAGGCAACACCTTCCATTCCGCACGCGTGTGCATCATTTA
>JBGUJH010000139.1:0-4019 GCA_045113775.1 Lachnospiraceae bacterium | reverse complement strand
AGCTTTGACAAAGGACAAGGGCAGGTGGAAAGAGAGCATTTCCTATGTTTCGTCTCTCCTCACCCATGACTCCGTAAAGATACAGGCCAAGGCACTCTGGCTGCTCGGCGAGATGGGCCTCATGTATCCTCAGTCCGTGCAGGACGCAGTTCCGGCCATCGCCGCCTTCCTTAACAGCCCGGAGCCGCTTCTGCGGGAGCGGGTTTTGAACGCCCTCGGCAGGATCGGGCGGGGAGACTATGGCATAATTGAGCCGTACTGGGCGGGCCTGTTCCGCTTCGCCTGCGACGAAGAGTCGAAGGTCCGGCTGGCGTTGATCTGGGCGTCCGAAAACATCGCCACGAACACGCCGGACGTCTATGCGAATCATATGCCAGTATTCGAGAAACTCCTGTACGATGAAGATGACAAGGTCAGGATGGAAGCGCCGGAGATTTTCCGCGTCCTCGGCAAGCGCAGACCGGAGTTCGTTAGGCCGTATCTGGAGCGGCTGCGGCAGATATCGGAGAGCGACGAGAACCGCGTCGTGAGGATCCACTGTCTGGGCGCGATCAAGGCAACAGGGGCGGAGTAACAGATGGAGAAAAATATATTGCAGATCGACAATCGAAAGGATTTCCGCGAATGGCTTAAACTCCATGCCGACAGCGAGAATGAATGCTGGGTCGAGCTGAAACGCGGAAGGCCTGTCGATGACGACAAGTTTTACTATCTTGACGCTGTGGAAGAAGCGCTTTGCTTCGGTTGGATCGACAGCATACATAAGCTGATCGACGGGAAGCGCATGCAGCGTTTTACGCCAAGGAAAAAGAACAGCCCGTGGACAGAGCTGAACAAGGAGCGTGTCCGCCGTCTGGAAAAGCTTGGGTTGATGACCGATGCGGGCAGAGCTGTTTTGCCGCCGATGGGACCAAGAAGTTTTAAGGTCGATCCGGATATAGAAGCAGCAATGAAGGCGGCGCGGTGCTGGTCGAAATTCAGATCGTTTCCATCGCTTTATCAAAGAATCCGGGCTTATAATGTGGTTTTCTACCAGAAACGCAATCCGACAGTGTATCGGCAGGCGCTTGAACACCTGATCGCAGAGACAAAACAGGGACGGATGTTTGGAGAATGGAACGACTACGGACGGCTGCTGGATTACTGAGAACAATGGAAGTGACTGCTAAGGCTCCCACACTGCCATCATCGGTGGAGGGGTAAAAACTAAAGGATAGGATGATCAGATATGCGCATCAATTTCAATGATATAGATTCCATGACCTTCCCGGGCATGAACAACGGCACCGGTACGATGAGCGCCCGTATGTATAATTACGATTCCTATCGAATCATTCCGACAGCGATCCATCCCGGAGGAAGTATCGGTACCCATAAGCAAGAGTCCGGCGATGACATGAATTATATTATCAGCGGAACAGGCAAAGCGATCTGCGATGGTGCAGAAGAAGAACTAAGACCGGGCGTGATGCACATCTGCCCGAAAGGATCAGAACACTCTATCATTAATACAGGAGAGGAAGATCTGGTCATGCTGACCATCGTGGTGAAGAAATGAGCACATATGTATTTGAGAAACCGCTGATTCGAGGAACGATGCTGAAAAGAAAAAGCCAGTTTACGGCTTTGGTATATATAGATGGAGAAGAACTGATCGCTCACATCCCGACGACAAACCGCATCGGTGATGTAGAAAACAAGAATCTGCCGTGCCTTTTGTCCTACCATGACGATCCAAAGCGCAAGCTGAAATACGATATCGAGGCAGTGCTTCTATCCGATGATGATAACTGGGTGGGCATCAATCAGATCCTTTCCAACAGGCTGGTGGAGTACTTTTTCAACGAACACGCTTTGGACGAGATCGTCTCAGGTTATGACAGTATTCAGCGAGAGGTGAATCTGGGAATATCCAAGCTGGATTTCAAAGTTGGAGATACCTATCTCGAAGTAAAGACGCCGCTGACAACGATCAATGTAAAATATGGGAAGGACATCAAGACGCTGCCGCCAAAGCCGTTCTCGTCAACCGACAGGATGGTGAAGCACCTTAAAGAGCTTGCTGGATCACTCAAGGATCATGAGAAGGCTGTTTTCCTGCAGGTGTTTCAGTATCGTATTACAGAGAAGAAAGAACGTCTCAGGTCAACACATTATGAAGAAGTATCGCAAACCTTCAAAGAAGCGTCTGATGCGGGTGTTGAGTTCTGGGAAGTGCAAATGAATTTCAGACCGGAAGGGGTCACGCTTTACAACGTAGCGAGAAGCGAGGACTTATAAATATTTTCTATGACACATCAAGGCTCCCACACTGCCATCATCGGCGGCGGGGAGCCTTGTAAATGCTATTGTTCTATATATCGGACAAACATCTTTGCGGCATTCGACGCCGTTTTTGATAAGAAAAATCCGTACGGACATTTATACTCCCGGATGAAAGACACCGTCTTGCTGTGCGGATGTATGCTGCTCCAGCAATCAGGTATAATAACCGGCTTATCGTTCTCCATGCAGTCAATCAGGACAGAAGTTGAGTAAATCTCTACTTCTTCCACGTTGATCCCCGATTTTTTAATGTCATCACACATCCGATCACAGGCATCGGAGACCCCTCGCTTGATTGAAATAACAGTGTGACCTGTGAGGTCGACTTCTGTAATAATGCTGTGCTTTGAAAGAGGCGAATTCTCCGGAACGAGCAGCGCAAGCCTGACTTCGGATACCTGATGAAATGCAAATCCTTCCTGCCAGATTGGTTCAGAAAAGAACACACCTTCGATCAAATCGGTATCCGGGCGGATATCTGAGCCGCTTTCACTGAAAGAGTAGGATGACAAAGTGCTGCTGCTGTTTCCGGCGGCAAATCCCGGCCAATAGTCGTAAATCAGCCGAGGAGCATGAAATTCGTTCGTTCCAAAAAATACACTACCTGCTGCATGGTCGGAATAGACAAGCAGATGCGAACGGATATCGCTGCATCTCTGTATTAAGGCTTTGCTTTCAAGAAAAAGGTATTCTCCGGCAGGCGTCAGTGTGACGCCTTTTTTGCTGCGGTTAAACAGACGCACATTCAGCTCCGCTTCAAGGTGGTTGATCTGCTGAATGACAGCACTTGGAGAAATATATGATTCTTCCGCTACTTTTGAGAAGGAGCCGAGTTCTGCGGCTCTTACAAAAGTATCAAGGGCAGGATTATACATGGCTATAACAGCCTCCTATCTGTTGTAAGTTTTAACTTATAACATTATAAGCAACCGAGACTTCAGAATCAATAGAATCCACTGTAAAATATAAATGAAATCAGAAGCCGAGAAAAGGCTTGACTTAAAACATTAAACTTTTAGGAGGATACAACCATGGCAGATACCAGAGTTTTTGAAATCTATGATGACATCACGATGAAAGAAGTACGTTTTACCAACCGTTTCGGAATCGAGCTTGCCGGTCATCTCTATCTTCCCGCTGACTGTGAGAATAAGAAGAATCAGGCAATCGCAGTCGCAGGGCCATTTGGCGGCGTTAAGGAGATGGCGTCAGGCCTGTATGCGCAGGAGTTTGCGAAGATGGGCTTTGTGGCGATGGCGTTCGACCAGTCCTTCACGGGCGAGAGTGGCGGCGCTGTGCGCAATGCGGCATCTACGGACATCAACACCGAGGATTACCTTGCAGCAGTTGATTATCTCGGCTCTCTGCCTTACGTCGACCGTGAGAAGATCGGTCTGATGGGCATCTGCGGTCTGGCAGGCATGGCAATTTCCGCTGCTTCCATTGATACCCGCATCAAGGCGGTCGCCACGACCTCCATGTATGATTTGTCCCGCAGCATCGGCAAGGGCATGATGGACAGCTACACGGAGGCCCAGAAGGATGCCGTCCGTGAGTATGTCAGCAAGAACCGCTGGAACGATGTGGACAACGGAGAGTACGGCTACGGACCTCACGAAATGACAGTGAACGAGAATAATGAAGTCGTTCTCGCGCAGCCCGATATGTCCCAGCTTCCGCCGTTTGTAAAGAGA
>JBGUJH010000138.1:0-22832 GCA_045113775.1 Lachnospiraceae bacterium | reverse complement strand
GGGAGTGGGTCCCGACCGAGTTAAATGATGCACACGCGTGCGAAAAGGAAGATGTTGCCTTTCAGGCAACCCGCACGCGGCGCAGCGGCTCGCTCTGCGAGCCTTGAATTGGGAATAATCCGCTGATAATTACCTCACTATATGATATTATTAATAGTATGGAAAACGTTTAAGTAGACCGGCAGTACAGGGAGGTCCAGCAATGCAGATCAGGATCAATGTAAAGGGAGCGTCCCGCAGAAAAGCCGCTGTTGTGCAGCAGGTCCGGGAGTATCCGGACGGGCCGATGACTGTGGAAGAATTTCTGACGGAGACAGTCAGGCAGAATGTGCGGGAATACAACGAGAGAAAAGACAAAGGGGAAATTCTGCGTCTGTTCTCGAGCGAGGTACTGGAAGATAAAGCGGCGGGCGGAAAGGTCTCGTACGGCGATCCCATGGACGACAGGAAAGCCGACGAAGGGAAAGCAGTGGCGAACGCGCTGCAATGTTTTGACGACGGGATGGTGGCGCTGTTCGCGGACGGCGTGAGGTATACGGAGCGATCGGAACAGATGGACCTGAAAGATCAGAGCGAAGTAACGTTTATAAGGCTGACGTTCCTGGCGGGACGGATGTGGTGACAGGAAGATGGTCCCCGACAGGACAGATGTGGTGACGGGAAGATCGTTTCCGGCGGGACAGTTGATATGAGGAAGTCTGCGAGAGGGAGGTATCAGGATGGCATTTGACTACAACTCCAGGACCAAATGGGAGAAGGAAAGACTTGAGAGATGGGACAAGGAGCACGAGAAACAGATCAAGAAGCTGAAACCTGCGAAAAAAGAGCTCTTTGAGGAAATTGTAAAATTCAGCGATTATCCGCACTGCGGATTTCCGGAGATCAGAAAGTGGGCGAGAGCCAATATCAAGGGCCGCGAGAGGTCATTGAAAGAAATTGTGCTCGGGGAGTTCTCCGATCTGGCGGATATTCTGGTGCCGCAGCAGTACCGCGCGGACTACGAGTATATGCTGGATCAGTTCGCGGATTTCCAGTATACAAGGACGATCTTCAGGCCTACGCTGCGCACCGCGGACCCTGCGGCGCATATTGCGGACGCCTTCGGCCTGATGCAGGCCTTTAAAGTGCTGGGAATTCTGGGCTTTACTCCGGTGCAGTACCTGATGGCTGGAGGCACCGCGTCGGCGGAACTTGATGAAGAGACCGTAGATTTCATTCGGAATGATACATACGCCCGCAAGCTCCATATGCCGCAGTTTGACGACATTGTGGCGGCAAGGATCGACCGCGGAGACTCTGCGGTGGTCGAAGCGGTGAAGGAAGCGATCCTCAGTGACAACAACACGGTGCTGGTCACAGTGCCTCTGATCAGGGGAATCGTAAAGTCAAGGAATAGCGAACTTCATGAGCTTTTAGCGAAGTTTCTGGTGGCCGCAAGGCTGCAGGAGGGCGTGCGTCAGGCGGTCTGCGAGAACGCAGACTGCGGACGGGCGGAAAGCTTTCTCACTATTTTGAAAGCTATTGAGGATAATGATCTGCTGCGCTTTTCAGCGGTCAAGCGCGCCATCGCGACCTGGACAGGCATCTGCAATGTCGATTCCATGGACAGAGTCTCGGCAAAGCTTCTGGCCGGGATCAGCGAGGCGGTCCGAGACCGCGATAAGGCTGTGGAGATGACAAGGACCGACGACAGCGTGCAGATCGTCACGGGACTCTGGGCCATGGGCTTTTATGAGGCACAGGACGCGGTGGATCGCATGCTGGAGATCGCGCAGGACGGCACAAAGAACCAGCGTCTCACGATCTCTTATTATAACCGGTATATGCAGCACTCGGATTTCAGCGAGCAGGCAGCCTGGAAGATCCTCGAGACTTATCCCGAAGACCAGCAGATGGCGGCTGCGTTCATGCCCACCTACCTCGATGCAGTAGATACTATCATCAGGAGCTGCATCCTCAACGAGAAGAACCAGATGGTCTATAGCGCCAGCGAGGAAGACCTGCACTACAGACCGCTCCCTGTCACGGAAATCTTTGACAGCGAGGAGCAGGCGCGGCTTCACTACGGTATTCTGAAGGAACTCGCGGACAGCATGAAGAAGCGCAAAATAGAGTATTCCCCCATGATCTTCCCCTGGTACGGCGCGGTCCTCGACAAGAGCGACCTCACGCAGAGACTGGCTATGATCGCTTACGCCCTGCAGGACCAGGCGTTGATCGACGAGATCTGCGTGCGGCTTTCGGATATCATGGATTCCTACTACAACACCCGCTTCTATTACCTACGGGTCCTGCTTCATGACCCGGCCACGCCGACGCAGAAAGACGCCCTGATCGGCTATGTGGCTGACAAGGAGAGTTATACGAGAAGAGCGGCATGGCAGATCCTCAAGAAGCTCCCGCTCACAGAGGACGACTATATCAAGCTCGAGAAGCAGCTGCGCCTCAAGAATGAGGAGACCCGCCGCAACATCATCGACCTCCTGGAGAGGCAGGATGAGGCCGGTATAGAGAGCAGCATCCGAAGGATTCTTTCTTCAAACCAGGAGCAGGTCCGCCTGGCAGGCCTTGACATGCTCAAGCGCCGCAGCGAGGAGAGTGAAGCCGGCAAAAAAGCGAGCGCAGCCCTTCTTCGCGAAGTCCTCCCGGATGATTCTGTCCTGACTGATAAAGAGAAGGTACTCTACGAGGAGATCGCGGGGAGCGAAGGGGCCGGAACCATCCTTAACAAAGAGGGCTATGGCCTGTACGACCCGTCGGCGGACTACGTGACGGGGCTGGAGAAGAGCGCAGGCGGGCAGCAGGGAGGGATCTTCGGAAAACTCCTGAAGAAAGTGACGGGCGGCGGAGCCGCGGACTCACCGACGGAGATCCTTAAGAAATACTTCAGTTTGTCTGCGAAGGAGATGGATCAGTATTTTGACAGGATCAAAGCGTTCATAGTCGAGCACGGAAAGCTCGAATACACGAGCGTGAACGGAGAGAAGCAGCTGCTCGAGAACGGCCTGTATCTGATCAACTATGATTACAGCGGCGCGATCGAGACGCGCTATCCCTTCCCCGAGCTGTGGATCGAAGTCTATGAAAAGATTATTAAGGATCCCAAAGTGCTGTTCAACCTGCACTTTGCGGCGCGCGGAGGCTATGACGAGACAGATGTCAAGGATATGGCGGCGTATCTGAAGGCGGAGAAGACGATCTTCGGCGAGGCCTATTCGGGGTATCACTACGCCGATCCCAAGTACATGGGCGGCCGCAATACGCACAGCACCTACCAGACGATCCTGGACATCATCGAGAGCCAGCAGCATCTGGTCCTGCCCGCCGAGATCGCGCAGGCGGCGGTCCTGGCGGCGACAGAGCTTCCCGAAGAGATCCGCTGGATGGAGAGAGCCCCGTCAAAATACTCAAATTACTACTTGCAGCAGCGCCCGACGATCTGTTTCATCAGGTCTAATAAGTTCCGGGGGCTTTTGACCCGCGCATCCCAGTATGAGAGCGATGATGAATTCCGCGGCGTATTTCCGCTGCTCTACCATACGGACAGGGTCTATCAGTTTGACGCGCACGAGCCGAACACGCGCTACGGCGGAAGTTCCTCCAACATACTCTCGATCCATTCCTATGTGAAGGCCCATGAGCTGGGCATGATCACTAAAGATTTTCTGTACAAAGCTGCCTTTGAGATGGTCGGACTCAAGTACGCGGTAGGAAACCTGGGCGATATTTTCCGGCCTAATGTCACACTCTACGCGCTTCGCACTCTGAGGTTCTACATGCCGGTGGATCTCGAAAAGCGGACCATGGATACAGAGCACAGTTTTTATAAACTATGCAGGGAAGTCTATCAGAATCTGGTGAACCTCATTCTGGACGTGGAACTCAAGCGCGGCGACACGCCTACGGTCTTTTCAGAAGCTGTCAGCCGTATCTCCCGGATCGAGGGCATCCCGCGCCTCATGGAGATCCTGCGTGCGCTGGGTAAGGACACCTTGGACCGCAATACGTATTACTCTTTTAACAGCGGAACGAGCAAGAAAGAGTGCCTCTCTCACCTGCTCAAGGTCTGCTGGCCGGGCGAGGGTGAGACGGCAGACGACCTGAAAAAGGCTGTTAAGGAGAATAAGATAAGCACAGACCGCCTGATCGAGGTGGCTATGTACGCGCCGCAGTGGCTGGAGATGGCCGAAGAAGTACTGGGGATCGACGGGTTTACGAGCGGCTGCTATTACTTTATGGCGCATATGAATGAGCGGTTCGACGACCGCAAGAAGGCCGTGATCGCCAGATATACGCCTCTCTCGCCTGAGGAGCTCAATAACGGATGCTTCGACACGAACTGGTTCTTCGAAGTGTATGAGAAGCTCGGAGAGAAGAACTTCGCCAAGCTCTATAAGGCGGCCAAGTATATCGCGGACGGCAGCAAGCACACCCGCGCGCGCAAATATGCGGACGCCGCTACAGGCAAAGTGGACCGGGACGAGCTGGAGAAGGTCATCGAGGATAAGCGCAACAAGGACCTTCTGATGAGCTACGGCCTGATTCCGATGAAGGACAGGCAGGACGCCCTGCACCGCTACGAATTCCTGCAGAAATTCCTCAAGGAGAGCAAACAGTTCGGCGCCCAGAGGCGGGCCAGCGAGGCGCAGTGCGTGCAGTACGCGATGAAAAATATGGCCACAACAGCGGGTTACGCCGATGATCTGCGCCTGACGCTGGCCATGGAGACCGAGCTGGTGACCTCAAATCAGAAATTCCTTGATGGAATCGAGATCGGAGACTACGTCGCGAAGGTGGAAGTGGATCCCGACGGAAAGACGCAGCTCGTACTGACAAAGAAGGGCAAAACCGTGAAGTCTGTGCCGGCGGCTTTGAAGAAGGATGAGACCTTTAACGAAGTGAAGGATTTCTCGACCAAGCTCAAGGGACAGTATTCGCGCTGCACTGCAATGTTCGAGCGGGCTATGGAAGAAGAGGACGCCTACAGCTACGGAGAACTGTGCGGACTGTGCAGGAATCCGGTGACAGCGGGAATCCTGGGGAGACTTGTATTTGTGGGAGTTGAAGACGGAACAGAAGGCCTTGTCGGAACACTGGAAGAGCTGGGAGCTCTTGAGCCCGCGCTCTCTCCTGATACGCAGCTTTTGGTGGCGCACCCGATCACCCTCTATAAGCGCGGGGTGCTTCCTAAGTACCAGAGGATGTTCTTCGAGAAAAATAAGGAGAGCGGGCTGAAACAGCCTTTCAAGCAGGTCTTCAGAGAATTCTATGTGAAGCTGGAAGAGGAAAAGGACGCGCTTGATTCGAGGATGTTCGCGGGATACCAGATCCAGCCCAAGAAGACCGTCGCCGCGCTCAGAGGCCGCAGATGGGTGGCCGATTACGACGAGGGACTGCAGAAGGTCTTCTTCAAGCAGAATATCTCGGCGACCATCTACGCGCTGGCAGACTGGTTCTCGCCGGCGGACACGGAGAATCCGACTCTGGAATTTGTCTCCTTCTACGACAGGAAGACCCATAAGCAGAAAAAACTCTCAGAAGTCCCGGATATTCTCTATTCCGAGGTCATGAGAGACGTGGATCTGGCGGTCAGCGTGGCTCATGTGGGCGGCGTTGATCCCGAGACCAGCCACTCTACTATTGAAATGAGGCGCGTGATCTTCGAATTCAACATGGAACTCTTCGGAATCACGAATGTGACCTTTGAGGGAACGCACGCCTTTATCAAGGGGACGCTCGGAAACTACAACGTACAGCTCGGGAGCGGCGTGATCCACAAGGAGAGCGGCGGAATGATCAATATTCTGCCTGTGCATTCGCAGCAGAGAGGGAAGATCTTCCTGCCCTTCATCGACGAAGATCCCAAGACGGCGGAGATCCTGTCCAAGATCCTGCTGCTCGCGCAGGACCAAAAGATCAAGGATCCTTACATTCTCCAGCAGATTAGATGACGTAAATGCGGGCGGAAAGGTGTCCCGCTCCGCGGGGCACGATGCATACGCGTGCGGAGAGGAAGATGCTGCCTTACAGGCAACCCGCACGCGGCGCAGCGGCTCGCTCTGCGAGCCTTAACGACAAAAGCAGGCGGCTGCCGCACAGATCGTGCGGCAGCCGCCGTTTTTCAGTTCTTTTTGAATAATGCGGACTGATATGCCGTCCAGAACATTCTGTAGAGATTGTAATTGGTGTCCAGCAGCCGGATGGCGATCTTGTCGCGCCTTGGCGCCAGAGGATCTGTCAGGATCCTTTTCTTGTAATGGAGTATGAAGCGGATGATCTCACTGCGCTCTTTATCATACCCCTGTGTGTGCAGCATCTGGTTCAGAGTGCTGAAGCGCGCGTAGACGCGCCTGCGCAGCACGGCCTGCTTCAGGGAAGGGTAAGCCTTTACGACTTCATGCCCCATCTTGTCCGTCATCTCCAGAAGGTCAAGCTTGCGCGGCGAGAAACTGCTGTTGACGATGGAGTTCATGTGGTACATATAGTGATATTTTGACTCATAACCGACGGCGATGCCATTATCGCACTGCATCATCAGCGCGTAAGTCGTGCCGATGTCCTCGAAGATCTTCCCCTTGGGGTAAGAAACTGTGTCGAACAGGCTGCGGTGGTAGAGCTTGGCCCAGGCGGAAGTGTCGATCACGTCGTGATAGAGCATCCTGCGCAGGCAGGTCTCGACGTCCATGAGCTCGTCGCCTGCAGAGCCGTGATCCTTGCAGGTGCCGTTGTCATACTCGGTGATGTGCTGGCAGATGGACATGCGGGCGGAGTATTTAGCCGCCAGGCCGTAGAGATACTCAACGAAATCGAGATCCACGTAATCGTCGGGATCGATGCAGGTGATATACTCCCCTGTGGAGTGGGCGATCCCGTAGTTGCGGGCATCGGACAGGCCGCCGTTTTCCTTGTGCAGAGCCTTGACGCGGGAGTCCTCGCGCGCGTACCGGTCGCACATGGCGCCGCAGCCGTCGGGAGAACCGTCATCGACCATCAGGATCTCGAGATTGTCGTAGGTCTGGTTCAGAACGGCCTCCATGCAGCGGTCGAGGTAAGCTTCTATATTGTAAATTGGAAGAACAACAGAGATCAGCGGTCTGTTCATCCGGTTTTCCCTCCTTGGTCTCTATGAGTTAGTAACAATGGCGCACATTTAAGTATACTCCAAAACAGGGTGCAGGAAAAGCGGAGAGAAGGCCGATTCGACCGTCTTCAGGGTCATTTCTTGTAGTTCCTGTATGCTTCCTTAAGTGATAGGCCATCCGCCCGGGACAGGCGGTACTCGTCACTCACAGCCTGGCAGAAGAGGGCCATCTCCTCCTCTATGCCCAGGCGCTCCGCGAGCCCGTAAGACATGCGCCAGGCGTCGAAGCAGCGCTGTTTTTCCTTTTCATCCGCGTTTGACGCGGTCACGCCGAAAAACTTTCTGTGGTAGCTGTCTGACTTGCACGTCTCAAAATATCGCTTGACCGCGTTTCTGATCTCCAGGCTCAGGGCCTGCGCGAAGAGCGGGTCGGTATGGACTCTCTCGTCCAGTTCCAGCTTATGAAGGGTCTTAAGAGTTTCCTTCACGTGGCGGGCCGGTAAGACCCTGCTGCTCTTGAACAGATAAAGATAGTCCAGGAAAGCCAGCATGAACCGGTCTACTTTTCTGTCCGGATTAGCGGTGTCTATATAGCGGTATTCATAGAGCGCTTTGCGGTAGGCAGCGGCGGGGTCACTGTCCCCTGCATCAGCCAGATATTCTTCCAAAATCTTTATTCTCGCGTCGGGATCTATCTCGTCGTAATAGGATTCAAGCAGGTCGTTCAAGTCATCCATGGCAGGCTCCTTTCATCAGGATCATACTCTGATATATTGTATCATTTCCAAATCTTTTCAATAATGTTATTATACAGTTAGTTGATATTTTTGGAACATATATACAGGAGGAACAGAAATAAAATGCTCAAAGATCCGGTAAAGACCAAAAACGAAATTGTGGAGTGGATCAGGGAATATTTCGAGGAGAACGGCAAGGGATGCAAGGCCGTGATCGGTATTTCGGGAGGAAAGGACTCCAGCATTGCCGCTGCGCTCTGCGTGGAAGCTCTCGGCAAGGACAGAGTTGTCGGCGTGCTGATGCCCAACGGCGTTCAGAGCGACATTTCTGACTCCGTTAAGCTGGTCGAGTTCCTGGGGATCCCTTATGTGGAACTCAACATCGGTGATGCCTTCCAGGCTATGAAAGCGATGCTGGAGAGCAATGCGGACCTTCTTGCCTTGAGCGGGAACGCGGGGATCACGAAGGACACTGAGGTCAACCTGCCTCCCAGGCTCAGGATGTCCACACTCTATGCCGTAGGCCAGATGCTGCCCGGCGGCGCCAGAGTCGTCAACACCTGCAACGCGTCCGAGGACTACGTCGGCTACTCGACAAAATACGGCGACGCGGCGGGCGATTTCAGCCCTCTGTCCCACCTTCTCGTGCACGAAGTGCGGCAGATCGGCGACATTCTCGGCCTTCCCTATGATCTCGTCTACAAGACGCCGTCCGACGGCCTCAGCGGACAGGACGACGAGCAGAAACTCGGCTTCACATATGCGGCGCTCGACAAATACGTGCTCACCGGCGTGTGTGAGGACGAAGCTACCAAGGCCAAGATCGACCGGCTGCACAGGATCAACCTGCATAAACTTCGCCTTATGCCCGCATACGAACCCGCGGAAGAGAGCAGAGCTCAGTAAGAAGATACGATTATTCTATGAAACGGTTCTTGGCCATGTGAAAAGGCAAAGGGCCGTTTCAACTTTTAACCGGAGGAACTGTAAATGTTTGACAAAAGGCTTATGGCCTTGTGCCCCGAAAGCAAAAAATATATCGTGGGAAACATCGTCCTGCAGTGGATCGAACTGTGCATGAACGCAGTGATGATCGGACTGATCGCGATAGCGGCGGAGAGACTCTACAGAGGCCAGTTGACGATTCAAAACGCGGTGCCCGGTCTCGTGATCATTCTGATAACGGTCATCATTCGATTTTTTGTCACAAGATACGCGGTGCGTATGAGCTACCTGGCTTCACGCACGGTCAAGCGCAAACTCCGCGACCTGATCTACAAAAAGCTTCTCAGACTCGGCATAAGCTATAGGGAAAAGGTGACCACCGCGGAGATCGTGCAGGAGTCGGTCGAGGGAGTGGACCAGCTGGAGAGCTATTTCGGCCAATATGTGCCGCAGTTCTTCTATGCGTTCATCGCGCCTCTGACACTTTTCGCCATCTTCACAGCGGCGGGAAGTTTCAAGACAGGCCTTGTCCTTCTTTTGTGTGTCCCGCTGATTCCCGGCACGATCATGATGGTGCAGAAGATCGCCAAGAAGATCCTGGCAAAATATTGGGACCAGTACACACAGCTGGGCAGCACATTTCTTGAGAACCTGCAGGGCATGACGACGCTCAAGATCTATCAGGCGGACGAATTCAAGCACAAGCAGATGAACAAGGAATCGGAGCACTTCAGGGTCGTGACTATGAAGGTGCTCACGATGCAGCTCAATTCCATTATCATCATGGACCTGCTCGCCTACGGCGGCGCAGCAGTCGGCATTGTGCTGGCGACCCGCTCTTTCGTGGCGGGAGAACTGAATCTGGCGCCCTGCCTGTTCATGATCCTTCTGTCAGCGGATTTCTTCCTGCCGATGAGAAAGCTCGGCAGCTATTTCCATGTGGCCATGAACGGAATGGCGGCCAGCGACAGGATCTTTAAGTTCCTTGAGACTGAGGAGCCGCCGAAGAAGACCGCGCAGTTCCCCGAAGAAGGCGGAAGCTTCCTGCTCAAGAGCGTGTCTTTTTCCTATGATGGCGAAAGAGAAGTCCTTAATAAGGTCAACATGCAGATCCCCCAGAACAGCTATGTCGGGATCGTCGGAGAGAGCGGCAGCGGCAAATCTACGATCGCGTCCATTCTCACTGGCCGCAATACCATAGACAGCGGTACTGTCATGATCGGCCGCGAGCACCTCACGGAATGCTCGGAAGAGAGCGTTATGAAAGGGATCACTTATATAGGCTCGCAATCCTATCTTTTCAAAGGCACTGTCAGGGACAATCTGCTGATGGGAGATCCCGGCGCGGATGACGACAGGCTCTGGCAGGTCCTAGGGGAGTGCAGAATGGATGAGTTCCTCCGCGGCAGAGGCGGTCTGGATACAGAGCTGACAGAGAACGCGCAGAATCTGTCCGGCGGGCAGAAGCAGAGAATTGCCCTTGCGCGGGCACTCCTGCATGACAGCCCGGTCTATATATTTGATGAGGCGACCAGCAACATCGACGTGGAGAGCGAGGAGATCATCCTTAACAGGATCCGTGCTCTCAGAGGTACAAAGACGATCATTCTGATTTCTCATCGCCTGGTCAATTCCCGGGACGCGGACAGGATCTTTGTGATCGACAAGGGAAAGATCGCTGAGAGCGGAACACACAGAGAGCTCATGAAGTGGGGCGGCACCTACTCCACCCTCTGGAGAGCCCAGCAGCAGCTTGAGCACTTTGGCAGGGAAACCAGCGGGGAGTGGCTGACCAGTGAGATGGAAAAGATCGCCGCCACAGGCGAGATCGACCTGACCGGGGCGACCGGCAGGATCGGGAATACCGGGAGGATCGGAAATACCGGCCGCATCGGAAACACGGGAAGGATCGGAGATACCGGCCCTGTCGGGAATACAGGGAGGATTGGAAATACCAGCCCTGTCGGGAGCACAGGGAGGATTGGAAATACAGGTCCTGCCGGGAACACAGGGAGGATTGGAAATACCGGCCCTGTCGGGAACACCGGAAGGATCGGAAATACAGGAGAAATAAGAACAGGAAAGGAGGGCGATAAGGATGAGTGAGAAGCGTTCGGCGCGAAAAAAGTCTGAACAAAAAAGGGCAAACCAAAGAATATCTGCACAAAAACGATCGGGAAAAAGACAATCCAAGATCGCCGTTCTCTTTAAAATGCTTGGTCTGGTCAAGCCGCTGACTGCTTATATGATCCTGGCTGTCACAGCCGGAACGCTCGCTTATCTCGCTGTGCAGTTCATTCCTGTGTTGGGCGGGTACGCGATTCTGAGCGGTCTGGGGCTGGATGTACCGCTGGCAGTTACCACTATTTGGATCCTGCTTCCTGTGCTGGCCCTCGTCAGAGCGATTCTTCGCTTCACTGAGCAGCGGCTCAACCATTATATCGCATTTAAATTGCTTGCGCTCGTCCGCGACAGAGTATTCGGTGCTTTGCGCAGGCTCTGCCCGGCCAAACTCGAAGGCAGGGACAAAGGTGATCTGGTCTCGCTGATCACATCGGACGTGGAACTGCTGGAAGTCTTCTACGCGCATACCATTTCTCCTATCTGCATCGCGCTCATCGTGGAGACAGTGATGTGCGTCTACATCGGAACTTTCCACGTAGGACTGGGACTCCTGGCTCTGACCGCCTATCTGTGTGTCGGCATCGCGGTGCCGGTCATTATCTCCGGTGTGAGCGGGAACATGGGTGACAAAGTCCGAAAGCATTCCGCGGATCTGTCATCCTGCATTCTGGAAAACATCCGCGGTTTGGATGAGACGATCCAATATGACAGCAGTAAAACCAGGATGGCAGCCATGCAGCAGGAATCCAAAACGCTTCTGTGGCACCAGAATTCACTGAACCGCCTGACAGGCCTCAATCTCGCGATTGCGAATACGTTCATTCTGGTCTTTGACATACTTATGGTCGCGGCAGCAGGCTGGCTGTATATCTCCGGAAAAGTCGGCTTTGAAGGATTTCTTCTGCCTGTACTGGCGCTTTTATCCTCATTTGGCCCGGTATCGGCGCTGGCAGGCCTGGGCACGACTTTGCAGAACACTGTCGCTTCCGGAGCGCGCGTACTCGCAATCCTTGAAGAAGAGCCCGAGACAGAGGAGATCACCGGACAGGAGGAAGTGGAATTCCACGGAGCGGACTGCCGCAAAGTTACTTTTGGCTATGGCAACGAAAATGTGCTGAACAATTTCTCGCTCAGCATACATGAAAACCAGATTATAGGAATCGTGGGTGAGAGCGGCTGCGGAAAATCTACGCTCCTCAAACTCCTGATGCGTTTCTGGGATGTGAAGAAGGGCAGGATCGGAATTGTGGATGATCCGGGTTCCGGCGCCGCCGGACGCGCGGTCGTTGACCTGAGGGAGATCAACACATCCAACCTGCGCGACATGCAGGGTTATATGACACAGGATACGGAGATGTTCAAGGACACGATCGCTAATAATATCCGGATCGCCAAACTTGACGCGACGCAAGAGGAGATTGAGGAAGCCTGTAGGAAAGCTTCTCTGCATGATTGGATCATGACCCTTCCGGACGGCTACGAAACAAACGTGGGTGAGCTGGGAGATACACTCTCCGGCGGCGAGCGACAGAGGATCGGCCTTGCGAGAGCCTTCCTGCATGACGCCCCGTTTATGCTTCTCGATGAGCCTACCAGCAATCTGGACAGCCTCAATGAGACCGTAATACTTAAGGCCCTCAAAGAGGAAGCCAAAGGAAAGACAGTGCTTCTGGTGTCGCACAGGAAATCTACGATGAGAGTGGCGGATACGGAGATCGCGATGTAACAAAGAAAGCAGCTAAAAAGCCCCGCGGAATTCAAGAAACTTGAAAACCACGGGGTTTTGTTTGTTTGCAGTATGCAGGATCACATCGAAATCAATCCAAACGCATTCGCGATAGAACTGAGCAGAATGATCAGGACGAAGATCGGTGCGATGTACCGGATCATGACCCGGAAGATCTTCTTGCGCCGGAAGGGATGTCCGTCGACTTCGACTTCCTGTTCGAGCCTCTCAAGGCCCATGCATTTGGTCACGAGGAGGCAGATCGCCAGTGCCGCGATCGGCATCATCACGGAATTGGTAAGGAAATCAAAGAAATCCAGGAAGGGCATTCCGATGATTGTGATGAAAGCGAGCGGGCCGTAGCCGAGGCAGGAGAGAGTTCCCAGGACGATCATGATCACGGCCATGATCGTGGTGCACTTCACACGGCTCCACTTGAACTCGTCCGCGAGGGTGGATACCGCGCTCTCTGTGAGTGCGATGGAGCTTGTCAGTGCTGCGAACAGCACCAATGTGAAGAACAGGACGCCGATGAAACGTCCGAAGCCCATGCTCGCGAAGATTTTGGGCATTGTCACGAACATGAGGGAAGGACCTGCCTTGAGGTGCTCCGGGTCGCCGCCGGAGAAGGCGAAGACCGCGGGAATGATCATCATGCCCGCCAAAACAGCGATCGCCGTATCGAAGAACTCGACCTGGCGGGTGGAGTCTTCAATACTTACATCTTTCTTCATGTATGAGCCGAAAGTGATCAGGATACCCATTGCGATGGACAGAGAGTAGAACATCTGGCCCATGGCAGATACGACCGTCATCCAGGAGAAGTTCTCCGGATGGGGGATCAGCAGGTAGGCGACGCCATCCATAGCGCCGGGGCGCGTGATGGTGTACACACTGATCACGACAGCAAGAACGAGAAGGATCGGCATCATGATCTTGGAGACCCTCTCAATGCCGTTTTCTACACCCATATAGATGATAGCGAGGGTGAGAGCCAGGAAGACGCAGAACCAGAGCTCTGCGGAGCCGCCGTTTGTGATGAAATCAGTGAAAAAAGTGTCTGAGGTGATCGTGTCCATATCCGTAGTCAGGAATGCATAGAGATACTTGCAGACCCAGCCTCCGATCACGGAGTAGTAGGGACAGATCAGCATCGGCACGATGGCGTTGAGCCATCCGCCGGTTTTGGCAAAAGGTGACTTACTGTAAAAGCTGAAAGCGCTTACAGGGCTCTTCTGCGTAGAGCGCCCGATTGCCGTCTCTGCGATGATCATCGTGTAGCCGAAAGTAAGGGCAAGGATGATGTAGACAAGAAGAAATGCGCCGCCGCCGTACTTGGCTGCCAGGTAAGGGAATCTCCAGATGTTGCCGAGACCGACGGACGCGCCGGCAGCGGAAAGGACAAATCCCAGTTTGCCTGTGAATGAACCGCGTTGATTTTGTTCCAAAACTTAAGCCTCCTTCTAAAATCGTCGATTTCTCTATAATATAACAGTTTTGGAACAAAAGCTATCTTTTTCAAACTTTCCAGAGCAGATATCCGATGAATGAAGCGTCAAGCAGGAAAAAAGCAAACAGTAACAGGTCACGCATAGCAAACCTCCTTGTCGAAACGTTACAATCTGTTCATTCTGTATCCGACACCGATTCTTGTCTGAATATACTGGGGGTGCGTGGTGTCTTTCTCAATTTTTTTTCTGAGTGATGCCATAAAGACTCTGAGGGAAGCCAGATCGCTGTCAAATGTGTTTCCCCAGATCGCGTCCGTAAGGTAAGTGTGGGTCAATGTTTTGCCAATGTTCTTGCAAAACAGACAGAGCAGTTTGTATTCGATGGGAGTCAGGGACAGCTCTTCACCGCTCAGATATGCTGTTCCCGCGGCGAAATCCACTTTGAGGTCGCCGTTTTCAAATATATGGGAGGGCAGGCTCCCCTGTGACGCGTTCAGGCGCCTCTGGGTGACGCGCAGCCTTGCGAGCAGCTCATCCACTGAGAAGGGCTTCGTGAGGTAGTCGTCTGCTCCCGCGTCCAGGGCCTCTATCTTGTCCGTATCTTCACTGCGGGCGCTGATGACGATGATCGGCGTCGCCGACCAGGTGCGGATCTTGCGGATCAGGTCAACGCCGTCCATATCCGGAAGCCCAAGATCCAGGAAGATGACATCCGGATTGTGGGAAGTGATCTGCAGGAGCGCGTCGGAGGCATTGGAAGCGGTCAAATACCGATAATTGTGGATACTCAGGGTCGTGGACATAAGATTCTGAATGAGTTTGTCATCTTCCACGACCAGAACCATGAACTTATTCATGCAGTGTTACCTCCTTAATGGGCAGTGTAAAGGAAAAGACGCAGCCGTGAGGAATATTGTCGTCCAGCATGATCTCGCACCCGTGCGCGCGGATTATGGAGCGGCAGAGGGCGAGACCCAGGCCGAGACTGCGCTTTGAGTCAGTCACTTTCCTGCCTCCGGTGTAAAACATTGTGAATATCCGGTCTTTCTCCGTGTCAGGGATGCCGGGACCGTCGTCGGCAACATAGACCTTTGCGCAGTCCCTCATGTTCTCACTTCCGATCCGGATCGTTGTCCCCGGAGGGGTATACTGGATCGCGTTGTTGATGAGGTTGATGAGGACCTGAACGATCAGCCTTCCGTCCACATCGATGATGATCGGTTCCGGGGAAGGATCGAAAATGATCGTATAATTGCTGCTCCTTCGGTCTATATGGAGGAGCGATTCGGAGATGATATCGTCCAGCAGATCCGGTTTCCGGTGCAGCTGCATACTTCCGTCTTCAATGCGGCTGACAGCCAGAAGGTTTTCCACAAGACTGATCAGCCATGTGGAATCATCGTAAATATCCAGATACAGCTGTTTGCGCGTCGTCTCGTTCAGACTGTCTCCCGAGGACAGGAGATTGCTGGCGTTTCCGGATATGGAAGTCAGCGGCGTGCGCAGGTCGTGGGAGATGGAGCGCAGAAGGTCCGCGCGGAGCTTTTCGTTGCGGCGACGAAGTACTTCTTCTTCTTTCTCACGCTGGATCCGCTCTTTCTCCAGAGCCATAGAGCACTCGCCGAGAATAGAGACGATCAGGTCGCGGTCGAACGGGTCTGTCTGGTCGGCCGGGTCGTCCTCCGCGCCGTAACCGGCGACGGCATATACCCGCTCATGGCTGCTTACCGGAAGAAAACGCATAGGATTGAAAGGATAATCGTCGGTTCCGCTGCCGGCCTGTTTTCCGGTAATGAAGACCCACCTCACAGCAGGCAGACTCTTGACGTCCGTGGGAATTTCATCCGGTACGGACTTCCCGGGAGTAAAGACCAGGCATGTCTCAGCGCCCCTCTGCCTGTCGTACAGGCAGACCTGCTTGTTCATCAGCTTTGTGAGCTGGGCGCCCGTTGTATAGAGGATTTCGTTGTATTCGCTCATCTTGTGGAGCTGGCTGGCTGTATCAAACAAGAGCTTGGTCCTCGCGTAGGTGGCGTCAGACTTCTTAGCGATCGCCTTAAGTCTCGCTGCGATCGTACAGGAAATGTAAGAGACGATCAGCATGACAACGAATGTGACGGGATATTCCGCATCGTAAGCATGGAGAGTGAACAGCGGCTCGGTGAAGAAAAAGTTGAACACGATCATCGCTTCGAAGGAAACGACAAAGTTGCTTATGTAGTTCGTGATCAGTACGGCGGAGACCAATACGCCCAAAATATAGACGGATATAATGGTCGCGTCTGAGAAACCGAGCGAGCGGAACAGCATGCCGACGAACGTGCAGACTGCCAGAACGGCGTTGTACACGAGGAAATCGAGAAGCAGGTTCCTGCCGCTCCGGGTACTGCGCGCTATCATCTTCGAGCTTTTCTGAATTGTGTCTTTATAATCTTCGTCATTGAATTTTAATGGAAACATTTATCGATGTCCTTATTTGTTCCAATGACCATCAGGGTCTGGTTCCCACGCAGAGGAGCATCGGGGTTGATATCGGTGATCAAAAGGTCACCCTGTTTAATGGCAAATACGTTGATCTTATGTTTGCGTCTCAGATCCAGTGAAGCCAGACTCTTTCCGGTCCAGTTATCGGGGATTGACATTTCATAGACCGCGATCCCCTCTCCAAGAGGAGTGTAGTCCAAAATATGGTTTGAACTATAACGTATCGCTGTCCATTCGGCAAGCTGTCTTTCCGGATAAATCACTTCATCAGCGCCATTTCTGGCAAGAAAGCGGGCGTGGACATCTCTTGCAGCCCTTGCGACCACGAACTGCGCGCCGAGATCTTTGAGGAGCGCAGTCGTCTCGAGGGAACTCTGAAAATCGTCACCGATCGCGACGATGCAC
Organism: Lachnospiraceae bacterium; assembly: GCA_045113775.1. Lineage (GTDB taxonomy): Bacteria > Bacillota > Clostridia > Lachnospirales > Lachnospiraceae > CAG-791. The sequence continues at coordinate 5,879 of JBGUJH010000138.1, read as the reverse complement.
ACATCGTAATTCCGGACGCCCAGAGTCTTCATAAAATCTGAACGCGTGCTGTTTCCGATGAGGCCGTCCGTCACATAGGGAAGTACAGTGTCTACACGGTCTTCGCGGACGTCGACGGCCATGACCTGATGGCCCATCTCGTTAAGTTTTCTGGCACAATGCCTTCCAAATCTGCCAAGTCCTATAATCAAAATTGTTTTCATTTAGAACCTCCGTATCACAGTCGTCAGCCGACGGCAATATTTTCGAGCGGCAAGCCCTGGTTGCGCATCCTGCGGGAAGGTACTGCCGCGTAGATCAGAGTTAAACCTCCGACTCTGCCAAAATACATCAGGAAGATAAGGATCCCTCTCGAGATCATGCCGAGTTTTGACGTTATACCGAGTGTCAGTCCCACGGTGCCTATAGCAGATGCCGCCTCAAACATACAGGTCAGAAGAGGAAGCGATTCGACCAGGCTGATGGCCATAGAACTGATCGTGAACAAGCTCAGATAGAGGGCAAAAATGGTAGCCGCTATTTTGACAGTCTGATCGCTGATCCTGCGAGAAAAAGCGGACGCCTCGTCTCTGTGCCGGAAAGTTCCGTTCGCGTTGAGGATGAGGACCGTTATCGTAGTAGTCTTCATGCCGCCCGCTGTGGAACCCGGCGAACCGCCGACCAGCATGAGGATGATGCTCAGGAGCTTCCCGCTGTCGGTAAACTCGGCGTAATCAGTAGTATTGAATCCGGCCGTTCTGGTAGTGACCGATTGAAAAAGAGAGGCCAGGATCCTTTCCTTAAGAGGAAGACCCGGGTATTCAATGATGAAGAACCCGATGGCAGGAAGGAAGATCAGGATCAATGTGGTCACAATGATCAGCTTGGTCTGAAGACGGTACTTGTGGAGGTTTAACTTGTTCCTGCGGATGTCTTCCCAGGTCCGGAAACCGAGGCCGCCCAGGATGATCAGCGACATAATGATCAGGTTTACCGGAATGCTTCCGACGTAACCTGTCAGGGAAGAAAACGGCTGTTCTTCTCCCATAAGATCAAAGCCCGCATTGCAGAAAGCGGATATAGAATGAAACAGGGAATATAGAATACACCTGGACAGTGAATATTTCCGGAAGAAAACAGGGAAGAGAGAGATAACTCCCAGAAACTCCACTGCCAGGGTACCCTTCAGAATAAATAGCGCGAAACGGGCAATGCCGCCGTACTGATCGGCAGACACAGCCTCTTTCATAATGCTTCGCTGAAAAAGACTCACCTTGCGCCCTGCCAGCATTGTGGCAACGACAGCAAGAGTGATCGTTCCTAACCCGCCTATCTGGATCAGGAACAAAATAACGAATTGACCAAAAAGCGACCAATAGCGGAATGTGTCGTGTACGACCAGGCCGGTCACACAGACAGCTGATGTTGAGGTAAACAGAGCGTCTCCAAACGGCGTAATGATGCCTTCGGCTGAAGAAACAGGAAGCATGAGCACAAGTGCTCCGAGCAGAATGATCAACATAAAGCTTCCTGTTATGATCTGGAAAGAGGAGACTCTCAAGTGCTTGGTGAGCTGCATGTCAGTTCTCCTTTCTTTGTGATTCAAATTCTACAGCGGGGGGCATAAAAGGGGGATAAGAGTATTAAGAAAGATATAAAGATGGTATAAAGATGCGGCAATCAAAAAGCGCCCCGGCCATACAAGCCGGGGCGCTTCAGATTCTGCCCTATGTAGTCAAGAGTCGCAATGCGGGCCGCACGCGTGTGCACTATATAACTCAGTCTTTGTTTTTGCAGGCTTTGCGGATCTCTTCGATCACGATCTTCAAAGCTTTGATGCGCGCGTATCTCTTGTCATTGGACTCCAGGATATACCACGGAGCGAAGGAAGTGTTTGTCTTCTGTAGCATCTCGTTGACCGCCATTTCGTAATCATCCCACTTCTCGCGGTTGCGCCAGTCTTCGTCGGTGATCTTCCACTGTTTCTCGGGAGTGTTCTGGCGTTCAGTGAAGCGTTTGAGCTGCGTGTCGCTGTCGATCTGCACCCAGAATTTGATCACGACCGCGCCCCAGTCGGCGAGTTCCTTCTCAAATTCGTTTATCTCATTGTAGGCGCGCTGCCAGTCGTTCTCGCTGCAGAAGCCTTCCAGTCTCTCGACCATGACGCGCCCGTACCATGTGCGGTCGAAGATGGCGATATGGCCGTCCTTGGGGAGCCTGTTCCAGAATCTCCAAAGGAAATGTCTTGCCTTCTCATGAGGCTCCGGGCTGGCGATGGGGTGGACTTCATAGCCGCGGGGATCGAGGGCGCTCGTGATCCTCTTGATATTTCCTCCCTTGCCGGCCGCGTCCCATCCCTCATAAGCGATGATGACCGGGATCTTCTTGCGGTAAAGCTCGTTGTGAAGGTCGCGGAGCTCGTCCTGAAGGCGGTCGAGTTCTTTGTCGTACTCTTCCTTAGTTATAGTCTTGTCATCCAGGGATACCTCGGCGAGCTTGGGGATATGATTGAGCGGGAAGACATTCTGCCGGATCGGAGCCGCGAGAGAATGGTTCTTGAGAGCTGTCTCAATCCCCTGGTTGAGGAAGCGAAGTACTTGGAGCTCCGCCCATTTCTTGTTGCTCGCGTCGATGATATACCAGGGGGCAGCCGCGCGGTCTGTGTCTTCCAGGTACTGCTCATATACGTCAAGGTATTCCTTGTAGTGCTTGTTCTCATGCAGGTCATCGCTGATGACTCTCCAGCGGGTGTTCTTGTCCGCCATGAGGGCATTAAGACGCCGTTCCTGCTCTTTTTTGCTGATGTGGAAGAAGAACTTCATCACCAGGTAACCGTTGTCTGTAAGAGAGCGTTCGGCAGTGTTGATGCTGCGGACGCGCTGCTTGTACTGCTTCTCGCTCAGCTCGCCTTCCATCAGCTGCGTCGTCACTTCATTCATCCAGTAAGTGTCGAAGAATGTGAATTTTCCGGCTTCCGGGATCTCCCGCAGATATCTGTACAGGAAGGGATAGCGTTTTTCTTCAGGCGTGGGAGAGGCCATGGTCCTGACGCGGAAGAAGCGGGGATCGATACTCTTGATCACCCTTCCGATCACGCTTCCTTTACCGGCCGCGCCCCATCCTTCGAAAATGACTATGACCGGTAGTTTAGCCTCTTTGATCTGCATCTGGTAGCCGAACAGCTTCTCCTGGGCCTCTTTGAGCTCTTTCTTAAACTCCTCCGCTTCGGGCTCAGCAGCTTTGACAAAATCCTTTAACATTTTTGTTTCCTCCTAATCACTATGAGCCGGGGCGTTGCGGTACCCGGCCGGAAAACATGTCTGAAACCGGCATATACAGTGTCTTACCGCCTGTCATTGTCGATGAACTCAAGAACAAAAATGGAGAGCACTGCGAATATGGCTGTGAACATGATGAGGTGTGCCCAGCAGTTGTAAATATTCTGTTTCGTCATCTGATAGGCGGCCTCCTGCATGGCCTCTCCGCTGCGCTCCAGGATCTCTTCCAGCTTTCCGGCCTTCTCGATCTGCCAGAGCGCTTCCTTGAGCTCGGGACTGCTGTTACGTATCTTGAAGATGGTGTTCCAGAGCGTCACCGATTTGAGGGAGTTGTAATTTCCTTGCGCGCAGAGCGCGACGAGACCGTATTTGCTGATCGTGAGATTGGTCAGCCAGGCTGCGGGTCCGTACAGGGTGAAGGCGCCGCCTGAGAATACCAGCTGGAAGATCAGCATAAAAGGCATGACGGTCATAGCTGTGGTCGTATTATGCACGACACTGGAGATAAACAGTGAGGTGATATCCGAGGCATATGTGATCAGGAAAATGGTGATCCAAATGTCCGCCAGGAACCAGGGGGTGATAAAGCCTTCTGTCGGGAACTTGATGCCTACGGTCTTGCACACGGAAACTGTGATCAGGGCCTGCGCGGCGCACAGGAACATCTGATAGATCAGGTGCGCTGTTACATAGGAAGAAATATGCATGCCTGCGCGGTGCTCACGCTTTATGATCGGCCTCTCGCGGCATACGGACTGGATCGAATTGAAGAAGCCGTTCCAAATACAGACGCAGGTCAGAGCGAGAGAGCACTGGAACTGCCCCTCCATAGTCACAAACATGTTCTCGCCGACTACAAAAGCGATCAGGGCGGCAATCAGGGCCGACATGGGAAGCACTTTCCAGTCGGTCTGATAAATGAACATACGGAAATTCTTCCCCAGATAGATCGGGACCTGGGCGATTCGTCCGCGGTGGTGTCCTGTCATGAGCTTGAACTTGGTGTCATCGGGCGATTTATTTGAGGATTGATCCTGTGCTGCAGCGGTTGTACTCATTTCGCCACCTGCCTTTCCACGTACTTGACGACAAATTCATCGGAGCGGCCTTCGCCGCCTTCATCCTTCTGGTTCACCAGGCGAAGGATCCCTTCCATGCTGTCCTGTCCGAAGAACTCTCTCGCCTCATCTATGCTGCCGTAAAAGGCCAGTCTGCCGGTCCTCCTGGAGTCCTTGGCCAGAACGATAATGTCGTCAAAGAGATCTACCACGCGGTCGGGGGTATGGGTGATCACGATCACTATTTTGCCCTGGTCGGCTATGCTGCGCAGACGTTTCATGAGGTCCCTGGCAATGACGCCGTCCAGACCGGAATCGGGCTCATCCAGCACAAAGAGGAAGGGATCGCTGATATATTCCATGGCGATGGAAAGGCGCTTTCTCTGGCCGCCGGAAAGTTTCTCGACAAGGCTGCCCTTCACGGAGGTAAGTCCGAACTGATCCAGAACGATGTTGACGCGCTCTATGATCTGCGGAAGGGTTGTGTCCGTGGGGAGCCTGAGGTAGGCGGCATCCATGAGCGTGCGGTAAACGGTGTCATTACTGCGCATGAGGTCCATCTGCGGCACAAAGCCAATGGAATACTTCATCTTGTCGTATTCGCTGTAGACGTTCATACCCCCGAGGAGAATCTCGGCATTGGCTTTCTCATAGCCGGTGATGGCGTTTATAAAGGTCGTCTTGCCGGAACCGGATCCGCCCAGAAGAAGGACCATGTGGCCGGGCTCGATCGTCATGAAGATCTCACGGAGCAGATAGCGTCTGTCCAGGAAATTGCGGACAGAGCGGTCTTCGATCTTTACTGAGAGACCATTTTTCGTCGTTTTAGAGAACGCCAAAAGTTCCTGGATCTGTTCATCGGTCAGGATCGGGTCGAGGCCATTATATATCAGAAGCGCTTTGCTGGGGGTGTACTTGTCGCTGAATCCCCAGACCAGAGCGGGAATGACCTCCGCGAAAACCCAGAGCCAGCCCCAAACCTTTGAGACCTTGAGGTCTCCGCACAAGTCGAAACAGATCCTGGCTTTGTAGATCAGGCTTATGATCAGCAGAAAAAGGTACAGGATCGTGAAATACCTCACAAATTCAAGGTCTTCATTCATGATCTGGGTTATGATGGAGACGGGGTAGGTAAGAAGGTCAAAGATCATGGCCACCTTGCCGTCGTTCTCCCTGTCAGCACAACGGGCAAGCCAGTAAATACGGGCGCCGGGAACAAAAGCCCACCATCCCTCAATGTGGAACTTCTTAAAGATCCGGTACAGACCGATCGAAGAGAGAATCCAGAGTATAAGATGAAAAAAGTCGATAAATGTAATGCTGAACAGCTGCATGAAAAAACCTCCTGCGGAAGTATGCTAGCAGATCCCGAATCATTATTATTGTATCATATACAAAGTCGTAGAAATATATAGTTGGTAAAAACAAATTCTTCTTGCGCTTGTTCATATTCCTGTCCTATAATGAAGAGCGATATGGAGGATTACTCAAGAGGTCGAAGAGGTCGCACTCGAAATGCGATAGGCCGCTAATACCGGCGCGTGGGTTCGAATCCCATGTCCTC
>JBGUJH010000137.1:0-13172 GCA_045113775.1 Lachnospiraceae bacterium | reverse complement strand
GTCAATCGCTTCATTCATCCTGTCGATCGCTTCCTGATCGTTTTCTCTGACAGCCTCCACAATGCAGTGTTCCATGTGCTGTTTCAGGATCAGCTTTCCTGTATTATTGATCTCTGACTTCACCGCGGACAACTGGATCAGTACATCGGCACAGTCGTCCCCGTCCTCCACCATGCGGCGCACTTTGTCCAGGTGGCCGATCGACCTCTTAAGTCGGTTCACGATCGCGCGGACCTCCTGTGGATCGTGGGTGTGACTGTGATTGTGGTGGTGAACACTGTCGTGCGGGTGTGTGTGCCCGTGCTCGTGGGTATGCTCGGTTTCATGCGGGTGTGTGTGGCCGGCCTCGTGCGAGTGCTCACTGTTATGTGTGTGAATATGCTCTTTTTCGCTCATATTGGAGTTCTCCTTCAGCTTAAAGCTTCCGTCAGTTTCCTTCAATTTTCCCGGTCAGTCTCCTGTACAGGAACACACAGATTACCGACGACAGGAGCGACCCCATAGGCGCCGCGAGTCCCATCGGGTACAGAGTATCGGGGAACAGAACAGAAGCAAGCCATGCGCCCGGAATTCTCACTGTCGCAATAGAAATGATGTTGTGAATGAACGAATATTGCGATTTCCCGTAGGCGCTGAAATAGCCGCTGAAGCAGAATTGTATTCCCGCCACTGCGCAGTCGATCGAATAGGAGCGCAAATACTGTCCACCCAGTCTTACGACATCCGGCTCATTAACGACAAACAGTCCGACGATTCCTTCCGAGGCGAACTGGCAGACCACAAACACAACAAGACCGACTGACACACAGACGGCGATCCCGTATCTGAGAGCAAGCCTTCCTCTCTCGTGCTTGCCCGCGCCCGCATTCTGCGCCGTGACTGCAGACACTGTGGACAGCATGGAAGAAGGTACAAGGAACAGGAAGCTGATGATCTTTTCGACGATTCCGACAGCTGCCGCCACATTGACACCCCGGCTGTTTGCGATCGCCGTGATGACCAGAAACGACACCTGAATCAGGCCTTCCTGAAAAGCCACCGGGACTCCGATTCCCAGAAGCTGTCCCATATAATCCCGGCTCGGAATAAAGTCCCTCCGGCTTACGCCGATCGATTCTTTTCCCTTCAGCAGGAAGAGCAGCGCAATCACTACTGAAAAAGCCTGCGAACCGACCGTCGCGATCGCCGCGCCTGCCGCGCCCATTCCCAGAGGCCCGATCAAAATATAGTCAAATCCCACGTTGATCAGTCCGGCGATGGCAACAAAAATCATGGGACTCTTCGTATCTCCCAACCCGCGGAAAATACTGCTCACCACGTTGTAAGCCGTTATAAAGGGTACGCCGATAAAACAGATGATCAGATACTGCCTTGCCTGCACGAGCGCCTCTGCAGGGACTGCCAGCAGTTTCAGGATTCCTCCGGTGCAAACGAGCAGCAGGATCGTAAGAACTGCCGCAAACCCGCTGAACAGCACTGCTGAGTTGCCAATGAACCCCGCCACATGTTTCTTTGAGCCGGCTCCCACTGACCTGCTGATGCAGACAGTCGTTCCCATCGCGAGTCCTACGATCACTACAGTGAGCATGTGCATGACCTGACTGCCCACCGCTACGGCAGAAACGGCTGCCGCTCCGTTGAACTGTCCGGTAATGAACAGATCCGCCATACCGTAGAAAGTCTGCAGAAAGCATGCGATCAGATAGGGGACTGCAAACTGCATCATTTTTCCGAACAGATTGCCTTGCGTTAAGTCTTTTTGCATCAAATACCTCTGAAGTAAAGGCTCGCACCGCGAGCCGCCGCGCCGCGCGCGTGCTGCCTTAAGGCAGCTCCTTCCTCTTCGCACGCGTGTGCATCATTTATCTCAGTGTGGGCTATCCCCTCTGAGACAAAAGCCCACCCCCCATGGAAATACATTTCTATGGAAGGTGGGCCTAAATTCCTGATGAATCAATAGAAAACCACTACCGGCATTCCTGTTCTGACATAGCTGTAGAATTTAGGTGCTATCGAAGGAGGCAGGTTGATGCATCCGTGAGATCCATCGTACTTATAAATATTGCCGCCAAAGCTGGATCTCCAGCTTGCATCGTGGAATCCGCAGCCACCGTAGAAAGGCATCCAGTAATCCACGTGTGAAATATAGGAATACTGGCCGTTTGCGAGCTGCTGGCCTTTCAGGTCTGTGTCCGTGTCCTTATAAAGGATCTGATAAACGCCTGTCGGCGTTCCGTGTCCGTTGTTGACGTTTCCCGATACACAGGGAGTATCGCATACCAAGGCACCATCGACATAGATCCAGACATGCTGCTCTGACAGATTTGCCTCTATATATGTTCCGCCGATTCCGCTTCCGTGGTTATACTGGGTCGTATAGAAATACGGTTCTCTCTCCTCGGTTTCACCGTCCCAGAGAAGATCCCATACCTCATCTCTCTCATCAACTTTGTTGACCGAATAGCCGTAATCGCCGCCGCTGACAGTGATATTGCCCACTCCCGTCGCGTCAAAGCTCCAGTCCTTGCCGACCGTATTGACATTTCTTGCCAGTTCGTCGACCCAAAAGGCTATATTTTCTTCCCACAGATCTTCATCTCTGTAATAGTTTCCGTCTTCATCCTGTGACAGCCAGTTTACAGTTTTCTCTTTATCGACTGTCATCGTCTCCCCGTTGGGAAGCTCCCATGTGATGCTCCCTGCCAGCATGTGGTTGTAGCCGTCACATTTCTCCACAATATCCTTGTCAGTTGCGCGGACAGAAGGCTCTCTGTAAGACCCCTCGATCTCAGTTACCACAACATCGGATATCCTTTTCTGAACCGCTTCATAGATGACTTTTTTGACGAGCTCAATCTCTATGTAATTACCCTCAACTTCAGGAATAATGTTGAACTTCGTTCCCTGCAGTTCGATATAGGCGTCAGACGGAGCGACCTGGCGTTCCTTCTGAAGTTCCGGCAGTGCATCGACTGCTTCCTTGAGACGATTCGGGTCGTAAGTAGTCTTCAGTTCAACTTCCCCGTCAGTCCGTCTGAAGAAGCACATGTACCACTTCTTGTGATCCTGCGACTGGAGGATTCGATCCACACTTCCGTCCGGTTTCACTTTTAAGCCGATCTGCTCTCCGGTGATGGTCTCTTCCTGTCCATCCCTGTACGTGATCTTGAGCTCATATTCATCTGTATTCTGATACAGGATTTTCTCAACCTCCGGAGCTGTCATGTTGCTGACCTCCATACCGTTGATATATGTATTCTCAAGAAAATGCGTCTCGGAGTATGTCATGCCGTAGTAGTAACTACCTCCGATGACCAGCAGCAAAAGGAAAATCCACAAGAGAGCCCTGCTCTTTCTTCTGGGTTTTCTTTCCTCATAATCATCATCTTCAGGAGCTGCTTTCGGCTTCGGTTCCGGTTCTGATGCAGATGCAGGAGCTGACTCCGGTTTCGGTTCCGGTTCTGATGCAGATGAAGGAGCTGTCTCCGGGATCGCGGCAGTCTCTGCCACAGGCATAACGATCGTATCTCCTGCTGCCGCCGCCTCTGATTCAAGCATCGCGGCGGTCTCCTCGACAGGAATAACAACCGTGTCCCCCGCTGTCGCTGCCTCCGCTTCAAGAATCGCGGCAGTCTCCTCAACAGGAAAATCCGCATTATCTTCGACCGGCTCAGCCTCTTCTGCCGGCACAACTTCAGATTCAGCTTCGGTCTCTTCTGCCGGCACAGCTTCAGATTCAGCTTCAAGTTCTTCCGTCACAGGTTCCTCTTCAGAAACCTCTTCTGATGCAGGAATTCCTTCTGCGGTCGGCTCCTCTGCAGGAGCTTCTTCCTCAGTCGGCTGCTCCGCAGGAACTTCTTCTGCGGTCGGCTCCTCTGCAGGAACTTCCTCAGCGGCAGGCTCCTCTGCAGGAGCTTCTTCCTCAGTCGTCTCCGCCACAGGAACTTCTTCCTCAGCGGGCTCCTCTGCAGGAACTTCTGCCGTGGCGGGCTGCTCCGCAGGAACTTCTTCTGCAGCGGGCTGCTCCGCAGGAGCTTCTTCTGCGGCGGGAGCCTCTTCAGGAGTCACTTCTGCGACAGGCTCCTCCGCCGCTGTGACTGCTGCAGGTTCCACTGCACTTTCCGGCTCAGAATTTGATTTTTTCTTTTTCCAAAAGAATATAGACATTCGATTCTCCCAAGCGGGCGTCAAATGACTCCCAAGATAAAGACAAGGATCACGATGAGGGGCAGGACATAGGTCATATAGGGCCTCATCCATTTCTGAATTTTCAGGCCGTTTCCTTCGTCCGCTTCCTTCACGAAGTTATCCCAGCCCCAGCCGTATCTGGTCGTGCAGAAAAGCACGAAGATGAAAGCGCCGATGGGCAGGATATAGTTGCTGACGATCAGGTCCTCGAAGTCGAGCACTGAGGATCCCTCTCCCAGAGGCTGGATAAAGGACCACACGTTGAAGCCCAGCGCGCAGGGAAGGGATAAAACCAACATGGCGATCGTATTGTAGAGTCCGGACTGCTTTCTGGTCCATCCGAACTGGTCCATGCACATCGCCATAATGTTCTCAAATACGGCCAGAACAGTTGAGAAGGCCGCAAATGTCATAAATACAAAGAAGAGGCTGCCCCAGAGTCTTCCCAGCGTCATGTGGTTGAAGATGTTGGGGAGCGTAATAAAGATCAGGCCGGGGCCGCTGTCGGGCTGCACACCGTACGCGAAGCAGGCCGGGAAAATGATGAGTCCCGAACAGATCGCCACAAAGGTGTCCAGAATTACGACATTGACCGATTCTCCCAACAGAGCCTGGTCGCGTCCGATATAGCTGCCGAAGATTGCCATGGAACCGATACCGATACTCAGGGTGAAGAACGCCTGGTTCATGGCGCTCACGATCACCTGGAATATTCCAACCTCTCTGGCTCTTGTGAGGCTGGGCTGCAGGTAGAACTTAAGTCCCTCGCCCGCGCCCGGAAGGAAAATGCTGTTGACTGCCAGGATCACCATGATCACCAGCAGCGCCAGCATCATGACTTTCGTGACTTTCTCAAGACCGTTCTGCAGTCCCTGGGAGTTTACAAAGAAACCGAGGACGACGACGATCGCCATGCAGCCCACCTGGATCAGCGGACTGGCCAGCCCCCCTGTAAAAGCGGCTGCGACCTGGTCGGCATCCAGATTCTCAAAAGTTCCTGCTGCCGTTCTGAAAAAATATTGAAGCATCCACCCGGCAACCGTGCTGTAATACATCATGAGCAGATAGTTGCCGATCATACACAAAATACCGTGAAGGTGCCATTTAGATCCCTTGGGTTCGAGCTCCTGATACATTCTCACCGGACTTTTTCTCGAAGCGCGTCCCATTGCGAATTCCATTGTCATGGTCGGAAGTCCCAGGATGATCAGGAAGAACAGATAGATCAGTACGAAGAGTCCGCCTCCGCTCTGACCGCACAAATACGGGAATTTCCAAACATTGCCAATACCGATCGCGCAGCCTGCGCTGATCAGAATAAAACCTAAACGACTGCCTAAACTCTCACGCTGCATTTCTCTGACTACTCTCCTTAGTTGCTTTTATATATTTGCTCCGCAGCAGGCTCTGCCGGCTTACTCCGCCGGTGCTTCTGCCGGTGCTTCTGCCGGAGTCTCTGCGGGCGCCTCCGCGGCAGGTTCTGCCGGGGTTTCCTGCGCGTTTTCCGCAGTTACAGCTGCCGCAGGCTGTTCCTGCCCGCCTTTGCGGGCGTCGCGAAGCTGCATTCCATATACAACACAAAGAATAACAATCAAGACAATGGTCACAAGATAAACGATCGTCTTGTTGCTGATTCCGATAGGTTCGTTATTTTTACCCCCTGAACCGGCGGAATTTTTCCTGAATAAACTCCCACCGGCGGCCTCTCGATCTATCATTTTTTTCCCTTCTTTCTTCTTTTTTGGGAAGAAGACGGACATCGCCGTTCCCTCAATCTAGTATTGTATCATGAACCGGGCAATTCTTACGACTTTTTTTCGGTTTTCTGCAATACTGTTTGAAGTTCCTCCGGGGAAAAGCTGTATTTCTTTCCGCAGAACTGGCAAGTGATCTCCACAGGCTCCCCCTCGTCTACGATTTTCTGCACCTCGTCGCGTCCAAGAAGTACCAGCGCTCTCTCATATCTCTCCTTGCCGCAGTTGCAGCGGAAAGCGACCGGCGTCTTTTCTGTGACCTCAAGGTTCATGCCGCCAAGTACCTTTTCCAGCATCTGCTCCGGCGTAAGTCCGTCCGACAGCATTTTGGTCACAGGATCGATCCCCTGCAGGTTCTTTTCCAGCGCCGAGATTGTCTCCTCCTCCGCAAACGGCATCAGCTGTATGATAAAGCCGCCGGCTTGCAGGATCTTCTTTTCTTTGCGGTCTACCAGGACGCCAAGCCCGACAGAAGAGGGGATCTGTTCAGATACCGCGTAATAATAAGTGATATCCTCTGCGATCTCTCCCGTTTGAATCGCGGTCTGGCCTACGTAGGGATCCTTCATTCCCATGTCCCTGATCACTGTCAGTGTTCCGCGTCCTACGGCGCCTCCCACGTTCAGGTGGCCGAAAGAATTGTTGGGAAGATCCACATTAGGATTCTGCACATATCCCTTGACGCCTCCGAGATTGTCCGCGGTGACCAGTACACCTCCTAAGGGGCCGTCCCCGTCGATCTTGATCGTCAGAAGGTCCTGCGGTCCTTTCAGCATATCCGCCATCATCAGTGCGGCACTCATACTGCGGCCCAACGCCGCTGCCGCCACGGGCGACAGGTCATGGGCGTCTCTGGCGTATTGCACCAGTTCTCTCGAAGTGACCGCAAAAGCCCGCACCTGTGCGTTCGCGGCAGTCGCTCTTATCATATAATCCATGTTTATTCCTCTTTTTTTCTTCGCGGTTCCCGGGACTTCTCCCAGGTCCTCTCGCTGATGATATATCTGGGTCTCTCTTTTGCCTCCATATACGTCTTGCCGACGTACTCGCCGATCACACCAAGGCTCAGGAGCTGGATCCCGCCGAGGAAGCAGATGATACAGGTCATACTTGCCCAGCCTGCCACAGTTCCGCCCAGAATATGGGTGATCAGCGACCAGAGAACGCCTGCGAAGCTGATCAGCGCCACGACCATACCAAGCCCGGTGATCAGATGGATCGGCTTAATGCTAAGGCTCGTGATCCCGTCAAAAGCGAGAGCCAGCATCTTTCTGAGCGGATAATGGCTGTTTCCCGCCATCCGCTCCTTCCTGCTGTAGTACACGCTCGTACTCTTAAACCCTACCAGTGGGAACATTCCGCGCAGGTAGAGGTTCACTTCCTTGAAATTCGCGAACTCCCTGAGCACTCTGGAAGAAACAAGTCTGTAATCCGCGTGATTGTAAACGACTTCCGCGCCCAATCCTCCCAGGATCTTGTAATACCCCTGGGCTGTGGTCCTCTTGAACCACGTATCGGTATCCCTGTCCGACCTGACGCCGTATACGATCTCGCAGCCGTCGAGATACTGATCCACCATCTCATCCATCGCGTTCAGGTCGTCCTGCCCGTCGCAGTCGATCGTGATCGTGATATCGCAGCGGTCTTTTGCCTCCATCATTCCGGCGACCAGCGCATTCTGATGCCCCCTGTTCCGGCTCTGGCTGATCCCGATATACCGGGGATCTTCCGCGGCGAGCTGACAGATGATCTCCCAGGTGCGGTCCTTCGATCCGTCATTGACGAAAAGGATCCTGCTCTGTTCATCCACCCGGCCGCTCTGAACCAGGAACTGAAGTTTGTCCAGGAACATAGGCGCCGTGACCGGCAGGACCTCCTGCTCGTTATAACAGGGAATTATGATCCATAATACAGGCTTGTTTTCCAAAATAGTGACTTCCTCTCTGTATTTTGCCTCTTTAATCTGATCGGAATTGTCTCAGAGACAAGCGATTCGCGGCATGTCTTCAGCGATCCTCCAGAAGGATCACCGCCGCTCCGAATCCCTCGATTTCCACGTTTCCGTCCGCAACGGCCGCTTCTTTTCCGTTTCCGAGGAGCAGTTTTCCTGATCCGTACGCAGTGCCGTCTGCTCTGCGGGGCAGTTCCACGGTGACCTTTTCAGGATTGAAATTGCCCGCTGTCAAAATCGTCTGCGCGGAACTCTTTCTCAGATACGCGATCACGCCGCTGCCGCAGTCCTCACAAGGAACAAAATCGCCGTAGACAATGGTCTCCTTGTACTGCGGATCCTTTCTCAGCGCGACCAGCTTCTTATAGTAATTCAGCACGGAATCTTCGCGTTCCTGCTGCTCCTGCACGTTGATGCGGACGTAGTTGGGGTTTTCCTTCAACCAGGGATCCGCTGTGCTGAAACCGGCGTGCTCCGCACTGCTCCACTGCATGGGCGTGCGCGCGTTGTCCCTGCTGTGGAAGGACAGCGTCTCCAGCGCTTCCTCGTCAGTAAGTCCCGCTCTTCTCGCCACGTTGTAGGCGTCTATGGAGGAGATATCATCCAGCTCCTTCACCGAGCGGATTATCTTGTTCTCCATGCCTATTTCCTGTCCCTGATAGATAAAGGGGAGGCCGCGCCTCATGAAATAGACCGTGGCGAGCGCTTTTTTGGTAAATTCGTTTCTGATCCCGTCGGACAGCAGGCGGCTGGCTCCTCTGGGCTCATCGTGATTCTCAATGATTGTAGAATAAAAGCCTATGTCTCCGATCTTCTTATGCGCGCCGAACATACAGTTCCTGAAAGCGTCGATGTCGATCCGCTTCATGTCGAACCAGCCCTTGCCGCTCATTCCGTAGAGCTCGACAGAGAAATCGAACATCGTGGAAAAATAACCGTTTTCTCCGATGAACAGCGGAAGTTCTCCTTCCTTCTCGTTGAAGACCTCGCCTACTGTAAACGCGTCATAGGGCGCAAAGGCCTTGTCGCGCATCTCGCCGAGGAATTCTCCGATCCCTTCCGCTTCGGCCAGCATGTTGTGGACAGAGCACAGGCCGTCGTCGCGGTCAGCGGGATAGTCGTGGAGCTCCGCAGGCTTCTTGATGTTGATGATGGCGTCGATGCGGAATCCACCGATCCCCTTCTCCATCCACCATCGGATGTTCTTGTATACTTCCTCGCGCAGCTCCGGGTTTTCCCAGTTGAGGTCGGGCTGCTTTTTGTGGAAGACGTGCATATAGAGCTTATCGGTGCCCGGCAGCTCGTCCCAGCACGGCCCGCCAAAATAGGACCTCCAGTTGGTCGGAAGCTTCCCGTCAGGATCCTTGTCCCGCAAGTAGAAAAACTTGCCGTACTTGCCGTCCGGATCTTCACAGGCCTTCTTAAACCACTCGTGCTCATCCGAACAGTGATTGACTACAAGGTCCATCAGGATGGTCATCCCGCGCTTTTTTGCCTCCGAGATCAGCTCTTCCATGTCCTGCATGGTCCCGAAGCGCGGATCGATCGCATAATAGTCCGAGATATCATATCCCTCGTCGGCCAGCGGCGACTGATAGATCGGGGAGATCCACACGATGTCCACTCCCAGTTCCTTCAGATAGTCCAGCCTGCTGATGATCCCCTGCAGATCGCCGATGCCGTCGCCATTGCTGTCCATAAAGCTCTTGGGGTAGATCTGATAAGCTACTTTGTCATGCCACCATTTTCGCTGCATAGTCCAATGTTCTCCTTTAGTCAGCGGGTGCAGAGCGTACACCAGTTGCCGGGATCGTCATAATTCCTGCTCAGCCCGTCGTCATGATAATATTCGTAAACGGCATCCTCTCCAAAGCTGAGCATTGTCAGCTTCGTAAAATCGATCTCGTCGACACACTGTCCTCCTGCCGAAAGCGGGATCGCCCTCCCCTCCCTGAGGAAGAATACGACATCAGAGAGCGCCACTTCCACATAGTGGTCGCCTTTCTCAAGTACTTTCTCGGTAAAGACTCCGTCCCGCGTATAGCGCAGCATCTTCATCCTCTCGGGCAGGTACACATATCTTCCCCTGGCGTTCTGCTCATACACCGGCGCGATCATCAGCTCATCTCCCAGATACAGCTGGTCCTCGATCGTCCTGCAGCGGGGATCTTTCGGGTGGTCAAAAGCCAGCGGCCGGAGCATAAGGTCGTCCCGCAGGACAGCCTTCATATATTCACTGTACAGATAAGGGAGCAGCCTGTAGCGGAGCCCGATGATACTCTTAAATCCCTCCGGGTCAGTAAACCGGTAGACCTCCTGTCTGCGCGTTCCCATTTCGGAGTGGTTTCGCATCAGGGGCAGGAATATGCCCAAAGCGTACCAGCGCATGACCAGGTCTTCTGTAGTGTCACTGCCGAAGCCGCCAAGATCGGCGCCCGTATAGATAAAGCCGCACATGTTGAGGGACGCCGCCATCTTGAGGTTCATCAGAAGATGGGCCCAGTAGGACTTGTTATCTCCCTGCCAGATTCCTCCGTACCGGTGCATTCCGATACAGGACGCTCTTGAGAACATCAGAATTCTTTTGTCCGGCATCAGGCGCTCAAAAGCCTCCCCGGCTGCTCTGGTCATGTTGTAACCGTATAAGTTGTGCACTTTATCGTGGCGGATCCTCTTCCCGTCCACATTGTGGTAGAATTTCCTGTAATCATCCTCGTTGGACGACAGACTGCCCACGAGATCCTTGAAGCGCGAGAACGCGTACAGGTCCAGGTTGCCGTCCCCGCCCTTCATCCCGGCGATTTCCTCCAGGACATCCGCGAGCCTGTCCTCCGCGTAGAAAATGGAGGGCTCGTTCATGTCATTCCAGAATCCTTCAATGCCCTGGTCCAGCAGGAATTTATACTGGTCTCCAAACCAGTCTCTGGCTTCCTTGTTCAGCATATCCGTAAAAAGAGAGCGGCCGGGCCACACTGCCCCTACAAAAGGCTTCCCGTTCTCATCGGTGCAGAAATACCCCTTCTCGATTCCTTCGTCGTAAACGGGATATCCCTTTTCTTCCTTGACTGCGGCGTCAATGATCGGAACAAGGCGGATGTGCTGCTGTTTCATCTCCTTTACGAACCCTGCAAAATCAGGGAATCTCTCGCTGTCGACCGTAAAATCCTTGAACCTCTCCATATAGTCAATATCCAGGTAGACCATATCGAGCGGGATCCCGCCCTCGCGGTGCAGACGCACAACTTCGCGCACGTCCTCCGCATTGATATATCCCCAGCGGCTCTGCCCGTTTCCGAAGGCCCAGAGCGGCGCGACATAACTTCTTCCGATCAGGCGGCGGAACTGCCTGATCACGTCCCGGGGACTCTCCCCTTCGATCACATATACATCCAGATTCCAGTCTGACGCAGTGATCTCCAGTACATTGATGTCCGTATAGCCCACGTCAAAAGTCAGAATCCCCGGATAGTCAATAAAGAGTCCGAATTTGTCTGCTCCGTCGACCACTATGAAATTGTGCGCGGCATAGAGGGACCTGCGGTCCTCCAGATGCTTGGGCTCATCGCTGCACTTGCTCTCATAGATCCAGCCTCTCTTGTTGATTCCGCGGACATTTTCTCCGAGGCCGTAGATCACATCGTCGGGAGCCATCCTGTAAGTCAGTGTCATCCTCTCCTCATTGACCTTCATGTGCGGCATTACTCCGCTCTCGGCCTGCATGGCAGACGGAACCGACTCCGTCCTGAAAACGTGTCCAAAACTGAACTTTCTGATCATACTCACCTCTCACTAATACAAGACTCCCGCCGTGAGTCATTTACGGATCTTCTTCCGTGAAATAGCCGCCCTTGATCATGCCTTCCATGCCATCGTAATCAACAAGATACCAGCCGTCGCCAAGGTCCGCAAGCACAGTGACATAAGAACCTGTAGGAACAATACCGAACAGGACGTCCGGGTTATCCGGATCTCTGAGGTTGACGGTCTCCGCCATCCTTCTCGTCACTTCTCCATTAGCCATTGCCCTGGCCCGCTCTTCTTCCTTTGCCTTCCTCGCAGCTTCTTCCTCTGCTTTCTTTTTGGCGGCTTCCTCAGCTGCCTTCTTCTTAGCTTCCTCTTCCGCCTTCTTCTTAACCTCTTCTTCAGCCTTCTTCTTGGCCTCTTCCTCCGCCTTCTTCTTAGCCTCTTCTTCGGCTTTCTTCTTGGCTTCTTCTTCGGCCTTCTTCTTAGCTTCCTCTTCGGCTTTCTTCTTAGCCTCTTCTTCGGCCTTCTTCTTGGCTTCCTCTTCCGCCTTCTTCTTAGCCTCTTCTTCGGCTTTCTTCTTGGCTTCTTCTTCGGCTTTCTTTCTGGCGGCTTCCTCGGCCTTCTTCTTGGCCTCTTCTTCCGCTTTCTTCCTGGCTTCCTCTTCCGCCTTCTTCTTGGCGGCTTCTTCAGCCTTCTTCTTGGCTTCCGCCTCTTCTCTTGCGCGGCGCTCGGCCTGCTCTTCCTCCCAGTCTTCTACGAAGTAACCGGACTTGATATAACCTACCGTTCCTCTGTAGCGGATCTTATACCATCCGTCTTTCTTCTTGGTCAGAACGTCGACTTTGCTCCCTTTGGGGACGACGATCAGGACTTTTCCCTCCTTGGGACTGCTGAAAAGGCTCACGTCCTCCAGGATCGTTCTCCATTTCCTGCCTTCCTCCTCTTCGGGCGCAGGTCCTGTCGCTCCGGTGGAAGCATATTCGGACTCATCATACTGCGTCCTGGTTCCTTCTACTTCATCGTCATGCGCGTACTCCATTGTGGAATAAACATTGGCGAACGGTTCATCCGAAACCATTGACCGCTCATTAGTACCGCCGTCAACTTCATATCCAACAACAGCCTTGCCGCACCCGGTGACTCCCGTTGTCACTGCAAGAGCCACGGCAAGCAGCGACGCGCTCCTGCGGATCCTCTGCTCAAATCTCTTCCTCATATATAAAAACTCTCCTCGTACTTATCATGTCAGGGCCCGCAAGGCGAGCCTCCTCACCGGGAGCGGACTGCACGCAAAGCAGCATCCGCCCGGATCATCTCAATGGGAGATACTTACCAATGATAACAACCTGCGGGAAACAGGTCAATAAACAACATTGAGACATACTGAATTATAGCACGAAGATGAGCCGCCGTCCTTCCTTAAAAAGCAAAACCCCCGGCTCATCAACGGACGCCACTGAAAAAGTGGCTCAGTAACTAATATCTGATATAATTGAATAGTAAAGTACACAAGATGTTGGAGGTGCATTATGCTG
>JBGUJH010000136.1:0-15131 GCA_045113775.1 Lachnospiraceae bacterium | reverse complement strand
AATCTTGTTGATAGACATAAAATGCCCCCTTCCGGGCAGTAAGCTTTTTGTTTTTTAGCTTGTCTACCTGGAAGGGAGCATATCATTCATATCCTCTGTTCAGCGCGGCAAGTCCCTCTTTTTGGTTTCAGGTATCCATCAAATTCTTATTCGTCTTCCTGTACATATACACGCTGTCCCCTTTTTGCAGCACTAAAGAGCCGTTGGGAACAATCTTTTTATCGTCCCGCCTGACCATGACAATGAAAGCCTGACGGGAAATATCCAGATCCCGGATAGCCACTCCGTTCCACTTGTGCCTGTTCGATATGACAATTTCCTTAAGTTCCACGAACTCGTCTTCCGGGAGCGGTTCCGCGCCGATTATGACTTTGTCTCCGGCCAGGAGCGTGAGATCTCCGTGGGGCACGATTGAATCGGTCCCCCTTCTGACGATCGCGATGAGCATCCCCGAGGGAAGCTTGAGATTCGCGATCTTCTTCCCTGTCCAGGAGTCCTCAGGACGCAGCTGGATGCGGAGATAGCTGAGCGTCTCATCTTTTTTGCTCTCTCCCAGGAGCTTGAAATGCGTGTACTGCTCGACAAATCCGGCGCTTATGATACCGGTAGGGATCGCCACCATTCCGACCCCCAGAAAAGTGATACATATGCCGAATAGTTTGCCCAGCGGCGTAATGGGATAGATGTCTCCGTAGCCCACCGTCAGCAGCGTCGACGCTGCCCACCATATGCCGGAAAACGCGTTTTTAAACACATCCGGCTGAGCATCGTGCTCCAGACTGTACATACACAGACTCGAGGCGAGCATCAGCGTTGCGATGATGAACACCGAGGACAGGAGCTGCTGCCTTTTGCTTTTGAGTACTTCCGTGATGACATTGAGCGAATCGTAGTAAGCGTTGATCCGGAACAGCCTCAGGACCCTGATCACACGGAACATTCGGAAGGCCGCGAGTCCGGACGGGAAGAACACCGGCAGATAGTATGGCAAAAAAGAGAGCAGATCTATAATTCCTGACTCGGAGAGGCAGTATTTTGCCATTGCTCTCTCCTTTTTCTCGCCCGGATACAGCTCCGGCGCCGTGAGCACGCGAAGAACATAGTCGATGCCAAAGAAGAACACCGTCACTTGTTCCACCAGGATGAAAATATTCCCGTATGCCGCATTGAGATTGTCAAAAGTAGCCATTACACTGACCACGAGGTTGGCGATCAAGGCTCCCGTGCTGATCACGTCATAAAATTGGTTGACCGGCTCGTCGATCACGCCGACCGAGACCATTTTGAAAAGTCTGGCCCTGAGCGCGGGCCATCTGTTTTCCGTTTTGCTCATTTCTTTATCCTGCCGTATTAGCTCAGGCTCGCAAAGCGATCCGGTTTAAAGTACATTTTTCCGTACACATCAAGTACAATAGAAATAACGACCAAGTACATTATCTCACAAACAACATATCTTCACCAATGATAAAATAAGCCGCCTTCCGGCGGCGGAACGGAGACTTATGAGATTACTGTTTATAAGACACGGAGACCCTGATTACAGCAATGACTGTCTCAATACGATAGGCATAAATGAAGCTAAAGCGTTATCAAAGCTTTGCCCGCAGCTGGACGTCGGTACTTGTTACGCCTCCCCGCTGGGAAGGGCGCAGGAAACTGCCGCGATCGCGCTTGGCAGGGCTGTAGAGGGTAAACACGGCGCTGCGGCCGCCGCGAACTGCAGCGATATTCTCACCACGTTCGACTGGCTGCGCGAATTTCCCGCGCTTGTGGATGTGAACGGCGTCCCTGAACTTCAGGACGCCTATTATCAGCGCCTGCTCCCCGACGGGTCCATCAAGCCCAGAATCGTCTGGGATATGTATCCCTCCTACTATATGGAGCACAAGGCTTACTCGGATTTTGAGGGCTGGAGGACCACTCTTGTCGCCCACAATTCCGACCTGCTTCCGGTCTATGACTATGTAACCTCTTCCTTCGATAAGCTGCTGGCAGAGCACGGCTATGTGCGCGACGGCCGTCATTACCGCGTGGACAGAGAGAACGCCCGGACACTGACTTTCTTCTGCCATTTCGGCATCACCTGCGTTCTCCTCTCTTACCTGTGGAACATCTCGCCCTTTGTGACGCTGCAGTCCTTCTGCATGCCCACCTCTTCGGTCACTGAACTGTTCACGGAAGAGCGTCAGAAAGGCTATGCTAATTTCCGCGCGACGAGGATCGGCGACACGACGCACCTCACCATGGCAGGCCTGCGGACGGAACGGCTGCCGCACTCCGCACTGTTCGCAGAAGTCTACAGTGATTTCTCACAGCGGCACGACTGATGTCGAGGCTCGCGATGCGGGCCGATGCGCCGCACGCGTGTATTATGAACTCAGCGAGGCACCCTGTGTTCACCTTTCAAGTTCATAATTATTTTCTGCCGCGAGACATACGCAGTCCAGGACATCGTTAAGTTCCTTGCTGTAAACAACAATGTTGATGCCTTTTTTATTGAGTGAGTACTCTTTGCCTCCGATCATTATGCTCGATCCGCGATCTTCATCCCGGCAGCTGATCACTTTGTAACCGGCCAGTCCATTATGGAGAGTTCCCTGAACAGATGATTCCGTTTTCCCGGTATCTTCCTGCTTCACGGAACTCTCTTTGTCAATGACTGCGGCGTAACTGTTCTCCGGATCTTCAGAAAGACCGAGATCCTTGATCGCCTGTTTCAAGTCCTCTCCCGGACCTGCCGCGTCGCCTTTTACAGAAATAAGTATGTCGTAATCGCCTTCTGCGAGCGCTTTCAGATATTCCTGCGCATTATCGATATACTTGAGCGCGAACTCTTTCTTGATCCTTTCCGTATAAGCAGCCGTTTCCTCCCACTGCTCGTCTTTGACGGCTGCCGCGCCGTATTCATTTACCAGGATTTCTCCCATTAAATCCGCGATCTTCTCCGCTCCCCAAATGTTGGCATGTCCCCCGTCTCTGTTGTCAGATCCAAAATCATAATCCATCGCGGTATAATACTTTGCCACATTCAGGTCATAATACGGCAGTCCGTTACTCTCCGCATATGCTTTAATCGCGTTATATTCCTCAATATCCCACCTGGACGACGGGTTCTTTGCCAGAATGAGCGTGATCCCCTTCTCCTTGCAAAGCGCAGTGATCTTGTCCAAATACTCCATCGAAATAGCCGGGAACTGTCTCTGCTGAGATGATTCCGGCCTGAACACGATGCCGGATCCCTCTTGTGCGGAATCTCCCCTGATCACTGTATACTTCTCGCTTTCTCCGATCCGCTCGAATGTCGGCGCATATCCTTTGAGAGCCCCGGTCCTGCGCAGCTCCGGCAGCAGATAATCCTCCTCCTTCAGTTTGCTCCAGCGGTCATGGAATCTGATATTCGGGAGCAGGAAGCTCTTAAAACTGAGCTCAGGGAACTGTGACACCGCGACCCGCACGGCGTCGGCTTTATTGCGCGACCATTTCATGTAAGAGAGCGCCTTCTGTACAGAGGCTTCATTACCGTTCTCTTCTCTGATATAAAAGACTTCCAGGACAACAATTTTCGGGCTCTGTGTTTTGAGCGCCTCTTTCAGCCAGTAGTAACTGAGCCACATACTCTGGCTGCTGGATCCGAGGTTGTAGCTCCTTATTCCATAGCGGTCATAGAATTCCTGGGGCGAAAACCCGCAGTAGGAATGGCTCGATCCAATGAACAGCACATCCACCGAATCCTTCTTCATATCATAGAATTTGCCGAACTGGGCATAATTATAATACGCTCCGTATTCCTTCCCTTTGATCGTCAGGACGCTGTTGAACCTTACGATCATCAAGACGGCGAGCAGGCAAAATATAGAGCATTTTATTACTGCGGAAACTTTTTTCTTCATCGCTCAGAATCCTCCGTAAATAAATGCCTGTGCATCGTATCCGAATCCGTAAGTCCCGAATACTATGATGACCGCAATACAACCAAGTGCCAGTCCCCAGCGGATCGTAATATGCTGGCGTGCGATCCAGTCTCTGACTGACATCTTCTCCTGAACCCTGCTGACCGCAAACAGCACCAGCAGCGCTGCTGCCAGGAGTTCCCACTGCTGATAAGGCATTATGGAATTGAGCGCGCCATTGAGAAGGATCCATGGATTATATACCGTGAACATTGAACGGATCATTTGAAGTCCCGCTCGCAGCCCTTCCGCCCTGAAAATGATCCATGCGATCATCACCCAGAAACAAGTGCCGATCGTCCTGTACAGTCTCCAGGCAAAAGTGCCCTTCGGCATCGAGAACGTCTCATAGAGGCGGTCTCTCCACTTGACCGTCAGCGCGCCGAAGATCTGATAGCAGGCATGCAGTATTCCCCAGAATACAAACCGATATCCCTCCCCGTGCCAGAAGCCGCTGACAAGAAATGTCAGGATCAGATTGATGTATTTTCTCAGTTTCCCTGCGCGGCTGCCTCCCAGAGGGATATAGACATAATCCTTCAGCCACGAGCTGAGGGACATGTGCCATCTGCGCCAGAAATCCTGCACAGATACGGCAAAGTATGGATGATGAAAGTTATCCGCGATCTTTATGCCGAACATCTCCGCCACTCCCTGCGCGATCGCCGTACAGGACAAAAAGTCTGTATAGAGCTGCAGACTGTAAAGAATTCCTGCCACCCACACATATGTGCCTGCATACATCTTGTAGTTGTCAAAAATCTCATTGACAGCGACAGCGGCTTTGTCGGCAATCATCAGCTTTAAGAAAAATCCCCATGTGATCAACTGGCAGCCCCTCACAATATTTTCCATTCGGAAGCTGTTCCCCTTTAGCAGCTGCTCTCCCAGCTGCTCATAGCGCGGGATCGGTCCCTGTATGATCTGCGGAAAAAAAGAGATGAAGAGCGCATATTTAAACGGGTTGCGCTGCGCGTTTACTTTTCCTCTGTAAACATCCGCCAGATAAGCGATGATCTGAAGTGTGTAGAAAGACAGTCCGACCGGGACTATAAGTGACGTGTTCTTAAGACCTGAAAACGGCAGAAACGCCCTGCCTTTAAAAAGCAAGAGCGGTACTGCCGTCAAAATGATCGTACACCACAGGATCAGAAGCTTTTGCCTCCTCTCCGTTACTCTCTCAATATACAGAGCTCCCAAATAGCTCAGAATTATTGTGCTTATGAACAGGCACAATTTTACTTTATCTGCTGAGACCAGACAATAAAAGGCTGCACTGCCGAGCAGCAGTGCAATCCATCTTTTACCCGCGGGCAGTATGTAGTAAATAATGAGCGCCGCGACAACCAGCAGATAATATTCCAAGCTAATGTAGCTCATTTGTTATTTCCCCTTCAGTTTCAAGGCTCGCAGAGCGAGCCGCTGCACCGCTTGCGGGCTGCCTGAAAGGCAGCCCGCGGGCGGATGCATTATTCTATCATTGCGGGAGCGCTGCTCCCTCCGGATTCAATCAGATTGTCCGCCGTCTTCGCCTTTATTATCTGTGGGTAGATCCGCATTGCTCCGGCCGGCGTTTTCCGGTGCAGGCGCGGCCTGTTTCTCCGTCTGGGGCGGAGCTGCTGCAGGCTCTGTTTTCTTCTTTCCGAAAAGGCCCTTGCGGTTACCTCGTTTCGCTTCTTTCTGTGCCCTCTTCCGCGCTTCTCTCTCTGCCTTTTCGCGCGCCCTTGCACTTACCATTTTCGCATATTCGGGATCCGACATCATCGCGATCCTTCTGGCCTTATCTCTGGCCGATACTCTTAAGAGAGCAAAAATGATAACTGCAAGAATGATCAGATACGGGAAGTATCTCACTACAAACAATACGATCGCTTTGCAGAAATTCCGGAAGCTGTTGACAGCGTCCTCAAAAGCGTATTTCACTTCTTCGCTGAAAGGAGTCTTGACCACTTCTTCCGTGTACCGTTTCACTTCCTGCAGCTCAATATAGATCGTGGAGTACTGAACATCCTTATCCATTGCCGACAGGTCGGTCTTATAAGCATTGAGCTGGCGTTCCACTTCCGAGAGCCTTTGCTCCACGAGGATCATCTCGTCGATCGTCTCCGCCTTGTCCATCATGACCAGGAGTCTCTCCTGCTCCTTCTCCAAGGCCTTCTTATAAGACTCTTTATTCGCATAGACCTGGCTGATGTTCTCCGCGTTCACCGAACGGCTCATGACTTTGCCGTCCCCGCCCAGAGAATCCATGAAAACCTCAAACTTTTCAGAAGGGATCCTGGCGGTAATGCTCAGGTACCTGGTGTTTCCCGAATTTCCGCTCCTGTACCAGTCGTAGTTATTGTCGCGTTCGCTCTCCGCCTCGGAAAAGCCGCCCGCCTCTCTGATCTTTGCTCTTATGCTGGCCGCGGATTTATCGTACTCCAGAGTCTGCATTTCCAGCCTTCCGGTGTAGACTATTTTTTGACCGTCCTGCGCCCGCAGCGCAGAATCATTAGTTCCCGCGTCCCCGGCGTCACCGGGTTCAGCTTCGTAATCTCCTTCTGCCGAATCTGCCGCTGCTTCTTCGCTGGCATAATTATCATAATAACCTCCGGCCGATTCTTCCTTATACGAACCGGACGCCGGAGCACTGCCATGCGAAGACGCCCCGCACCCATTCAGACACAATACAACTGCCAAAACAGCAAGAGCCGTCAGTTTACGCTTTTTCATTCAGTCCTCCCTTCAGCGGAAGAGGTTCAAAACATCCTCGTAATCCGCCTGTGAAATCTTCATCACTACTCCGGGAAATGTTGTCATACTCACATAAGGCTCTTCATAGAAGGTGATCGTATCCACCTTTCCGCTCTTCGTCGTCAGGTAGACATAATAAACGGGGTCTCCGGTGTTCGCCAGCATAGCCGGCACAGCCTTTCCGTTCGAAAGTGCCCTGGTCAGAATCTTTTCGCCTTCCGGGGTGTACTCCGGTACTTTGGTATCGCCGCCGTTCGCTGCATCCTCAGCCGAGATATACTCAAGAGAAATGTAGTCACCCTTGTTCTCTCCCATGAGATCGACAGCTGCTTTTGCGCCCTCCTGCGGAGTGATGCCCGCTGCGTCCTCAGCAGCTTCGCCGCTGCTCTCTGCGCTCTCGGATTCAGCGTCGTTCTGCTCTGTTTCTTCCGTTTTTGGGGTCTCATCCGAGTTATTAACATCTTCAGTTTTTATGACCCCGCCGGCTCTGGTGGGTTCTTCCGGCTCAGAGCCCATATCTGCAGCTGAAGCTTCTTCCGCATTTGAGGACTCTTCTGCTGCCGGGGCCTCGCTTGCCTTTGGAGACTCTTTTGCCGCTGCCTCGCTTGCCTTCGGAGACTCTTCTGCTGCCGCCTTACCGGCATCAGGAGCTTCGTCGGCCTCCATGGCTTCCTCCGCCATGACTGTCTCCTCTGCATTGTCAGCCTGCGCTTCCTGTTCTTTCTGGAGCAGCTGGCTGCCTTTTGTGTTCTGCGTGCCGCGCGCTCCGATGAAATCTCTTACCATGAGAAGCATGAGAACAGCAGCCGCCGTCGTGACCGCGACTACAACAAAACGGTAAAACTCAATGTGCTTTTGTCGTTTCTTCTTCCCCGAATGCGCTTTTCTCCTTCGGCCACTCCGTGCGATCAGCTCCTCGTCGAGTTCCCCCATCGCTTCGAACAGATCCTCCGCCCTCATTCTATAAATCCCCCTTCTATAAGATACTTGCGAAGCTTTTTTCTCGTCCTGCTCAGGATCACGGTGACGTTATTCTCCGTCAGTTTATACCTCTTCGCAATGTCAGGGATCGCCTCTGCAAAAAAGTATCTTCTCACAAACAGATCGCCCTCCCTTTCGGGCAGCTCCTTGACAAACCGGTTGATCGCTTCCCGCAGCTCCTTGGCCGCGTAGAGCTCCTCCCCGTTCCACTGTCCGGACAGGTCGGCACATTCCGCAAGTTCATCGAGCACAGCTTCCATCTGGCCTCCGCCGCGCTTGGACGCTCCGCGTGCCCTGTATCGGTCAAAAGCCAGATTTCTCGCTATTTTGGCCAAAAAAGCGCGCAGTACCAAAGGCCTCTGCGGCGGCATCGATTTCCAGGCGCGCAGCCAGGTATCGTTGACGCACTCCTGCGAGTCCTCGTGATCGCCAAGCACATTGTATGCTACTGTATGACAATATTTTCCATATTTGCGATCCGTCTCTTCGATGGCGCGTTCGTCCCTCTTCCAATACAGATCGATGATTTCGGTATCTTCCATGGATCTTCCCTTTGTAAGCGGCGTTGTTCGGACCGCTTATACTCTTAATGACGGTCCTGATCGGAGGACCTTACAAACTGCCGGCTTTTTCCTTCCTCAAAACAGTTTAACATATCCGCCAAGCGAATCCGCTTTTATTTTCAGCGCCTTGCACCGGCCATTTACATAAATCGAGCACGGGTACTTACTGTTCTTGGCTTCCTGGATCATATTGGCCCCGGCTATATTGCCGTCAAACGCGACCAGCATCGACGGCCGCCGCTTGAAGATCTCGTACGCGAAGCTCTTGTAGGTGCCCATCGGCACCGGTTCGATCGAGACCCTGATGCCCGCGCCGCTCTTCCTGAGCCTTTTGTACTCCCCTTCCGTGATCATGGAGGGAACTATGGCAAAAACCTGAAACCTGCCGTCGTTTTTCTTCGTCAGGTACTGTTCATATCCGTGCAGCGCGTGCCCGATCACAAAGAAGACCTTCTCCGGATCCTCCCTGTCGAGAAGCCGGTCGATCCGCCTTTTATTCTCCTCCGACATCCTCACTTTATGATTGTCGTGACTGAAGCTCCCTCCGACGATCACGATCGGCATCTTATCGGTCGGCATTTCACAGATCCTGTCCGCGAGCACCTCCGCGGCATTAAGGGACCTCTTACCGATCAGCGAGATGTGCTCCGGAAGCGGATCTGCTTCCTGTCTGCCCTTGTCATAGGCAGCTTTCTTCTCTTCAAAAGTCCTGAGGCTCCTTGCCAGGACCATATCCTCACACTCCCTCATTCTGTGCATCTCTTCATCGGTCAGGCCCAGCATCTTCTCCAGGGAGAGCTGCTCGTCGATGGAATCGCTGCCGTAAAGTGCCGCTCCGTCCGTCCCCTGTACACATCCGATCCCGTGGGCCAGATACCTCCTCAGCGGATGATTCTTCATGCTGCTCAGGTTATTGAGCCGAACATTGGAGGTGATCTGAAATTCCAGAACAGCGCCGCTCTCCTGCAGCGCCCTTATCAGCGCTTTGCCTTTCGCGCGCCGCAGATCCGGCGTATACAGTCCGTGGCCGATTCTCACAGAAGGCATTTCCTGTCCGGGTGAGAGCGCTTCTCTGACACACTTTATGCTTCCGGCGATGTTGTCGCGCAATCCGTCGTTCTCACCCGCGTGGATCCTGATCACAAACCCAGGATTCTTGTGTGCGATGCGCACCAGCTCATGGATCACCGGCGCAATATCCCTGATATCGTTTAACTCTTCCCCGATAATATCGCTGCCTGCAACATAAGGATCCGCGGCGACCGCCTGCAGAGTCTCCAGGTTCTCCCTGAAATAGTCGCCCGTCTCCACCTGATCTTTCACGATCGTCAGAGGAATACGGCGGATCGCCGCCAGGAAGCGAAGAAGTACCCCCGTCTCCTCCGTGATGGCCGGCATGACGGCGTGCACCTGCTCCAGCATCGCAGGGGCGCCCTCTCTTTTGACCAGCGTCGTGTCCGAGATCTCCGCGTAGCACACCCCTTGCGCCGCATAGCTTCGTGCCACCCACAGGAGCTTATCCTGGAAGAGCGTGTTGTCCTTGTAATCCGGGTTTTCGCGGTCCTTCAGGATCTGCATCACCGCTTTGCGGATATCTGCGTCCGGGATCTGTGCGATCTTCTCCGGGTCGAGCGGCATCGGATCTTCTGCCTTCTGCCCCTTGGCAAAGACATATCGGTACAAATATACTTTTTCCAGATTGGTGAATACGGCCTGCCCGTCCTTCAAGATCGACAGCGATCTCCTGATCCGCGGGATGTTGTAGGCTGCATTCCCCGGATTATTCAGAATCAAGTCGGCAAAATTCAGAAACGTGTTGTCATCGATCCTTCTCGTCAGATACTTTCCCTGCAGGCCGCAGTCCTTGTATTCTTCCACGGACTTCTCCCGGCGCTCCGCCAGTTTCTCTCCCTGCTCCTTCGAGCAGCGCAGCCCGAGCTTCTTGATGTAATAGAGCGGATACCGGATCTGGTGGCAGATTCCCAGCGCGATCAGCAGGTCCGGATGCAGGTTCGCGTTCATATGTGTGTGAAGATCTGTGCGGAACTTGTTCTCGCTTTTAATATAAGTCTTCACGATCGTCCGCTTTTCATCCAGCCGATAGTCCTTGGTCTGGCTCATCAGAGTCTTGGAAATGGCCGGAATATGCGCCTTCATCTCGATCCGTCCGTCCGGATAAATATTGGCGACCTTCGTATCTCCCAGCCTGAATATATAGACCAGCTTGTTGTATCCGTCTATGTAGCTGGGCACTGTTCCTCGGATCACCAAAAGGCCGTCCTCGCCTTCCGAGAGCGGAAGGCCGCACAGCGCGGCGAGGTTGCGGATCAGGTTTCCTGTGCCGTGGTTTGGCGTGGAAAGAATGAAGTGCAAGGGACTGGGCGATGGGGACGCCGTGGACGCCGCCTGTACGACGGCGGCGCCTTGCGGCGCCATGGCACCGGGCTCTCCTGCGGCGATTTTAGGCGCAGTGTCGCCCTCGATATATAAATCAACAATTATGTCTTTTTCTTTATCAAGATAAAAGCGCTGAAACCTTTTCACAGGCGGCTGTCTCCTCTCCGCACGCGTGTGCATAGTCATTTCATTATATCAGAAAAGATGGATTTTAGGATAGGCGGCCTCCACTGACTTGCTGCTCATGTTCCAACTGCGCCGATCTGAGTCATACCATGCAGAAATTATATGTAAAAACAAAAAAAATCGGGTATAGACATGCAAAACTTGCTATCTATACCCAACGGCAAACTATTTTTGTTATTAAGTCTCTGATTTTTCCCGCATGCGCTTATTCTTTATAGATCACATATGCCTCATACGGTTCCAGAATCCCATCCAGGTACTTGTCGTTGTCCAGGTTGCGGATCAGGACCTTTGCCTCGCGGAACTCTTCGTCGGGCATGTACTCTCTCTCATGCTCCGAGAAATTGCAGACGACCAGAAGCTTCTTGCCGTCCAGCTCTCTGGTATAGACGAAGAGATCCGGATCTTCAGGCTCGAGAAGATCGTAATGTCCGTATACGATAATATCGCAGCTGTGGCGCAGTTCGATCAGCTTCTTATAGTAGTTGAATACAGAATCTTCACGAACCACCTGCTCCGCCGCATTGATCTTTACATAATTGGGGTTCACGGCAAGCCAGGGCTTTCCGGTCGTAAAGCCGGCATTAGGTGAATCATCCCACTGCATGGGCGTGCGGGCGTTGTCGCGGCTCTTGAAGGCGATCTTAGGGAAGATCTCGGAAGGATTCCAGCCCATTTTCTCCGTCAGCTCATAGAAAGCATTGATAGACTCCAGGTCATTGAAGTCCTTAACAGAGCGGAAAGGATAGTTTACCATGCCGAGTTCCTCGCCCTGATAGATGTAGGGCGTACCCTGCATCATGTGAAGGCAGGTCGCGATGCACTTCGCGGATCTCTCGCGGTACTCGTCGGAAGGGTCGCCAAGGCGATTGATGATACGCGGCTGATCATGGTTGCAGAAGAACAGGCTGTTCCACGCTACCCCGTCGAGACCTTTCTGCCACTTCGTGAGATTCTCCTTGAGCGGCACAAGCGGCATCTTTCTTGTGGACCACTTGAACTGCTCGTCTCCGTCGAGACCGACGTGCTCGAACTGGAACACCATGTTCAGCTCCGTGCCCTCGCTGTTCGCGTATTTTTTGGCTTCTTCCAGTGTGACGCAGGCCGTCTCGCCTACCGTCATGATGTCATACTTTGAGAGGACTTCGCGGTTCATCTCCTGCAGGTACTCGTGCACATGTGCGCCGTTGGCCGTACAGCCGCAGTCTCCGTAAAGTTCGTTCATCAGAGGCGCGTCCGGCAGGCCTTCCGGCTTGGAGATCAGGCTGATGACGTCCATACGGAAACCGTCGATGCCCTTCTCGCACCAGCGGGTCATCATATCGAATACATCCTTTCTCACCGCAGGGTTGTCCCAGTTGAGGTCGGGCTGCTTGGGGGAGAACAGATGCAGATAGTACATGTCCGTAGACTCGTCGTACTTCCATGCGGAGCCGGAGAACCATGAGCCCCAGTTGTTGGGCTCTTTGCCGTCCCTGCCTTCCCGCCAGAAATAGTAGTCCCTCTTGGGATTGTCCTTAGAGGAGCGGCTCTCGATAAACCATTTGTGCTCGTCGGAGGTGTGGTTGACGACCAGGTCCATCACTATTTTGATCCCGCGCTCGTGGGCTGCCGCCAGCATCCGGTCAAAATCCTCCATCGTCCCGAACTCGTCCATGATCGCCTCGTAATCGCTGATGTCATATCCATTGTCGTCGTTGGGCGATTTATAAACGGGAGAGAGCCAGATGACATCGATCCCCAGGTTCTTAAGGTAATCCAGTTTGGAGGTGATCCCGTTCAGGTCTCCGATTCCGTCACCGTTACTGTCAGCGAAACTGCGGGGATAGATCTGATAAATAACACTTTCTTTCCACCAAGTCTTTTTCATAAGTATCTCCTTTTCAAAACACCTTACTCCGGAATTCTTCCGTACAACGCCGTCAGATCCGCGATCCGGCCGGCCAGAGCGCCGTTCAGATCTTTTTTGTTTACTCTCCACTTCCAATTTGCGCCGTTGGTAGAGGGCTGATTAATCCTGGCGCTGTTATCCAGCCCCAGATAATCCTGGATCGGGATGATACAGTAATCCGCCACGGAAGAAAAAGCGGCAATGATCATCTTCTCCACGATCTCCTGCGGATCCTTGGTCCGGACGTCCAGATATTCGATAACCTGTTTTCTCTCAACGGGCAGAATGCTGTCGATCCAGCCTCGCAGAGTCTCGTTGTCGTGCGTCCCTGTGTAGACGACACAGTTATTCTTGTAGCGAAAAGGCAGGTATTCCATTGCACCCGAGGAGTCTCTGGAGTCGAACGCGAACTCCAGCACCTTCATGTTCGGGAATCCCGTGTCGCGCACCAGTTGGCGCACTGTCTCGGTAACGTACCCCAGATCCTCCGCGATGATCGGAGTCTCTCCCAGTGCGGCCTTTATCGCGTCAAACAGATCTGTGCCGGGTCCCTTTTCCCAGTGTCCGGAAGCTGCTGTATCCGACTCCGCAGGGATGGCAAAATATTCATCAAATCCGCGAAAATGGTCGATCCGGATGACATCGTACAGCTCCTTGCACTTGGCAATGCGGCGGATCCACCAGTCGTAACCGGTCTCTTTATGTTTTGCCCAGTTGTATAGAGGATTTCCCCACACCTGCCCTGTAGCGGAGAACCCATCCGGAGGCACGCCCGCGATCATGCGGATGCGGCCCCTCTCATCGAGCTGGAAAAGTTCCCTGTGTGCCCAGAAATCCGAGCTGTCCGCGGAGACGTAGATCGGGATGTCTCCGATGATGGAAATTCCCTGTCCGTTGGCATAGTCCTTGAGTTTCTTCCACTGCCTTGCAAATTCAAACTGCAGATATTCATAAAAGCCGATGTCGTCCTGAAGCTTTTCCGACCACTCTTTCACTGCATCGGCTTTATAGTCGCGGATTTTCGGCTCCCACCCGCTCAGGCCGGCGCCGGCGTGCGCTTTTTTGACCGACATGAAGAGAGCGTAGTCGCTCAGCCAGAATTCGTTTTCTTTCCGGAAATCGGCAAATTCCTGTGTATCCCTGTGTCCGCTCCTGAGATACGCCTTCTTCAGAAGGTCCCAGCGGCCGTTGTAGAGCTTTCCGTAGTCCACTTCCTTTCCGTCACCGAAGTCCACCTCGTCACATTCCTTTTTAGTGAGCAGTCCCTGGGCGATCAGGTCCTCCAGGCTGATCAGATACGGATTTCCCGCAAAAGTCGAAAAGGATTGGTAAGGTGAGTCTCCGTAACCGGTAGGACCAAGAGGCAGGATCTGCCAGTAGGTCTGTCTGGCTTCCACGAGAAAATCCACAAACTTATACGCTTCCTCCGAAAAGCAGCCGATCCCGTATTTGCCGGGCAGGCTGAAGATCGGAAACAGAATTCCGCTTGTACGCATAACTCCTCCTTGTTGAAACTTATTGCTCATTTTCCTCTGTATCATCCTCCGGAAGGACCCAGGGCCTGTCCTCGTCCTCTCTCTTCCCGATCATCTTTTCAAATACCGGCATGTACAGCAGCGCACAGAGATATGCCGGCAGCGAGAATCCGAGCAGAAACAGCAGCGGCATAAGGCTGGAGACATTCGCGAGCAGGTATGGGATCGCCACTGTGATGGCCGCCATCAGGATCGTCCGCGGCAAATATGCCGTGGCCAGGATCACTGCATTTTTGAACACAGCACCTGTGGAGTACACAAACCTCGCTGTCAGAGGGATCGCGTACACATAGACCGCCGTCACCACGAACGCCCCGGCATAGATCGGGATCAGCATGGCGCGGGGAAGGCCGAGCTGCCCTCCGGCGATGATCCGCTGGTCCGCGTACAGAAATACCGCGGCCGCCAGAAGGATCAGCCATACCGGCGTGGCGTTTCTGAGATTTTCCCTGAACCGCTTCCAGAACTCCGACACCAGGCCTCCGCCTCTGTCCTCGATCATCTCCATGATCACATAGTGCATAGCCGCGAGAGACGCGCCTGCCGTCACTATCGGAATACAGAAGATCACTGTCAAAATATTGAGGAACACCAGCGTGCTCAGATCGCTGATCGCGCGCATCACCGGTCCTTCCTGTCCAAACAGATTACTCATATATCCTTTAACCTTACTATCACAATATTTTGCCCCTGCGGAGGGACTTTTGTAAAAAAGAGGCTGTACCCTGTTTCGGCACAGCCTCTCTCATACATTTCAATGAATTAGCATATCCGGTATAGGCACGTCAGGCATCAGCCCTTGACAGCGCCTTCGACCATGCCGTTCATGATCTGCTTCTGGCCGATCAGGAAGATGACGACCATAGGGATGATCGCCAGCAGGGCTGCCGTC
>JBGUJH010000135.1:0-8023 GCA_045113775.1 Lachnospiraceae bacterium | reverse complement strand
TTGGTAAGGTCGAGCAGGCGGCTTCCCCGGCCACCGGCCAGGATCATAGCTAACATTTCAATTTGCTTCATAGAGAACCTCCCTTATTTGTAGTTTCAAGTGGTTATTTCGAGACAATGTGCGTGCGTAAACATTGTCACAAAAATCTAAGTCTATTGTATGCTATTTCGGAGAGTCCGTAAATGACTGGATTCAATTTTTTTGGAAAAATTTTATAAAGTGTGAAAAAGTACAGGACGAAAGTTGTTGAAAATGACTAAATGATTTGAACGCTTTTTCGGATGTTGACGGAATAATGCTCAATGCGGGCAAAAGAAAACGGATCCTGTCAAAACAGAGATCCGCGCGGAAAAAAGATGCTGCTTTACGGGCGATCATTGGAAAAAAGATGCTGCTTTACGGGTGATCATTGGAAAAAGGAGCCGCTGAAAAGGGAAAACAGAATTTCCTCGAGGTGCTCCCGGGAGGTGGAAGTGCCGGGCCGGGCGTAGTTGCGGGCAACCCCGGTGAGCCCTCCGGCCAGAAAATCTGCGGCGTAAACGCGGTCCTGCGCGGGGTAGCCGGGAAGATAATCTTCGCAGTCTATAAAGGTGCTGTAGAGGCTGTCCTGCAGCAGATAGAGGATATCGTTGCGGACGAGCAGGACGATCATATCCTTACGCTCCGTGATGTAGAGGCTGTAGGCATGGCAGATATCCTCCAGGGTCATGGAGGAACGGCAGCAATCGTGATCCTGCAGGCGGAAACAGTACTTGCGCTCGAGGATGAAAGAGACGACGTTGTCCTTGGAGGCAAAGAGGGAATAGAATGTCTGGCGGGAGACCCCGGCACATTTGCAGATCTCACTCACGCTGATGCGGGAATAAGGCTTCACTTTCATTAATTCGATAAGGGCTTCGGCGATCGCGGCCTGAGAAGCGATTGCGGTCTTGTTGCATCCTTCGTACATGATCTCTCCCTGCGTCTGATAAGTTTATTAAAAGATAATGAACAACCTTGACAACTGTCAAGGTCGATGCTACTATCTATCATAACAAAAGATTGACAAGTGTCAAGGAAGGGCTTCCCGGTGAAGCCAAATTTTTTACTCTGGCATTAGCACTCGACACCGAAGAGTGCTGACAATCAAGGCCGGCATGTGGGCTTTCCATCAAGCCGGCAGACGCTGTATTTTGACAGTTTCCGGTACCCGGAGGTGCCGGATTATCAAGGAGGATCTAATAAGAAAATGGTAGTAATCCCTATATACAATTTATTACTGGTGCCGGACGCGAACATCTATCTGAAGTCGGATCAGTACAGGCATCTGGCCCGCAGGTATGCCGAGGTAAATGACCGGGTCGTGCTCTTGTCGTGCAAAAAAGAGGAGCACCGCAAGGATATGACCGAGGACAGTTTCTTTCCGATCGGTGTGACGGGCTTTGTCAACGAAGTGAACCCGGAAGGGTATGTGGTGATACGCACAACAGGCAGGGTGCACCTCGATACTGTCGGGATCAATCCGGACCACACGATCGAGCTGACGATCTCCCGCTGCGAGGAGATCGAAGACCTCGACGAAAGCGTGGAGAGGAAGCATTTTGAGCGCCTCAAGGAAGACCTGAAGGAGAACTGGCAGGGCTTTGAGTGGGGCGAACAGGCGATGGGATACCTCAATCAGTTCCATTCCATCAACGAAATTGCCGTCGCCATGTCCATCTGGTTTAAGATGAGTGCCGAAGAGAAATACGATATTTTGGCACAGGACAGCCACAAGAAGAGATTTGAGCTTCTGGAGAAGGCTGTATATGAGTTCATGGAGGTCTCCAAGGTGACCACCAAAGCCGCCAGCGCGCAGCAGGAGGATTACCAGAAGATCTACAGGGAGTCCGCGATCAAAAAACAGATGGAGCTTCTGCAGCGCGAACTGGACGAGATGCATCCCGAGAAGGTTTCGGACATCCGCAAGTTTGAGCTCAAGATCGAAGAGGCGGGCATGAACGAGACCGCGAAGGCGGAAGCTCTGAAGGTCCTGGGCCGGCTCAAACAGGAGAGCAACGGCGGAACGGAAGCAGGAATGCTCTACGACTATCTGGATTTTGTCACAGGGCTCGCATGGAAGATGGAGCCGCAGCAGGACATCGACCTGACGGAGGCAGAAGCAGTTCTCGAAGAGGATCACTTCGGACTGGGGAAAGTCAAGCAGCGCATCATCCAGCAGATCGCTGTCATGAATCTCAAGAAGGAGCAGGCGGGCTCGATCCTGCTGTTCGTCGGCGCACCGGGCACCGGCAAGACCAGTATCGGACAGAGCATCGCGAAAGCCCTTCACAGGAAATATGTGCGCGTGAGCCTCGGCGGCGTGCGGGATGAGGCGGACATCCGCGGTCACCGCAGAACCTATATCGGAGCGATGCCCGGCAGGATCATGGACGGCATCAAAAAGAGCGGCGTTTCCAATCCGGTCATGGTGCTGGACGAGGTGGACAAGCTGGGCATCTCCTACAACGGAGATCCGGCCAGCGCGCTTCTCGAGGTGCTCGATCCTGAGCAGAACAGCACGTTCACGGACCACTACATGAATGTCCCGTACGACCTGAGCAACGTCATGTTCATCTGCACGGCAAACTCGGTGGACACGATCCCCGAGCCTCTGCTCAACCGTATGGAGGTCATCCGCTTCAACGGATATACGGCATCCGACAAGTTCCAGATCGCGCGCAGGCACCTGCTGCCCAAGTCAATGCAGGCCATGGGCGTGACCGAGGAGCAGATCGTGATCTCGGACGATATCATCCGCAAGATCATTGACAACTACACGATGGAATCCGGCGTGCGCGGACTTCGCAAGCGGCTTGATACGCTGTGCAGATCGGCGGCTGTGGAGGTCTCCAAGAGGGTCGGAACAGCTGCGGTGGAAGCGGCGAAAGCGGCTGCGGCCGGAACGGCCGGCGCTGCAGGCTCTGTGGACGCTGCCGGCTTGGCGGGCGCTGCCGGCTCTGCGGGCGGCGAAGCTCCGGCAAATGCGGCGCCCGGGGCAGAAACCGTCACTGCGCCGCTGGCAGAAACTGCAGTAGTCAAGGCGGAGCCTATCATTGTGAAGGAAGAAGACCTGCGCAAGATGCTGGACGCGAAGCCTGTCAGGCATGACCGCGTACTGGCAGAGAAGAAACCCGGTATCGTGACAGGACTTGCCTGGACTGCAGCCGGAGGAGAGATCCTGTTCATCGAGACATTGTTCACCAAGGGCAACGGCAAGTTCATCATCACCGGACAGCTCGGCGATGTCATGAAGGAATCTGTGCAGATCGCGGTGAGCCTTGTGAAATCGATGTTCCCCGACAAAGCTTCTCTCTTTGAGGAAAATGACTTGCATATCCACGTGCCGGAGGGCGCGGTTCCCAAGGACGGTCCGTCCGCAGGAATCACGATGACGACGGCTCTCGCATCACTTGTTTCCGACAGAGCGGTGGCGCCGACGATCGCAATGACCGGCGAAGTTTCGCTGCGCGGCGTCGTAACGCCCATCGGAGGACTCCCTGAGAAGCTGATGGCAGCTTCAAGAGCGGGAATTCAGACAGTGTTCATTCCTAAGGAAAATGAGGATGACCTGGACGAAGTGCCGCAGGAAGTCAGAGACAAGCTTGCTATTGTTCCGGTCAGCGATGTCACGGAAGTGCTTGAGAAGACCGGGATTCTGGACGGAAGTGCAGAAGGGTGATGAGAGATGCTGCGGCGGTGAGATTCGCTGCGGTTGGATAATAGTGGATGTCTGGAGACTGTCAGGGCGGCGGAATCTGTTGCGGTTGGATCATAGGAATTGTTTGGGGGCCGGAGGCCCCCATGGGAAAACAGCAAACCGGCAATTTTAGTGCTTATTTGTGCCTGATTCAGGCCGGGTTGGATTATAACGTAGATTAAAAGGGAGTTGGCCTCCATTTGCATAAGCAGCGAGCTTGTGCAATGGAGGCCACTTGCATTGTGTTCTGGTCTATGATCCAACCAAGTCAGAATTTGACCTGATTTCAATGTAATTTGCAGGCAGGTAGAAAATTGCATGGGGGCCAAGTCAGACAAAATTGCTGATGTGATCCAACAAATCAAATTCAACGTCCCGGAGGGGAAAAGCTGAAGGAATATGCTGTTGGAAAGCGCAAAAAAACCCGGCCGACAGAAGTCGGCCGAGGTCAGATCATGCCAATATGGTTGATAAAGCCGGGGGCAGATCACATCAAATTAAGGCCCGCAAAGTGAGCCGCTTCCGATGCACTTCAGCCGGCTCACTCCAGCCCTGTTGCCTCGTCGATGCCCAGCATGATGTTCATATTTTGGACGGCTGCGCCGGAAGCGCCTTTGCCGAGGTTGTCAAAGAGGGCTGTGACGCTGGTCTGGTCCTCGTGGCCGCAGACCACGATCTTGAGGTGGTTTGTGCCGGCGAGCTCATTGGCGTAAAGCGTCGTGCCGGCAGTGCCGAAAGGCATGACGCTCACAAAGTGTGCGTCTTTGTAGTAATCCTGCAGTTTTTCGCAGATGTCCTGCGCAGTAGGGGCGCCGGGCAGCAGGCGGTTGTGCAGCATGATCGTGGTCGCCATTCCTTTGTAGTAGTCGTCGACTACGGGAAGGAAGACGGGAGGAGACTGCAGGCCGCAGACTTTTGACATCTCAGGGATGTGTTTGTGCTTCAGAGTCAGGCCGTAGATGCCGGGCGCGTAAAGGGACTGCGCCTTGTCGGCGGACTCGTAATTCGCGATCATTTTTTTGCCACCGCCGGAATAGCCGGTCAGGGAGAAGCAGGTGAGCGGGTAGGAAGCCGGGACGACGCCCATCCGGATCAGCGGAGCTGCGCAGGAGATGAATCCTGTCGCGTGGCAGCCGGGATTGGCGACCCTGTGGCTGGACGCGATGGCGGCGCGCTGGTCGGCGGAGAGCTCCGGGAAGCCGTAGGTCCAGCCGTCGGCAGTGCGGTGCGCGGTGGAAGCGTCGATGACGCGGACGTTCGGGTTGTCGATCAGCGAGACGGCCTCGATGGCCCCCGCGTCGGGCAGGCACAGGAAGACGATGTCCGCCGCGTTGAGGAATTTGCGGCGCTCTTCGTTGTCGTGGCGCTTGTCCTCGTCGATGCGCATCAGCTCCAGGTCCTCCCTCGAGCCGATCCTGTCAAAAATCTGCAGGCCGGTGGTGCCGCTCTGTCCGTCTATGTATACTTTTGTTTTGCTCATGATGAGTCCCTCGATTTCTTTATATAATATTGACTGAATTGTGCAGTGCAGGCTCGCGCTGCGAGCCTTGACTGTCGATGCATATCATAACATACTTTTAGAACAGATTAGAAAAAAATAGGAAAAATTGTGGAGAATGCGCTATGATGCGTATATGTTCTATGATGCACACGCGTGCAGAACGGAAGATGCTGCCTTACAGGCAACACGCACGCGGCGCAGCGGCTCGCTCTGCGAGCCTTGAACGAATTTCGAAGAGAGGAAATTACAATGGAGAATAATGGCAGCAATACGGAAGTAAATACAGGAGTGCAGGAAACGGGGATAAAGCAATATTTTGCCGGGAAGACGATACCGCAGATTATTTTCGGGTCTGCAGCCTGGGCGTGTATTCTCGGCTATGTGCTGTTCGCAGCCGGGCAGTTATTGATGTTCATAGTTTTATCGATCATAGGAAGGGCGTTCGGTTTTTCCTCTGATGTATGGAGCACAGCGATCATATATTTCGCTTTCTTTGGCGTCTGGGTCACTTTCTTCCTGAATGCCCTTCTCAAGAAAAACAGGCCGCTGTTTAAAGCATATGGGACAGGGCTCTCCGGAAACAGGATCCCGGAGCTTTTGATCGGCCTTCTGCTCGGATTTGGGATGAACGGCCTTTTGATCTTGTTTGCGATGATGCACGGTGATGTTCATCTGTATTTTGACAGATTCGAGATTGTGCCTTTTTTTATTCTTCTGCTGGCTGTGTTCATTCAGTCTGCAGCGGAAGAGATCATGTGCCGCGGATTTGTTTATCAGAGGGTCCTTCGGACTTACAGGGGCAAGTTTCTGCTGGCAGCACTGGTGAACGGCGTATTCTTCGGGCTGATCCACATGACGAACGACGGGGCGACGCCGATCGCGATCATAGATATCATCATCTGCGGGATTCAGTACAGTGCGATAGTTTATTATTTTGACAGCTTGTGGATGGCCATGGGAGCGCACGCCGGCTGGAACTTCACGCAGAGCATTCTGGCGGGACTTCCCAACAGCGGAAATGTGTTCCCTTATTCGATCTTCCGACTGGATGCCGCGTCGGCGTCGAACAGCTTTTTCTACGACGTCGGGTTCGGCGTTGAAGGCACGATTGCTGCGGTGTTGATGGAAATTGTAGTGACTGTCGCGATCATCGTGATCGGGCGGAAAATGAATAAAAAGCATACGGATATCTGGGAAGGTGCCTGATTCGGGGCCTTCTGACGATTTGGTGCCGCCGGAGTGTGCTCCGGCGGCACTTCAGCGTAAGAATAGTCAGGATCAAGCCAGAATGCTGAAGCTGTGCCGGCGAAGGAGTCTTCGCCGGCACTTAATCATCAGAATCCGACTCATTATTCAAATAAAAAAGGACAAATTTCAGGATTCCGCAGCCTGCCGCCTGCGGCGCCTGACGCGGTTAATATGCCGCTCGAAATCGCCGCTGCGGATCAGCTCCGCGAGCAGATGCTGTGTGAAAACAGGCACGGTGCAGGAGTAGATGGAAATCTTCTCCTGCATGGCGGCGCTCTGCTCGGCGGGCAGTACCATGTAACCGACGCGGACGGCCGGAGAGATCGTGCGGGTGAAGGTGTTCATGTAGATCACGCTTCGCTGCGGCTCCAGGGAGAAGAGAGTGTTTTCCGCCTTGGTGGACATGGAAAACTCCGAGTCAAAGTCATCTTCGATGATGTATCTGTCTTTTGACGAGGCCCACTTGATATAGCCGGCCCGCCTGGAAGCAGTGGCCGTGATCCCGCTTGGATAGCTGTTGAAGGGAGTGACGTGCAGGACGCTTGCGTCTGAGCGCCGCAGCGCGCCGAGGCGCACGCCTTCGCGGTCCATCGGCAGCATTTCGCAGTGCACGCCGCTGGCTTCGTAGACGAGCCTGATCTTCTCGTAGGACGGATCCTCCAGCGCGAAAGTGCGCTCACGGCCGAGGATCTGGACGATCAGGTTGTAGAGGTATTCGGAACCGGATCCGATGACGATCTGGTCGGGCGCCACGTTCATCCGGCGGCTTCGGGCCAGATACTGGGCTATGGCCTCGCGAAGGAGAACCGTCCCGCTGTTGGGAGAGCGCACTAACAGGGACTCGCCGTATTCAGAAAGGACTTTCCGGGCTTTTCGGGCAAGAGTGTTGAAGGGAAATTGTTCCTGCTCCGGGGTGACGATCGGGCCCCGGATGGGGATGTCGGAGATCTCGTGAAGCTCGGCGGCGTCGACCGGTTCCGATGCTGCGCCGTCCGAGGAGCTGAAGTCGTCCGCCGCAGAGGCAACAGGGACCAATTCATTTTCTTTGTAGATGACGTAATATCCGCTGCGCTCGCGGGATTCGATATAACCTTCATCAGCCAGAAGGTCGTAGGCGTGCTGCACAGTGATCACGCTTGTCCCGGTCTCTGAGGCCAGGTATCTCTTTGAAGGGAGCTTGCTTTGGAAGGGGCAGATCCCATTCGTGATATCTTCCCGGATCTGGTTGTAGAGCTGGAGGTAGGCAGGCTGCCTGAGCTCGGGATTAATACTGTATTGAGGCATGAGATACTCCTTTGGATATACTGTTTGAATGTTTCTTGAGATTATTATATACCCAGATTTCTGAGGATGGAAGTGTCACCGCCGGCCATTCTCTTCCTTATTCGTGCCGAAAGATGTATACGTGACATGCTCCCGCCACTTTCGCTAATGCTTAGAAGTGGGGGCTTCCTGTTCGACAGCCCTATTGGGCTGAGCATAAGCAGGCTATCCCCGCGTGCCCCGCGGTTCTTTCTCAGCCCTTAGGGCTGGTTCATTGTTCTTCCTTTATGCGG
>JBGUJH010000134.1:0-3124 GCA_045113775.1 Lachnospiraceae bacterium | reverse complement strand
GCAGCACCGGTGATCATGTTCTTGACATAGTCAGCGTGGCCGGGGCAGTCAACGTGTGCATAGTGTCTCTTAGCAGTCTCATACTCGATGTGAGCAGTAGAGATGGTGATTCCTCTCTCTCTCTCTTCGGGAGCCTTGTCAATCTGATCGAAAGCAACTGCAGTACCGCCCTGTCTTACAGCGAGAACGGATGTGATAGCAGCGGTAAGAGTGGTCTTGCCGTGGTCAACGTGACCAATTGTACCGATGTTGCAGTGCGGTTTTGTTCTGTCAAAATGAGCCTTTGCCATTTCTCAATTCCTCCTTAAATACTATGAGATACAACTTTTTTGATTTCTTTTAGCTGCAATGACTGTTCTCAATTTAAGGGTCGTTTAAACAGTCACTGCTACGATTATAATCAAATTGTAATTAGAATGCAATCACTTTTCATTGAGGATCTTCTCTGCCACATTCTTGGGTACGGGTTCGTACTTATCAAAGAACATGGAGTAATTGCCGCGTCCCTGTGTCTTGGAACGGAGATCTGTCGCATATCCGAACATCTCGGACAGCGGGACGAATCCGGTCACCATCTTGCCGCCGCCGATATCTTCCATACCGCTGATTCTTCCGCGGCGTGAGTTGATATCACCGATGACGTCGCCCATGTATTCCTCGGGCATGGTAACTTCGACTCTCATGATGGGCTCAAGGAGTACAGGAGCCGCTTTCTTCATTGCTTCCTTGAAGCACATGGATCCTGCGATATGGAATGCCATCTCAGAGGAGTCGACCTCATGGTATGATCCGTCATATACAGTGGCGTGAACGCCGACTACCGGGTATCCGCCCAGATTACCGGCCTTCATAGCCTCTTCAATACCTGCGCCGATCGCCGGAATATATTCTTTCGGGATATTTCCGCCGACAACTTCGGTATCAAATTTGTAAAGTTCTTCGCCGTTGGCGTCCATGGGCTCGAAACGGACTTTGCAGTGTCCGTACTGGCCGCGTCCGCCCGACTGCTTCGCATATTTGTATTCCTGGTCGACATTCTTGGTAAATGTCTCTTTATACGCGACCTGAGGTGCGCCGACATTTGCCTCGACCTTGAACTCACGAAGAAGTCTGTCTACGATGATCTCCAGATGGAGCTCACCCATACCGGCGATGATAGTCTGGCCTGTCTCCTTGTCAGTGTGCTGCTTGAAGGTAGGATCCTCCTCAGCCAGCTTGGCAAGAGCTTCAGCCATCTTGCCCTGACCAGCCTTGGTCTTGGGCTCAATCGCGAGCTCGATAACAGGCTCCGGGAACTCCATGGACTCCAGGATGACCGGATGGTTTTCCTCGCAGAGTGTGTCGCCCGTCGCTGTAAACTTGAGACCGACTGCAGCGGCGATATCGCCTGAGTACACTCTCTCAAGTTCTGTTCTCTTATTCGCGTGCATCTGAAGGATACGTCCGAGACGCTCCTTCTTATCCTTCGTAGCGTTCAGAATGTAGGAACCTGAATTTGCAATACCGGAATAAACACGGAAGAATGCAAGTTTTCCTACGAAGGGATCGGTCATGATCTTGAAAGCGAGCGCTGCAAAAGGCTCTTCGTCGGAAGAATGTCTCTCGACTTCGTTTCCGTCCAGATCAGTACCTTTAATTGCGGGAATGTCAAGCGGTGAAGGCATAAACTCGACGACCGCGTCGATCATCTTCTGAATGCCCTTATTCTTGTAGGCGGAACCGCAGACTACAGGGACAGCTTTGCACTCGCAGGTTGCCTTGCGGAGCACGGCCTTCATCTCGTCTGCAGAAGGTTCTTCACCTTCAAGATACATCATCATCAGGTCCTCATCGAGGTCGCAGATCTTCTCGATCATCTCGGCACGATACAGTTCTGCATCTTCCTTGTACTGATCCGGGATCTCACCGATAGTGATGTTGTCACCCTTGTCATCATTATATGTGTAAGCTTCCATCTCGAACAGGTCGATGATACCGGTGAAAGTATCCTCAGCACCCATAGGGATCTGAACCATGATGGCGTTCTTGCCCAGCCTTGTACGGATCTGTTCTACAGAGCCAAAATAGTCAGCTCCGATCACGTCCATCTTATTGATGAAAGCCATACGAGGCACATTGTAAGTATCAGCCTGCCGCCATACATTCTCAGCCTGGGGTTCAACGCCGCCTCTCGCGCTGAACACGCCTACGGCGCCGTCCAGTACGCGAAGAGAACGCTCTACTTCAACAGTAAAGTCAACGTGCCCGGGAGTATCAATAATATTGATGCGGTGTTCAAGAGCACCTTCCTTGGGCACATTATG
The DNA here is from genome assembly GCA_045113775.1 of Lachnospiraceae bacterium. Classification (GTDB taxonomy): domain Bacteria; phylum Bacillota; class Clostridia; order Lachnospirales; family Lachnospiraceae; genus CAG-791. The sequence continues at coordinate 821 of JBGUJH010000134.1, read as the reverse complement.
ATCATGCAGAGTCCAGTGGCATGTAGTAGCCGCTGATGTGATCGTAATACCGCGCTCCTGCTCCTGGGCCATCCAGTCCATAGTTGCAGTACCGTCGTGGGTATCACCGATCTTATAGTTTACACCGGTATAATACAGAATACGCTCTGTGAGCGTGGTCTTGCCGGCATCAATGTGCGCCATAATACCGATATTCCTGGTTCTCTCCAGGGGATATTCTCTAGTTGACACAGATTTCTCTTCCTCCTAATGTGTAAATAACGTCAAGCAGCAGTCCCGGTATAGTCAGACTGCGATCAGAATCTGTAGTGAGAGAAAGCTCTGTTGGCATCTGCCATCTTGTGCATGTCTTCTTTTCTCTTAACAGAAGCGCCTGTGTTATTGAACGCATCAAGAATCTCTCCGGCCAGTTTATCTTCCATGGTCTTCTCGCCTCTCTTACGGGAGAACATGACCATCCAGCGAAGAGCGAGAGCCTGACGTCTCTCAGGTCTGACTTCAATCGGAACCTGGTAGGTTGCACCACCGATTCGTCTAGCTTTTACTTCAAGGACAGGCATGATATTGTTCATGGCTGTCTCAAATACTTCGAGAGCAGGCTTGCCTGCTTTCGCTTCTACCTTGCTGAAAGCACCATATACAATCTTCTGTGCTACGCCTTTCTTGCCGTCGAGCATGACAGCGTTGATCAGCTTTGTAACAACCTTGTTATTGTATAAAGGATCAGCAAGTACTTCTCTTTTTTGTACATGTCCTTTACGCGGCACGTTACTTCCCTCCTTATCAATGGATAATTCATCGGTACTCACTATTAGATATGT
>JBGUJH010000133.1:0-20475 GCA_045113775.1 Lachnospiraceae bacterium | reverse complement strand
GAAGATCAAGGCCGCGCTCAAGAATTTCGGCCTTCCGCGTCTGATCATCGCGGGATTCCTGCTCCTTTTGCTGATCATGGCGCCTTTTGTAGGTGCTGATCTGCCGACGCAGATCTCCAATATTATCAACCGTTTCAGCTGGAACGGCATTCTGGTACTCGCCATGGTGCCTATGGTCCACTCAGGCTGCGGCCTGAATTTCGGCCTTCCGCTGGGAATCATTTCGGGCCTTCTGGGAGCTACGCTCTCCATCGAGCTTGGTTTCACCGGACCGCTTTCTTTCCTGGCTGCGATCCTGATCGCAACCCCCTTCGCGCTGATCCTGGGCGCACTGTACGGATGGCTTCTCAACAAGATCAAGGGCGGAGAGATGATGATCGCGACATACGTCGGATTCTCCTCTGTATCCTTTATGTGCATGATGTGGCTGATCCTTCCTTACCACAGTCCCAACATGGTCTGGGGTCTGTCCGGAAAGGGACTTCGTACCACGATTTCCCTGGAGGGATATTATATCGGCGCTCTGGCCAATTTCCTTCAGATCAACATCGGCTCTGTTTCGATCCCGACCGGAACACTCCTGTTCTTCGCCCTGCTGGCTTTTGGCATCTGGGCATTTCTGCATACCAAAACAGGAACGGCCATGACGGCTGTCGGCTCCAATCCGGAATTTGCCAAGGCGGCGGGTATTAACGTAGACAACATCCGTATGCTCTCAGTTATCATGTCCACATGGCTGGCAGCGATCGGAATCCTGGTCTATGAGCAGGGCTTCGGCTTCATCCAGCTGTACATGGCGCCGTTCTATATGGCGCTGCCCGCAGTATCCGCGATCCTGATCGGCGGAGCCTCGGTCAACAAGGCAACGATCATGAACGTCATTGTCGGAACGATCCTCTTCCAGGGTATCGTCACGATGACACCTACCGTCATGAACAACATGATCCACATGGATATGTCGGAAGTCATCCGAATCATCGCTTCCATGGGCATGATCCTGTTCGCTCTGACGAGAAAGACGGAGGCGTCCAAATGAAAAAAGACAATAAGACAAAATCTCCTGCGGATATGCGTTTACTCATTCAGAAGTTCTCGGTTCCGATCATGTTCATCATCATCTGCGCGATCTGTATCCCGCTCTCGGGACTGTCCGCAAATATGCTGATCAATGAGATCGTAACCCGTATGGGAAGAAACGCCTTCCTGATCCTGAGCCTTCTGATCCCAATCATGGCCGGTATGGGCCTGAACTTCGGTATGACTCTCGGCGCCATGGCGGCGGAGATCGCGCTGATCTTCGTCTCCGACTGGCAGATCGTCGGAATTCCCGGCATGGTGCTGGCGGCGATCGTGTCCGTTCCGATCTCGGTGCTGCTGGGAATCTTCTGCGGAAAGATCCTCAATGAGGCCAAGGGCCGCGAGATGATCACGAGTTATATCATGAGCTTCTTCGTAAACGGTATTTATCAGCTGGTCGTGCTGTACCTGATGGGAAGTATCATCCCGATCAAGCACGGCGCCATCAAGCTTCCCAGAGGCTACGGCATCCGCAACACAGTCTCTCTTCTGAGCATGCGCCAAAAGCTGGACAATCTCCTTGCGATTAACGTCGCCGGTGTCAAAATTCCGGTTCTGACCTTCATTATCATCGCCCTTCTCTGCCTGTTCATTGTCTGGTTCAGCAAAACAAAGCTCGGCCAGGACATGCGCGCAGTCGGACAGGACATGGGTGTTGCGCGCGACGCGGGTATCAACGTAGAGCGCACGAGGATCATCTCGATTGTAATGTCAACGGTACTCGCCGGATTCGGTATGATCATTTATCTTCAGAACATGGGAAATATTGCCACATACAGCGCACACAGCCAGATCGGCATGTTCTGTATTGCGGCGCTTCTGGTCGGAGGCGCGTCTGTTGACCGCGCCACTATCGGAAACGTGTTCCTGGGCGTTATCCTGTTCCACACAATGTTCATTGTGGCTCCCAAGGCAGGCGCGGCGATCACGGGCGACTCCATGATCGGTGAGTATTTCCGCGTCTTCGTTTCCTACGCCGTCATCACATTGGCTCTGATCATGTATGAGACTAACAAGCGCAGAGCAAAGAGGACAGCCGGCCAGCAGCTCGCAGAGGCTCAGAAAGCGGAAGAAGCCGGAGCAGCAGCTGAGGCCGACAGCGCCGGAAAGGAGAAAGCATGAAAGACAAACGCAGGCTTTTATTCCGGGTCGCAGCGATCGTGATCATCCTTGCCATCGCGGCAGTGATGTTTGTGATCGGCCGCGGGCACACGCTCTATTTTGACAACAAAGAGACAGCCTACAACGGACAGACCGTGGAGCCCTTCTATAAAGTTGTAGTTACTGTGGGAGACCAGAAGCCCGCCAAGCTCTCAAAGGGAGACAGAGGAATGGGCGAAGTCATGGGTCAGAAACTGTCCATGACAGTGGAGATCACAGACGAAGAAGGAGCGAGCCCTCATGCTCACAAGGTGAACATGAGCGTTCCCTACAATATGGACGGTATCACGATCAACATTCCCGCGCTGATGGCGGGACTTCCCGAAGATGCTTATCTGAGCGAGTTCGTCATCGAAGTGCCTGATACAGGCGCCACAGATGAAGAGATTGTCACAGACGAGTTCGACATGGGAGATATGTAAAGTCAAGCTGTTCAAATGAACTGCAGGCGTGTGAAACGGGGTTTTCGCACGCCTGTTTTCTTTGTGCGATAAGCCGGTAAGCGCATCTCGTGCTTGCACGAAGATGCATTTACCGGCCAACGGTCAATCGAGTAGGAGGCCCTCCTGCTCGATTGCGGTTCAATTTTCTGTCAATGCAGAATAATTTACGTTTTACATTAGGATGAATTGTGCTATAATTTCAAAGGTTGTAGGCTTTTTTAGGAAAAACACCGTAAACAAAAGGTTTTTCCGAAAGAGACCTGCAGGCATTGAAAGATAGAAGGAGATGTAACATGAAAAAATCGAGAGCAGTCATCGCACTGATCTTAACGGCGGCCATCACATGTCTTATGGCTTATACCGTTCTGGTCGGCTTTGGCGGTGGGCACAGAGGATCTTATCACAACATCAAGCTTGGCCTTGACCTTGCAGGCGGCGCCAGCATTACTTATGAAGCAGTAGGCGAAGAAGCGCCCTCCGCAGAGGATATGGCGGATACTGTTTACAAGCTTCAGCAGCGTGTTGACCAGTACAGCACGGAAGCGCAGGTCTACACGGAAGGCAATGACAGGATCAATATCGAGATCCCCGGCATTTCCGGTGTCGAAGAGACCAACAAGATCCTGGAAGAACTGGGTCGTCCCGGCTCTCTCTATTTTATCAGACAGAAAGATGACAACGGAAACGAGAACTACACTCTTGGAGCAGACGCGGACGGCAATTACGGCTATGTGCTGACCAAGAGCCTTGACCAGATCATCGCTGACGGCGATGTGGTCCTGCAGGGAACCGACGTGCTGGAAGCTAAGGCCGGTTATCAGTCCGACAACATGAACAACCAGGAGATCGTCGTCTCCCTCACATTTACAGATGAGGGCAAGCAGAAGTTCGCGGACGCAACGACAAAGGCTTATGCAGCCGGCGAGACCATCGGTATCTACTACGACGGCAAGTTCATCAGCGTTCCGAGAGTACAGGCAGCGATCACAGACGGACGCGCAGTGATCACCGGTGAAGATACGATCGAAGAGGCGGAGAGCCTTGCATCCAACATCCGTATCGGCGGACTTAAGGTCGAACTGCAGAGACTTCGTTCCCAGATCGTCGGCGCCCAGCTCGGACAGGACGCGATCAGGACCAGTAAGACGGCAGGTATGCTGGGCTTCGCTCTGGTAGTTATCCTTATGATCGCGGTATACTGGCTTCCCGGCCTGTGCGCGAGCCTTGCGCTCTGCATCTATATTCTGCTCGTCACGATCATCCTGAATGCTTTTGACGTCACTCTGACCCTGCCCGGTATCGCAGGTATCCTGCTCTCCATCGGTATGGCAGTAGATGCGAACGTCATCATCTTCGCCCGTATCCGCGAAGAGATCCGTGAAGGCAAGACAGTCAAGATGGCTATGAAGAGCGGTTTTGACAAAGCTCTTTCCGCTATCATCGACGGAAACGTCACAACACTGATCGCGGCAGCCGTTCTGGCATTCCTGGGATCCGGCACGATCAAGGGCTTCGCTTACACACTGGCGATCGGTATCGTCGTATCCATGTTCACAGCCCTGTTCGTGACAAGGCTTCTCATGAACATCTTCTATGCGCTGGGCGCACAGGATGAGAAGCTGTACGGCAAGGGAAGAGAGCCCAAGCTCATCGAATTTGTTAGCAAGAGAAAGATCGTCTTTGCGATCTCCGGCATCGTGATCCTCGCGGGACTTGCCGGTATGGCCTTCAACGCATCGACAGGCAAGGGAGCCCTGAATTACAGCCTTGACTTCGTAGGCGGAACTTCTACCAACGTCACATTCAACGAGGATATGACCCTCGATGAGATCAATGAGAAGGTCATCCCTGTCATCACAGAGGCGACAGGCGACACGAACCCTCAGGTACAGAAGGTCGCGGGCAGCAGCGAAGTGATCTTCAAGACGCAGGAGCTCGACGAGACGAAGAGCACAGCGCTGGCTGTAGCTCTGCAGGATCAGTTCGGGGTCGACAAGGACAACATCACATCCGAGACGATCAGTTCCACGATCAGCTCCGAGATGAAGACCGCTGCTTTTAATGCAGTTATCGTAGCGCTCGTATTGATGCTCGCATACATCTGGTTCCGGTTTAAGGATGCCCGTTTCGGCGCCTCCTCCGTCATCTGCCTTGCGCATGACTGCCTGGTCGTGCTCGCGGCATATGCTCTGATCAGGATCAGCGTCGGCAGCACCTTTATCGCCTGCATGCTGACCATCGTAGGTTACTCCATCAACGCGACGATCGTTGTATTCGACCGTGTTCGTGAGAACCTGGCGGTCAAAAAGTCCGGAACAAGCCTGGAGCAGGTCGTCAACAACAGTGTCAGCCAGACACTTTCCAGAAGTATCTTTACTTCTCTGACGACATTCTTCATGGTACTGGCCCTGTATATCTTCGGCGTAGCTTCCGTCAAGGAATTTGCACTTCCTCTGATGGTAGGTATTGTCGCAGGGTGCTGGTCTTCCGTATGCATTGCAGGTCCGCTGTGGCATCTGCTTCGCGTCAAGTTCGGTTCTGCAAATGAAACAAAGAGCACCGGAAAGGGCGATAACGGCGGAAACGGCGGAAACGGCGGCAGCGGCAGTTCCAAGAAGAAAGACTATTCGGGACTTTCCAAGAAGGAGAGAAAGCTTCAGAGACAGAAAGAAGCGGAAGAAAGGAATAAGGCTAAGATCACCGTCTGATACTGAAACCATGCGAGGGAACGGATCGTCTCCGTTCCCTTCCTTTTTCCATTTGCGGCTCGTAAAGCGGGCCGCGGCAAGGACAGCCAGGAGCCGGCAGGATGAAAAACAAGAAATGGATAGTCACCGCCAAGAGAGCGGATTTTAATTTGATAGCGCGCACCTGCGGGATCTCCCCGGTTCTTGCCCGTCTGATCCGCAACAGGGACGTGATCGGCGTCGAAGAGACGAAGCGGTTCCTGGGCGGAAGGATCGATGACCTCTACGACCCGCGGCTGCTTCCGGACGCGGTCAGGGCGGTCGATATTTTGACAGAGAAAATTCGGGAAGGAAAGAAGATCCGGATCATCGGAGACTATGATGTGGACGGGATCTGCGCCTCGTTTATTCTGTGGCATTCCCTCAGAGCTTTCGGAGGCAAGGCGGACGCCATGCTGCCGGAGCGCATGACAGACGGTTACGGCATCAACGAGAGGCTGGTGCGCTGCGCGGTAACTGACGGCGTCGACACGATCATGACCTGCGACAACGGAATCGCGGCATCCGAGCCGCTGAAGATCGCAGGGGAGATGGGACTTACGGTCATTGTGACAGATCACCATGAAGTGCCTTACAAAGTGCAGCAGGACGGGAGCTTCGAATATATACTGCCTCCGGCAGACGCGGTAGTGGATCCCAAGATCCCGGAGAGCGTGACAGGGGAGCCGGGATACCCGTTTCCCGATATCTGCGGGGCGGTGGTCGCTTTTAAGATCTGCCAGCTGTGCGCGGAGAGGCTCTGGGGAGGCAAAGCGAGCGCAAAATACAGAGAACTGGTCCGTTATCTGCTGCCTTTTGCAGGGCTTGCGACGGTATGCGACGTCATGCCGCTCGCTGATGAGAACAGGATCATAGTCAGGGAAGGACTGGGAGAGGCCTCCTTTTCAGACAATCTTGGACTTCAGTCTCTGCTGAAAGTGACGGGACTATCCGGAAACCCGCTGACCACGTATCATGCGGGCTTTGTGATCGGTCCATGCCTTAACGCGACGGGCAGGCTGGACAGCGCATACAGAGGACTGGAACTGTTTATGGAAGAAGATCCTTCCGAGGCGCTCAGGAGCGCGCAGCAGCTCAAGGATCTCAACGACAGCCGCAAGAGTATGACCGCAGAAGGGACCGATGCGGCTCAGGCGCTGATCGAGGAGGAAAAAATGGAGGACAGACGCGTTCTGGTCCTTCTTCTCAGGGACTGTCACGAATCTCTGGCCGGCATTATCGCAGGCCGGATCAAGGAGAGCCGGAACAGGCCGACTTTCGTCCTGACGGATACCGGAAACGGAATCCTCAAAGGTTCGGGCCGCTCGATCGAGAGCTATGACATGTACGCGCAGATGAACGCCTGTGAGGGCCTGTTCCTCAAATTCGGCGGTCACAAGATGGCCGGCGGACTTACCATGAAGGAAGAGAATTTCGAAGAATTCTCGCGCAGGATCGAGGAGAACTGCACGCTCACCGATGAGGAGCTGCAGGAAGTGGTCCGCGTGGATATGGAGCTTCCGCCCAGGTTTCTGAACCTTTCCATGACAAGAGAGCTGGAGAAGCTCGAACCATGCGGCACGCAGAACCCCAAACCGCTTTTCGTCACAAGAAATATAAGGCTCCTCGGCGCCAGAGTAATGGGAAAGAACAGAAATGTGATCCGGTTTTCGGCGCAGGACGATGCCGGCGTGAAGATGGACCTGATCCTCTTCGGGGACGCGCAGGTCTTTATGCAAAATTTAGAAGAAACAGCAGGAAGAGGGACCTTTGAAGACCTTCTCAGAGGCGCCGGAAATGTTACAATAGATATGGTATATTATCCCGACATAAATGTCTGGAAAGACAGGGAGAGCATACAGTACATTGTAAAAGACTACAGGATACATATTTAGGAGACAGAATATGAAGATCGCAGAACTGATCAGCAAACTGGATTATCACTTTAATACTCTGGCAGGAGAGGTCATCACGGATCACGATAAGGTCCGCGCCCTTCGCGGGACGCAGATCAGCGGGATCGTCAACGACTCGAGGAAGGTCACTGAAAACTGCCTCTTCTTCTGCATCAAAGGCGCAGTCAGAAACGGACATGAATTTGCAAGGCAGGTGCTGCTCGACGGCGCGGCCGCGCTGGTGGTGCAGGAAGACCTGGATCTGTCCGACCTGGAGGGGAAGACGCCTGTGAAGGATCCTGTCATCATAAGGGTGCAGGACAGCAGATACGCCATGGCTTATATAGCGGCCGCTTATTACGGAAATCCTGCTTCCCGCATGAAGATCATCGGTGTGACCGGGACCAAGGGTAAAACTACTACCACATATATGGTGAAGTCTATCCTGGAGGCGGCAGGCTTTAAAGTGGGCCTCATCGGAACGATCGAGATCCTCTACGGCGACGTGAAGATCCCGGCAAACAACACAACGCCCGAATCCACAGTCCTGCAGAAGACATTCCGTGATATGGCGGATGCCGGCATCCAGGCCGTGGTCATGGAGGTCTCCTCCCAGGCCCTGAAACTGCACAGGACACAGGGATTTTTGTTCGACATCGGTATTTTTACCAACCTCTCACCGGACCATATCGGGCCTAATGAGCACGACGATTTCGATGACTATCTCCAGTGCAAGAGCCTTCTCTTCAGGCAGTGCAGAGTCGGTATTTTCAATGCGGACGACAAGTATTACAGGCAGATCATGGACGGCCACACCTGCAGCGTAGAGACTTACGGAATGAATCCCGGCGCGGATCTGTACGCGGAGAACCTGCAGCTGATCAAGGAACCCGGAGAACTGGGCGTCTCCTTCGACGTAAAGGGACTCATGGATTTCCACGCGGAAGTACCCGCACCGGGCCGCTTCAGTGTCTACAACGCGCTGTGCGCGATCGCGGTGTGCAGACACTTCGGCGTGACAGCGGAGGAAGTGAAGAAGGCCCTGCTTAAAGTCCATGTAAGAGGAAGGATCGAGATGGTCAAGGTCAGCGACGACTTCACGCTGATGATCGACTACGCGCACAACGCGATGGCTCTGGAGAGCCTTCTGTCTACACTGCGCGAATACGAGCCCCACAGGCTTGTCTGCCTGTTCGGCTGCGGCGGCAACCGCTCGAAGCTCCGCCGCTTCGAGATGGGAGAGGTCAGCGGGAAGCTCGCGGAGCTCAGTATCATCACGTCGGACAACCCCAGAGATGAGGAGCCGATGGAGATCATAGAGGATATCGTGACGGGAATTTCCCGCACGGACGGCAAATATGTGACAATTCCTGACAGGAAAGACGCGATCCGCTATGCGATCCGCAACGGAGAGCCCGGAGATATCGTCGTTCTGGCCGGCAAAGGTCACGAGGACTACCAGGAGATCAAGGGACACAAGTATCCCATGGATGAGCGCGTCCTGATCAGGGAGATCCTGGAGGAAGCCTGAGGAGAGACGGACAGGATTTGAGCAAATACGCAGAGGTTATCATCGATATTGCTTATAACAAGCTGGACAGACCGTTCACGTACAAGGTTCCCGGGAGGATGCAGGACGTCCTGCAGCCCGGGAGTCTTGTTATGGTGCCTTTTGGCAAGGCGAACGTGATCCGCAAGGGATATGTCATCGCGCTGAAGGACGAGTGCGGCTATGACCCGGATAAAGTGAAGGAGATCGCGGAGCTTCCGGTGAACGACAGCGGCTACAGCGAGGACGACGACGGCGCGACGGCGATCGCCCTGGCCGCGTGGATGAAGCGCAGGTACGGCTCAACGATGGCAGCCGCCCTGAAAACGGTCCTGACTTCGCGAAAGCCGGGAAAACCGATCAAGACCAGAGAGATCGAGCTGGCAATGCCCCGCGAAGAGGCGGAAAAACAGCTGGCAGTTTATGTCCGCAAGCACCAGGTGGCGAGAGAGAGGCTTCTGCGGGAACTTCTGGAGGTCCCAAGACAGCCTTACAGTCTGGTCACGGGAAAGCTCCACATCACAGCTCCGGTCATCCGGGCAATGTCATCGGCCGGCGTGATCAGGGTCACGGAGGAGGAATCTTTCCGTAATCCCGTCTCTTTTGAGAAGACCGAGGCGGATCAAAAGGAACTGAGCGATTCGCAGAAAGCGATCGTAGAAGGCGTATTGGCCGATTATGACGCCGGAAAGAGCACGGTCAGCCTGATCCACGGGATCACAGGAAGCGGAAAGACAGAAGTTTACATCTCCATCATCAAGGGAATCTGCGAACGCGGAAAGAAAGCGATCATGCTGATCCCGGAGATCGCCCTCACTTATCAGACGCTGCTCCGGTTCTATCGATATTTTGGCGAGAGAGTGTCGGTGATGAACTCATCTCTGTCGGAGAGCGAGAAGGCGGACCAGTGGGAGCGGGCAAGACGGGGGGAGATCGACGTCATCATCGGTCCCAGGAGCGCGCTGTTCACCCCCTTCGCGGACCTGGGCGTAATTGTCATTGACGAAGAGCATGAGGGCAGCTACAAGAACGAGTCGATGCCAAAATATCACACGCGCGAAGTCGCGCAGGAACTGGCGAGGCTCAAGCACGCCTGCGTGGTGCTGGGAAGCGCGACGCCTTCCCTGGATTCCTATTATAAGGCGCAGACAGGGGAATACCGGCTCTACACACTCACGGAGCGCCTCACAGGCGGGACGCTCCCTTCTGTCGAGATCGCGGACCTTCGCCAGGAGCTGAGAAACGGAAACCGGTCGATACTATCGGAGCGGCTGCAGGACCTTGTACAGGACAGGTTGGAAAAGGGAGAACAGTCCATTTTGTTCCTCAACAGGCGCGGTGTGGCGGGATTTGTATCCTGCCGGTCCTGTGGGACAGTCATCAAGTGCCCGCACTGCGATATATCTCTCTCCCTCCACAAAGGGGGCAGGCTGGTCTGCCACTACTGCGGATTTGAGAGGCCCGGCGTGAAAGAGTGTCCGGAGTGCGGATCTCCTTATATCTCCGGCTTCAGGGCAGGGACCGAGCAGATCGAAGAGCATCTGAAGATAAGGTATCCCGGGGCGCGTGTTCTGCGCCTGGACGCGGATACGACTTCCAGGAAGGGAAGCTACGATAAGATCCTTTCCTCTTTTGCCAACCGGGAAGCGGATATCCTGGTGGGAACGCAGATGATCGTCAAGGGACACGATTTCCCCGGAGTGACACTGGTCGGGATCCTGCTGGCGGATATGTCGCTGTATGCGGGAGATTACCGGGCGGCCGAGCGCACTTTCCAGCTGCTGACACAGGCGGCCGGACGAGCGGGAAGGGGAGAAGTGCCCGGTAACGTCGTGATCCAGACTTATCAGCCTGAGAACTACGCGGTGCAATATGCATCCCTCCAGGACTACGAGGGCTTTTACGAGGAAGAGATGCGCTACCGCTCACTTCTTCTGTATCCGCCGGCGGCGCACATGCTGTGCGTGCAGATGCAGTCTGAAGACGAGGACAAGGCGGAAGGGCTGGCAGGCCAGCTCAGGGAGCTTTTTGTGAGGGATGACCCCGAAGCGCTGGTGATCGGACCGGCTAAAGGAGCTCTCACCAAGATCCGCGACCAATACAGGTATGTAATTTACATTAAAGATATAAACTATGATAAACTTGTGAGATGTAAGGACCGCGCGGAAGCGTTCCTGGCGTATCTGGTGAAGATCGGCAGAGACCCGCAGGTCCAGGTGCAGTTTGATTTTGACCCTGTCACGGCGTATTGACCGGACAGATAATACAAGGTTAACAAAGCAAGAAAGGCGGAAAGAATATGGCACTTAGATTGATCAGAGAACTGGGAGACCCGGTACTTGGAAAGAAAGCCAAAACAGTGAAGGAGATGACTCCCAAGCTCAGCCAGCTGATCGCGGATATGAAAGAGACGATGTATGATTCCGATGGCGTCGGACTTGCGGCGCCCCAGGTCGGAATGCTCAAGAGGATCGTCGTCATCGACGTGAGCGAGAACCAGGACCAGCCCATTGTAATGATCAACCCTGAGATCATCGAGCAGGACGGCGAGCAGACCGGCTGGGAAGGCTGCCTTTCCGTGCCCGGCAAGAGCGGACAGGTCACGAGACCCAACCATGTGATCGCGAAGGCCCTGGATGAGAATATGCAGGAGTTCACAGTTGAGGGAGAGGGACTTCTGGCGAGAGCGATCTGCCATGAGCTTGACCACCTGGAAGGCCATATGTACGTGGAGCTCGTGGAAGGCAAGCTCTACACGAATGAAGAGCTCGAAGAGATGATGGCGCAGGAAGAAGCAGAAGCACAGGAGGCAGAGAAGCAGTCTTGAAGATCGTATTTATGGGAACGCCTGACCTGGCGGCGGAAGTACTGGATACTATGATGAAGAGCGGCTGCGAGGTCACTCTTGCGGTGACACAGCCCGACAGACCCAAGGGAAGAGGCAGGGGAGTCATAAAGACACCTGTTCATGAGTGCGCGGACCGATGGGGAATCCCCGTTTTCTCACCCGTTAAGGTGAAGAATCCGGAAGCAGTGCAGAGACTGCGCGAAGAGGCGCCTGATCTGATCGTGGTAGCGGCGTTCGGGCAGATCCTCAGCAAAGAGATCCTGGAGCTGCCCCGTTATGGCTGTGTAAATGTGCACGCGTCTCTTTTGCCAAAATACAGAGGCGCCGCGCCGATCCAGTGGGCGGTCATTAACGGCGAGGAGAAGAGCGGCGTGACCATCATGCAGATGGACGTCGGACTCGATACCGGCGATATCCTGCTTCAGGAGGAGATCCCGCTGGCAGCGGACGAGACAGGCGAGAGCCTGTACAACAAGATGGCAAAGCTGGGCGGAGAGCTCCTCGTGAAGGCTCTCCCCATGATCGAGCAGGGCACGCTCAGTCCCGTAAAACAGGATGCGAGCGCCTCCAGTTATGCTTCCATGCTCAAAAAGGAAATGGGGAATATCGACTGGACTATGCCCGCTGAGAAGATCGAGCGGCTTGTGCGCGGCCTCAACAGCTGGCCGGGAGCATATACATTTATGAACGGCAAGATGCTCAAGATCTGGGCTTCTTCCGTCTCTGACCGGAAGCCGGAGGGAGAGCCCGGAACGGTCGCCGGAACAGATAAGGACACTATCTATGTCAATTGCGGAGAGGGCGTCCTGGCACTGAAAGAAGTGCAGTATGAGGGCAAGAAGCGCATGAGCGTGCAGGCCTTTCTTCTGGGCGCCAAAGTCGTGCCCGGACAGGGACTCACTACGGAGCGCTGAAGAATTAAGGCTCGCAAAGCGAGCCGCTGCGCCGCGTGCGGGCCCCGTGTGACGGGGCCTTTGTCATTTCAAGGAGCGTAAAATTGGGCAAGACAGGCGAGAGAGAAGCCGTCCTGGAGATTTTGACCGGGATCAGGGAGCAGGGCACATACAGCCATATCGCGGTAAAGGAGATGCTGGACCGCTGTGAGAGGGAAGGCATGGACCGCCGTCAGAGGGCTTTTGTCAAGAGGATGACGGAAGGCGTTATCGAGCGGAGGATCGAACTCGACGATGTGCTGCGCAGATACACCAAAAAAGGAGCCAGGATCAGGCCTGTGATCAGGGATATCCTGCGCATGGGGATCTTTCAGATCCTGTATATGGATTCTGTGCCGGATTCCGCTGCCTGCAATGAAGCAGTAAAACTGACGAAGGTTTACGGCAAAAAAGAGCTGGCCGGATTTGTAAACGGCGTACTGCGTACGGTCGTCCGCGAGAAGGAGGCCGGAAAGCTGGTGTCTTCCGCGGGAGAGGAGGCTGATGCGGGCTCGGGTCATCCGGCTGCAGGGGGCAGCGCAGGATCTCCGGACGGGAGCACAGATCCCGCCGCGCTCTCACGCAAGTATTCAATGCCTGAGTGGATCGTCCGAATGTGGCAGGAACAGCTCGGAGAGCGGGAGACGGAAGGACTTCTGGCAGCGCTTCTTCAGATCCGCCCGGTTTCCATCCGGTTCGATGACCGCTGCAGCCTTACAGAGAGGGAGACGATCCTTGAAAAAATGCGCCTTAAGGGCGTTCAGATCGAGAAGGGACATTATCTGCCTTACTGCTGTTATCTGACAGGTACGGACAGTATCTCCGAGCTGCCGGGTTACCGGGAAGGCCAGTGGACGGTGCAGGACGAGAGCTCAATGATGGTCGCGGAAGCGGCCGGCCTTGAGGGGGGAGAGATCGTATACGACGTCTGCGCGGCGCCTGGCGGGAAATCCATGCACTGCGCATCCAGGCTTCTTGCTATAGCTGATGCGAAGGGTGAAGGGGCAGGAGCCGGTGAAGTTCACGCTTTTGACCTCAGCAAAGGAAAGACAACGCAGATCCTGAAAAATGTCCGGAGAATGCACCTGTCCAATGTCACCGTACAGCAGCGGGATGCGCGCATTCCTGTTCCGGAAGAAGCCGGAAAGGCGGACGTCCTTCTCTGCGACCTGCCCTGCTCGGGACTTGGCGTGATCGGCCGCAAGAGAGATATTAAGTACCATGTGACGGAAAAACAGCTCGAGGAACTCTCGGTTCTTCAGAAGGATATTCTCAGGAGCGCTGTTCCTTATCTTCGGAAAGGCGGCGTCCTGATCTACAGCACATGCACTATAAACGAAGGAGAAAACGGCAGGATCGCGGACTTTATTGAAAAGGAACTGGGCTTTGCCCCCGATCCCATTGCCGGGTATCTGCCCGAGGAGATGCCGGGAATTAAGGGAAACCGGCTGCAGCTCCTTCCCAATGTGCACGGCACGGACGGGTTCTTCCTGGCCAGATTTGTCAAGAATAATACTTAAAGGAAAAGTGTAATGCAGGATGTAAAAAGAGATCTCAAATCCATGACAGCCGCGGAGCTGGCCGAAGTTATGAAGGAGAACGGATTTCCGGCTTTCAGGGCGAAGCAGCTGTACCGGTGGATGCACGTCAGTCTCGCCAGAGACTACAGCGAGATGACCAATATACCGAAGGCGATGGCTGAGAAGCTTGAGGTCGAATATCCGCTCACTGCGGTCAGGTTGATCGACCGCCAGGTATCGAAGATAGACGGAACGCAGAAATATCTGTTTGCCATGAAAGACGATTCCCTGGTGGAGAGCGTCTTTATGCGCTACAAATTCGGGAACAGCGTGTGCATCTCCTCCCAGGTCGGCTGCCGGATGGGATGCAGGTTCTGCGCCTCCACATTGGACGGCCTTTTCCGTTCTCTGACGCCTTCTGAGATGCTGGAGCAGATCTATGAGATTCAGCGGGTGACCGGAGAAAGGGTGTCGCACGTCGTGGTCATGGGCACGGGGGAGCCTCTCGACAACTATGACAACCTTGTGCGGTTCCTGCACCTTCTGACGGACGAAAACGGCCTCAATATCAGCCAACGGAATGTCACAGTATCCACCTGCGGGATCGTGCCGCGGATCTATGACCTGGCAAAAGAGAAAATGTCCATCACGCTCGCGCTTTCCCTCCACGCGGTCACGGACGAGAAGAGAAGGGAGATCATGCCCATCGCAAATCAGTACACGATCGCGGAGCTGATGGAGGCCGGAAAGTACTATTTTGACATGACGGGAAGGCAGGTCACTTTCGAGTACAGTTTGATCCGGGACGTCAACGACAGCGCGCAGGACGCGCAGATGCTGGCCGAGCTGGCGAGGCCTCTGAAGGCGCATATTAACCTCATTCCCGTCAATCCCGTGAAGGAACGCGGATACAGGCAGACGCAGGACGCGGGAGTGCGCGCATTTCAGAAAAAACTTGAAAAAAGAGGTATAAATGTTAGTATTAGAAGAGTATTAGGAAGAGATATCGACGGTGCCTGCGGTCAGCTGCGTCACAGGCATCTTTCAGATCAGAAGCAGGAAACCGTGTCTGATACAGGAGTTTAAATATGCCGCAGTCTTTTTCCATAACTGATATTGGTCTCAGAAGAGAGATGAATCAGGACTATATTTATGCCAGCGATCTTCCGCTGGGCTCTTTGCCATGCCTTTATCTCGTCGCGGACGGCATGGGGGGACACAGGGCGGGCGACCTTGCGTCCAAGCTCACAGTGGAAACCGTTGTGAACCAGGTGACGTCAACAGTCGGACTGGAGCCCGAAGAACTTCTCAGAGAAGCATTTGAGATGGCCAATAACGGGATCCTCCAGACAGCTGCCAGGCACAGGGAATACTACGGGATGGGCACTACTCTTGTCGGCTGCACGATCTGCGGGGACGATCTTCTCGTCGCCAATGTGGGAGACAGCCGCCTCTATAATTATAAGAACGGATTCAGGCAGATCACGGTGGACCATTCTCTGGTGGAGGAGATGGTGCGCGCGGGGACGCTCGACAGGAAATACGCAAGGTTCCATCCGGAGAGAAATGTGATCACCAGGGCCATCGGCGCTGAACAGCACATGAAGGTCGATTTCTTCAGACTTCCTCTTTCCGAATGCGGGCTGATCCTCATGTGCTCTGACGGACTTACTTCGATGATCGATGACGATGAGATCGAGAGTGTGCTCGCCGGGAACACTTCTCTCGAAGAAAAGGCTTCCACGCTCATAGCGCGGGCCAACGAAGCGGGTGGAAAGGACAATATCTCTGTGATACTGATTGACACTTCCCGGGATGCAGAAGCTGCCGGAAAAGATTACTGAGTGCCGGTACCGGTTTGAAAGAACAGTTTTCCGTGGGAGTGGAGGAACACCATGATTAAGATCGGTATGTTGATCGCAGACCGCTACGAGATCCTCGAGAAAGTCGGGACCGGCGGTATGGCGGATGTATATAAATCCAAAGATCACACCTTGAACCGCTTTGTCGCAGTCAAGGTCCTAAAGCAGGAATTTTCCGAGAACGCCAATTTTGTCTCGAAATTCCGCGTTGAAGCGCAGGCCGCGGCCGGCCTGATGCACCCCAATATCGTCAACGTATACGACGTCGGCGAGGAGAAGGGTATCTATTACATAGTAATGGAACTTGTGGACGGCATCACACTAAAGAATTACATTTCCAAGAGGGGACGCCTCGGGTACAAAGAGGCAGTCACGATCGCCCTGCAGGTCTCCATGGGACTTGAAGCCGCGCACAGAAATCACATCATTCACAGGGATATCAAGCCTCAGAATATCATCATTTCCAGAGACGGCAAGGTGAAGGTCACGGACTTCGGCATCGCGAAAGCAGCCACAAGTGACACGATCACCTCTAATGTCATGGGCTCCGTTCACTACACCTCTCCCGAGCAGGCGAGGGGCGGCTTCAGTGACGAGAAAAGTGACGTCTATTCTCTGGGCGTGACCCTTTATGAGATGCTGACGGGAGAGGTGCCCTTTGACGGTGAGACGACGGTCGCGATCGCGATCCGCCATATTCAGGAACCCATGCCTTCTCCCAAGAAACTCAATCCCGATATTCCCTACAGCGTGGAACAGATCGTCCTCAAGTGCTGTGAGAAGAGCCCCGACAGACGTTACCAGAATATGCAGGAGCTCGCGGCGGACCTCAAGAAATCGATCAGCGACCCGGACGGAGACTTTGTCAAGCGCTATAACCCCAACGATATGGGGGAAACCCGCATGCTCACTGATGAAGAGAAGGAGCAGATCAAACAGGGCGCAAGGAAGAAGCAGCAGGAGGCTGCTGCGGAGCAGGCAAAGGAAGAAAATGAAGACCTGACCCGCAAGACGCGCAGAGTCGCAAAGCGCGGAAAGGAAGAAGAGGTCTTCGAAGACGACGGCACGGAAGACGACGAGGATGACGAAGAGGAGCGGGAGAATTCCATGGACAGGATCGCAACGATCCTGGCTGTGCTCGCCGTTGCTATCATCTGCGGAATCGTTTTTATGATCGTCGGCGGAAGAATGGGATGGCTGCCCGGAAGCGGGAACAAAGACAATGTCGCCCAGCAGAGCGAGGAAATGGTAGTAATGCCCAATGTGGTCGGACTTGACGCATCCGCGGCAAGGACTGCCCTCGTAAAGCAGGGACTGATCCCCGAGCTCACTTATGAGGAGTCAGACAAGTATACTGTAGGCGTTGTTATGCGCTGCAGTGTGGAAGAAGGAGAGATGATCCCCGTAGGCACTACGGTCGTTCTGACGGTCTGCGGCAACAGCGGGACAAAGATCCCTTCCGTCGTCGGTCTTCCCAAAGATGAGGCCGTCGATCTTTTGACAGAGGCAGGATTTAACGTAAATATCACAGAGTCGAGCAGCGAAGACGTTGAGAGCGGCCTGGTGATCAGCCAGGATCCGGAAGGTGATGTGCAGGCGGAGGGAGGCACTTATGTGACGATCGAAGTCAGTACAGGCCCCGATATGTCCGGCAAAGTAGAGATGCCCAATCTTCTGGGCATGACAGAGCAGGAAGCGCGCAATACGCTCAATGCTTTCGGACTTAAGACCGGAAACGTCAGGACGATCATCGATTCCGATCCGGACAACCGCGGACTGGTCATCTCACAGGACGTAGAGGCCGGAGAGATGATCGACGAGGGAACGGCCGTCAACTTTGACATTGCAGGGCAGCAGACTTACAGTTACTCGGCAGATATCTCGGCACCTACCAACAGTGAGGATCCTGATTACAAAGCCGGTACGTCCGTGCACATCACGATCGTGACGGAGGACGGCCAGAAGCTTCTCGATACGACGACGTCAGCCTTCCCTTACAGGATGGGATGCACGGGCATCACGTCCGAATACGGAACTCTTACCATGGAATATGAAGTCACGGTCGTTGAGACGATCGAGGAAGAAGTGGAAGAGGATATTCCGGAGCAGGCAGCGCCTGAAGAAGCTGCAACTGACAGCACGGCTGCAGCCCCGGTCGAGGAACCTCAGAAGGGCAGCGAAGGCGGAGCAAAGAAGACTGTGACAAAGACGATCGAGAGGCAGGAGGAGAGAACGATCACCAGAGAACTCACCTTCACGCCTGAGAACTGACAAAAGACGGAAACCTGAACAAATATGAAGGGCAAGATCATTAAAAGCATTGCCGGTTTCTATGAAGTCCACACGGGAGAGGATATTTACCGGTGCCGGGCGAGGGGCGTGTTCCGCGCGCTCGGCGTCAAGCCTCTTGTCGGGGATGACGTAGAGATCGAGGTCACAGATACTGTCAGTGTCCCGATGGAGGGAAATGTCGTCCGGCTCTTTCCCCGCAGAAATGAGCTGGTAAGGCCGAACGTGGCAAACGTTGACCAGGCGCTCCTGATCTTCGCGATCACGCATCCCGCGCCGAGCTACAATATGCTGGACAGGTTCCTGATCACGATGAACCAGAAAGACCTGCCGGCTGTCCTCTGCTTCAACAAGCAGGACCTGGCTACAGAGGAGGAGATCAGGGAACTGAGGGAAACGTACGAATCCTGCGGCTGCAAGGTACTCTTTGTGAGCGTGCTGACGCCGGAGACACTCGGCGGCCTGAGGGAGATTCTGGCGGGGAAGACAACCGTATTGACGGGACCCAGCGGCGTCGGGAAATCGACCCTGATCAATACGATCTGTCCGGGAGCCCGGATGGAGACCGGGGAACTGAGCCGCAAGATCAGCCGCGGCAAGAACACTACACGGCATGTGGAACTCCTGGCAGGCGGCGATGACACATATCTGGTGGATACCCCGGGATTTACCTCTCTCTATCTGATGGACATGGAGGCGCAGGACCTGCGCCATTACTATCCGGAGTTTGACGAATACGAGGGCAAATGCCGTTTTGACGGCTGCGTCCATCTGAGGGAACCCGGCTGCGCTGTGCGCAGGGCGCTCGAAGAGGGAAAGATCAGCCGGATCCGTTATAAAAATTACAGCGAACTCTTCGAGGAACTTAAGAACCGGAAACCGGATTATTCCTCTAAGAAGAGCGGAACAAGGAGCAAGATATAAATGAAATTAGGCATCGTAGGCCTTCCTAATGTAGGAAAGAGCACACTTTTTAACGCACTTACCAAGGCAGGAGCGGAATCTGCAAATTATCCGTTCTGTACGATCGACCCTAACGTGGGCATTGTGCCGGTTCCCGATGAAAGAATCCGGCTCCTCGGTGAGATGTATCATTCCAAAAAGGTCACACCGGCAGTCATTGAATTTGTTGACATTGCAGGCCTTGTTAAGGGAGCTTCCAAAGGCGAAGGCCTTGGCAACCAGTTCCTCGCCAACATTCGCGAAGTGGACGCGATCGTCCATGTAGTGCGCTGCTTCGAGGACGGCAATGTCATCCACGTGGACGGCAGTGTGGATCCTATGCGCGACATCGAGACGATCAATCTGGAACTGATCTTCGCGGATCTGGAAGTCCTGGAGCGCCGCATTTCCAAAGTCGCGCGTACAGCCAAGATGGACAAGGAAGCCGGCAAGGAGATGGCATTCCTTAAGCGCCTCAAGGAACATCTTGAGAGCGGTAAACCGGCATCTATGCTTGAAGACCTGAGCGAAGACGAAGCGAAGTGGATGCAGACCTACAATCTCCTGACTGACAAGCCTGTAATCTATGCCGCCAATGTCTCGGAAGATGATCTCGCGGATGACGGTGCGAGCAACCCTGGGGTACAGAAGGTACGTGAATATGCGGCACAGACCGGCAGTGAGGTATTTGTAATATGCGCGAGCATTGAAGCTGAGATCGCAGAACTCGATGATGACGAGCGCGTCATGTTCCTTGAGGACCTCGGTGTGACAGAGGCCGGACTGGATAAACTGATCAGCGCAAGCTATCGCACATTGGGACTTATGAGTTTCCTGACAGCAGGAGAGGATGAGACCAGAGCCTGGACGATCAAGATCGGGACAAAGGCCCCTCAGGCAGCCGGAAAGATCCACAGCGATTTCGAGCGCGGATTTATCAAAGCGGAGGTCGTGAACTACAAAGTGCTCTTAGAGCTCGGATCCCTGTCTGCGGCCCGCGAGAAAGGCCTTGTAGGAATTGAAGGCAAGGACTACGTTGTTAAGGACGGAGACGTGATCCTGTTCCGTTTCAATGTATAACATAAAAGTGATCATACGACAAAATCGGATGCGAAGAAGAGGAATAAGATCCTCGGCTTCGCATCTTTTTTTGTGCGATAAGCCGGTAAGCGCAGCTCGTGCTTGCACGAAGATGCATTTACCGGCCAACGGTCAATCGAGTAGGAGGAGG
>JBGUJH010000132.1:0-23945 GCA_045113775.1 Lachnospiraceae bacterium | reverse complement strand
ATGATTTCCGCAGAGCGATCAAGGCAGGCATCCGCAAGATCAATTATTACACCTACATGTCCAATGCGGGAAGCCGGGCGGTCCGGGGACTTCTTGCAAAGGAAGATGTGACTTTCTTCCACGATCTCGCAATTGTGGCGCAGAAAGCAATGCAGGCGGATGCGGAGAAGGCGATGATTGTGTTTATGGCGCCTAAACGATGAGAAATCAGTCGAAAGATTCTGAGTGATTTAAGAGGGGAACAATGCAGACAAAGGCAATCTTGTTTGACCTTGACGGGGTCATTTTGGACTCGGAGAAAGAATACACACAAAGATCCCGCCGGACATGCTGGACCCGGCGGGATTTTTGGGGGAATTGATATAGATGTAAAAGCTTGATTTGTTCTTTGGAGTGCCTGGTACTCGTCCCCGGTTCAGTCTTCAAGTTTTCCTATCTGGATCTGTAAAGCGGGTCTTGTTCCGTGTTCCATAGTGTAGTAGGCCAAACGGAAAGCTTCCTCCATAGAAAGAGCACCGGATTCCATCGCGGGTGCCTGCTTGAGAATGAACCGGATTGTCTTTCTGATATAGCCTTTTTGACACGGTTCATGTAGAATATGCTTATGCAATCGATTTAACTCGGCTGGGAAGTCTCCCGCCTCAGCAGGCGGCGAGCTGCAACATATTTTACTTGGTGGCGGGAGTGGGTCCCCGACCGGGTCAAATGGTGCACATGCGTGCGGAAAGAGGTGTTTATGACGATCTATGATATTGCAAAAGAAGCGGGATGTTCCGCCAGCACGGTATCCCGTGTGATCAATAATAAACCGGGGATCCGCAGGGAAACGAGGGAACGGGTCAGGGAGCTTCTGGAAAAATATAATTATACGCCTGATATTGCTGCCCGAGGCCTTGTGAAGCAGTCCTCCGGGCTGATCGGCATTCTGATCGAAGATCTTCGGGTACTGCATCACTTGGAAAGCGCTTTCATTATCGAGAGAGAAATGATGAAACTTGGGTACTGCTGTATCATTATGCCGACGGGGTTTTCCCCGGAAACTCAGGAAGAGTACATCCGTGTACTGGAACAGCGGCGCGCGGAAGGCGCAGTGCTGGTCGGTTCCATGTTCATGACAGAGACGGTCAAAGCGTATGTCGAAAAGTATCTTCCGAAGATTCCGGTCGTGATCGTGAACGGATATCTGGATCTGCCGAACGTCACCGGAATTATTGCGGATGAGAGAGAGGGGATCGGGAAGACCGTTGATCTGCTCTACAGCAAGGGAAAGCGCAATATCGCGTTTGCGCTCGACGGACCGACCGTCTCAAATCTGAGCAAGCAGGAAGGGTATCTTGACGGCATGAGAAAATACGGGCTTGAGCCGCGGCTGTTCGAGAGCAAAGGGAAAACACAGAAGGAAGGAGAGCAAATAACGCGGGAGATCCTTTCGGCGATGCCGGATACGGATGCCATTATTTATTCGGTAGACCTGATAGCGGTGGGCGGGATCCATGCAGCTGTGCAGGAAGGGTACAGAGTGCCTGAAGATCTGTCGATCGTCGGGGTGGATAACAGTATTTACTGTGACATCGCAAGGCCGCGGCTGACATCTCTGAATAATAAGGTAGAAGAATCCAGTGAGACAGCAGCGGCAGTCCTGATCGAGGGGATACGGAAAAAAACGGTGCACCGCAAGATCATCCTCTTTACGGATATCGTAGAACGGGAGACGACCTGATCGCGGTACACATAAAGACAAAAAAAGATGGGCAGGAAGGTTTCCGCCCATCTTTTTTTGTGCGACCAACAGTCAATCGAGCAGGCACAGACTACTCGATTACAGCGATAGCAATCGATTGCAAAAAGCAGACCACATAGAATGAATGATTTTGATAGCGACTTGTAGAATATGCATAATTTTGGCTCATAAAGTTCGTAATAACGAGCATAATAACGGTATTGCCGAAATTACGAACGCATGTTAATATAATATTGCAAACGCAATCGATTGCAAAAAAGCGGAGGCCACCGCTCATAATTATGTTAAGGAGAAGGGACATGCCTAGAATTCAGTATGAGGATTTGTTGAAAGAATTCGAGAGAATTCTTCGGGATCGCGGCTTTTCGGAAAAGAACGCCTTGGATGCAGCAACGGTATTTGCTGACAACAGCCTTGACGGCGTATACAGTCACGGATATATCCGCTTCCCCAGAGTAGTTGAGTATCTGGACCACGGGAGCATCGATCCGAAGGTCACCGCAGAGTGCGTGCAGTCTTTTGGCGCAATCGAGCGCTGGAACGGCAACAGGGGATTTGGACCTCTGAATGCGCATCAGGCGATGGAGAGAGCCTGCGAGCTGGCGCATCAGTATGGGATCGGTCTGGTCGCACTGGGCAACAACAACCATTGGATGCGCGGCGGAACTTACGGATGGCAGGCTGCAAATAACGGCTGCATCGGGATCTGCTGGTCCAATACGATGCCTAATATGCCGGCGTGGGGAGGTAAGGACAGGAAGATCGGAAACAACCCGATCATCTTCGCGGTTCCCAGGTCCAATGGCGAGCACGTAGTCGTTGACTGCGCGATCTCCCAGTTCTCTTACGGTAAGATCGAGGAGGCCAGGCTCAACGGAAAGCAGCTGCCGGTTCCCGGCGGTTATGATGAGGAAGGGAATCTCACGACAGATCCGGCAGCGATCGAAAAGACATGGCGTGTCCTTCCGATGGGGTATTGGAAAGGAAGCGGACTGTCCATCCTTTTAGATCTGATCTCCACAGTCATGACGAACGCAAATTCTGTTCAGAAGATCGGGACCTTCGGCGATGAGGTCGGGCTTTCCCAGATCATGATCGCGATCGATCCCGGAAAATTCAATGACGGGGAGACCACGGACAGGATCATCAGGGAACTGATCGATGACCTTCACACTTCCGTTCCGGTTCAGGAAGGCGGAAGGGTGTTCTATCCCGGCGAGCTGGAACTGGGAACGAGAAAAGAGAATCGGGAAAAAGGTATCCCGGTCAACGATGAAGTCTGGAATATCATCCGTTCCAAATAATCAGAAATAAACAAGAATAATGGGAGGAATATGACAATGAAAAGAATTATCTCTGTTTTGGCAGCAGCAGGTATGGCGATCTCTCTTCTTGCGGGCTGCGGAGGATCCGCTCCGGCAGCACAGCCCGAAGCTGCGGCGGACACAGGTTCCGCAAATGCGGAACTTACGCTGATCATCGCATCTAATGCGACAGATCCGACCAACCCCTACAGCTACGGACTCGATAAGTTCAAGGAAGTGGCGGAGGAGGTCTCTGGCGGCAAGATTGCTGTCACGGTGCACAAGGGAACTCTCGGTGAGAATGAGTCCGAACTGGTTGAAAAGCTGACAATGGGAGCGGCGGATATGGTCGTCTCTTCCCCGGGCTTTATGACGGCGATCGGTGTTCCGGAAATCGATATTTTCTCTCTGGAATACCTGTTTGACAGTTTCGATCACTGGGAAGCAAGCGTGGACGGCGATTTCGGAAGCGCCATGAAGGATATTGTTCAGGAAAAGACCGGCAATCAGTTCAAGATCATGGGATACTGGTCCTCCTCCGTCCGCGATGTATATGCGAAACAGGCGGTCACAGGCCCGCAGGATCTCAAAGGCCTGAGCATCCGCACACAGTCAGCTGTTGTGCAGCAGGATTTCTTTAAGAACTGCGGCGCGATCCCCACGACTGTCGCATGGGGCGAGCTCTACCAGGCACTTCAGCAGGGCGTTGTTGACGGCGCTGAGAACGATTACACGAACCTGACGCTGAAGGAGCACCACAAGACTCCCAACGGAAAATATATTTCTGAAACACACCATGACTATACGACCAGGCTGTTTTTGATGGACGGCAGCAAATACGACAGGCTCACCGATGAGCAGAAGGAATGGATCGACACAGCGTCGAAGGCAGCACAGGAAGAAGAGCGCGAGATCACCTACAGGATGTTTGAAGAGTCCAAGCAGAAAGCGATCGAGGAAGGCGCCGTGGTCACAGAGCACGCGGACATCGACATCGATGCTTTCAAAGCTATCGCGATCCCGATCCAGGATTCTTTTGCCGAGGCAAACGGCATGACAGAGCAGCTGGAAATGATCCGCAACACTGCCAAATAAGCACTTAACCGTTCAGGACAGGTCTTTCCTCAAGAGGGGAGATCCTGAAGGATAGCAGTTCATCACCGGGCTCCGGAGGAGACCTTCGGAGCCTTCAGTAAAAAGAATTCCGGAGAAAACCATGAGAAAATTCTTAGATACAATGCAGAAGATCCAAATTGCTGTTGGAGGCGCTTTTCTCTCCATTTTCCTGGTGGCGGTCGTTACGCAGATGGTATGCCGTTATCTCGGTATCGCGGCCATGTGGACAGAAGATGTTTCCATGTATTCCTTTATCTGGGCGGTCTTCATGGGAGCGGGCGCAATGGTGCACTCGGATGCTCATTTCGCCTTTACCTCGGTCAGCGAAATGATCAAGGATCCCAGAAAGAAGATCCTCCTTCATATTTTTATCAGCGCCGTAATGCTGATCTTCTCGGTACTTATGGCCTTTTACGGGGCGCAGATTACGAAGCAGTTCTGGAATTACAAGTGGATCAACATCCCGAGCTTCAACCGCGGTCCGACCTGGATCTGCCTGCCGATCTGCGGGCTTACGGCGTCGATCTACCTGATCGGCCATATCATTGAGGACATTGGTAAACTTGCGAAAGGAGGAAATGACTGATGCTTGGCGCCATTCTCGTAATTATGTTCATCGTATTTGTGGCCATCGGCGTTCCGATCTCATTCGCCCTTGGCATAGTGTCCTTCACTGGCATCGCCTGCATGCCTGATATTCCCAACACCGTTGTGTTCACCAAGATGTTCAACGGCCTCAACAGCTTCACGCTGCTGGCTGTGCCGCTGTTCATTCTTGCGGCCAATCTCATGAATGAAGCCGGAATTACGGAGAAGCTGATCGAGTGCATCTGTGATCTGGTAGGACATTGGAAGGGCGGACTGGCCTATGCCAATGTACTTGTTTCCATGGTGTTCGCGGGAATATCCGGTTCCTCTCAGGCAGATACCTCCGGCGTCGGCAAGATCTTTATTCCCGCTATGGAGAAGCAGGGGTATGATAAGGGAACATCGGTGGGCGTCACGGCAGCTTCATCAACACTCGGCTCCATCATTCCGCCGAGTATTACGATGGTCGTTTTTGCCGGCATATCGAATTCCTCAACGGGAGCCCTGTTCATGTCCGGCATTGTCCCCGGCATTCTGCTCGGCATTGCGCAGATGGCAGTGATCAAGACGTTTTCGAATAAAAAGAATTTCCCTCAAAGTGAAAGGGTGCCGTTTAAGACCGCGATGAAACATACACTGGTCTCCATGCCGGCGCTGCTCACTCCGATCATCCTGATCGGCGGCATTGTTTCCGGACTGTTCACACCGACAGAATCCGCTGCGTTCGCCTGCATTTATGCCCTGCTTGTTGGAATCTTCTTTTACCGCTCCATTAAGATCAGCCGTCTTCCTTTCCTGCTCATCGAGACCATGAAGATGGCGTCGCTCTCCCTGTTCGCGCTTGCGACCGCAAACGCACTGGGCGAGCTGCTCAGCTACTACAGGCTCAATGTCCTGGTCCAGGGATTCTTCACGGGTCTGCCCGGCGGCAGGCTGATCTTCCTTCTGGTCTGCGTCGCATTCTTTATGTTCGTCGGGACCTTTATGGATGCGGTCCCTGCCATGATCCTGTTCGTGCCGATCATCCTTCCGTCCGCCATCGCACTGGGGATCAGCCCGATCATTCTGGGACTTATCGTCATCGTGACGCTTGCGCTGGGACTTGTCACACCGCCTTACGGACTCTGCCTGCTGCTCGCTTCGAGCATCAGCGGAATCAGTATCGAGGAGGGATTCCGAGGGGCTCTTCCCTATTTCCTTTCCTCTCTGGCTGTGCTGCTCCTGCTGATCCTGTTCCCTGACTTCTGGCTCATGATACCGGCGACTGTGTTCCCGGCAATGTTTTAACTCAGGCGGGATGGAGTGAAAAATGGGGTATGTGTATCTGATCATACAGGCAGTGATGTTCAGCTTCGGCGGGATCCTGATCAAGCTGGCGGGACAGACATTTTCCCCCTTCATGACATCCTTTCTGAGATTTGCAATCGGGATCTTGTTTCTGCGCTGCCTGCTGCTTGTCCGCGGCAGGCGCGCCTGCCGGCTTTCGTTGAACCGCATCATTATTTTCGGCGGCCTTATGAAAGCGTTGCATTATCTGGGTGAAAATTACGGTGTTGAGAAAGGGTTTTCCTATGGGAACATCGTGATCTGGCCGGTACAGACGGTCGTTGTGCTTTTGGTCTCTGTGTTCGTGTTTCACGAGAAAGTTAAGATCAAAGCGATTGCCGGAGCAGTTTTCTGCATTCTGGGAATAGGACTGATCTCATGGAACGGCGCGCCGACGGGCAGTTTTATGGAAGGGCAGGGGCATCTGCTTCCGGCTTTCATAGCGGCCGGCGCGGGAGCGGCCCTGTTCTCGGTCTGCCAGAAGAGGCTGTTGGGCGAGATGGGAACCGTGGAGATGAATATGTCCATGTTTTTCATAGGCGGCCTTGCTGCCGCCTGTACTATTCCTCCCACCGGGGCGCCTGCGGAGAGCATTCGTCTTTCCGCGGTGCTTGCGGTACTGGCACTGGGCGCGATCACAGGCCTTGGGTTTCTGCTTCAGGCGGTAGCTTTTCGGACAGTTCCTGTCTTTACGGCGACGATCATCCAGAGTTCGACCGTTCTTTTGTCTCTTCTCTGGGCAACTTTGCTATGGAAGGAGACCATCACTGTACATATCATTCTGGGCACAGCATTGTTCCTTTTCGGTATTTTGCTGGCAAATCTGTTTTAGCAGATCTTTTGCGCGATCTGTCATAGGAGAGAATTATGTTTTACGGCAATGTAAATAATGAATTTTTTGAGTCGCAGGCCGCAGTCCTTCCCGGGGTCCTTTGCGAAGCGCTGCATTTCCTCAAGGAAGCGGACCTTAAATCGCATCCCGTCGGAAATTTCCCGATGGAGATCGGCGGCGTCCCCGTGATCCTTCAGGTCATGGACCGTGAGACCGGTCCCAGACAGGAGCACTATCCGGAGATTCACAGAAAATATGCGGACCTTCAATTTTTTGTCTCAGGAGGACCGGAGACAGCTTCGTTCTATATAGACAGCGGAAAGGGGACTGTCCGGGAGGATCTGCTCGGGACACCCGGGGATATCCTGTTCTACGAGAATGACCCCGCGCAAAAGGAGGGAAGTGTGGTCATGTCGCCCGGCGCTTATGCGATCTACTTTCCCTGGGATGTGCATATTCCGGGACAGTGCCGGGAGGAAGGCCCCAGAGCTTTTCGGAAGATCGTCATGAAGATCCCGGTGGAGGCATGTGTGCGCTGAGATCTCCCCGGCGATATACAAACGGAGTGCGCTCCATATAGAATATATATGATTTGATAGTTAAAGGCTTCCGGCGAACTGTGATTCTCAGCTCTGCCGGAAGCCTTTTTTGTGTCACAGAAGGTTCTTCATGCTGTCCAAACTGAAATAGATAGTCGAAATATTGTGATAAAGCGCCGAAGAAGCCGGCGGCATCATGCCAAAGAGACCCAAAGCGATAAGTCCTCCGTTGAAGAGCATGATCCGGCGGTAGTTGTTGTCGATCCTGTCCATCAAGCGGTTGCTGATCCTCCGAAGAACGATAAGCTCCCGCAGATCATCCGCGGAAATCGTTATATCTGCAATCTCTCTTGCGATAGCAGCGCCTGCGGCGATCGCGACGCCCGCGTCTGCCTCGGACAAGGCGGGAGAGTCGTTGATCCCGAGGAGTGCATGGCAGACAATTTCGGCCATACATTGGCTTATGGTGTTTTCCACATAAGCTCTCTTCGGATGAAATCGATCAATTCGACGACGGAAGAAGGCAGGCGCCGACTGGGATTGTCCGCCAGAATAAGAAACAGCTTTTCCGGGGGATAAAAATGAAAGGCGCGCAAAGCGGTTTCTTTTGAAAGCGTGTTAAGGGGGAGTATAGTATCGCCTCCGCCAAGCTCCGCAAGCTTGCAGAGGATGGGAAAGTCTGCCTCCGCCGCAATCCGGGGATGTTTCCTGAATAGGGAAGAGAACAGACGGTCCTGCTCTTTCCTAAGCGTTGTTCCTACCGGGGAAAGCAGCAGGCTGCAATGTGCAGGGCAGTTTTCGGGAGAGATGATCTTTTCATGATCCGGATGTGTACCGCATGGCAGCGGCGGTGCCCCCGGATCTCTGCAATACACCAGTTCTGTTTCACCAAGAATCTCATAGCTTAACAAATCATGTTCGGGATGGCAGGTCAGAAAAATCCCAATCTCCGAAGAAGCGTTTCGGAGCGCTTCCACAGTCTGTTCTTCATCCGCGCCGTTTAACACAATCTCTGTGTCAGGGTGTGCTTTCGAAAAAGGCTTTTCTATTTTCTCTCTAAACAACTGTGTCAAAACAGAGTCACAGTTGACTGTGATCTTATCTACATGGCCTGTGCGGTATTTTGCCAGGTCTCTGTTCATTTCTTCTTCATATAGAAGAATGTTCCGCGCACTGTTTACAAAAATCTTTCCAATATTCGTGGGATACAGACGATTATGCTTTCGAGAAAAGAGCTGCATACCCAGCATTTTTTCCATATTGCGAAGATGCCTTGAGAGAGCAGGCTGCGCGAGGAAAAAGCGATCTGCCGCTTTCGAGAGGCTCTTTTCGTCTACGATCGCGATCATGTATTTGAGGACTGCGGTGTCCAGATTGATCTCATTGCTGTTATCATCCATCTTCGCTGTAGCTCCGGCAGCAGGCAGGGAGGGTTGAGTCAAATCATTCTGTGTCTTCGAACGCTCAATCTCGAGCAGTTCCTGTACTTCGGGAGATGAGATCGGTATGTAGCGGCGATCAAGCAGACGCTGTCTGATCAGAAGGCCGGCAAGATACTTCTGCGGATCTGTGAGAGCGCGTCCTTTGGGGTAGCGGATGTGGATCATCTGGTAGACCGGAGGGTCCAGAGAGAGGTATCGAATCTCTTCACAAGGGTTGGCATGAACCTGTGAGACGAACCCGGCGCCTACCCCTTTCCGAAGCATAGCGTCCAAAAGAAAAACGTCATTTGACTCAAATACTGTTACTGGCTCAAATCCCGCTTCAGGAAACAGGCGGTTCGTGATGGATCGGATGTAGTTAAGAGGACCTTGCAGGACAAAAGGAGTATCCCGTAATTCTTTCAGCTGTATCTTCTTTCGGGAAGAAAGAGGGTGAGAGGCGGGGAGAGCGACGAGAAGTTCATCTCTTGCGAACGGTATGTCTTCCACTTCTGTTGAAACAGGTCCGGCACCTAACGCCAGATCCGCTTTTCCGCGAAGGATTGTGGAGGGCTGGTTCAGCGCATACTGCTCTATAAGATTCAGCTCTATGTCGGGGTATACACGCGCAAAGCGGTGAAAGATCTCGCTGTAGATGATCGAAGCCCTGTTCGGCGCAGTACATAGCCGAATGCTCTGTCCCTGCTCGCCGCCCATTGACCGCATTGTAAGGATCATCCGGTTCTGTTCATCAAGAATGCGCTGCGCGTAATCCAAATACAGGCGCCCTATTGCGGTAGGGGCCAGTTTATGGCCGAACCTCAAAAAGAGGGGGAACCCGTATGTCTCCTCCCATGTGCGGATCAGCTTGCTCAGTGCAGGCTGCGAGATACCCAAATGTCCGGCGGCATGGGAAAGATTGCCGATACGCGCCACGGTGACCAGATAACGGAGCTGCCTTGTATTCATGTGAAGTACCTCCTTTTATCCGATTTTACTATAACTAATATGTTATGAAAAGGATAAATGTTTGAGAATGGTGACGGGCATAAGAATTCTATAAAATCAGACATGTAAGAACAAATAAAGGTGAAGTTGTAGAAAAGACACGAAATAACCTGATAATAACACTGAGTATAGCAAAAACTATAGCTTGACCGGCAATTATGTAAAGGAGGAATTTGGTATGAAAAAAATGGTATCTATTCTGCTGGCATCTGCAATGATCTTTTCACTGACAGCATGCGGCGGTGGCTCTGCTTCGTCTTCGGCAGCAGCACCTCAGGCAGAGGAACAAAAGACAGAGACAGCGGCTGCTGAAACAGGCGATGCAGCACAGTCAGCCGGCAGCATCGGATTTGTTGCGGATGAGACGCTCACAATGGTCGTTCCCGGAAAAGCAGGCGGCGGCTCTGACCTCGCGATCCGTTACTATGCACAGGCATTAACTGATGTTTACGGACTCAAGACAACAGTGACCAATTATGATTCCAACACGATCGGCCACCAGATGGTCAAAGATGCGAAGCCGGACGGGACAACGCTGACACTGGCAACCGGCGCGCTCAATATTCAGTACATCACCGGAAACAGTGACATCGATCCCATGAACGATTTTACACTGATCGCCTGCATGCAGGACAACGGCTATTCCGCTCTGGCAGTTCCGAAGGACGCACCCTATGACGATTTTGCCGGTTTTGTAGAATATGCGAAGGCTCATCCGGGAGAGATCAACGTCGGTATGCCTGCAGCCGGATCCAACACCTTCCTTTTCGGCAAGCTGACGGGTGCTACCGGAATTGAATTAAATCCTGTTGAAATGGCCTCGGAATCGGACCGTCTCACAAATCTTGCAGGCGGCTTTATTGATATCGGTGTGGTCGGCGTAGGACACGGTTATGAGTATGAGCAGGCCGGCAAACTGAAAGTCATCGGCACTGTCGCTTCTGACGGAACTACGATCGCGGGCTATCCTGAGGCACTCCCGGACAACTATAAAACTCTGCAGGAGCAGGGATTCCAGGATTGCTACTACAATGTATATCACTATCTCCTTGGACCTGCCGGAATGGACGAGACTATGGTCAAAGAGATGAATGCAGCGATGGAAGCTATTTATGAGAAAACCAAGGATGATATTTCCAAGATCGGTAATATTCCCGGCTGGCACGATCTTGAGGAATCTCAGAAGATCCGTGAAACCGAATACCAGGATTTGGTTGAGATCAGCAAATTGATCGGACTGTATAAGCAGGGCTGATGATCAGAAGAACAGGCTCGTATGCAGCAAATTGTTCTCCGGAGCCGGGTGCTCCGGAGAACAAAAACAGATAATAGTCCGTGATTATTCGGATCTATAAAGAGGAGGACAAACTAATGAAAGTAAAGCGGGATACAATCACCGGATTGGTCGGACTTACCTGGTCCGTAATCTGGTTTATCCTTATTCAAGTGCAAACAACACAGCCGGCTAACCTGTTGGAACCGGGTCCGAGACTCCTTCCTTATGTGGGTCTTATCGTTGTATTTCTCAGCTCCCTGATGCTCACCATAAAGGGAATCAAGGACTGGAAAAAAGATCCGAAACCGGACGCCCCCTACTTCCCTGAGGGAGGGAAAAAGAAGGTGGCAAGAAGCTATCTGATGCTTGTCGCTACAGGGGTTCTGATGGGATTCTTTGGTTTCATCATTGTGGCGCCGTTCTCTATTTTTGCCTTCATCTTTGACCTTAAGGGAAATTCGGAGGTCAAGCCGCTTCAGGCTGCGATCATCGCGGTCCTTGTCACTGCAGGACTTTATGCCATGTTTGTCTATGGCTTCCAAGTAAAACTGCCGACAGGCATCCTGTTCAATTAAAGGAGGTGTGAGAATGGGTTTTTATTTATCCGCTTTATTGCTCTGCTTGAAGCCTCTTAATCTTTTGATGACCTTCGGCATGGTATGCCTTGGAATTGTATTCGGTGCAATTCCGGGACTGAGCGCTACTTTGGGTATCGCGCTCCTTCTTCCGGTAACATTCGGACTTTCAACGGAGACTTCTTTTATTCTGCTGCTGGCTATTTGGATCGGCGGTGTTTCCGGATCTTTCATCTCAGCGGTTCTGATCGGTATTCCGGGATCATCCTCCTCCATTGCGACGTGCTTTGACGGCTATCCCATGACCTTAAAGGGAGAATCCAACAGGGCTCTGGCAATCGGCATTACGGCTTCGTTCCTCGGCACTTTTTTCTCTGTGATCCTGGCGACGATCCTTTCTCCCATCATCGCAGATTTTGCGCTGACACTTGGGCCCTGGGAATACTTCTCCCTTTGCTTCTGCGCGATCACCCTGGTCGCGACTCTTTCCAAAGGAAATATCTGGAAAGGCTTAATGGCAGCCGGCCTCGGACTGATGCTGGGCTGCATCGGAATGGATCCGATCAACGGAACGCAGCGATTTACCTTCGGAAATCCCAATCTGACCTCAGGTATCTCCACAGTTGCGCAGATGCTCGGTATGTTCGCAATGTGTCAGATCATCCGCGACTCCGCAAGAGGAGAAGCCAAGATGCCTGATGCGAACGCGTCTGCCGGCAAGGGATTCGGTATCAGGATCAAGGACTATTTTGACAATCTCAGGGTCATTTTGTTCTCCTTCGTAGTGGGACTGTGGATCGGTTTTCTTCCCGGTATGGGCTCCGGCATTTCCAATATGGTGGCTTACGGCTACGCAAAGAGCACCAACAAATCCAAGGTTGCGTTCGGAGAAGGAAATCCGACCGGCATATGGGCTTCTGAAACAGCGAACAATGCATCTCTCGGAGGAGCACTGATCCCTATGATGGCGCTGGGAATTCCCGGAGATGGAATAACGGCAATGCTGATCGCAGCACTGACGATCCACGGCCTGCAGGCAGGACCTCTCTTCATGACCAGCCAGCCGGATCTTGCGATGCTGATCTTCGCCTGTGTACTTGTTGCAGCTGTTGTCACCTTTATTGTACAGATCGTCGCGAAAAACTGGTTTGCATATATTCTCCGCATCCCTTATCACTTCCTGTACTCGGTGATCCTGATCATCGCATATATCGGAGGATACGGAATCTCGAATACAATGTTCAACATTTATGTTATGCTTGCTCTGTGCCTGTTGTCGCTTTTTATGTCTATCGGCGGACTCCCTACCAGTCCCCTGGTTCTTGCCTTCATCCTGTCATCGAAACTTGAGGGCTATTTCCGAAGAGCGATCAGTATGGATAAAGGAAGTTATGCATCCTTCTTCACACGTCCGCTTTCTCTGGCGCTCCTGCTGTTGGCAGTGTTCTGTGTCGTATGGCCGAGCATTTCTGAGTACCTCAAGAAGCGCAAGGCGGCTGCTTAAAAAGGAAGAGTATTGAAAGAAATAACAGAGGGAAACCGATTGCTGCTAAGGGAGGAAAGAGTCCATGAAGATTAGTGAAAATACAGCAGGATTCAATTTTGAAGATCAGATCCGTTTTACCAAAGCGGTGTTTTATAACTTTCGTACAATCCCGCTTCCCAAGCCTTTCCGCGACGCGACAGGAGGAATGGGGATGAATGTTCCGGAGCAAGGTTATCTGGAACTCTATGACGATACCGGTGCTTGCGCGCATTATACCGTATCCAGAAACTTTGTGAGCAGCATGCTGCCGAAAATCCTGAACGGTGAGAAGAAGAGTTTCCGCGCTTGGAAACATGAGCAGTACTGGAAAATAAGGAATGCGGGCTTTCAGAGTGCGGATGCCGTAAATGTCGGCACGCTCGAGCTCATGATGCTGGACATCCTCGCACAGAGAGCAGAAAAACCAATTCATCGTTTCCTTGGCGCCGAGAAAGACTGGGCAGCTGCTTATAAAGGCGGCGGCGCTATTATCCGGGAAGATGAGGAACTTGTGGAAGAGATGTGCCGATATGCTGAGGAAGGAACTGCTACAGTAAAGTTTAAGGTTGGATCCTCACACGGTGAACTGGGCGAGATCCTGGATATGGAGCGCGACCTGAGACGCATTGAAAAAGTAAAGGCTGCTCTGGCAGGAAGGTCCCGCATAGCTGTTGACTGCAACCAGAAATTCACAGTAGAGCAGGCAGTCGAATTCTGCCGCCTTGCGGAACCCTATGACCTGGAGTGGGTGGAAGAGCCGATCCACAGCGCGGATTATAATGGGATCAAAAGAATGAAAGAAATGGGCGTTAAGCAGAAGCTCTCCGCCGGAGAATCCATGCGAGTGTACTATGCATATGAGCCCTATGTCGAGAAAGGAATCGATATTCTCCAGCCTTCGCTCGGGCGTATGAGCAGGATTGACGATCTGCTGAAGATCAGGGATCTGTGCCGTGAGAACGGGTTGGAATTCCAGTCCGGCGGACGCGGCGCTTATAACGCCTATTTCGGAGCGCTTTATGGGGATAATGAGAGAATAGAATTCCATGCACCGATCTCTGAGCCGGTACATGAACTGATGCTGAATGTTCCGACTTTTAAAGACAGCCGCTTTACCTTGCGGTCTGATATTCCCGGTATGCCGGTAAGAATGGATCTGAAGAAGATCGAGAAGTTGGGATACCTGGAATCTGTCGCTTATTATCAGGCTTGATCAAGGAGAGAATTGATGAATACAGACTTTATTAAGGGAGTTGTAGTTCCGATCATCACAGTCATCGATAAGGAAGAGAAGATCGATGAGGAGGGAATGCGCAGGCAGGTAGATTTTGTCATAAACGGCGGAATGCACGGAATTCTGGCGTTTGGGTCAAATGGCGAATTCTACCAGATCGAGGAAGACGAGATGGAGCGCGGCCTGAAGATCATGGTGGATCAGGCTGCAGGGCGCGTACCTGTATATTTTGGCATCGGAGCGATCAATACCCGCAAATGTGTGCGGCTTGCGAAGATGGCGGTGGCAAATGGAGCATCCTGTGTCTCCATTCTTCAGCCCATGTTCTTAAAGCCCACGGCGGAGGAACTCTACACTCACTTTAAAACGATCGCGGATGCCATCCCGGATACGCCGGTCCTCATCTACAACAACCCCGGACGTGTCGGTTACGGCATCTCTGCGGATATGATCGACCGCCTTGCGCACACCGTGCCCAATATCGTAGGAATGAAAGATACTTCCGGTGATATCACACTCACGGAGGAGTGCGTCAGACGCTGCCGCGACGTCGGCTTCAAGGTGTTCGGCGGAAAGGATACACTTCTCTACGCTTCCATGTGCATCGGCGCTGTCGGCGGCGTATGCACAGCAGGGAACTTCATGCCCGGCCTGATAGGGGATGTATATGAAAAATTTGTGGCCGGCGATATCAAGGGATCCCTGGAGGCACAGTTCAAGCTCAATCCCGTCCGTCTCTCCATGGACGGCGCGTCCTTCCCGGTCGCGGCCAAGGATATGGCAAACCTCAGGGGACAGAATGTGGGCGATCCTTATCAGCCCAACCTTCCCACAGCTGAGGGACCTGTTCTGGACAAGATCAGAAAGGCAATGGAGACAGCAGGACTGCTTTGATTCAGGCAACATGCAACATCACATAGTAAGGAGGACAAAACATAATGAAAATCGGTTTGATCGGACTTGGAATCATGGGAAGACCCATGGCAAAGAATATTCTTAAGGGCGGCTTTACAGACCTGCTCGTCAGCGACCTGAACCAGGCGGCTGTAGATGACGTTGTTTCCTGCGGCGCTAAGCAGGCAACCAACAAAGAGATCGGTGAGACTTGCGACGTCGTTCTGACCATGCTCCCCAACTCCCCCCATGTAAAAGCTGTTATGCTCGGCGCGAACGGCGTTTCTAATTACATGAAAGAGGGACAGGTGTTCATCGATATGAGCTCCATCAACCCTGTGGCGAGCAAAGAGATCGCGGCAGAGCTGGCTAAGAAGGGCGTTGAGATGCTCGACGCGCCTGTATCCGGCGGCGAGCCCAAGGCGATCGACGGAACGCTTTCCTTCATGGTAGGCGGCAAACAGGAGATCTTCGACAAGTTCAAACCCCTCCTTGAGACCATGGGCGCTTCCATCGTCCGCTGCGGCGAAGTCGGCGCAGGCAACACCACAAAGCTTGCAAACCAGATCGTAGTCGCCTGCAACATCCAGGCAGTGGCGGAAGCTTTCACGATGGCGCAGAAGGCAGGCGTAGACCCTCAGCTCGTCTTCGAGGCGATCAAGGGCGGCCTTGCAGGCTCCACCGTCATGAACGCGAAGGCACCTATGATGATCGCGGGAGATGACAAGCCCGGCTTCAAGATCGACCTGCACATCAAGGACCTGAACAACGCGCTTGACTGCGCGCACAGCGTAGGCGCACCTGTTCCCATGACGGCAGCAGTCCAGGAGATCCTGCAGTGGATGCACAGCCATGAAGGCGGCCAGAAAGACCACAGCGCGATCGCGCAGTACTATGAGTTCCTGACTGACATCAAGATCGGCAGATGAGAACGTCGCCAACATACAGCGAGGCCGCGCTCCGCGCGGTCGAGCTGGGCCCGCGACAACTCCCTCCCACAAATCTTTCTTACATGAAAGCCTGTCAATGCCGTTCCTCTCTTGGAGATCTGTGCCCAATGAGAATAAGCTCCCGCCATGCGAAACAAAAAAGGGGGCGTCGCATCTTGCTGATTAATCAGCAGGAGCGGCGTCCTCTTTTTTGATGGATCAAGTTCAGCGTGCAGTAAAAGCAAGAATGTTTCACAGATAAAATATCTTTAGATTCGTCTGAGAATAGGGTATGGTATTACTAGAACAAACAAACAATATAATGGAGAAAAAATGACGATACAAAAAAAGATAATGATCAGTAATATAGTGGCCACTACGATAACTGCCCTGATGATCTGCATAATCTGTGTGGCGTATGTCCATTTTCACAGCGAGACGCTTCCGAATGAGATCCGGGAATCTTCAGGAGGCGTCAACAAATTGACCAAAATAATGAATATTCTCTACACCTACGAGTCAGAGATTTTCGACATGAATTGGGAGATCGTCCTGCCCGAAGGCGAAGAGGAGACGGAGCTTCTGCTGCTACCGGAATCCCAGAGGATAGAGGAGCTGGAGAACCTTGGATATCATATCCGGGTGGAATCCCCTTACATAGTTTCTTTTTCCAATATGGATGAAGCGGATCAGAAAATGCTGACATTGATCGGTAATGTTCCGGCGAAAGCCGCCTATATGACCAGGAAAAGCATCGTTGTTCGTGACGGTATCGACTTTGGCGGGAAAACATGGTATGTGACCGCCGTTTATAATGAGGACCGGGTGGACGCAGGCGTACAGCGCTCCGTGACTCCGCTGTATATGGTGCCCCGGGGAATCGGCATCAGTTTTTTTCTGATCACATTGGTATGCATCGCGGTTGTATCGGCTGTCTATTCCCGGCAGATCTCAAAAATGGTCTTTGGACGGCTGCGGAGACTGAAAAAAGGCGCCGCCATGGTAGCAGAAGGCAATCTGGATTATCCGGTCACTTATAATGAGAGCGATGAATACGGGGAGGTATTCGAAGAATTTGATCAAATGCGCAGACAGCTTAAGGAAGCGCGGGAGAAGCAGCAGCGGTATGAACAACAGCAGAGAGACCGGCTTCGGGGGATCACGCACGATCTGCGTTCTCCGCTGACATCTATAAAAGGTTACGCGATGGGGATCAAGGACGGGATCGCGAATACGCCTGAGAAGAGAACGAGGTATTGCGACGCTATTTTGACACGGGCGGATGACCTGGAGAGACTGACCGGGAGCTTGTCGCTTCTCGTCAAGATGGATACCGGAAGCAGCTTTCTGCATCTCGAAAGAGTTAATCTGGATGAATACATTAAACAATTCCTCTCGGAAAAAGAGGCTTGGCTTTCCGACAGGAAAGTGGACGTACGCTATCGGACTGATTCACCGCAGGCAGAGGCGGATCTGGATATCCGGGAGATGCAGAGAGTATTCATGAACCTATTGGAGAACACAGTGCGTTACCGGACTGCGGATTGCTCCATAGTGGACATAGAAGTCCGGCAAAACATAGAAAACGTGGAGATCCGGTTTTCTGACGACGGGCCGGGAGTCGGCCTAAGACACCTGGACCGCCTCTTTGAGCCAATTTACAGGGCGGATCAATCGAGGACTACGCCTGAAAAAGGCAGCGGGATCGGACTGACTATTGTCAAGCGGATCATAGAAGGTCATGGCGGGCAGGTCAGCGCGTCATCCGAAAGCGGGCTGTGCATTACGATGACACTGCCGTCTGTAAAGGGGGAAGGCAAGCATGAAGAAGATACTGATCGTTGAAGATGATATTCTTGCGGCAGAGCTGGAGAGAGATTATCTGGAGGCGTCTGACTACGAGGTGGAACTGTGCAGCGATGGAGACGAAGGGTATAAGAAAGCAAAAAGCGGGGATTATGACCTGCTTCTGCTTGATATCATGCTTCCGGGAATGAGCGGATTTGAGATATGCCGCAGGATCAGACGGGAACAGAATGTTCCTATTATCATGGTGACGGCTAAGACAGAGGACGTGGATATGATCCGGGGACTGGGACTTGGCGCGGATGACTATATAATGAAGCCTTTTAATCCGACAGAACTGGTCGCCAGAGCAAAAGCGCATATCCGAATTCACGAAATTCTTCTGGGCGAATCCGGTACAGAGAAGCAGGAGATCCGGTACAGGGACCTTGTGATCTCCGTGCCTTATCGCAAAGTCACTGTAAGGGGAGAAGAGGTGAATCTCAAGAACCGGGAGTATGAGCTTTTGTATTTCCTGGCCTCCCATCAGGGGATGGTGTTCTCCAGGGAAGCGCTGCTTGAGCGGATCTGGGGACAGGATCCGACAGGGGATACCGCGACAGTTATGGTTCATATAGGGAGAATCCGGGAGAAGATCGAGGAGAATCCCCAAAAGCCGGAATATATACTTACCGTCTGGGGGGCAGGATATAAATTTGCCGATAAACCGTAAGGGTGCTTCATGCATATTGTTTGGGTTTATTTTCAAATTATTTTATTTCAATTTATGTATAGTTTAGGTATTATTATACATAAAGCGATGTTAGCAGTTTAACTAATCGTTTCGAACACGCGGGCCAACATCAGTCAATAGGGAGAAGAAAGATGATTGAAAAAGGCAGAGTGATCTCGCTGATTTCGTCAGCTGCCGGCCTGCTGCTTGCTGTTGGATCCATGACGATGTTTTCGGCGTGCGGGCCCAAAGAAGACGGGACTTTGATGATTTGCCATAATGCGCAGATCCGCGTCGCTATGTGCGGGATAGGACTTGCGGTTCTGTTTGCGATCGCAGCCTTTGTAAAAAGCAAAGCGATCAAACTGATTTGCGATACCGCGGCACTTGTGCTTTCTGTGGTCACATTTATGACGCCGGGAGTACTTGTACACATATGCCTGCTCAGCAATATGCATTGTCAGGTCAGGCTTAAACCCTTTACCAGAGGCTCCGCGATCTTTATCGCATTACTTGCCCTGTGGGATATTCTCCGGATCATCAAGGAGAACAAAGAGAAGGGACCGGGCGAGGAAGAATAAAGGAAAGAAAATGAATATTCAAAAAGGGGCGTGCCGCAAAAGCGTAGGTTTGTGATATGCTCCCTTCCAGGTAGACAAGCTAAAAAACAAAAAGCTTACTGCCCGGAAGGGGGCATTTTATGTCTATCAACAAGATTAATCCAGCAGAGAAACTGCAGACTGTACATCTGATATTAGAGGGCAAGGAAACACAACGTCATGCCAGAGCCAGACTGGGGGTCAGTTTGGATGCTTTGCAGCAGTGGATAAGAATTTATAAAAGTGAAGGAGAAGGTGCTTTTCTTGTTACGCGGTATAAACAGTATTCGAAAGAACTGAAAGAGCAGGCAGTGATGGATTACCTCAGTGGCCGAGGCTCCCTGCAGGAGATCTGCCAACGCTACGGGATCAGAGCTAAAAGCAAGCTGCAAAACTGGATAAAGAAGTATAATGGTCATGAAGAACTGAAAGCTTCCGGAACAGGAGGAACCGCAATCATGACCAAAGGAAGAAAGACCACTTTTAATGAGAGGGTGGAAATCGTTCAATACTGCATTGCACATGACCATAATTATGCTGAAACAGCGGCTAAATTCGGTGTTTCCTATCAACAGGCACGAAGCTATACCGTCAAGTATGAAGCAGGAGGGGTAGACGCCCTTCAGGACCGACGCGGCCGTTCAAAGCCAGTAGAGGAAATGTCTGAACTGGAGAGACTCCGGGCAGAGAATAAGATCCTGCGGGCAGAGAAAGAGCGGGCAGAGATGGAGGTGTCTTTCTTAAAAAAACTCGACGAGTTAGAGAGGAGGCGGGGCTGAGCCTGGTCAGGCATGTACAAATCTATCAGGCGATCAAAGAAGAACACGAGGGGCACGGATATCCAATCAGAGCTCTTTGCGAGCTGGGCCATGTGAACCGGTCCGCGTACTACAAATGGCTCCATAGAGGCATTCCGGCCTATATAGCAGAAAACGAAAGAATCGCCGAAGAGATAGAAAAGATCCACATAGAGAGCCCTGATAAGGGCTACCGCCGTATACGTGATGATCTGGAAAGGTATCACGGCATCAAGGCAAATGACAAGAGGGTACTGCGGATCTGCCGGAAGAAAAGCATCAAATCCACTATCAAGTATTCAAACAACGGCTGCACCAGACGGGCAGCAAACCCTCAGTTCATTGCAGAAAATGTCCTTAACAGAGAATTCACAGCGGAGTCTCCAAACCAGAAATGGCTGACTGATGTTACTGAATTCAAGTATTACACCGGTATAGAAGTTCACAAGATTTACCTGAGTGCCATTCTCGATCTGTTTGACCGGAGGATCGTATCATATGTGATCGGGGATTCAAACAATAACCCGTTGGTATTTAACACTTTTGATGCAGCTATTGCTGCGAATCCCGGTGCGACACCACTGTGCCATAGTGACAGAGGATACCAGTACACCAGCCGGAACTTTCATAGCAAACTTGAAGCGGCTGGGATGACACAAAGTATGTCCAGAGTAGCAAAGTGTATCGATAACGGTCCGATGGAAGGGTTCTGGGGCATTCTAAAGCGGGAAAGGTATTACGGAAAACGGTTTACCAACAAAGACTCTCTTGTAAAGATGATTGAGGACTATATCGAGTACTATAACAACAGGCGGCTACAGCGAAAATTGGGTGTTATGACACCGATAGAGAAATACGAACAATATCTGGCGGCAGCATAAAAACTGCCACCAGACAAAAATCTGATGGCAGAAAATTTTGTTTTTTTTATTGTCTACTTGACGGGGAGCAGTTCATTGACCTTCACTTAATGCGACAGCCTCTCTTTTTATTTCATACAGCGAATGCCGCATAGTCCGCCATCTCAAGTAAGGATCTCAAGTACCTCCGCAATATACATATCATGCGGCGCATCTTTCTTATAGTAAGTATCGACTACTTCTTCGGGGATATTCTCGATCGCAAGCTGCTGCTTAAAGAGCTTCCTGCAAACGAGAGTGTATTTCGCTTCCACAAGTAAAACAACAGATTTATGAAAACGTTTGAAAACATACAAAGTGGGTGAAGATATTTGGCGTTTGATTAAACTAATCCCTATGATAGCTTAGCAAAATGGCCGAGATGTATGGTATGATGATGGAAGGATTCAGTAGTAATCCTGTATATACAGGAAGTTGCTACTCTATGGGATGAAGATAAAGAGTTAAAGAAAAAGAGGAAACAATGCAGTGGGGGCAAAAGAAAGCGCACAGGAAATAACAGAAGCACAAGTATTTGATCTTCCACATAAGGGTTTTAAGCTGGCGGATCATCCTTGGTTGGCAGCAGATATCACGGTGGAAGATGAAATTCGATATGCGCTGGATGAGATTAGAGTGTAATCTCCTTGGCCTTCTGGTGGCGACCAATTATTGACCCCAAAGATATTGGTAAAACAGAATAGCTCATATAATACGTATATATGTTGTGGTAAATTTATAATGCAAACCACTATATATGCTCTTGTAAGTGTTCCAAGCGGAAAAAAGAAACAGACAATCAACTTGTTGTCAAAGATATAAAAAGGGGGATACAGGTATGGGTGAGTTTTATCAGCCT
Source organism: Lachnospiraceae bacterium (assembly GCA_045113775.1). Classification (GTDB taxonomy): domain Bacteria; phylum Bacillota; class Clostridia; order Lachnospirales; family Lachnospiraceae; genus CAG-791. Next base: position 1,965 of record JBGUJH010000132.1, on the reverse strand, counting down.
CCTTTTACAATGACAGAAGAAATAACGAATTTGGTGATCGAGATCGGAGAGCAGGTCGGCGCTGTTGCAACCTATGACTCCTTGCATCCTAATCCGACACTGCGCAGGGAGAGTCGAATCAAGTCGATCCACTCCTCGCTGGCGATTGAGCAGAATACTCTCACGCTGGAACAGGTAAGCGACGTTATTGAGGGTAAACGCGTACTGGGACCGCCTCAGGATATCAGAGAAGTTAAGAATGCCTACGAGGCTTATGAGAGAGTTTCCGCATTGGATCCTTACAGTGTGAAGAACCTGTTACTGGCGCACAGGATCATGATGGATGGCCTTGTGAAGGAGGCAGGGGTATTCAGGGGTACGAATGTCGGTGTGTATGCAGGCACGCAGCTGATTCATGCCGGTACTCCGGCAAATTATGTGCCGGATCTGATAGATCAGCTGTTTTCCTGGCTGAAGCAGTCCAAGCTGCATCCGTTAGTGAAATCATGTATTTTTCATTATGAGTTTGAGTTTATTCATCCCTTCGCGGATGGAAATGGCAGAACCGGCAGACTGTGGCAGTCGCTGATATTACAGAAATGGAAACCGTTTTTCGCATGGCTTCCTGTTGAGACGTTGATTCATGAACAGCAGGATGGATACTATGCTGCTTTGAATGCATCAAACACAGAGGGAGAATCAACAATCTTTGTCACGTTCATGCTTCAGATCATACGGGATGCGCTGGCGGATATTATCAAAACGCAGAATAGCCACCAGAATGTCGGGACAAATGTCGGGATAAATGTCGGGACAAATGAGGAGAAAGTGCTGGCACTTCTTCGTCAGGATGGGAGATTGACCGCAAAAGTACTTGCATCCACCTTGGGATTAACAGAACGACAGGTTGAGAGGCTTGTGGCTTCCCTTAAGAAACAGGGTGTGCTGATTCGCCATGGCGCAAGCAAAAATGGTTTTTGGGAAGTTGTTGATAAGACCTGAAAGAGGTTGACGGAATGGATCTAAAAGAAATACAGGACAAACTGAATGCAATGTTTGCCGGAGCGTGTAACAAGTACCATTTGGCGACCAATTATTGACCCAAAAGATATTGGTAAAACAGGATAGGTCATATAATACGTATATATGTTGTGGTAATTTATAATGCAAACCACTTTATATCCTACAAACCAAAAGGTCATCATAGAGTATGAGTGATAACGAGGAACGCACCTTAATGTAGAATAGCAGTGCAAGCACGGAGTGCTTGTAGGAGAAAAAGGAGGATCACAGACGCCGTGCTTGCACGAGCGGATGTGGTCCTCCTTTTTGTCCGTAAAGGCGAACGAAGTGAGCCTTCACTGCTATTCGTAATGAGGTATACTCCGACAACATACAGCGAGAGCGCGCCCCCGGCGCGGTCGAGCTGGGCCCGCGACAACCCCCTCCCACAAATTTTTCTTACATGAAAGCCTGCCAATGCCCTTCCTCTCTTGGAAATCTCAGTCGTTTAGGCACAAACCCTGATATTTCAAATCTGTACACAACTAAAAATCGTAAAGTCACCTACCTATAAACATAATTTTGAATAGTTGGGTACAGCCATATAAATCTGCCAGGCTATACCTAAAGACGTTCGATATTTTGACAACAATCTGCCAAAATATTGCATGTGGATGATTTTCGTTGTGTACAGGATTGAGGAGAAAAATCGCCAGAGAGGTCGAACACGAAACATTGGTTATGAGCTTCGTTGAGTTGATTATATTTTGTGTGGGATGGGAAGAGACACAGTACAAACAGGCGCTAAACATGGTATCATGAACGCAGGTATATTGACTGTTTCCGATAAGCCAAAGCTTAAGGAGATCAATCGTAAAGGAGAAGGAGGTTCATAAATGCTTGTTAACCTGAAAGAGATCCTTGCGATCGCGGAAGAAAGAAAATGTGCGGTCGGTGCTTTCAATACACCCAATCTGGAATGTC
>JBGUJH010000131.1:0-2811 GCA_045113775.1 Lachnospiraceae bacterium | reverse complement strand
AATCGAGTAGGAGGGCCTCCTCCTACTCGATTGACCGTTGGCCGGTAAATGCATCTTCGTGCAAGCACGAGCTGCGCTTACCGGCTTATCGCACAAAAAAACTGCATACGGGCAAGAAACAGAATCTTGCTCCCGTATGCAGAATTGAAGCTCAATATTCTGACTCAGAATCTCGTGATTACTTTCCTTCAAAAGCAAGTACAGAGTCCACTCGATAGCCCTCGAGGAACTTGCGGCCGTTGAGTCCTGCAAGCTCGATCATGAAAAGCATGTCAACGACTTCGCCGCCCAGCTTCTCAACCAGCTGCGCCATTGCCTTCGCCGTTCCGCCTGTAGCCAGAAGGTCATCCACTACCAGACACTTCTGCCCGGGCTGGATGGCATCGATGTGCATCTCCAGCGTAGCCTTGCCGTATTCCAGATCATAGTCCACCGAAATGGTCTTCCAGGGAAGTTTGCCCTTCTTGCGGATCAGCACCAGCGGTTTGTGAAGATTGTAAGCCAGCGCTGCTCCGTAAATAAAGCCTCGGGACTCCGCGCCCACGATCACGTCAAAATCCAGATCTTTGATCAGATCCTGCATGGAATCGATCGCAAGCTGCAGACCGTCTGCATCCTGAAAAACAGTGGTGATGTCGCGGAACATAATGCCGGGTTCCGGGAAATCCGGAATAGTACGGATATAATCTTCTAATGTCTTCATGATTACCCCTTTTCTTTATGCAACATTGTCAGTGTTCTGATATATACAGTATAACATGGTTAATTGTTACTGAGTATCCCCGTAATGGACCACTACAGGCATATTTACGTCCACGAGCTCGAATATCGTCGGCATCACGCTCGGCGGAGTGTTAATGCATCCGTGGGATCCGCTCCATCTCCAAATGTTCCCGCCAAAAGAGTAACGCCAGTCCGCGTCGTGAATGCCGATCCCGGTGTCCGTCAGCCGGATCCAATATTTAACCGGGGTCTCATATCCCCATTCGCCGTCATCCTGCTTGTCTCCGCGAAGTACCGTATCTCTCTTTTTGTCGTAGGCAAAAAAGGCTCCCGCCGGTGTCCGGTGTTCTTTATCATTAGTGCCGGATACTACATCCGTCTCCAAAACCACTTCGCCGTCCTTGTAGATCCACAAATGCTGCAGAGACAGGTCCACTTCCACGTAATCATCTCCGAATCCGTGATTGTCATCCGGATCCGATGCTTCCGTTCTCCAGTAGACCGGCTCGCGCTCTACCTGCTCATTTTCGTCCAGCTCTTCCCAAAGTTGTTCCGTCTCGTTTTTCTTGTCCAGCCGATAGCCGTAGTAGCCCTTTCCGGGGACCATGATCTCGTCTCCCTCGTGGGTCGTAAAAGGATGCTCCTTGTAGACTGTATCCACCTCATCAGCCAGCTCCTTAACGAAGTCTGCGATACATTCGTCCCAGGCATCGTCGTCCCGGTAATAGTCTCCCTCGTCGTCGACTTCAAGCCATTCCTTGAGGATCGGTCCGTCCAGGACCTTCGTCTCGCCTCCCGGCAGTTCATAGACTATCCTTGCTCCGGCAAGTTCATTGAGCTGCGCTGCTTCATCGCCGAGGTCTTCATCATCCTTTCGGATCTCGGGAGAGCTGTAAATTCCCTCTGTACCCGCAAGATCGACACTCTCCTTCTCCTCCCTGACCGCTTCGAGGATCGTTTCCCTGGCGAGCCCCGGATCAAGGGTCGTGCCCTCCACTTCAGGTGTGACCACAAATTTACCGTCCTCGTATCCCAGGCAGGCGTCCTGCGGCTCAGTCATATTCTCTTCCTTCATCTGCGGCGTCGAGTCAATGATCGCCAGCAGTTTCTCCTCGGAATACTCTTTTTGTTCACTGATCTCATACAGTGTATCCCGATAGAGCCCAAGTCCCCACAGATAAAGCTTCTGGTTCTCCATGAGCGAATCCAGGCTTCCGTCGGAAACGTAGTGATAATCTATTTTTTCACCCGGGATCCGGAGTTCTTTCCCTTCCCGGAACTTTACTGTCAGATCATACTTGCCGAGGATCTCCTCCATCTCACGGACTGTATGGCCGGAAGCATCTTCTCCGTTGATCACCGTTCCGGGGATGAAAACGCCCCGGTAATCCAGTGCTTTCGCTGTATAAAGGCTTCCGGCGAGTGCCGCAGCCGATAGAACAGCAGCGATCACTCCTTGTCTTACTTCATTTTTTCTTTCAATCATTTAATAGCCCTGCTCTCTCATCCCCTAACACCCCTGGAATGATACCGCTCCGGTCAAGGCCCGCAGAGCGAGCCGATGCGCCGTGTGCGCTTCCCACCTGAATTATATCCCTGTTCGCACACAAACGCACACAGGATATGCAATTTCGCAAAAAAAATATGAATAAAAAGCCCCCGAAAACCGGCCGTTTTCGGGGGGTAATAAACATATCGATCCAAGCAGATTATCTCTTGGAGAACTGAGGTGCACGACGAGCGCCCTTGAGGCCGTATTTCTTTCTTTCCTTCATACGAGGGTCTCTTGTAAGGAATCCGGCTTTCTTCAGAACGGGTCTGAACTCAGCGTCTGCCTCGCAGAGTGCACGAGCGATGCCGTGGCGGATCGCGCCTGCCTGACCGGTAGTGCCGCCGCCCTTAACAGTGATCTTGAAATCATACTGATCCGCAGTCTGGGTCTCAACCAGGGGCTGTCTTACGATAACCTTCAGAGTCTCAAGTCCGAAGTAATCATCGATAGTTCTGCCGTTGATGGTCATCTCGCCCTTACCGGGGGTCATAAAAACTCTGGCAACAGAGGATTTCCTTCTGCCTGTTCCATAGTAA
>JBGUJH010000130.1:0-3835 GCA_045113775.1 Lachnospiraceae bacterium | reverse complement strand
AAAAAGACTCAAACGTATAACACAGGGGGATGTCCCCCACTGAGTTATATGATGCACACGCGTGCGGAAAGGAAGATGTTGCCTTTCGGGCAACCCGCACGCGGCGCATCGGCTCGCTCTGCGAGCCTTGAATAATAACAATATAGAGGGGTGAATGAGAGAATGGCGAGAAAACACGGCGGTTTAGGAAGAGGTCTGGACGCCTTGATCCCGATGAGGGAAGAAGTTGAAAAAGCGATGAAGTCGGCAGAGTCAGACAGCGTGGAGATTCTGTTTGCCGACGACGATGAGGATTCTGAGAGTTCATTTCCGACTCCGGTTCATGAAATAAAAGAAAAAGCAGATGTTCCACGTGAACAGGAAGAAAATGTTTCACGTGAAACATTTGAAGAAAAGAAAGAGGAACCTGAGAAGACTGAACAGAATCCTGTGGAAGAGAAGAAAGAAGAAAAGAAGCAGGAAGAAAAGTCGTCAGATAGTTTAAAGAATGTTGTCGTCGTCAGAATCTCTGAGGTTGAACCTAACAGGGAGCAGCCCAGAAAGAAATTCGACGATGATAAACTGGAGGAACTGTCGGAGTCTATAAAGACCTATGGACTGTTGCAGCCTATACTGGTGCAAAAGAGAGACGGCTATTACGAGATCATTGCCGGCGAGAGACGCTGGAGAGCTGCTCTCAAAGCAGGATTGAAAGAGATTCCTGTGATTGTCCGGGATTATTCAAAGAAGGAAATTCTCGAGCTGTCGCTCGTCGAGAATATTCAGAGAGAGAATCTAAATCCTATTGAAGAAGCCAGAGCTTATAAGCGTCTTATGGATGAGTTCGGTCTCAGCCAGGAAGAAGTGGCGAAGCGGGTTTCCAAGAGCCGGTCGGCTGTGGCAAATTCGCTCAGACTTCTAAAGCTGGAAGAAAATGTCCAGAAGATGGTGATCGACGGTCAGATTTCTATGGGACATGCCAGAACTCTCCTTCCGCTGGAGATTCCTGAAGAGCAGCTCAGTACAGCACAGGAAATCGTGGAAAAACAGCTCAGTGTCCGGGAGACGGAAAAGAAGGTCAAGGAGATTTTGGGCAGCTCAAAAAAGCCGGAAGTCGAAGTCACAAAGACGCAGCAGCAGGAAGAAGACCCCAGTATAGCGATCATCTATAAGCAGATCGAGGAGAGGCTGCAGCAGACTCTTCATACCAAAGTTTCTATCCAGAGAAAGAGAAACGGGCACGGTAAGCTTCTGATCGATTTTTATAACAGCGATGATCTTGAGAAGATCATAGATAAGCTGACAGACCATTGAAATACACAAATACATTAGGAAATTTATAAGAAACATGTTATAATATGGCGCGCAGTAATGCAGTAAAAAAGCCGGAATAAAGGAAGGTGACAGAAAATGATTGATGTTAAGTTTTTGAGAGAAAATCCGGAGATCGTCAAAGAGAACATTCGCAAGAAGTTTCAGGATGTAAAACTTCCCCTTGTCGATGAAGTAATTGAATATGATGAGAAGAGCCGCTCTGCTCAGGGCGAAGCAGATAAGATCCGTGCCGAGAGAAAGAAACTCTCCAAAGAGATCGGCAAACTGATGGGACAGGCCAAGAAGGACCCCTCTAAGATGGCTGAAGTCGAAGCGGTCAAGGCAAAGGTCAATGAGATGGCTGAGCGCCTCGAGCAGCTCGATGCTATTAAGAAAGAAGCAGACGAGATCGTTCTCAAGGATATGATGGTGATCCCGAATATCATCGATCCTTCCGTTCCGATCGGTCCCGACGATTCTCATAACGTTGAGATCCAGAAATACGGCGAGCCGGTCGTTCCGGATTTTGAGATTCCTTATCATACCGATATCATGGATACCTTCGACGGTATCGATCTGGACAGCGCAGGCCGCGTATCCGGAAACGGTTTCTACTATCTGATGGGCGATATCGCGAGACTTCACTCCGCGGTCCTCTCCTATGCAAGAGACTTCATGATCGGTAAGGGATTCAATTATCACATTCCGCCTTTCATGATCCGCAGTGCTGTCGTTTCCGGAGTCATGTCCTTTGCGGAAATGGATGCGATGATGTACAAGATCGAAGGTGAAGACCTCTATCTGATCGGTACATCCGAGCACTCCATGATCGGTAAGTTCATCGACCAGATCATTCCTGAGGAGAAGCTTCCTCAGACACTCACCAGCTACAGCCCCTGCTTCCGCAAGGAGAAAGGTGCTCACGGCATTGAGGAGCGCGGTGTCTACAGAATCCATCAGTTTGAGAAACAGGAAATGATCGTAGTCTGTAAACCTGAGGAATCCATGGAATGGTATGACAAGCTGTGGAGCTACACAGTTGAGATCTTCCGCAGCATGGACATCCCGGTCAGAACTCTCGAGTGCTGCTCCGGCGATCTGGCTGACCTCAAGGTCAAATCCTGCGATGTGGAAGCATGGTCTCCCAGACAGAAGAAGTACTTCGAAGTCGGAAGCTGCTCCAACCTCGGAGATGCTCAGGCGAGACGTCTCAAGATCCGCGTGAACGGCGCTGACGGCAAGAAGTATCTTGCACACACACTTAACAATACTGTAGTGGCATCTCCCAGAATGCTGATCGCGTTCCTTGAGAACAATCTGCAGGCAGACGGATCCGTGAAGATTCCGGTTGCTCTTCGTCCTTACATGGGCGGCATGGAAGTGATGATGCCCAAGCACTGATTACAGAACATACGTTTGTTTAGAGGTATATTTTGCACAAATACTTCAGGGCGATAGGGTTCTCAGAGCCTATGAGGGCCCGCGATACATACAACTTGATAGATGATGTGCTGGAGAAAGCCGAGCACAGATCTTATATAACCGATCCGTCGGACGAGGACGCCATGCTGGCAGAGCTCCGCATCGATTACGGAAACGGATATGGGATCTGTGCCGTCGGCGTGTTCGACGAAGATAATGATTTCAGCGGCGAAGCGCTCTTTCCCTATTTTATCAGCGAATCCGTCAGCTCCATTGAGCAGGTGAGCGTGGAAGAGCGGATCGAAGGGCACACATATGCGGGTGTTGTGGATGACCTGAGTGTTGGCACGACGCTGATCTTCCGCCTGATCAATTCGGTCGAGTTCCTCAAATACGGTGCTCCGCAGATGGAACGGATTCCCGGGACGTCTGTTTGTCTTTCCGGTCTGTGCATCAATGGAACAGTAATGCTTCCGATCCTCAAGACAGAAGAGGAGATAGAGGACTCGAGGGAGAAGGATCTGGCGCGGCGCAATCTGATGAATATGGCGCGCAGCGGCGATGAAGATGCCATGAAGAACCTCACCATGCAGGACATGGATATGTACGCGGTGATCATGGACAAACTGCAGGAGGACGATATCTACACGATTGTGGATTCAACTTTCATGCCCACCGGAGTAGAGTGCGACTTGTATTCGGTACTTGGTGAGATCGATAAATGTCTCATCACTGAGAACCCGATCACAAAAGAGAAGATATGGATCTTGACAGTCATGTGCGGAGATCTTCTGTTCAAAGTCTGTATCAACGACAAGGACCTTTTTGGGGAGCCCGCTCCCGGCAGAAGATTCAAGGGTGTCGTCTGGATGCAGGGAGTCATCAATTTCCCTGACGATAATTTATCGTTTGAGGATCTGTGATGAAACCGGCAAAAAGCGAAACAGAAAAGGACTATAATTAGGTCTTCCATATTTTGAAAAAAAGTGTATAATAATAATGTTCTGAACTTATAGGTTCAGAACATCATATTTGTCTGCGTAGCTCAGTTGGATAGAGCGACCGCCTCCTAAGGTGATTGCGGACCATCCGCCTGGCGGAAAACTCATATCGGCTGTGA
>JBGUJH010000129.1:0-24930 GCA_045113775.1 Lachnospiraceae bacterium | reverse complement strand
TGAACAAATGCTTAACGAGTCTTTTAAGACAATTCATACGGGGGAGGCAGTTGAAGGTTCAGTCATCGACGTAAAGCCGGGCGAAGCTATCTTAAACATCGGCTACAAGTCAGACGGCGTTCTTACACGCAGTGAGTACACGAATGATTCATCTGTGGATCTCACAGAAGTACTTCATATTGGTGACAAGCTTGAAGTCAAGGTCATCAAGGTCAATGACGGCGACGGTCAGGTTCTTCTTTCCTATAAGAGACTGGCAGCTGACCGCGGCAACAAGCGCATCGAGGAAGCTTACAACAACAAGGAAGTTCTCAAAGCTAAGGTGACACAAGTCCTTTCCGGCGGACTCAGTGTAGTAGTTGATGAAGTCAGAGTCTTCATCCCTGCAAGCCTGGTATCCGATACCTACGAGAAGGATCTGAACAAGTATCTCGGACAGGAGATCGAGTTCATGATCACCGAATATAACCCCAACAGACGCAGATATATCGGCAACCGCAAGGTCCTGCTGGTAGCTAAACGCAAAGAGATGCAGGAGAAGCTTTTCGCTTCCATCCAGCCCGGCGATGTTGTCGAGGGAACTGTTAAGAATATCACCGACTTCGGCGCATTCGTAGATCTCGGCGGAGCAGACGGACTGCTTCACATCTCCGAGATGAGCTGGGGCCGCGTCGAGAATCCCAAGAAGGTCTTCAAGGTCGGCCAGAAGCTTCGCGTTCTGGTTAAGGATATCCAGGGCACCAAGATCGCTCTGTCCCTTAAGTTCCCTGAGGAGAATCCTTGGGCAGGCGCAGCTGAGAAGTATGCAGTCGGCACTAAGGTTACCGGCACAGTAGCAAGAATGACCGACTTCGGCGCATTCGTAGAACTTGAGCCCGGAATCGATGCACTGCTTCATGTCTCCCAGATCGCAAGAGAGCACATTGAGAAGCCTTCAGACGTTCTCAAGATCGGCCAGGAAGTTACAGCTAAGATCGTTGACTTCAACGAAGCCAACAACAAGATCAGCCTGAGCGTCAAGCAGCTTCTTATCGACGAAGAGAGAGCGAAACGCGCAGCAGAGCGCGCACGTGAAGACGCTGATGTCACTTCTGTCGACGTAGACGCTTACATTGCTGAGCATCCCGAAGGAGACGAGGAGTGATCGGCAGTCACTGCTGACATCAAGATTAAAAGGAAAGAGGTTGTCACTCAGGTGACGACCTCTTTTTTACTGTTCTTTATATGTGTAAATACGTACGCCGCGTATCCTGAAAGGAATCGCCGGTCTTTCTTGCAGTCATCCGAGAATTCGAAGAAGAGTTCGGGATCGGAATAAGACCTCTTGAAAAAAGGAGTGCGGTACAGGTCCCACTGAGGGAGGAAGGAACCTGCTTTTCTGGTATAGCATGTTTCAGGTTTCGCCTGGATCCTCCGGCTCTTTTCCACATAGGAGGCGAGATATTTGTGGACGGCCATATCCTCTTCAGGGAGAAAATAGTAATCTTTGTAATTGGCGTAAAAGTATTTCATGACCTCTGTGTACAGCGGGATCTTGAGTATCCCGGCGTCTCCCTCTATTTTGACATAGCAGTGATCGGCAGAGGCGTATACAGGGGCCGGCAGCGGCCTTTGCAGCTTAAAGAAGACGAATAATTCTTCTTTGCGGGAGCCGTCGTAATCTGTGTAGTAGTTGGCCTGCGCTTTTCTGACCCGCAGTTCGTCGGTCTCAAGATCTGTATAGAGAAGAAGGGGGAGCAGGGAGAGCAGTCCGGTGACGTCGGCCTCGTTGTGTGCCAGGAGCCGCGAGAGAAGGTCCTGCTCTGGGTCGGCAATGAACTTCCTGTATACTTTGACCAGGTCAGCGCCGCTCTGATCCTCGACTCGGCCGGTCCCGAGAAGAGCTTCCATAGTCTGCTGCCTGTAATCGGGAAGGCCGAGGATACGCTTATAGGGAGTGATGACTTTGTAGAGATCGAGCGAAGCGGCCGGGACCGCTGCATCGGAAAGGCCGTGAAACTCCATTCTCTTTTTGAGGAAAGGGAGGTCAAACCGGTCTCCGTTGTAGTGAAGAAGAGTCTTATATCCGGAAGCGAACAGCAAAAAAGAGGAGAGGACCTCCTTTTCCTCACTGCCGGTATTATCCATCCACTGGATAAGATTCCAGCCGTCGGTCTGGTGATATATGCAGCCGATCAGATATACGGCGTTATTCTCGGCGCTCAGACCGGTCGTTTCTATGTCCAGCAGAAGGAAATCGGACAACGGAGCTATGGCCTGCAGGAGCTCGTCCCGCGCGCTGATATCGATTGTTTTGCTTATGATTCGCATGCTGACCTCTTGCCAAAAAAGCGTAATGAAGGATTTTTCTTCTAAAATACATCTCTATACTAACATTTCGCATTCCATTTTGCCATTACCAAACGTTTGTGATACACTAACACCCATAGGTCATAACAGCAACCGCGAGTGATGAGACAAATTCAGAAAGGAGCAATCTGATGGATATATTGTACAGAAGCACCCGTTCAGATAGTACCCCGATCACTGCCTCGCAGGCAATCCTGAGAGGATTTCCGGAAGACGGAGGACTCTACGTGCCCACTTCCGTTCCCGCGCTTGAGGCGGGACTTGCACAGCTCGCTGAGATGGATTACCGAGGCGTAGCTTATGAGGTCATGCGCCTGTTTCTTACTGACTACACACAGGAAGAGCTGAAGAACTGCATCAACAACGCTTATGACAGCAAGTTTGATACAGAGGAGATCGTACCCTTGAGGAAATCAGGCAGCGCCTGGTATCTGGAACTGTTCCACGGACCTACGATCGCGTTCAAGGACATGGCTCTCTCTATTTTGCCGCATCTGATGACAACTGCGGCGGCGAAGAACGGATCAGGTTCAGAGATAGTGATCCTTACAGCGACCAGCGGAGATACAGGCAAGGCGGCACTGGCAGGCTTTGCCGGCGTTGAGGGCACGAAGATCATGGTCTTTTATCCCAAGCACGGCGTTTCTTCGATCCAGGAGAGACAGATGGTGACGACAGTGGGGGCGAACACCAGGGTCATCGGGATCAACGGCAACTTCGACGACGCGCAGACCAGCGTCAAGAACCTGTTTACGGACAAGGCGCTCGTAGATGAGATGGCGCGGCACGGAATGCAGTTCTCGTCAGCAAATTCCATCAACATCGGACGCCTGACACCGCAGATCGTCTATTATGTGTATGCTTATACAAGACTTCTTAAAGACGGAGTCATCAATGAAGGTGATCCTGTCAATTTTGTCGTTCCGACCGGTAATTTCGGCAATATCCTGGCCGCTTATTACGCAAAGAGAATGGGGCTTCCGATCGGCAAGCTGATCTGTGCCTCTAATTCCAATAAGGTCCTTTTTGATTTCTTTACGACTGGCGAGTATGACAGGAATCGAAAGTTCGTGCTGACAAGCTCCCCTTCGATGGACATCCTGATCTCGAGCAACCTCGAGAGACTGATCTACCATATCAGTGGAGATGATCCTGCTGCCTGCGCGGCGTTTATGAAGGACCTGAAGGAAAAGGGCAAATATACTGTCACCCCACAGATGATGGAACAGCTCGGAGATTTCGTGAGCGGATATGCGGATGAGGAGCAGACCGCCAGGGAGATCCGTACCGTTTACATGGGTGACGGATATGTGATCGATCCGCACACTGCTGTCGCCAGCAGTGTCTACAGAAGGTATCGCAGTGAGACTTCCGACGCGACCCCTGCAGTCATCGACTCTACAGCGAGCCCTTTCAAGTTCGAGGGTTCCGTTATGGCGGCGTTGGGCAAAGATACATCGCTCCCGGATCTTGAACTGGCAGACAAGCTCAGTGAAGTGGCCGGAGTGCCTGTTCCAAAGGCTGTCAGCGACCTGAAAGACGCGCCGATCCTTCATGACATCGTCTGTGACAGAACACAGATGAAGGAAGAAGTGCGCAGATTCCTGGGACTTACTGACGATAACTGACAACGTAAAGCATGGTTCCTGTCAGGAGGCAGTGATGGGCAGTGTTAACAGAGACAGAATAGAGATGCTCCGGGAAGCAATGAAGAGATCGGGCATCGATGCTTATATGATTCCTACCGCGGACTTCCACAATTCGGAATATGCGGCGAACTATTTCCACACAAGAGAGTTTTTCAGCGGATTTACGGGCTCGGCGGGAACTCTGGTCGTCCGAGCGGAAGAGGCGTGCCTTTGGACAGACGGGCGGTATTTTATTCAGGCAGCTGCTGAGCTGGAGGGCTCGGGCGTGACGCTCATGAAGATGGGGGAGCCCGGAGTGCCGACGATCAGAGAGTACCTGAGTCAAAATATGCAGGAAGGATCTGTGCTCGGATTTGACGGGCGCTGCGTCCCCAGCAAAGAGGGCAGGGAATTCGAGAAGCTGATGAAAGGGAAAAAAGGATCTCTGAAGATCGGCCTCGATCTCGCGGAAGGAATCTGGAAAGACAGGCCGCCTCTCCCCTGCCATCCGGTCATGATCCTCGATGAAGATTATACGGGAGAGGATGTTGAGGCAAAACTCGGACGTCTGCGCGATGCCATGCATGAAAAAGGCGCCGCTGCCTATATTGACAGTAAGCTGGACAATATCATGTGGCTCCTCAATATGCGCGGATCAGACGTCACCTGCAATCCCGTCGCTCTGACGCATATTCTTGTGGACGAGAGAAATGTATATCTCTTTATCCAGGACGGGGAAGTGACCCCGGAGCTCAGATCCTATGCAGCCCTTCACAGGATCTCGATCCTGCCTTATGATGACCTGGAAGATTTCCTCGCTGTATATGATCACAGCGGCGACCTGATGTGCGATCCCGACTGCGTGAGTTACAGCGTCTATCTTGCGGTATCGAAGGGACTGCGAAAAGCATCTTCAGGGAATGAGCTGATCAAGACACAGAGCCCTCTCGCGGAATTCAAGAGCATCAAGAATGATGTGGAGATGGCTAATATCCGCGAATGCTACAAGTACGACAGCGCCGCTCTCTGCAGATTTATCATGTGGCTGACGGACAGAGTAGGTAAAACTGATATGGAGCCGGTGACCGAATCAGGCGCCGCCGCTTATCTCGACAATCTCCGCTCAGAAATCGACGACTATATGGATCTTTCCTTCCCTACGATCTCTGCATACGGACCCAATGCGGCCATGATGCATTATGAGGCGGTACCCGGTGTGTCAGATGCCGAGCTGAAACCTGAGGGGATGCTCCTGGTCGATTCGGGCGGCCAGTATCTGACCGGTACGACGGACGTGACACGAACAATATCGCTTGGTCCTGTCACTGAGGAGATGAAGAAACATTATACGCTTACAGCCGTATCGAACCTTCAGCTCATGGGCGCGGTATTCCTTCAAGGATGCACCGGCGCCAATCTCGACATTCTGGCAAGAGAGCCTATGTGGAAAGAAGGGCTCGATTACAAATGCGGGACCGGCCATGGGATCGGTTATTTCCTGAATGTGCACGAGACACCGCCTTCGATCCGGTGGAAAGTCTTTCCCGGAAGGCAGGACGCCCCGCTGCAGCCCGGTATGATCGTTTCTGACGAGCCCGGCGTTTATCTCGAGGGCAAGTACGGGATTCGGATCGAGACGATCCTGGAAGTTGTGGAACACACCACTAATGAGTGGGGGAGCTTTCTCGCTTTTGAACCGCTCACATTGGTGCCGTTTGACACAAACCTGATCGACCCCGCTTATCTGACGCCGGATACGAGAAAACTGCTCAACGAATATCATGAAAGAGTGCGGACAGAACTGATGCCGCTCATGGATGCGGGGGAGCAGGAGTGGCTTATATTACAGACTGAGCCGGTCTGATGCAGATTGTACATATCGGAATAATGTGATATAATTAAGTTGCCTGAAAGGCCAACATTTCCGTTATTTTGAACCTACAATTACTTTAAACGGGAATCTTATATTGCTCTTACGGCTGTCATGCCTCCGGCGCTGCTGCGCTGCCAGTGGAAGGCAAAGGTCTGAGCTGCGGACACCCACCTGGCACGCGTGCTAGGAGTCAAAATACGGAAGGCGGCGTTTCAGGCATTATTATGCAATTAATGAAAGTGCATCTTATACATCTGTATGAAGATGCACTTCTTTGTGACGTTCTGACAGTTCAGCGGCTTGGAACCGGAAGAAGTCTATAAAAAATACGACTGCAAAGAGGAGACATAATATGCAAAGAACCAACGCGTGGAAAACCTATGATCCGGGAAAACATAAATCCTGTATGGATTTTGCGGATGACTATAAAGCCTTTCTTGATCACGGAAAGACGGAGCGCGAGTGTGTAGATATCTTTGTCAATGAAGCAGAGGCGAACGGTTATATCGAGCTGAGTGAAGCGATCAGAGAAGGAAAAAAGCTTTCCGCAGGCGACAGGGTCTACAGCGTCTGGATGAACAAATCCGTTGTCCTTTTTGAGATAGGCACTGAGCCGTTCGAGAGAGGAATGAATATTCTGGGCGCCCATATAGATTCTCCCCGCCTTGATGTAAAACAGAATCCTTTATATGAAGACAGTGAGATCGTATATCTTGACACCCATTATTACGGCGGCATCAAAAAATACCAATACGTTACGCTCCCGCTCGCGATCCATGGCGTGATCGTCAAAAAGAGCGGTGAGACAGTTCTGCTGCACGTAGGTGAAGATGAGGATGACCCGGTGTTCTTTGTCTCAGACCTGTTGATCCATCTCTCTCAGGATCAGATGAAGAAACCGGCGTCAACCGCTATCGAAGGAGAGGCTCTCGATGTGATCATCGGCAGCAGACCTCTTGTGATAGACAAGGATGAAAGAAACGGAGAAAAAGACAAAGAGAACGGCAAGGAGGCGGTAAAGAAAGCCGTTCTTAAGATCCTTTCAGAGAATTACGGAATAGAAGAAGAAGACTTTGAATCCGCGGAGCTTGAGATCGTGCCGGCAGGCAGGGCGAGAGACGCAGGTTTTGACAGAAGCATGATCCTCGGATACGGACAGGATGACAGGGCGTGCGCTTATCCTTCCTTCAGGGCACAGATAGAAACGCACGATCTTTTAAGGACCAGCTGCACGCTTCTCGTCGACAAAGAGGAGATCGGCAGTGTCGGGGCAACGGGAATGCGGTCAAGGTTCTTTGAAAACGCTGTCGCTGAGGTCATGAATCTCTGCGGATGCTACAGCGAACTCGCGCTCAGACGGACGCTCGCGAACAGCTGCATGCTTTCTTCTGACGTGAGTGCGGCTTTTGATCCTTCCTATGCATCGGTTTTTGAGAAAAAGAATGTATCTTATCTCGGAAGAGGCATGACTTTCAACAAGTTCACCGGAAGCAGAGGCAAGTCCGGCTCCAACGACGCGAATGCTGAGTACATCGCCCACCTCAGGGAGATTTTTGAAAAAGGGGAGATCTGCACACAGACTGCCGAGCTCGGCAAAGTTGACATGGGCGGAGGCGGTACGATCGCTTACATTCTGGCGCTCTACGGCATGAATGTAATTGACTGCGGGGTTCCTGTCCTGAGCATGCACTCGCCTTGGGAGGCAGTGAGCAAGGCAGATCTCTATGAGACTTACCGCGGATACAAGGTATTTCTTAGAAACGCATCTTTCAAAAATCAGTAAACAGGAAAGTGTTTTTTAAATGGAACAGAACACCGGATTAAAGACATCGGATTATTATTTTGACCTGCCGCAGGAACTGATCGCGCAGGATCCACTGAAGGACAGGGCGGCCTCACGCCTTCTTGTCATGAACACGAAGACAGGAGAAATCGAGCACAGGATCTTCAGTGACATCAAAGAGTACCTGCAGCCGGGTGACACTTTGGTCCTGAATGACACAAAGGTGATCCCCGCAAGACTTCTCGGAACTAAGGAAGGGACCGGCGCGGGAGTGGAAATCCTCCTTTTAAAGCGCCTTAAAGCCAATCAGTGGGAGACTTTGGTGAGACCGGGAAAGAAACTTAAGCCCGGCGCGCGCGTGACCTTTGGGGATGGAAGTCTCAAAGCCGTGATCCTCGATATCCTCGAAGAAGGCAACAGGCTTGTGGAGTTTGAATATGAGGGGATATTCGAGGAAGTGCTGGACAGACTCGGAGAGATGCCGCTGCCGCCATATATCACGCATAAACTGGAAGATAAAAACATGTACCAGACAGTTTACGCAAGATATGAAGGGAGCGCCGCTGCTCCTACAGCAGGACTCCATTTTACACAGGAACTTCTTGACGAGATTCGCGCTGCGGGGGTAAATACGGCTTTTGTGACGCTTCACGTCGGCCTTGGGACTTTCAGGCCCGTCAAGGTTGACGATGTGACAAGTCATCACATGCATACAGAGTGGTACCAGGTGTCGGAAGAAGCTGCACAGCTGATAAACCGCACGCATCAGCAGGGACATCGTGTGATCTGCGTCGGTACTACGGCGTGCAGGACAGTAGAGAGCGCGTCAGACGAGGATGGAATCGTCCATGCGGGATCCGATGACACATCGATCTTTATCTATCCGGGATACAGGTTCAAGGTCATGGATGCACTGATCACGAATTTCCATCTTCCCGAATCCACGCTTATTATGCTGGTCTCGGCTTTCGCAGGCCGGGAGCAGGTCCTGGGGGCTTACGAGGAAGCGATCAGGCTGGGATACCGCTTCTTTTCATTCGGGGACGCGTGTTTCTTTTATTAAGTCTTGTTATTGAAAAAGAGCACCTTGGTATGATAGTATTGAACTGGTAATTTATAAACCGCTTTGGAGTCAGAAATGTCAGATAAACCATTGACAGCTACTATTGTAGTGGCCACACATAAAAAATACAGAATGCCCAGTGACCCGCTTTATCTTCCTATTCATGTGGGCGCTGAAGGCAAGAAAGATGCCAAGGGAAATCCCCTTGATTTCGGATATCAGAAGGACAATGAGGGAGACAACATCTCTATCAAGAATCCCAGATACTGCGAACTCACCGGGATTTATTGGGCGTGGAAGAATCTTGACAGCGATTATATAGGACTGGTTCACTACAGGCGGTATTTCGGCGGAAGAAATAAAGGTAAGGATATGTTCGATCACGTCCTTACCGGCAAGGAGCTTCAGCCTCTCCTCGGAAAGTATGAAGTATTCGTTCCCAAGCCGCAGCACTACTTTATTGAGACCCTTTATTCTCACTATGCGCATACACATTATGCGGAGCATCTGGACGCCACAAGGGCGATCCTGTCCGAGAGATATCCCGAGTATCTCGAATCCTACGACAAGGTACTTGACCAGACGCACGGTTATATGTTCAATATGATCATCATGGACCGCGCGCATTTCAATATTTACTGCACATGGTTGTTCGATATCCTTGAAGAACTGGAGACAAGGATCGACGACAGCCTTCTGGATGCATTTGAAGGCCGTTTGTATGGAAGGATAAGTGAGATCATTTTCAATGTTTGGCTTGACAGACAGATTGAGACCGGCGCGATCAGCACTTCTTCGATAAAAGTGCTTCCCCTGGTCTATATCGAGAAAGTTGACTGGGTCAAGAAAGGTGTCTCTTTCCTCAAAGCCAAATTTTTCCATAAGAAATATAATGAAAGCTTCTGACGCAGAAGCTTTCATTACATGAGGACGGATATACATGGTAATCAATAATTATCAACAGGATTGTGTCAAGTTCGATATAAGAGGGATCAGAGTCAGTGCTGAGGAGATCATCTTTTACATCGGACTTATACTATGGTATAGTCAATTTTATATCAGCAGGACGATCTTTATGGATCTGTTTGGCGGGAGACTTATTACAGCCGTTCGCTATTTTTGCATGCTTATTTTTGCTGTGAAGATCGTACTGTCAGAAAAAACTGTGCATATGAGAGCTGCCGCGGTATTTATTACAGCTGCAGCTGTTTTTGTGGTCGTTCAGCGGCAAGTCAATACCGGTATGCCCCTCATTCAGGTCCTGCTGTTGATCTTTGCGGCCAGGGACGTGTCCTTCAGAAGGATCTGCAAGGTATCGCTGTGGGCCTGTACGCTGTTGTGGGTCCTTCCGGTAATGGCCGACAGGATAGGGATCTTCCAGCTCGAGAAAGATGTGTACAAGAATCGTGTAAGAGAATTCCTGAACTACAACTACGTTTCTTATCCTTCGATCTACTTTAATAACATCATCTTTTGTGCCCTCTATGTCAACACTGAGCCGCGAAGGCGGGGAAGAGGCGGCAATTACGCGGCGCGTAAGACCGCATCATGGCCTTTGATCTTCCTTCTTTCAGCAGTCTCCATATGGCTTTATGCGGTAACAGATACAGCATTCCCTTTCGCGATCGGGATGCTTTTCATAACACTGTATGTACTCACGGTGAAATTCAAAATTCCCGTGGTCAGTAATACAAGATGGCACAGGGTCATTGCTTCCTCGTGCTACGGGGTATTTGCCCTGGTGACATTCCTGATGTGCAAATTTTATAATTGGCAGATTCCATGGCAGAAGAAACTGGATGATTTCTGTCATTACCGGATCAGTCTCGCTTTTGTCGGGATCAAAGATTACGGAGTACATCTGCTTGGAGTACAGATCAAGGAGAATACAGACGTTTCCACAGGAAGATATTTCTACATAGACAGCGGATACATCAAAAATCTGCTCGGCTACGGAGTGATCGTTTTTATCATGATCATTCTATTCTATACAATTATCACGTATGCTTCAGTTCTGGAAAACGACCAGGTTCTCGCGATCTGGATGCTGTGTATCGCTTTGTACTCCATATTCAACAACCTCATGCTGTCGGTATCGGAAAATGCCGCCCTGCTTGCGATCTGGTATGCACTTGGTCTGTTGAAATGGCACAGAAAGAAACTAAGATTCAAACAGATTAAGAGGAAACAGATTGAGCGGGCAGCCTAGTTTAAAGAAAAATATCGCGATCAGTACCATCTATCAGGTGCTGCTGATAATACTGCCGATCATAACCGCCCCTTATGTGGCGAGAGTGCTCGGGCCTGACCAAAGCGGTATTTATGATTATACAAATTCCATACAGACATATTTTGCTATGTTCGCGGCTCTGGGAACGGCCTCATACGGAGCGAGAGAGATCGCGAGAGTACGGGACGACATTGCCCTGAGGAGCAAGCTTTTTTGGGAGATCGAACTGATGACGGTGATGACTTCAACAGTCTGTATTATCGTCTGGTTCATCTTTATAGCGTTCACGCCGCAGTATAAAGTGATCTATCTTGTACTGACGATGGGACTGTTTTCTACCATGTTCGATATCTCCTGGTTTTTCGCGGGGATGGAGCAGTTCAAGTATACGGTGACCAAGAACGCGGCCTGCAAACTCATCGGCGTAGTGCTGATGTTTCTGTTCGTAAAGGAACAGGATGACCTGCTGCTTTATATAATCATCATCACTGCGTCTACCATGATCGGAAATCTTTCCATGTGGCTCTATGTGCCGCGCTTTACAGAAAGAGTCGACTTTAAGACTTTGCGGTTCAGAAAGCATTTTCACGAGACTCTGATCTACTTCGTCCCTTCGATCGCCACGAGTGTTTACACTGTCCTTGACAGAACGCTCATCGGTGTGATCACTAAGAATAAAGCGGAGAACGGTTTTTATCACTACACGATGCAGATCATAAATATGATGAAAGCCCTCACATTCTCATCCCTCAATATGGTACTGGGATCAAGGATCGCATATCTGTTCGCAGAAGAGAAATACGATGAGATCAAGGAGAGGATCAAGGATTCTATCAATTATATCCTGTTTATGGGGATCGGCATCTGTTTCGGGCTGAGCGGTATCGCAAAAAGATTTGTGCCCATATTTCTCGGGCCGGGGTATGACAGGGTCGTCGTCATGCTGATGCTGATGAGTCCCATTGTCGTTATAATCGGCGTCAGCAACTGTCTGGGATCTCAGTACTACACGCCGTCCGGAAACAGAAAGCTCAGTGCAAAGTTCATCATTATCGGAGCGATCGTAAATCTGATCCTGAACCTTATTCTGATCCCCCGATATTGGGGATACGGCGCTATTGTGGCGTCATTGATCGCCGAACTGGTCATCACGGTCCTCTATTTCAGATTCTGCAATGGCTATCTTACGGCAGATACTATCGTCCGTGAAGGATGGAAAAAACTTGCGGCCGGCATCGCCATGTTCGCAGTGATCAAGATCATTGACAGATTCATAGCTTCTGATATAATCGCTCTGCTGGTTGAAATGGCAGTCGGGTTTTCGGTATACTGCATTGTGATCATCGCACTGCATGATTCGTTCATAACACAGATCGTTTTTGGAAAGATCCTGAAAAAGAAGGGAACCGCTTCATGAAAGCGGCGGCTGCACTGATGCGTTTCGCGTCGGCGATCCTTATCGCGGTCATACTGGGATCCGCACTGACCGGATGCGGATCGGGAGGGAATCGATCCGTCCGGGATAAAACAGAGACGCTGGATCAGCGGCCTGAGGAATGGTTTTATGATTCCTTTGATCCTGTAAAGAAAGCAGCGTATGAAGCATTCCGGATCGCCGCGGAGAATCCTTTTGATGAAGAGCCGGTTCCGGTCCGGAACGAGGAGGGAGAGATCACAAGTATTTCCATAAAGGATCTTGACGAAGCTTATCAGGGATTTTTATATGACCACCCTGAAGTCTTCTGGCTTAGCCGGACTTACCGGTACCGGGGCTCTGCTGACAGTGGGCAGGAAGAATTCGCCGATGCAGTGGCGGTTGTCCCGCTTTCGGAGTCAGAAGAAGATCTCAACAACCGGAAAAAGGAATTTGAGAACGCAGCAGCCGGCTTTCTGCAGGAGATTGAAGATTCAGATAATGACAGAGAAAGAGCAGCTGCGATTTATGAAAAGATAGCCTCACAGACGCGGTACGAAGGAGAAGCTCTGTACGACGATTCTTATGAGTCCGGACATACTGCTTACAGCGTCATCACTGAAAAGATAGGCGTATGTGACGGGATCGCGCTTGCCTATAAATATCTTTTGTCAGAATGCGGGATCCGGTGCATAGTGATCCCGGGAGAGAGCGAAGGAACTGCCCATGTCTGGAACACAGTCTATTGGGACGATTCCTGGCATGAGACCGACCTTACATGGGATACTGCTTCTGAGGGAAATGACAGCATGCAGTATTTTGACTTATCAACAGAGGAAATGAATAAGGACCACAGCAGAGAAAAGGAAGGGATCGCGCTTGCAATTCCACGGTCATCAGAGCGGTCCGAATGAGCATCACTTATGAATGCATAAAGCAGGAAAGGAAAAAACAGTGACACAGAAAGAGTATTATGATTACAGGGAAGATGAGAACACAAGGCAGGTGAGTCTTTCTAAACTTATGCGTTGTGCCCTTATACGGTGGAAGGTGATCCTTCTTGCGGGAATCATTCTCGGCGGACTGCTGGGGTCTTATAAGATCCTGTCTATCCATTCCAAAAAAGACCAGATGATCAAGGAATATGACGCCTACAAGACCAAGCTGGAAACTTATAACAGTTCAGTCGAACAATACAAAAAAACAATCAGCAGTTATCAAAAGAGCGTAAATGACAGGATTGATTATATTAATAATTCTCCTAAGATGAATCTGAACTTTGCCAGCTGTCCGAGCGCATTTACCGAGCTTTCGATAACGAGTACGGGAGAAGCAGCCCTTTCTACTACGACCATTAACTCGATCATGAATGCGATCAGCGATGAGGTCAGTTACGGCGATGCAATGACAAAGGTGGCTGAAAATCATGAAATGAGTTCTGAATTTATGAGAGAACTTATTTCTGTCAAGCTGTTAGCTACAGGATCCGTGGTGCGGGTCACCGTCCACGGAGAAGATACGGAGCAGGCCAGAGCGGTTCGGGATGAACTGATCGACATAATCCTGAATGAGAAAGTCAAGGGATTAGCGCCCCTAGGAAATTTTGCGCTCACCGTGGTTAATGAGGGGGTTGCAAATGTTTTTGACGCAGAGATACAGCTCTACCAGGCTCAGCAGAAGGAAGCTCTGACGAAGCTTCAGACACAGCTGAACAACGCAATAAATCAGAGCAATGGTCTTACAAAACCCACAGCTGTTGATCAGTATTCCAAGAAATATATGCTCAAAAACGGCATCAAGCTCGGAATCGTCGGATTCGCAGCCGGCATCATTCTGGCTCTGGCAGCAGTGCTCGTTATGATCATACAAAAAGGCGTTGTTCTCTCTCCGGAAGAGATAGACGGTGAATTCGGCCTGAAGACGCTGGCTGATTTTACAGATAAGGAAACTGATGAAGCAGCCAAACTGGACTTCATGATGGCGAGAATTGAGAACTGCATGGCAGGTAAAGCCGGCGGAGAGATCGGCATTGTAGGATCTGTATCTGATGAAATGATCGAAAAGCTTGCGTCTGAACTTAACGGAAAAGCTGCTGAAGTTAAGGATTCCCTCAAATTTACTGCTGTACCGGCTTTCAACAAAGACGCGCAGGCTTTCAGAAGACTGAAGGAGCTGTCAGGCGTCATTCTTGCGGAGCAGATCGGCAAGTCTGATTACATCGCTATTCGAAAAGAGGTCGCCCTGATCGCTGAGAGCGGCAGAGATCTTGTCGGCACAGTTTACTTTTGATTAAAATGAAAAAAGACGGACTCCTTTTGATAACTGTAATACTGTGTGCTGCAGCAGCGGCTATATTGGCCGGATCCATTATGCTGCAAACCCCCTCAGGGGATCATTACGCGCAGGAACATGCTGCGGCAGGAAATGATGAAAAAGTGCCGGGACCTGCACACGACAACAATGAAGAAGCCCCGACAGTCCCTTCCGGTCAGGAAGGGACTGTCCGGGCTTGTTTTTTGAGCAGCGCGGAATACGAGTCGATCATTTCAGAAAAAGAGCAATATGATTTTGATCCTTCCGTGATCTCGTTGGAAGGTCAGAGCATTCCTTTTGACAGGGACAATAATACACTATATATACCTCAATCAGTCGATAATCCGGAGTGGGAGGGTACCTTGTCTGCGTCCGTAACCGGAGCGCAGATCTGTATTTTGAATGATTCTCCGGACCATAAGCAGTCTATCATAGAGGAAGGACGCACACTGAGAATGGCAGTTGTCCATGAAGATAAATATGAAGAATGCAGACTTGTATTTACAGGGCTTCCGGCTGTGTGTATGTCCAATAGTGAAGGCGTGATCGAAGGAGAGGAAGAATATACAGGAACTATTCTTGTGTTTGACCCGTACAGAGGACAATACCAGAATTCATCCTGTACATTCCATGTAAGAGGAGCGACATCTCTGATGTTTGATAAAAAGAGCTACAGGGTGGAACTGAATCAGACAAAGGGTTCTTCCGACAAGAAAAGCTTTCTGGGAATGCGTTCTGACGACGACTGGATCCTCAATTCACTCTGCACGGACTGCACCCTGGAAAGAGAAAAGATCTGTTATGATCTGTGGAAAGAACTCAATGCGATGGAAGAGAGTCCTGTTGCCTCTTCAGAGATCGAATACTGTGAGCTTTTCTTAAATAATACTTATATGGGCGTCTACGGGCTGATGTTTCCGGTCGATAAAAAACTATTGGACATGAGACCGGGAGATCTCCTTTACAAGGTAGGCACCTGGTACGAGGAGATCAGTTTTCCGGGTGAGCTCATCGATTATAACGGAAAAACAGAGATCCTGAACAAGAACGGCGTCCCTTACCTGACTCTCAAATACCCCAAAGAGGAGGGAGAGGACTGTATTTATGACCCTTTCCAGCTCTATCAGGAGATGGTGTTCGAGACAGGAGAGCTGACTGAAATGGACAGGGCGGGGGTCTCCCTGAATCGGGACAACTTCATCCTTCATGAACTGTTCTGCGAAATGACGAGGGCGGGAGATAATACCTGGAAAAACATGTTCATCGCGGCGTACAGAGATAAGGAAGGGGGATATACCCTCAATGAGACGATCTGGGACCTGAATTATACTTTCGGTGATGACTTTACATGGGATCCGGAAAACGGGAACACAAAATTTAAACCGGAAACTACGGACAGTTATAAGATCCGTTATGACAGGGACTACGGTTATGCAAGACTTGCGCTGATCATAGACGGCTTCAGGGAAGACACGGCAGTCAAGTGGAGAAAATGGCGTTCTGAGGGAATCAGTCCGGAACATATTCAGGATATGTTTGAAGAGAACAGATCGTATCTGAACAGGGCAGGAGCTTTGAAGAGAAATGCTTTGATATGGAATCAGGGGGACAGCAATTCCTCCTGTTCACAGATCTATGACTGGGTCGAAGGGCGGTTCCGGTTCCTTGACAGCATGTATGAATACAGGGCAGAAGAATGAGCGGAATAACCCAAAATAAGCAGTAAAAATTATTTTTTGTTAAAAATGCAATAAAAATAACGGAATTGTTCACAAATTGGAACAGTAATTTAGCGTTAATAGATTAACAATTATACAAAATGCCTCATTTTCGCATTATAATATTGTTATGTGAGTGTAACTAAAATCAACCAGAAAAGGGGGAGCAGCAATGTTTGGTGCAAAGCATTTGAACAGCATACATGCCGGTCACTATAAGAATACGGCCGGATGTGCGACAGAGGTAATGCCCGTCCCGGATGTGGTAAAGATCTCGATGTCGCAGAATATCGGCGCACCGTGCAAGCCTCTGGTCAAAAAAGGTGATGCTGTCCTTGTAGGACAGAAGATCGGTGACACAGACGCTTTTCTTCATGTGCCGGTTCATTCGAGCGTATCGGGAGTCGTTACCGGAATCGAGACGCAGCGCAATGCCATGGGCGGCTATGACACGCTTGTTGTGATACAGTCAGACGGCAAACAGGAAATTGACCCTTCCGTTAAGCCTCCGGTGATCACAGACCAGCCCAGTTTTATAGCGGCAGTCAAGGAGAGCGGACTGGTAGGTCTGGGCGGCGCAAGTTTTCCGACCTGGCTCAAGTTCAATCCCAAGAACCTCGGTGAGCCCATGACACTGATCATCAACGGCGCGGAGTGTGAGCCTTTCATCACTTCCGACCACAGGACCATGCTCGAGGACGCCCAGAATATTATCGACGGCGCGCTCATGATCATGAAGTATATTCAGGCTCCTGAGTGCTACATCGGAATCGAGGACAACAAGCAGGATGCGATCGACCTGTTCAACAGGATGTTCGCGGAGCAGGGAATCACGAATATTAAGACATTCCCGCTGCAGGCAAGCTACCCGAAGGGAGCAGAGCGTGTCCTGATCTACGAGGTAACAGGAAAGACCTGCAACGCAGGCGTTCTTCCCGCAGATCTCGGATGTATTGTCTCCAACATCACATCCGTCGCATTCCTCGGACAGTATATTAAGGACGGTATGCCTCTTGTAAAGAAGAGAGTTACCATCGATGGCGACGCCGTTGCCAAACCCGGGAATGTCCTTCTTCCGATCGGCACATCCATCCATGACGCGATCGAATTCTGCGGCGGTTACAAGGAAGAGCCCCGCAAGATCCTTATGGGCGGCCCCATGATGGGACGCGCGGTCTTCTCTGACAGAATGCCTATCGTTAAGAACAACAACGCGATCCTGGCGTTTACGAAAGAGCAGTCACTGATTCCCGAAGAGACTGCGTGCATCAGCTGCGGCAGATGCCACAACGCATGTCCTTTCAACCTTCTGCCTACCGGTTTTGCGGATGCTTATGAAGCCAGAGATGTCAAGCGCCTCAATGACCTGAAGATCATGCAGTGCATGGAATGCGGCAGCTGCTCTTATGTCTGCCCCGCACGCCGTCCGCTGGCCTTCATCAACAAGCTCGGTAAAGGATTAGTAAGGGAGGCAAGCCAGAAATGACGGATACAAAGAATGTAAAATATTATGATAATCTCGCCGTGGCGTCGTCTCCCCATCTGGTGACGGCCCTCGACACACAGAAAACCATGATGTGGGTTCTGATCGCCCTGATCCCTTCCTTCATCGCAAGCGTTTTCTATTTTGGCGTAGGAGCAGTCATTCTCACCGCAGTCTGCGCGGGCTGCAGTGCGCTGTTTGAATACGGCTATGAGAGACTCCTCGGCAAAAAAGTGACAGTTAAGGATCTGAGCGCCTGCGTTACCGGCGTGATCCTTGCTATGAACCTGCCCGCCAACCTTCCTGTATGGATGGCAGTCATCGGCTGCTTCGTGGCGATCGTCATCGTCAAGCAGCTCTACGGCGGACTCGGCCGCAACTTCGCTAACCCCGCGATCGTCGGACGTATCGTCCTGCTCCTTTCTTTCACGTCTTACATGACCACATGGCCTGTTACAAGACTGAATCAGGCGGCAGACGCAGTTACCGGCGCGACGCCCCTGGGCCTTCTGGCTGACGGCGCTCTTGCGGAGGCACCTTCCCTTGCCAATATGTTCGTCGGCAATATCGGCGGCGCTATGGGTGAGACCTGCACGATCGCTGTTCTGATCGGCCTGGTGATCCTGATCGTTAAGAAGATCATCTCCCCGATCATCCCTGTGTGCTACATGGGCACCGTTTTCGTATTCGCCTTCATTTATTATTCGTTCGCGGGCGGAGATTACAGTGCGATCCACATGGCTCTGTTCCATTTACTGGCAGGCGGTGTTGTATTTGGCGCGACTTTCTGCGCGACTGACTATGTGACGAGCCCTATCATGAGAAACGCCAAGATCGTTTTCGGTATCGGATGCGGTCTTGTCACCATGATCATTCGTCTGTTCTGCGCATACCCTGAGGGAGCTTCTTTCGCTATCCTGTTCATGAACGTCATGGCTCCGCTCCTGGATATGGTCGCTCAGAACCGTTTCTACGGAATCGGCGAGGCAGAGAAGGCCGCCAAGAAAGCTGCCAAGGAAGCAGAAAAGGAGGCTGCCAAATAATGACTAAGAATGACAATTTTAAAGAATACGGCATGCCGGTAGTTGTTCTCGTGGCGATCTGCTTCGTAACGACACTCCTTCTGGCATTGACCAATTCGGTCTCTGAGCCCATCATCATCAAAAACGCGGCGATCACTGCTACCGCGAACAGAAAAGAGCTGCTTCCCGACGCGGATGACTTCACACAGCTCGATCTTGACAGCTATGCGACTTCTTCGGACGGCAAGGCGGCTGTCACAGAGGTTTACAAGGCAAACAATGATACCGGTTATGTCATGACCTGCATGACCAAGTCCTTCGGCGGCGACCTGACAATGATGGTAGGTCTTGACGCGGCAGGCGCAGTCACGGGCGTTAAGGTCACAGACCACGCTGATACTCCCGGCGTAGGTACCAAGGACCAGGATCCCGAATATCTCGCGCAGTACATCTCCAAGAACTCCCTCAGTGCGGAAGATGTCAAGAAAGAAGCGGGCTTCAACTTCATTACCGGTGCATCGGTTTCCGGTACTGCTATCCATAAGGGCGTTTATGCAGCTCTTGCGCAGTACGCAGCATTAGGAGGTGCGAAGTAATGGAAGAGAGGAAAAGAATTGACGTTCTCCTGAACGGACTGATCAAAGAAAACCCGGTCCTGGTGCTGGTCATCGGTACCTGCCCCACACTGGCGACATCAACTTCCGTTGAGACCGGTTTTGGTATGGGACTCGCAGCTACGGCTGTTCTTGTCTGCTCCAATATCGTTATCTCTGCGCTGCACAATATCATTCCCGATAAGGTAAGAATTCCTTGCTTTATCACTGTAATCGCGGGATTCGTTACGATCGTCCAGATGCTCCTTCAGGCATTTGTACCTTCCCTGTATTCCGCGCTGGGTCTGTACCTGCCTCTGATCGTTGTTAACTGCATCATCCTCGGCCGCGCTGAGATGTTCGCGAGCAAGAACGGCGTTCTGGATTCCGCGCTCGACGGAATCGGCATGGGCATGGGCTTTACGCTGACACTGGTCATCATGGGCACGATCCGCGAAGTACTCGGAAACGGCACATGGCTTGCCGGCGACTGGTTCGGACTTGCAAAGGGATTCAAGGGAATTCCGCTGCTTTCCAACTTCATCCCGGGAATGAGCATCATGACAATGGTTCCCGGCGGATTCTTCGTATACGCTATCGTTATGGCGGCTGTCCATTATTTCACCAAGGATAAGAGCAAGATCCGCAACGAGTTCGGCTGCGACGGATGCGCCAATGCAGGAAACTGCGCTGACGGCGAATGCGCAGAGAAAAAGTAAGAAGGAGAGGAGGATAAATCATGAAATTTGTTATCATCATTATCAGCATGGTTCTGGTAAATAACTATCCTCTGGCTCAGTTCCTGGGGATCTGCCCCTTCCTCGGAGTTTCCAAAGATCTGGACAGCTCCACCGGTATGGGTATCGCTGTTACGTTCGTTATGGTGCTGGCGACAGCCGTTACATGGCCGATCCAGCAGCTGCTCAACAAATTCGGGATCGGATATCTGCAGACTGTAGTATTCATCCTTGTTATTGCCGCTCTGGTGCAGCTGGTTGAAATGTTCATGAAGAAGAGCATGCCCGCCCTCTATAAATCGCTGGGTATCTTCCTCCCTCTGATCACGACTAACTGCGCGGTCCTGGGTGTCTGCATCACTAACATTGATTCCAACTACAACTATCTCGAGTCTCTGGTAAACGCTTTCGGCGCCGGTATCGGTTTCCTGTTTGCTATGGTCGTCATGGCAGGTGTCCGCACCAAGCTCGTTGACCAGAGCCGTATTCCGGAGTCTTTCAGAGGCGTTCCGATCGTCCTGATCACAGCGGCGATCCTTTCCCTGAGCTTTATGGGCTTCAACGGAATGTTCTCATAAGAAAGGAGAAAGAGGATGAATATAGTAATACCTGTAGCACTCGTTGTCATCGTCGGTCTCCTTGCCTCCGTCATGCTCAGCTACGCATCCAAAGTATTTGCAGTTCAGGAAGACCAGCTTTTCCTCGACCTGCGCGCAGAGCTCCCCGGAGCTAACTGCGGCGGATGCGGATACGCAGGATGTGACGATTATGCCCACGCCATGGCGGAAGGAGAGGGAGAAACTCCCTGCACCAAGTGTTCTGTCGGCGGTCCGGCAGTAGCTGCAAAACTCGCATCTCTTTTAGGACAGGATGCGGGCAGCATGGAGAAAAAAGTCGCGTTCGTAATGTGCAACGGCACAGCGGACAACGCTGCAAAGCTCTATGAATATGAAGATATCAATTCCTGTAAGGCTGCCAAGCAGCTGTTCGGCGGCAGCAAACAGTGCCCTTACGGATGTATCGGTCTGGGCGACTGCGTACAGGCCTGTGAATTTGACGCGATCCGCATCATTGACGGCGTAGCAGTTGTAGGACGTGATTACTGCACAAGCTGCGGAGCCTGCGCAAAGGCCTGCCCTCAGAAGCTGATCAAGATCATACCTGAAGCTGCTAAAGTCCAGGTCCGCTGCCACAACCAGCAGAAGGGCGCAGATGCCAGAAAAGCATGTACTGCGGCCTGCATCGGATGCGGACAGTGCGCAAGGGTCTGCCCTAAAGGCGCGATCACGATCGACAATAACCTCAGTGTTATCGATCCCGAGAAGTGCATCAAGTGCGGCCTGTGCGCTGCCAAGTGCCCTACCGGCGCAATTCAGGATGTCCTTCACACGGCAGAGCAGAAGGAGAAGATCAAGAAGAGTCTTCAGATGAAGGAAGCCAAGGAAGCTGAGAAGC
Organism: Lachnospiraceae bacterium; assembly: GCA_045113775.1. Classification (GTDB taxonomy): domain Bacteria; phylum Bacillota; class Clostridia; order Lachnospirales; family Lachnospiraceae; genus CAG-791. The sequence goes on along the minus strand of JBGUJH010000129.1, from coordinate 3,269 downwards.
GCAAAGAGGCTGCCCTGAAGGCTAAGGCTGAAAAGGAAGCGGCTGCGAAGGCAGCGGCTGAAGCGAAAGCTGCAGAAGCTAAGCCTGCAGATGAGGCGCCCAAAGCCTGATCGATCTGTTGTGATCTGATGATCCTAAATAGTAAGGAGCTGATGCATCTTAAATGCACCAGCTCCTTTTTTCAGTAGAACAACCTCTTTGGAATATGCTCGAGCAAAATCCAGCCAAGCCATCCGATCATAATTCCTGAAACCGTACCTGAGATTATGAGGACCGGAAGGTAGTAGAAGATCTGCGGACTGGAAACCAGAATGGCAGCAATGCACAGCTGTCCTATGTTGTGGGCGACACCGCCTCCCATGCTCACTCCGATTACAGAGAAAGCACCACTCTTTTTGAGAAGTAACATGACTGCAAAGCTTAGAATGCAGCCGCAAAGAGAGTAGATCGCGCCGTAGAGCCCGGAAAACATGAAACCGGCCAGAAAGATGCGGATGAGGTTGATGGTCAGAGCGTAGCGGCTGTCCAGCCGGTACATAGCGATGATCACGACCAGGTTCGCAATTCCCAGCTTAATGCCGGGAATACCGGGCGCGGCTGGAAGGATCGCCTCGACATAGGAGAAGATAAGGGCAAGCGACGCAAAAAGTGCACTTAGAGCCACGCGCTTCGCTGCAGGAGAACTACTGGGCAACTGCATCGACATCCGCCTCCTTTCCCCCCTCTATACGAACAACGATTTTATGCGGAAGGCAGATTATGCTCTCGCCGGAACGAGAGATCGGTTTATGATTCACACAGACCTGGTTGTGACAGTCGGAAGACTCCATCATAACGCTGCCGTTCTCTATGAGGATGACATTATGGAAGTCTTCACCGCTGATCTCGATCCGATGATCTTCATCTAGACTGTATGTGCCGTAAGGACTGCCGTTCAATGTGATGACTGCATCGCCGGCAGGGGATGACAGCCTGAAGAAGATTAGCGCTGCAGATATACCTGCCGAGAGAAGAAGAACGCAGAACAGGATAATGTCTGCTTTTCTGATAAAACTGAACATGTTACAATTCTCCATACAAGCTGTTCCTTGAATGTGATGGCCGCAGAGGAGTCAAGATTGAATAATAATGCCGATGCATTATTATTCAATCACAAGGTTTGCGTCGAAGCGCCGCAAACCTTGAAATCGCATCGGTGAAATTGCCTTCGCGAATTTCACCTCGCGGTCTCAGCGCAAAGCGCTTCGACATGAAGGTAAGAATGAAAACAATTTACAAATGGATCGCTGCAGTTTCTGCAGTATTTTTGATTATAACACAGTCGGGATGCGGCAGCAAAACGGCTGAGCCGGTGTCGAAGCAGAGTTTCTATTTTGACACTGTCTGTTCTGTCTCGGTGTATGATATGGAAGAGATGAGCGAAGAGGGCGCACAGGCAGCTATTGACGAGGCTTTTAAACTCTGCAGCCATTATGAATCGCTGTTGAGCCGCACGAAAGAAGGCAGTGATATCTACAAGATCAACCATGCCGGGGGAATGCCCGTGGATTGTGATCCGGAGACCGTGGAAGTGATCCGAAAGGGGCTCAGTTACAGCGAGATGTCCGGCGGCGCGTTTGATATCACGATCGGAAGAGTGACGGATCTGTGGGACTTTCATGCGGAGGATCCGAAAGTGCCTTCGGATGAGGAACTGAAGAAAGCGGTATCGACCGTCAATTGGAAGAATGTAAGTATTAAAGGGAATACGGTGATGATCTCTGATCCTGAGACACATCTGGATCTGGGGGGTATCGCGAAGGGGTTTATTGCTGACAAGGTTGGAGAAAAACTTGAAGAGAGCGGCGTGACTTCTGCCGTCATCAGTCTTGGCGGAAATATCGTATGTATCGGGAAAAAGCCCGCCGGCAAGGAATTTAAACCTTTTCGGGTCGGAATTGAGAAACCGTACTCGGAGCAGTCAGAGATTGTCGGAACAGTGGAGTGCTGCGATGAGACTGTCGTAACCTCCGGAGTGTACCAGAGATACTTTGAGAAGGACGGCGTGCGTTACCATCATATTTTGGATCCGGCGACAGGATATCCGGCTCAATCCGATATAGTCGGAGTGACGCTGCGGGCTCCCAAAGGCAGATCGGCTGACTGTGACGCCCTGGCAACTATTCTGCTGATCATGGGGGAGAGAGAGGGCCTGAATGCCGCAGAGAAAACTGAGGGGATCGAAGCTTTTTTTATTACGGCGGACGGAAGGTATGTGAGTACGGAAGGAATGGGATTTAAGGAAGAATGAATCAGGGGGATGTCCCCGGGTGAGTTATATGATGCACACGCGTGCGGAAAGGAAGATAATGAAGAGAATCCTTACGATCCAGGATATTTCATGTTTTGGCAAGTGTTCGACTACGATCGCCCTGCCGGTTCTCTCTGCAATGGGGATTGAGACCGCAGTGCTTCCTACAGCTATCCTTTCTACACATACTATGTTTCCGGACTACATAAAGATGGATCTCACAGACACGATTCTGTCCTTTGCGAAGCAGTGGAAAGACAATGGCGCCGCGTTCGACGCGATCTATACAGGGTATTTGGGAGCTGTTAAGGATATAGAACTGGTCATGAACGTGATAGATCTGTTCAGGGATGAGGATACACTGCTCTTTGTCGATCCCGTATTCGGAGATCATGGAAGAGCATATGCCGGAATCAGCGAAGACTATGCGGCGCATTGCTCAGAACTGTGCATGGCGGCAGATTATGCAGTTCCCAATATTACAGAGGCGTGCCTCATGACCGGGATGGAGTATAAGGAGAAGTACGACGAAAGCTATATTGCAGAATTGGCGCAGCGGGTGTGTGCTTTGGGGGCTGCCAACGCGATCGTGACAGGTGTTTCATATACCGGCGGAACCATCGGATATCAGAGCCTGAATCGGAAGTCAGGACAGGCTTTTTCGTATCAGAATAAAAAGATCGACATCTCGTATCACGGTACAGGGGATCTGTTTTCCGCGGCGGCGGCAGGCGCATTGGTCTGCGGCAAGAGACCGGAACTCGCTTTCAGGATCGCTGCCGACTATACGGCGGAGACGATCAGAGTGACAAAAGAGGATTCTGATGACCCCCGCTACGGCATTCATTTTGAATCTACGATCCCGTACCTTCTTAGGATGATGGGAAAAGCAGGTTGAGTGAAAAGTTAAATTCCACATGTAAAAGTAAATTCCACACTGAAGACTAAGTTCTTCAAATAGAGGGTTTGACAGCAGTCA
>JBGUJH010000128.1:0-15018 GCA_045113775.1 Lachnospiraceae bacterium | reverse complement strand
TATCCATAACGGATAAAGGAGGATAAGTTAATGAAAAAGAGATTGTTAGCTGTTCTTGTAGCAGCAGTAACAGCAGTATCGCTCCTGGCTTGCGGCGGCGGATCAAGCAGTTCAGGCGGATCCGACAGCGCCAAGACCGAGGATGCAGGCGCGGCTGAGGCAGGCGACATGAAGGTCGCAATGGTCACAGACTACGGCGATATCACCGACCAGTCTTTCAACCAGACGACCTATGAGGCATGCAAGGCTTTCACAGAGGCCAACGGAATTGACTTCACATACTACAAGCCCGAGGGCGACTCCACTGCAGAGCGTGAAGCCATGATCGATAAGGCTGTGGCAGACGGCTACAACGTTCTGGTACTTCCCGGCTACGCTTTCGCAGAAGCGATCGTAGCGGCAGCCGAGACTTACACCGATGTCAAGTTCGTAGCTCTGGACGTCTCCGAGTACGATCTCTGCACCGCAGCAGGCACAGATACCTATTCACAGGATAATGTGTACAGCGCTGTTTACCAGGAAGAGATCTCCGGTTACATGGCAGGTTACGCAGCAGTCAAGATGGGCTACAAGAAGCTCGGCTTCCTGGGCGGCATGGCTGTTCCCGCAGTTATCCGTTACGGCTACGGCTTCGTGGCAGGCGCCAACGACGCAGCTAAGGAAATGGGTCTCACAGACGTAGCGATCAACTATGCGTACGGCAACCAGTTCTACGGCGACGCTGATATCACAGCAGCTATGGATACATGGTATAAGGGCGGCACAGAGGTCGTCTTCGCTTGCGGCGGCGGTATTTACACTTCCGCAGCAGAAGCTGCCGGCAAAGAAGGCGGCAAGTTCATCGGTGTCGACGTCGACCAGAAGGCTCTTGTAGACGGACAGTACGGCGAAGGCATGACCATCACCAGCGCAATGAAGGGTCTTGGCGCAACTGTCAACACTCTGCTCACCGCTATCAAGGATGGCAAGTGGGATGAGTACAAGGGACAGATCCAGTCTCTGGGCATGGTCTCCGGCGACGATCCGACTCTCAACTATGTACAGCTTCCTATGGAGTCCACAGTTTGGAACGACGGCTTCACACAGGATGATTACAAGGCACTTGTAAAGGCTCTGGCAGACGGCAGCGTCAAGGTCACTGTTGATGCAAGCGCAGCAGAGCCCTCAGCAGACACTGTAGCAGTCACATTCCTTGGCAACATCAAGTAATTCGGGACCGCTTCGCGAATCTGCGAGACAATCGCTTCCTTTTAGGGAAGAAGAATAATCATTTCAGGGAACGGCAGAAATGCTGTTCCCTTTCTTTTTGTAACTTGTTAAAATAGAGTTGCAGTATTATGCGAGACACATAATTGCTACGAAATTCATCGTTACGGGAGCTGATAACTCCCGAGAGGAAGGGGGAATCCATCTTGTCTGAATACGCAATTGAGATGCTGAACATCACAAAGCGATTTCCCGGAATCATTGCGAATGACAATATCACTCTGCAATTGAGGAAGGGCGAGATCCATGCGCTGCTCGGAGAAAACGGCGCAGGAAAGTCCACGCTGATGTCCGTGCTGTTCGGCATGTACCAGCCCGAGGAGGGAATCATCAAGAAGGACGGCAAGGAGGTGAAGATCAACAATCCCAACGACGCCAATGCCCTGGGCATCGGAATGGTCCATCAGCACTTCATGCTCGTGCAGTGCTTCACCGTTCTCGACAACATCATCCTCGGCGCCGAGACCACCAAGTACGGCGTCCTGCAGAAGGACGAGGCGCGCAAGAAGGTGACCGAGCTGTCTGAGAAGTACGGCCTCAAGGTCGACCTCGATGCCAAGATTGAGGATATCACCGTAGGCATGCAGCAGCGCACAGAGATCCTCAAGATGCTCTACAGAGACAACGAGATCCTCATCTTCGACGAGCCCACAGCTGTGCTTACCCCCGCCGAGATCGACGACCTCATGGTGATCATGAAGAACCTCGCGGCAGAGGGCAAGTCCATTCTATTCATCTCCCACAAGCTCAATGAGATCATGACCGTCGCGGACCGCTGCTCAGTACTGCGCCGCGGCAAATACATCGGTACAGTCGAGATCAAGAACACCAGCCAGGAAGAGCTGAGCCGCATGATGGTAGGCCGCGATGTCAGCCTCAAAGTTGACAAGGCGCCCGCGCATCCCGGTGATGAAGTCCTGCGCGTGGAGAACATGTCCGTCGCCTCCAAGAGAGGCTCCAAGATGGCTGTCAACAACGTGAGCTTCAACGTCCGGGCAGGCGAGATCGTCTGTATCGCCGGTATCGACGGCAACGGCCAGTCCGAACTGGTCTATGGTCTTTCCGGCCTCGAGCCCCTCGCCGGCGGCAAGATCATCCTCAAGGGCAAAGATATCACTAATTCTTCCATTCGCGAGCGTTCGATCAGCGGACTGAGCCACATTCCGGAGGACCGCCACAAACACGGCCTGGTCCTGGATTATTCCCTGGAATACAACATGATCCTGCAGAGATACTTCTCCCCTGATTTCAGCAATGGCGCCGGATTTCTGAAACGTCCTGAGATCAGGACTTTCTCCGAGAAGCTGATCGACCAGTTCGACGTCCGAAGCGGCGAAGGCCCGGCCACGATCGTCCGCTCCATGTCCGGCGGCAACCAGCAGAAGGCTATCATCGCCCGTGAGCTTGAGAAGAATCCCGAGCTTCTGATCGCTGTCCAGCCCACCCGCGGACTCGACGTAGGCGCCATCGAATACATCCACAGGCAGCTGATCGCCCAGAGAGACGCCGGCAAGGCAGTCCTTCTGGTATCCCTCGAACTCGAAGAAGTCCTGGGCGTCCCGGACCGCATCCTTGTAATGTACGAAGGCGAGATCGTCGGAGAATTCGACCCGGCGAAGACCAGTCGTGAAGAGCTCGGTCTGTATATGGCAGGCGCAAGGAAGGAGGGACATAAGGCATGAAAAACAGTAAAAAATCAATACTGAGCAACCCCGGATTCCAGACGCTCCTTGCCTCTCTTGTCTGCATCGTCGTCGGACTTCTGATCGGTTACATCGTTCTGCTCATCATTAATCCCGCCAAGGCAACGGAAGGTATCGTAACGATCCTCAAGAACTTCCTTACCTATGGAAGCGGCAAGGCGGCTATGAAATATTTTGGCAATACCCTTGTCAAAACAGCGCCGCTCCTCATGTGCGCCCTCTCCGTACAGTTCTGCTACTCCGCAGGTCTGTTCAATATCGGCGCAGCCGGACAGTACGTGGCCGGCGCAGGCCTCTGCCTCTACGCCGCGCTCGTGTGGAAGATGCCCTGGCCGGTATGCCTGATCCTCTCCATGGTCGCAGGCGCGGTCTTCGGCTCGATCGTCGGCGTCCTCAAGGCATACAGAAACGTCAATGAGGTCATCTCCGGCATCATGCTGAACTGGATCGGCCTTTACACCGTCAACATGGCGCTCACACCGGTCAAAGAGACCGCGAGCCCTTACACAAAGGCCGTCGCATCGGTCAACCCCTCCGCTCTTCTCCCCACTGCGGGGCTCGGAGCGATCTTCGGGAACAACAAATACGTCACGATCGCGATCCCGCTGGCTGTCCTGATCGCAGTGCTGATCTGGGTCGTCCTCAACAAGACCGTTTTCGGTTATGAGCTCAGGGCTACAGGACTCAACAAAGAGGCGGCAAAATACAGCGGAATGAAAGAAAAGACCAACACTATTTTGACACTGGCCATCGGCGGCGCGCTGGCAGGTCTGGGAGCCTCTTTCCTGTTCCTGTCCGGTTTCGAGCAGTGGAGCGTCACGCAGTCCTCCGTTCCCAGCATGGGCTTTAACGGAATCGCGGCTACCTTCCTCGGAGGCCTGCACCCGATCGGAACTATCTTCTCCTCGTACTTCATCCAGCATATCACGAGCGGCGGCTCCTATCTGGATAAGGCAGTTTTCCCGGCGCAGATCTCTGACCTGATCTCCGCGATCATCATTTATCTGTGCGGTTTCGTAGCGTTCTTCAGGTATTTCATCAATACCCAGATAGCTAAGCGCAGCAAAAACACTGCAAACAGCAACGACGTTCCGATCAGTACTGCTGCTCCTGCAGACGATAACAAGAAAGGAGGCGACGGGAAATGATCCTGCTCATTCAGTACACACTGTTATTTGCGTCCGTTCTGATGCTGGTCGCACTCGGCGGCTGCTTCTCCGAGCACTCCGGCGTTATCAACCTCGGCCTTGAAGGCATTATGGTCATGGGTGCCCTGGGCGGCGCGCTGGTCATGAAATATCTCCCCGCAGGCACTTCCGCTTTCGTCATTGTCCTGCTGGTGATCCTGGCCTCCATGCTCATGGGACTGATTTATTCCTCTCTCCTGGGCGTAGCAGGCATCAACTTCAGCGCAGACCAGACTCTGGTCGGTACGGCTATGAACATGCTGGCAGCTGCTCTCGCAACTGTCATCGTCAAGTCCATCAACGTCGCGGAAAACCCTGACAACGTCTCCTCCACAGTCCAGTACGTGCGGGCCAAAAAAGCTCTGATCGTCAATGTGGGCGGCTTCCAGTTCAACTGGTTCATGCTGGTAGCAGTGATCCTGCTCTTCGCCTCTCACTTCATCCTGTATAAGACGCGCTTCGGCCTGCGCCTTATGGCATGCGGCGAGCATCCCGCGGCAGCGGACTCCGTCGGTATCAACGTCAAATTGATGCGCTGGTCGGGTGTCCTGATCTCCGGTATTCTCGGCGGACTGGGCGGCATCGTCTATATCACAGCCGGCGTTTCCGAGTGGAAGTTTGAGACCGGCGTTGCAGGTTTCGGTTTCCTGGCTCTGGCCGTTATGATCTTCGGTCAGTGGAAACCCGTCAACATCGCAGGGGCAGCCCTGCTGTTCGGTTTCTTCCGGGCACTGTCCAACGTCTACAGCGGCTTCCCGTTCCTGGCAGCCCTCAAGATCCCGGGCTCCATTTACAACATGATGCCCTACCTGATCTCTCTGATCGTCCTGGCACTCACCTCCAAGAATTCCCGAGCGCCAAAGGCGGAAGGTATTCCATACGACAAGAGCAGAAGATAAGATTCAAATGCAAAGGTCCCCGGCTCGACGCCGGGGGCCTGTTTTTATTGGGGTTAGTTTTGTTGGCACTTGCTCGTCACTCTTCCCAATTCACATCCTTAAAGATCTCATCGAGCACCTTCAAACTCTCCTCCCGCAGCTCCTCTCTGAAATAACTGTGGATATAGTAGAAATTGCTCCCACTCTTGACCGACAAGGTTTCTCCCACCATGCCGATACCTTGCACGCTGTAAGTATATCTGTAGCCATCAGCTGCTTTTCCGCCTATCTGTCTGGTCATAAATTCTTCCAGATGGTAGCCGTACTTGCTCATAGGTTTGCGGATCTTAGCTTCCATGTTCCTTGCAATATCTGCCGTCCCTGCGAGCATGGCCACAAAAGGATTTGCCTGCCTCCAGGAGATAGAGATCATGATATGGCGCTCTGCATCATTGATGCAGAATCCGGGTGCTTCCTCAAAAAACTGATATTTCTTAAGATCTTCCCCCGATAGCACTTTAAACTCATCCGGATAGGAAAGATTTAATTCTTTGTTCAGCTGTGTTCTTCCCATCTGTTAACCTCCCTTGCCTTCATATCGAAGCGATTTTACCGGAAATGAAAACCTCACTTCCTTCTCCGGCCCGCCATCAGCAGCATCGCTATTCCAACGACCAGCGCGATCGTCGCAATTCCCATATACCGGGAGCGCTTCGCAGTTTCTTCCACCGACACAGGTTCTGTCAACCTGCCCTTCACCGGATCGGACCTGAAATACATCACATCCGGCTCTATCGTGTTATAAGCGATAACATAAAGTTCGCCGTTATAGTTCACTGCGATCGGATTGAAAGCCTTGTGGTAACAAGAAGCCCTGTCATAAAGAACGGCCTCGTGTCCATCGTCATAGATGATATGGACGTCTTCTCCGGGCGTACCCGATCCTATGATCGCCACTCCGTCATTAAGTCCCGTGATCGCGAAGTGCTCTGCGGGCTCGTCGCCGGCGTTCTGCTTGTCATAGGCTGTGCGCAGATCCGGGCCCAACGCTTTCTCAAACTCGTCAGTCAGGTCCTCCGTCACAAACCTGTTTTGTGACTCGTCGTAAGAAGCCCGCAGGAGTTTCCCCTTGGATGTCAAGCCTCTGTTCGTCGCTTCATCCGAATCAAAACCGTATTTCAGGTAGATGTATATTTTTTCTCTGCTCGTCCCTAATTTACCGCATGTTGCCTCGTAAGAGAAATCAATATCCGAGCTGATTTCGGTCACTCCGCCTCCGGAAAGATTGATCTTATAGAACTTCATGCCGCCGGAAGCGGATTCTTCACTACCGCCCTCTGCATTATCCACAGGTACTCCGCTGCCGCCTTGCGCAGCATTCTCAGCCTGTACTCCGCCGCCATCCTGTGCAGCATTCTCAGACTGCACTCCGCTGCTGCCCTGCGCAGCATCATCAGCCTGCGCTTCACTGCCGTCCTGTGCAGTATCATCAGCGAATTCCTCATTGCTCTCAAGAGCGGTAGAGCCATCTTCAGCTCCGCCCTCCTCATCAGGCGAACCATAGAAGTATCCGTCCACTGCATAGAGCGAATCTCCGAGAGCACAGATTCCTATAGAGGCACCCGGCATTTCGACATCCAGCTTCTCCCAGAAATCACCATACGGCTCGTAGCGCCACAGGCAGCTCTTTTCTATTACCGAGTCGTTTCTATCCTCTTTGGTCTCTCCATACAGGTACAGCCTGTCCTTGAGAACAGCGAGCTGATTGGCGCCGGTCTGCTCCTCAGTGTAGAACCCTTCCGGCAATGAGCAGAGAGACCACTTGTCCTGCTCTATATCGTAGCTCCATAAACCCTGCAGCATCTTGTTCTGAGCAGCGACCGCAAACGCATAGATCTTCCCGCCGCAGGCAGCGATCGAGTCGTAGATCCTGTCGCTTTCATTCTCAATAAAGGCCGGCTCATGAATCGGCAGACTGTGCGTCTTCTCAAAGAGCCTGCGGCCCTCCGCGGACTCCGAAGAAACACTGAATACCGCCCGTGCCACGGCTCCGTCCGAGTTGACCACTTTCACCACATGGGACCCATTCGGAATTCCGCTGATGCTCGCCTGAATCCTGCCGTCCTCCCATGCAAGGGCTTCAATCTCTCTGTCATCGACAGCGATCTTACCCTGCGCGCCAAAATACCACCCTTCGACCGTCAGATTCCCGTCCTGCTGCACAGCTGCCCCTGAGATCATAGGAGCTTTCACAGTAAACTCTGTCTTTCCGTGCAGGTTGACTCTGCCGCCTGTGCGGCACAGAGGCGCCAGGGCATCGTCATAATCGACGCAGGCCATGAGCTTGGCAGCGCGCTCCCGGGCGACTTCCGCAAGTTGTTCTTCAGTCATCTCGGAGTTCTTCGGTTCGCCCGCCGCTATTACTGCAAGACAGCCCGTCACTGCCGGCGCAGCCATAGATGTGCCGGATAAAAACTGGTAACAACCCGTAAAGGCTCCCTCTCCTCCGACCGCCACGTTGTCGATAAAAAGCTTAGTCTCCTGCGTAACTTCGGTCTGCCTGGCATCCTGCATGAGTACACTGATTCCAATCCTGGCGATCACATATTTCTGACCGTCCTTCTCCCATTCATAAATGCCCTTGATCACACCGGGGTCTTTGTAGTTCCCAAACCCGTTGTATCGCAGCTCTCTCCTCTCCTCATCGGTCATTTCCCGGCCGAGCAGGGCATGGGCTTCGTTGGATGCCTCTATATATCCCTGAATGTTATAGCCCAGAGCCGACCACTGGCACTGATAAAATGTTGAGAAAGCGCCCGCCCATCCCTTTTTGAGGGCAGGGACACAGGAACTGTCAATTTCGACCGGATTGCCTTTTTCATCGATGCACGTGACCGAATCGATTCCGCCGTAAGGCTTAAAGCCGTCGCTCATCGCTGTTTTGACGCCGATCCAGCGCGCGTCCTGCGCCGATGAGACCGGGATCGCCATGTACGCATATCCGTTTATAGCGCTGAAAGAGCCGTACGGGTCCTGTTCCTCTTTGGGAAGCGATGCCAGGCGCAGAGCCATCGAGCGCTTGTCACCGAATCCGTTCTGCTTGTCGATCTCCCCGATCTGACGGGCTTTCTGATCTGTAGCCGGATTTGCGTCAAAAAAGAGCACGCCCGGCTTGTCCGAATCAAACCGCTCTATCCCGGACAAGAGACTTTTCTGCTCCGATGCCTCGGGATAAAACACAGTGTAATCAGTATAGGAATCCGGATTTTTCTCGTCTCCGATCTGAACGATATTCGGAAATGTCGAGAGAATGAATCCTCCCGGCGCAAATACATCCGTAGAATCCTGTCCCCAGCAGGAGAAATCCGTCATCGCGCCGTCCGGAGAGGCAGCGTTCACGACGATCGCGTATTCGCTGTGGAACTGGCTTCCCAGATCGATGGACTCGTCGAGGTCCAGATACCTGTTTCCCGACGCGACCACTGTGTTGACGCCTTTTCTGCCCAGCTCTTCGATCACCGCGCTAAGGGCAAACTGGGGCTGCGCAGTTCCCCAAGAGCAATTGACCGCTTTGAGATTGATCTCCTGCGCAGCGTCTATGAGAAACCTGAATCCCTTCAAAACAGCCGTCATTTCCTGCTGAGTGCCGTGGCCGCCAAATACGTTGACAGAGAATATTTTGGCTCCGTGCGCGACGCCGGATACTCCTTTCCCGTCCCAGTTCGCAGCGATTATGCCCGCCACATGGCTGCCGTGAGAATCCACCGCCTTCTGCTCCGACAGCGGCCGCCCGTCACCGCTGGCATTATAGCCATATTTACCGCATCCGTATTTTGCCTGCTGCTCCGGCGTAAACTCGTAGAGCACATCCTTCAGATCCGGATGTTCCGTATCGATGCCGCCATCCATGATGCAGATCGTGCCGGAAGAATTGGCCGGCGCATTTACATTCCGGCGTCCTTCTTTCCACCCGGGAACCCCGAGGCTGTAACCCCCTGTCGGCGACAGCGGCGTTGTATAGAGGCTTGAAGTATCCGCCAGATCCCACTGCATCTCACTGAGGTCAGCGAGGGCTGCTGCTTCCTGCGGCGGTTTCGTTTCCGTCTTCTCTGTACCCTTTTCCTCTGCGGCATAAGCCATGTAGTTCGGCTCCGCCGAGATCACATCCGGATCCGCATAGAGTTCCTCAAGCAGCTCTTCTGTCGTCTTTCCGGAATCACTGACCTTCCAGACGGAAAAAGGGGTTCCTTCTTCTTTCATGCGCCGCCCGGCCAGATCCGCTGCCGGCGAGCCGTTCTTCTTTTCCGTATCAATGGCACCTCTGATCGAATCAGATCCCAAACTCAGAAGCATCTCAGCATCTCCTGATATGGCGGGGCCACTACTTCCCCGGACAACAGCAATCGCTTCGCCGTCAGTATGGTCCCCTGCAGACAGCATTTCCTCAATTGCCTGAGTAAGAACTTCAGCCTGTGCCTGTTCGGACCGAAATTGTTCGCCAAAATATTGTATTTCCTGCACGCTCCCGACTGCAGCATTCGCGCTGAGGACTGTTGACAGTCCCAGTCCGGCTGCTGTGAGTCCGGCCAATAGTCTGGTATATTTCTTCATTATGTCCTCCCTGTAGATGCTTTTCCCTATTCGGATATCAAGGTTCGCAGAGCGGCCTTGAGATAAGTATCGACATCATCAGTATACTAAAATCTTTCAGAATAACAAACGACAGACACCAGACACAACCACGGTTAATTGATGTATACTTATGGTATTCAGCACTATAGACAACCTAAATCATTACGGAGGCTGTATATGGCAGAAGAATTCAAACTCGGACCGGAGGAAGCTGTAGTTCTCAGAGTCGGAAAGATCGGCTATGGCGGCGGACCTTCAATTCTCTCAATGTTCAACAATAATGAACTGATCCTTACAACAAAGAACCTTATTCTCCTGAAGAAGAATATGTTCGGGCAGACAGAGGAGACTAAGTATTTCCCTCTGACGGATATCAAGATGGTCGACGGAAAGCCCCAGGTCCGCAAGAGCAATCCCGAGCATATGGTGTACGCATTGGACGTATACTTCAATTCCGGTATGGAGAGCTTCAGTTTTGAGTGGGAGAACGAAATCGACGAATGGGTAGAGAACATCGTCTCGGTAGTTACCGGTGTGCCTGTTCACAAGAAATCGGATATGGAGATGCTCCAGGAAGCAATGGCTTTCGCGGAATCCGTGGCAGAACCCATTGAGAAGATCCAAGGCCTCTTTGGCATCAAGTCGGACAGACCTGTCTCCTGCAAATGCCCTTCCTGCGGCGCTGCTCTGAACGGGATCAAAGGTGATACTATAAAGTGCCCGTACTGCGGCACTTTCTACACTTTCTGATCTTCATCTAAAGCCGCCCGCAAAAGAATACGTATATAAGTAAAAAAGGTGTGAAGTTCGGGTTCCCCCGTCTTTCACACCTTTTCCTGTTCAGGGGAATCCCCTCAGCGATAAACGATATTTGCAGCGAAGCGGCCCGCTATATGAGAGTTCATCCTGCCTGTGCCTGATTGGATATGTCCCAAGTGGCGATCTTGATCTTCTTGGCGCGGCACCATTTGACCACGAATTTCTGCGCGTACATAGGAAGGCGCTCGTTGGCAAAAGCCTTGGCCTGAAAGAGCTTTTCTCCGTCGTGAGAGACTTCCAGCGTTCCATAGCACTTGTCCGGATCGTCCTTTTTGCGCAGGAAATAGATCCTTGCGTTTTTATTTGCAACCCTCGTCACATAGATCCTGACACAGTTGTGCATGTTCATACTCTCTACGAACAAGTCATCGATATGAGTGGGAACTGTCACAATGAACGGATCGCCTTCGAACCTCACTTCATCCGCCTGTGTAAAGCAGGTAGCCAAGTCCTTGTAGTCCCAGGCGCTTACCGCTCTGTCAAATCTTTCCTGAACGAACCTGTCATGATTGATCATGATCCTTGCCACCGTCCGGTCATGGGCTTCTCTGATCGGGATGTCGGGCGTAATTCCGAACAGATACTCTCCGAAACGTGCGCAGGCACTGAGATAGTCGCAGTAATAATGGCCTTCGTTCGGGTGCTTCTTCAGATAACGCAGAATCTGCAGGATCTGCCTGTCAGTCAGGTTCTCGATCCCGTCAACTCCGTTTCTGATATGCCCTCTGTCAATACCCGCGCGCATATAGAACTCGATCATGGACGGCGTGTATTCCTCGAACTGCAGGAACACCGGATTGTAGGCATTGATCTGTTTCATCCGTTCCAGTACGGCGTCACAGGCCTGCTCGCGTGACAAGGCGCGCAGCACCGGCATCGGAAGCCCGAACATTTTCTTGAGGTTCTTATAAAGAGCGGGGTCCTTTTTCATCTCGCTGAGCAGCTCATAGTTTTCCGCGATCGAGGGTGCGCAGGATCTTGCCGCAAGTTCAATCCCGGTGTGATAGTCCGCCGCGAAGAGAGGAAACAGGATGTTCTCAGACCGCTCGGCATACCCCACCAGGTGGTACTCGGGATAGATCTCATCGAAGCGTCTGATCACGGCTCTTGTATTTCCTTTCAGGCAGTATTCCTTCCTGAGCAGCTCGCCCACACTGATTCTCCTGCTGCTCGCGCAGTAGTTCCTCGAGAACAAAAGGACCGTCGGCCCATCTTTACAGCAGAGCACCAATTGCAAAATACTGTGCTCGCCGCGGTATCTGTAGAGCTGACCCAGAATCGGGATCTTCTCCGCCTCGCGGCCGCCGTTGTCCCGGGTGTACTCTTCCGGAAGTTTCCTCAGAAGCTTTCTCTCCGTCTCCTCCGGAAGGATCCGCTCAGAACTAAACCCTTTATTCCGGTAGATGTGGGCAAACATTTGCAGCGAATACAAGTCGATCACACCGGGAAATGCCTTGTGGACCTCCTCCGCATCCTGCTCCGGACTGATAGGATGTATTCGTCCTGTCCTGATCAGGATCATTAGTATGTCCGGCTCCAGCCCCGTCTCGTTTTTCAAAACTATCGGCACCTTGCTGTCTCCAGGGTATCTGACTTCGAAAACAGATTTCCATTCTGCCCCGTAAAAGCGGTCAGTAAATCCCCGGATCACTTTGAGCTGCGGCCGGCATACACTCAGAAGAACCCCTTCGCGGGACCCTTCCAGGCGGTATCCCAAGTCGGCACCTTCTTTAAGAGGATCTTCCGAGCCCGCGGTAAATCCGCAGAGTTCGGCGTGCTTGCCCATGTTGTAACTGTCATCGAGCAATTTTTTGCCGCATTTTCCGCAGTAGCACGCGCCTGTGCGCGCGGATCTGATCACAAAGTTCCTGCTCCTAACGTTACTCTCTGTCCTCGTATCCTGACCCCCTTTCTTCAGCGGGCGGTGAGCCCCTCAATACACGTCACATAGCATGCGAAATCTCCGATCTTTTTCCGGTGCTCTTGCTCATCTCCCAGTTCATCACGCCAGGATGCGTCCTCTCCCTTGGACGCGAGATAGCGGGCGAGAATATTGAGGTGGAAGATCACCTTGTCGTGGCAGGCCGTACGGTTTGCGTCCGTATCCATCTTCTCCTCCCTCGACAGGAGATTCCATCCGGCCCGCACGCCTGCATATTTGGCGGCGGCCTTCAGATAATCGCTCAGGATCTCCATATCGTCCTCGTTTTCCGGATCAATGCAGCTGCAGATCCTTGCGTGGATCTCAGCAGCCTTCTCCATTGTGATCGAATCCCTCTCTGCCAGATAATTTTCGTAAGTATACATTACCACTCATCCCTCCTTTTTTAATTCAACCAACAGTTTATCTCAGGGTATCCTTTCTGAGACAAATGA
This sequence comes from Lachnospiraceae bacterium, assembly GCA_045113775.1. GTDB lineage: Bacteria > Bacillota > Clostridia > Lachnospirales > Lachnospiraceae > CAG-791. Next base: position 2,157 of record JBGUJH010000128.1, on the reverse strand, counting down.
TGCACACGCGTGCGGAAAGGCAGATGCTGCCTCTCAGGCAGCCCACACGCGGCACAGAGGCTCGCTCTGCGGGTCTTAAATAAAGAGACGCAAAACGAGCCTTTGTACTTCTGCAATATCAGTTACTCTTTCTTTTCTTTTTTCTTCTCCTCCTGCTCCTGCTGCACGTGATAGAAGCTCTTTCCTTCCATTTGTTCGACCAGCTGATCATATTCTGTCAGCTCTTCGTTCCAGTCGCTGTAAGCGCCGTCCTGCCTGTGATCTGTGAGATCGCCTTTTTCCTCAATGTACTCCCCGAAAAAGCCGGAGATCTTGATCGCGCCGTCAAGATTCAAATGGTCACCCTTGTCGCTGAAATCTCCTTCCAGCTTGATCCCCAGTTCCTCAGTCCTGCTGTTGAAGTCGATATACTCGATTCCGTCTTCTGCAGCCAGCTCTTCAATCGACCTCACTCTTTCCCAGTTGTAGTTTACCGGCGACGGCAGACTGTACAGAACGATCCGGATCCCTCTATTTTCGCAGTATTTCCGGATCCTCTCAAACCACAGACGGTTGAAATCCGGAATCTTCGTTCTGTCATCAGGCTTCAATTCCTGATTCATATAGTCGTAATCCGGTTTATATCTTCTGGCAATGCGGTTGACCAGATATCCCTTGTGATAGATCCGGACTCCCCTGCCTTCTATCAATGTTTTCCACAGGCTGTGGTACTTGAGGAAGGCGAACCTGTAATAGAGCGGCTGCGACAGGCAGATCTGCAGATCCTGGTTTTCTTTGAGCCGGAACAGCGGCAGCGCCTCCATCAGCAGGTACTTGGGATGCTGGTCCTCACAGGCCGTAAGGACTGCGTAGTACGCCTCCGCCATGAGGATCCCGTCCGCTCCGATATTAAAGGAGGTGTATCCTTTCTGCCTCCACAGTTCCATCGGCGTGAGCGCCGATTCACTAAGGCTGTCCCCAATGTTCAAAATATCGATCGAATCCGGTCTCTGCTCCATCATCTGGGTGATCCTGGCATTTCTGTCCTGGATCCGCATGTCATCGAACCACTTTGTCGGATTCACTGCTGCCGAAAATCCGCTCAGCAAAATCATAAAAATAACGCCGAACAAGATTCCCTTGGCAGCACCTTGTCTCTTGATGTCTGTCATTTACGTCCTTCCATAGTTCAAGGCTCGCAGAGCGAGCCGCTGCGCCGCGTGCGGGCTGCCTGTAAGGCAGCAACTTCCTTGCCGCACGCATGTGCATCGTTATTTTTTATCAAGACTGTATGATTTCAAAAATTTGTGATGTCCGTCCTTGTACTCATACACCCGGATCTCACAGTTCTTCGCACGCTCCCAGCGAAGGCCGTGCGGCGCTTCGTCCAGATAGCCGCACAGCGCGCGCATGATGCCGCCATGGCAGGCGACCAGCACATTCTCATATTCATGTTCGTGCGTCTCCAGTTCCTGCAGGAAAGACGCTGCGCGCTTTTTCATAGAGTGGATGGTCTCCACCGTTCCCGGCGCAGGAAAATACTTCGGGAACATCCAATAGGCCGTCATCGGAAGCCCCATCAGATAATACTTGCTCTTCTCATATCTGCCGAAATCGGTCTCGATCAGGCGGTCATCCACAATGACCTCATTGATGTCGACATCACCTATGATAGCCCCTGTTAATTTTGCGCGCTTAAGCGGACTTGAATATACCGCGTCAAAATGGACGTCCCCGATATTCTTACGGGACTGCTTCGCCTGCGCGACGCCCCTTTTGTTGAGAGGCGCGTCCGTTCGTCCCTGCATTCTCAGCGCGTGATTCAGATCTGTCTGCCCGTGGCGGGCTACCCATATTATCATAGTGTTCGTTCCTTCCGTTTTCTGTGATTCTTCAAAGTCGATGTTATAATTATACAACGGAGAGGCCGCAAATATATACTAATCTTTACATCTGCTGTCCAACTGCCGGTCACAATAACAAAGATGAAGACAAAGCCACACACAAAATAGTACTTGACTTTGTCTTCCATATTAGGTAATATAGTTCTTGCTTATTTCGAGGCGTGGCTCAGTTTGGTAGAGCGCTGCGTTCGGGACGCAGAGGTCGTGGGTTCGAATCCCGTCGCCTCGACTACTTGGCAGGGGCAACCGGAAACGTTGATTTTATCGGCGTTTC
>JBGUJH010000127.1:0-3076 GCA_045113775.1 Lachnospiraceae bacterium | reverse complement strand
AATGACTTTGCACTTATCGCAAATAGGCTTTACAGAAGCTCTTACTTTCATAGTCTTCTCCTTTCATCATTCTCTGCAATTTCCCTGGCGCACAAGCGGGTCTTCATGCACGCCGGCACATTATGCAACAATGTCAAAATATGAATTGTTGTTAACGCGCAAAATAAGAATTCGCATTACGAATTCTCAACAGCCTTTGAATTATATCACACGACTATGCCGATAGCAAATGTTTTCTGCATTCTCTCCGGATGTTTTTTTATTTGTCTCTCCAGATGATTCTGCCTTTTGTCAGGTCATAGGTGGACATTTCAAGAGTAACTTTGTCTCCCGGCAGAATTCTGATAAAATTCTGTCTCAGCTTTCCGCTGATATGAGCGAGAATAACGGCTCCGTTTTCCAATTTAACACGAAACAGTGTGTTGGGGAGCTTTTCAATTACAACACCTTCGAGTTCAATGACATCTGCTTTAGACACTTTTAATCCTCCAAAATCTTAACAATAGCCGCAAAGACATCTTTCATGTCCTGTGTTCCGTCGACTTCCCTGAGGACCCCCTGCGCCTTGTAGAAATCGATCAGCGGCTGTGTAGCTTCATGGTAAACGTTCAGTCTGTTCTTTACTGTCTCGGGCTTGTCATCATTTCTGAGAACAAGTTCTGTTCCGCAGGCATCACAGATGCCCTCTTTCTTGGGCGGAATGTACTGAATATGATAGGTTGCTCCGCAATTGGGGCAGGATCTTCTTCCGCCCATGCGGTTGATAATATTTTCGTCCGGCACTTCTACGTCGACTGCGAAGTCGATCTTTTCGCCGTTTTTCTCAAGCTGCTTCGTGAATACTTCTGCCTGAGGAATGGTTCTCGGGAAACCGTCCAGGATATATCCCTTTTCGCAATCGGGCTGTGCGACCCTGTCGATCACGAGATCAACAGTGAGCTCATCCGGTACAAGGTTTCCGGCGTCCATGTAAGCTTTTGCTTTTTTGCCAAGTTCTGTGCCGTTCTTGATATTGGCACGGAAAATGTCTCCGGTGGAAATGTGCGGGATTCCATACTTCTCGGCGATCATCTCTGCTTGTGTTCCCTTACCAGCTCCGGGTGCTCCTAACATAACGATCTTCATTGCAACCTCCGTTTCTGAGCTATCAGCTCTGAAGCATAACATTATTGATTACTATCCCCATTGATGCGCATCAAACCGGAGCCGGCGAAACACAGGTTTCACCGTCTCCGGATCATACACCAAAGATCAATCGTTCAGGAATCCCTTGTAGTTCCTTACCATCATCATGGACTCTACCTGCTTGATCGTCTCAAGCACAACGCTGACAACGATGATCAGGCTGGTTCCTCCGAATGATACGGAAGCGCCGAACACGCCTCTGAAGAAGAAGGGGAGGACACCGACGATCGTAAGTCCGATAGCGCCGATAAAGATGATATAGTTCAGGATTCTGTTAAGATACTCACTCGTAGGTTTGCCGGGGCGGATACCCGGGATAAAACCTCCGCGCTTTTTCAGATTGTCTGCAATCTCCAGCGGGTTGAAGGTGATCGATGTATAAAAGTATGCGAAGAAGATCAGCATAACAATGTATACAAGCAGGCCAAGTGAATACTTGATCTGGCTGGGATTGCACCAGTAGGAAGAGGAAAGGTAGCGGAGAATCTCCGACCAGATCCCTGTTCCTTTGTAACCGGCCAGTGTGGAGATGATCACAGGGAACTCCATAAGGGAGGATGCGAAGATGATGGGCATAACGCCTGCCGTATTCACCTTGAGGGGAATAACGGAGTTTGCACCGCCCACAAGTCTTCTTCCCTGGATCTTCTGTGCATACTGCACCGGGATCCGTCTCTCAGCGTCGTTGAGGAAGATGACCATGACAACCATGAGCACGATGATCGCAATGATGATCACTGCTGCGACTGCTCCGATGGCAATAGTCTTTCCGAGGACGAACTGTGAGAACAGACTTGCAATGTCCTGCGGCATTCTGGAGATGATATTGATCGCAAGGACGATTGAAATACCATTTCCGACACCCTTTTCAGTAATCTGCTCACCAACCCACATCAGGAATGCACTGCCTGCTGTCAGCGTGCAGATGACCATGATAATGTTGATGGCATTGTATTCTTCGAGAAGTCCCTGTCTTCCGAAACCGATCGCCATTGCTGCCGCTTCCATAAGGGCAAGTGCAACCGTGACATATCGGGTAATGGAGATCAGAAGCTTTCTTCCCTCTTCTCCTTCTTTCTGCATCTCCTCAAGCTTGGGGATCGCAATTGTGAGAAGCTGGATGATGATCGATGAAGTAATATAGGGTGTAATGTTCAGTGCCAGAATGGACATGTTCAAGAAAGAGCCGCCGGTGAAAGCATCAACAAAGCTGAATGCATCGCCAGTCTGCGCAGCAAACCAGTTGCTGAAATAAGTCCTGTCAATACCGGGAGCCGGAAGCTGGGATCCGATACGGATCACGACCATCATGGCAAGAGTATACAGGAGCTTCTGCCGGATCTCTTTCAGTTTAAAAGCATTTTTTACAGACTCTAACATAACACAGACCTCATAGGATTAACGGGTTTTGCCGTCTTTCCCTCATATTCTGAACGAAAGGAAAAGACGGCCTGTTTCCCGAAATTATTATTCTGCGACTTCAGCTGTGCCGCCTGCTGCCTCGATCTTAGCCTTGGCAGAAGCACTGTAAGCGTTCACCTTAACATTGAGTTTCTTGGAAAGGTCGCCGCTTCCAATGATCTTGACGCCATCTCTGGACTCTTTTATGATACCGCAGTCCTTGAGTGCCTGAACATCAACTGTTGCGCCGTCTTCGAACTTCTCAAGTCTTGTGATATCGATCGCAACAATATCTTTTCTGTTGTAGCATTTGAAGCCTCTCTTGGGGAGTCTTCTGTACAGAGGCATCTGGCCGCCTTCAAATCCTGGTCTGGGAGCGCCGGAACGAGCCTTCTGTCCCTTATGTCCGTAACCTGCGGTCTTTCCGTTTCCGGAAGCGTGGCCGCGGCCTTTTCTGTATTTGCTGTGCTTGGAACCGTCAGCAGGTCTT
>JBGUJH010000126.1:0-15223 GCA_045113775.1 Lachnospiraceae bacterium | reverse complement strand
TGATCGATAGTAATAGAGACGACTGCCTTCATCTTGCCTTCTTTGGCAATTCTTCTAACTCTTACATCCGTCACCTGCATAGCGTTCTCCATTTCTAAATGGTATAACGTTCGCCCTTTTCCACCACGATTCTTATACCATTTTCACCTTTGTAACAGGAATTTGCCTGAATGGTGTCGCCGCTCTCCACGATGCAGTTCTCAATTATTGTATTGTCTCCGATGTAAACATCATTCAAAATGAGTGAATTCCTAATTACACAATTATTGCCAACATAGACCTGCTGGAACAATACAGAATTCTCTACCGTGCCGTTCACTATACATCCGCTGGACAATAGACTGTTCTTGATATGTACTCCCACATTATATTTGGCAGGAGGAAGGTCCGCGACCTTCGAATGAACTTCCGGATACTGTTTGAAGAAATAATCTTTGGTCTCCGGATTCAGAAAATCCATGTTTGTTTTGTAATAATCCTCAACAGTCGCAATATTGCTCCAATAGTTGTGCAGCTTATACCCGTAGATTCTCTTCAGGCCTCTGTAACGAATGAGGATGTCCTGAACCAGATCATATCGGTTCTCTTCCATGCTTTTCTCCAGAAGTTCGATCAGCAATCGTCTTCTGATCACGTAAATCCCGCATGAAATCGTGTTGTACTCAGCGACGACGGGTTTCTCCACGAATTCCCGGATCCTCCCGTCCGCGTCCATCTGCACTGTGCCATACCGTTCCACATTAAAGTTTTCCGGCATTTCTTTGACCACAACAGTGATATCCGCTCTCTTATTTACATGAAACTCCATTACTTCATTGTAGTCCATCTTGTAGACACAGTCTCCGGATGTGATGACTACATACGGTTCATGAGATGTCTTAAGGAAGCTGATATTCTGCGCGATCGCGTCAGCTGTTCCTCGGTACCACTGACTGCTGGCGTCCGCGAAGGAAGGAGTAAAGAGGAACAGACCTCCCTGTTTGCGTCCGAAATCCCACCACTTGGACGATGCCAGATGTTCATTCAGACTTCTGGAATTATACTGCGTAAGGACAGCCACCTTCTGAATTCTGGAATGCTCCATGTTGCTGAGCGCAAAGTCAATGCTGCGATAACTGCCTGCGACGGGCATCGCGCACACAGCTCTCTTCTTGGACAGTTCCTTCATCCGTTTGCTGTTTCCGCCGGCTAAGATAATTCCTACCGCCCTCATTCCGCGTCACCTTCTTTCACCAGAGTTTTGCCGCTCTCAAGCCTGCTGCCGGGGTAATCCTCTGCCATAGTGACACCGGAAATCATCACATTCTTTCCGATACTGACACCGGCCGGGACCACCGTTCCTTCTCCCAGTGTTACGATACCTTCTCTGTAAATATCAGGTCTTGTGTCGTTGGGTATATCGTAACCCTCGCCAAGGACCGTTCCGTTCCCGATCGTGACATTCTCCGCCGCGATGACCTTGTGAAGCCTGCAGCCTTCACCGACGCGGGTCCCGTTCATGAGGATCGAATCTCTCACTTCCGCGCCCGCTCCGATCGTAACATCACAACCGATAACAGAATTGTAGACCTTGCCGTAAACCTCAGTTCCTTCACCGATGATCGTCCGCTCTGCAGTACTATCAGCGCCAAAGTACTGCGGCACGTTAGACGTGCTTTTCGTGTAGATCTTCCAGTACTCTTCGTACAGGTTGAACTCCGGAACGATGTCTATAAGCTCCATATTGGCTTCCCAATAGGAGGTCAGGGTCCCGACATCCTTCCAGTATCCGTTGAACTCGTACGCATAGAGAGGAGATCCGTTATCACGACAATACGGAATAATATGCTTGCCGAAATCAAGATTGGGCTGATCTTTATTCGTCACCAGCGCATTCTTCAGCGTCTTCCAATTGAATATATAAATACCCATGGAAGCCAGGTTGCTGCGGGGATGCGCAGGTTTCTCCTCAAAATCAACGATCTTCTTGTTCTCGTCAGTGATCATGATTCCGAAACGGCTTGCCTCCTCCATAGGGACGGGCATGACAGCGATGGTTACGTCCGCGTTGTTCTCCTTGTGGAAGTCCAGCATCGTCTCATAATCCATCTTGTAGATATGATCTCCCGACAAAATCAGCACATAATCAGGATTAAAACTCTCCATATACGCGAGATTCTGATAGATCGCGTTAGCAGTTCCCGTGTACCACTCCGTATGCTGGATCTGTTCATAAGGAGACAATACCGAGACTCCGCCCACGTTCTTATCGAGGTCCCACGGAATTCCGATCCCGACATGCGTGTTCAGTCTGAGGGGCATATACTGCGTCAGAACGCCGACAGTATCCACACCTGAATTGATGCAGTTGCTCAGCGGGAAGTCAATGATCCTGTACTTTCCGCCGAAAGATACCGCCGGTTTAGCCATATTTGATGTAAGAATACCAAGTCTGCTCCCCTGGCCGCCTGCTAACAGCATAGCGATCATTTCTTTCTTAACTATCATGTTGCCACCTCTGGTATGGTTTTTGCAAAATCTTTTACAAAATAACGTATACAATTTTGCAATGATATTATATCACACCGCATACAGAATTTAAACTGTACATTATTCCTACCAAAATATTCAACTTTATTCGAAATTACGGACAATTTCCAGAAAATTGTCCGCACACCGCGTATGTTTGTGTACGCCTTTGACTTGCCTGACTTCTTATTGTATGATACAGGCGACAACGTTTTTGACACAAGAACACTTCAGAAAACCATAATCATCAGGAGGGCTTATGTATCAGCTCGATTTCAATAATCCGATCCACGTCTATTTCTCGGGAATCGGCGGGATCTCCATGAGCGGCCTCGCGCAGATCCTTCGGAGCAAAGGCTTCCGCGTATCCGGCTCTGACCGCGCTTCTTCCTCCATTACTGATTCTCTCAGCGAGGACGGGATAAAGGTCATCATCGGACAGAAGAAAGAGAATATCACTCCCGACATCGATCTGGTCGTCTTTACAGCGGCGATCCACCCGGACAATCCGGAATACATCGCGGTCATGGAAAGCGGAATTCCGTACATCGGCAGATCCGTTCTGCTCGGCCAGATCATGCGTGCCTACAAAAATCCCGTCGCGATAAGCGGCACTCACGGTAAGACGACAACGACTTCCATGATCTCGGAGATCATGATGGAAGCCGGTACAGATCCCACCCTTTCCATCGGCGGCATTTTGGACAGCATCGGCGGAAATGTAAGGATCGGACGCAGTGACTATTTTGCCGCGGAGGCCTGCGAGTACACGAACAGCTTCCTGGACATGTTCCCCGGCATCGGCATCATCCTGGACATTGACGCGGATCACCTCGACTTCTTCAAGGACCTGGATGATATCCGCCGTTCTTTCAGGAAATTCGCTTGCCTGATCCCGAAAAACGGCGCCCTGATCATTAACACGCAGATCCCCGATTATGAGGAGATCTCCGCCGGACTTGACTGCGACGTCATCCTGTACGGCCCCGATGACAGTGCGGATTACTGGCCCGAGGACATCACTTACGACGAATACGCGCACGCCGCATACACGCTCTGCTCCCGCGCCGAGGACGGGACTGTCAGCAGGCAGACCATCTCTCTGAGCGTTCCCGGAGAACACAACGTCTACAATTCCATGGCTGCCGTCGCCGCGGCTGACCGCCTCGGCATCGACCGCGCGCACACTGCGGCCGCGCTGAAAAAATATGTGGGCACGGAAAGGCGGTTCCAGGTCCTGGGCACCAGAAACGGCTTTACCGTCGTTGACGACTACGCTCATCACCCCACAGAGATCGAGGCGACCCTGAAGACCGCGCAGAATTATCCTCACAGAGAGCTCTGGTGCGTGTTCCAGTCACACACCTACACGAGGACCAAAGCCCTGATGGACGATTTTGCGAAGGCACTGACGCTGGCCGACCACATCATCCTTGCCAAAATATACCCCGCCAGAGAGACCGATGACCTCGGGATCAGCTCCCATACCCTGGCAGAGAAGATCGAAGAGCTCGGGCATCCCTGCCTCTGCCTCGACACCTTTGAAGAAATTGAAAATTATCTTCTGCAAAATTGCCAAGAGAATGATTTGGTGATAACCATGGGAGCCGGAAACATCAACGATGTAGGTCATTCTCTGGTTTCCGGGCAGTAACGCCGCCGACTTTTCCACATCATCCCCAAATAAGCGGCGCAAAATCATTGTGGATATCCTCATCTCCCGAAAGTTCCTTAATAAGGGCTTTTCGGGAGATGTTTCCATGTTATCCCCATTATCCACATTTTCCGCGGGCGGTCCTCCTTTCCCGGTCTCTCAAATATTTATGGACAAAATGACCATTTCGCGCCCCCTTTGCCTATGCTATACTTCATTTATCAAATTATGCTATTTTACCGCAGTTCCGAAATGGCGTCGGAGCGGTTTTACCATATCTGCTATCATGACAAAAGACTGCTTCGTTTTTCAGCCTGTTCCCGGTGCGTTCAGGAAGGTCTTTGCGTCTGTGTTACGGGAGGTTTTCGAATTGTTCACTGTATACAGCGATAATGACCGGGGTTCCACCCTGATCTCTAATCTGTTTATCGACAAATATATGAGAGATGCCAATGACGCGCAGCTCAAGGTCTATCTGTATCTTCTTCGCATGATGAACGCAGGCAGGACCACCAGCATTCCCGACATGGCCGACCAGTTCAACCACACGGAGAGAGACGTTATGCGCTCGCTCCGCTACTGGGAGCGCCGCGGGCTCATTTCCCTGGAATACAGTGCGGCAGGTGAACTCATGTCCCTTCGCATGATCTCTCCCCGTCCGGACGCTGACAAGCAGACTTTTCCTGTGCCTTTCCGCGGAGGGGCAGGCTATGCCGGTGACCGGGATGATTCCGACGATTATGAGGAGGATACCCGCCCTGCGCCCGCAGTTCCCAGGCTTCAGGCCATGGCGATCCCTTCCCAGCATCCGGCTCCCGGACAGAGTGCTGTTTCGCCGCAGTTTTCCGCTCCTGCGCAGGCTCCTGACCGCGCCGGTTCTTCTTCCGGCTCAGACGCTTCAGAACCCGCCGGACGGGTAACCTCTTTCCGGCATCCTGACGCCGCTTCTGTAGAAGCCTTCCGCAGCAGCGCCAAGAGGGCACAGCTGCTTTTTGTCATCGAGCAATATATCGGGAAGCCGCTCTCACCGAGCGAGGTGGAGTCGGTATACTATATTTCCGAGCAGCTTCATTTTTCTGATGCGCTGATCGATTATCTGCTCCAGTACTGCATCGACAGAGGAAAGAAAGATTTTCGCTATATTCAGAAGGTTGCTGTCAACTGGGCTGAACACGGCATCACTACGCCCAAGCAGGCAGAGCGCGCTGTCTCCAGCTTCGGCAAGAACCGGCGCGGCGCATCGGGCGTCAAGTCTTCTGCCAATCCATTCAACCAGTTCGAGCAGAATCAATATGACTTTGACGAGCTTGAGAAAGAGATTCTGGGCAATTAACCCAAAGGAGTATTTGTGTCACTGACCAGAGAACAGTACGACGAGATCATGCGCGGCTATATGCAGAAACAGAGCCGGAGACACCAGCTTGCTCTCAGGCGCAGGGATGAGGTGTACGCCAGGATTCCCGAATATCGCGCGCTGTCTGAACAGGTTTCTGAGATCGCCGTGGGATATCTTCGCTCACGATTGGGAGAAAAGGGGAAAAGCAATTCCGCTGCTCCCATTTTCGTGCGCCCTGAATTATCCGGGATCGCCGAAAAGAAAAAGCAGCTGCTCGTCTCCCACGGGTTTCCCGAAGACTATCTGACAGTTGCCCCCGAATGCCCCCTGTGCGGCGACACAGGCTTCATCGACGGGCGCAAGTGCCGGTGCTTTAAGCAGAAAGAAATAGAGATCCTGTACAGCAGCTCTCATCTCAAGGAACTTGTTAAGGAACATAACTTTGACATTCTGACAGAGAGCTATTATCATGGGGAAGACTTAAAGCGCTTCCGCATAGCTTCCGCCGCCTGCCGACGTATGGCAGCGGAATTCGATAAAGTATACCGAAATCTCTATTTATATGGTACAGTGGGTACCGGAAAATCTTTTTTATCAGTCTGCATAGCGAAAGAACTGCTTGAGACGGGCCACTCGGTCCTCTATTTCAGCGCCGCCGCGCTGTTCGACAAGCTTTCCATGTATTCTTTCGATGCACGGACCAAAGAGGAACTGCGGAGTTTTACCGCGGACCTGTACGGATGCGATCTTTTGATCATTGACGATCTGGGAACGGAATTGACTAATCAGTTCATCTCAGCGCAGCTCTTTACCTGCCTGAATGAGCGCCACCTGAACCGCAAATCGACAGTGATCTCCACAAACCTCTCACTTGCGGAGATGCAGGCCCGCTATTCGGACCGCGTATTCTCAAGGATCACGAATGATTATGAGCTCTACAAACTGACCGGCAGCGACATCCGTGTACTTAAGCGCAGGCAGAGGAACACCACCCACCAATAGAGACAAGCAAAGCAACAGCCCTAAGAGATTTAAAAAGTCAGAAAGCGAGGATGGCTAATGGAACCAATCAAACTACATGACAAGAGGCATCTTGATACTATGCCCGCAGGTTCTCTCGGAATCATTCCTGTCACCGGTTGTGAGGAAATGGCTTCGGAGATCGATTTCTATCTCACAAGATGGAGAGCAGAGCGCGAGAGCGAGCACAAAGATTCTCTTGCCTACATCGGCTATAAGCGACCTTCCTACATTGTCGAGTGCGACCTTCCCCGCTTTGGCACAGGTGAAGGCAAAGGCGTACTTATGCAGTCTGTCCGCGGAATGGACCTGTATCTTCTCGCGGATGTTGTCAACTACAGCAAGACATATAAGATGTTCGGGCTCACCAATCACATGTCTCCCGACGATCACTTCCAGAACCTCAAGAGAGTGATCGCTTCCATCGGCGGAAAAGCCCGAAGGATCACCGTGATCATGCCCTACCTCTATGAGAGCCGCCAGCACAAGCGCACCTCAAGAGAGTCTCTCGACTGCGCGATCGCGCTCCAGGAGCTGGTCCGCATGGGCGTAGACAACATTCTCACTTTCGACGCCCATGATCCGCGTGTCATGAACGCCATACCGCTCAACGGCTTTGATACCGTTCAGCCCGCTTACCAGTTTATCAAGGGGCTCCTGCGCAGCGTCGATGACCTTCAGATCGACAATGACCACATGCTCATCATCAGCCCCGACGAAGGCGGCATGAAGCGCGCGGTCTACTACGCGAACGTCCTCGGACTGGACATGGGTATGTTCTACAAGCGCCGCGATTACACCCGTTTTGTAGACGGCGTCAACCCCGTCCTCGCGCACGAATTCCTCGGTTCAAGCGTAGAGGGCAAAGACATGATCGTCATCGACGACATGCTCTCCACCGGCGACAGCATCATCGAAGTGGCCAGCGCCCTCAAAAAGCGCAAAGCCCGCAGAGTCTTCATCTGCGAGACCTTCGGCCTCTTCACGGACGGCATCGAGAAATTCGATAAAGCTTACGCGGAAGGTAAATTCGACAAGATCATCACTACTAACCTGATCTATCAAAAGCCTGAGCTCCAGAGCCGCCCCTGGTACGTATGCTGCGGTATGAGCAAGTATCTCGCCTATCTCATCGATACTCTCAACCACGACAGCTCGATCAGTGACCTGCTCGATCCCAGAGATAAGATCCTCGGCATCGTTGAGCGCTATAATAAGGCTCGCGCTGAGGGCCAAAAATTCAAATAAGCCTTCAGGCTCCCCGGATTTCTAAAGAATTTGATCCAAAAACATAAGATGCGGCTCCCATTCAACTGCTTGTGAATGGGAGCCGCATTTTTTGCGATTTACATTATCAAGACTCTCAGTGCGGGCCGCTGCGCCGCGGGCCGGCTGCCTGCAGCGGCGGGATACTTCCCTGCCGGGTTACAGTTCCACTTCGATCTTTCTGCCGGTCCTCTGATACTGGTAATACCTGACGCCCGCCGCGTCGAACATCCTCTTGCTGGCAATGGTCGTCGCGGACGCCGCATATTTGTCGCTGTCATAGACAACCGTGCGGATCCCGCACTGGATGATCGCCTTAGCGCACTCATTGCAGGGAAACAGGGATACATAGAGCGTTGAGCCTTCCAGGCTCCCTCCGCGATAGTTCAGGATCGCGTTGAGCTCGCTGTGAGTCACATATGCATACTTGGTATCCAGCGTATCGCCCTCTCTTGCCCAGGGAAAATCGTCGTCCGAACAGCCGGAAGGAAATCCGTTGTATCCCATGGAAAGGATCTTGTGCGAGCTGCTTACGATGCAGGAGCCGACCTGCGTATTAGGGTCCTTCGAGCGAAGGGCGGAAAGCTGTGCCACGCCCATAAAATACTCATCCCAGGTGATATAGTCATTTCTCTTTCCGGTCATTTTGACAGCCATAATTACCTCCATGCTGTTAAGGCTCGCAGAGCGGGCCGCCGCGCCGATTACTTCGTGCCGAAGATCCTGTCGCCGGCATCGCCCAGTCCGGGAACAATATAGCCGTGGTCGTTGAGGTGCTCATCTAAAGCGCCGATATAGAGGTCAACGTCAGGATGGGCTTCCGTAAAGGCCTTTACGCCCTCCGGAGCCGCAATGATGCACAGGAAATGAAGCTTCTTGCAGCCGTGCTTCTTGAGCAGTTCGACTGCTGCCAGTGCGGATCCGCCTGTAGCAAGCATGGGATCAGTAACGAAGATCTCTCTCTCAGCGCAGTCAGCCGGAAGCTTGCAATAGTACTCTACAGGAGCCAGTGTCTCAGGATCTCTGTAAAGACCGATATGTCCGACCTTGGCCGCGGGGATCATTGTCAGCATGCCGTCTACCATACCCAGGCCTGCCCTCAGGATCGGAACGACAGCGAGCTTCTTGCCCTTGATCTCCTGAACGGTCGTCTTGCAGATAGGGGTCTCGATCTCAACATCCTCGAGCTCCAGATCTCTGGTCGCCTCATAGGTCTCGAGCATCGCGATCTCGCCGATCGTCTCACGGAACTCTTTGGTCCCGATCTCTTTGCGGCGGATCAAGCCGATCTTGTGTTTGATCAACGGGTGGTCCATAATTACGATTTTAGCCATTTTAGTCCTCCATGCCATTTTATGTATTTTGAACTCAGGGTGCCGATCTCCCGCCTCTTTAGGCGGTGAGTCTGTAACATACTTTACTCAGTGGCGGGAGATAAGCCCCCACTGAGTTCACGATGCACACGCGTGCGGTAAGGAAGATGTTGCCTTACAGGCAACCCGCACGCGGCGCAGCGGCTCGCTTTGCGAGCCTTAATAATCATGCAGTGTTTTGCCTTCTCCCAGTTGCAGCAGCTTGTGTCCGGCCGCTTTCATCAGGCGGTTCATGATCGCCTGTCCGAGGGTCCCTCCGCCGAAAGATTCTGAATAGATCCGGTCGACCTGCTCGTCGTCGAACTCCCTCAGAATACGGAACAGCGATCTGGCGATGCTGAGCTCGTCGCTGCGCGGGCCTGCGCTCTTGACGCATTCCGCCCGGTACAGGCTCTCGGTCTCATCGGTGCAGAGCACGCCGGTCTTCATGCCGTGGTCCGCGTTATACTTCGCCGCCTTATTGATTTCCTCTACTACTTTATCACGTTCTCCCTCAAGAATCACTAGTTCTCCTTTGGGAGCATAGTGCCGATATTTCATTCCCGGCGCCTTGGGCGCGACTCCCGAGTCCGGATCGATCAGTGTCCTGTCCACCTGAACACTCCCGAGGACAGATTCCAGCTTCTTCTGATCGATGTAGCCGGGCCTTAAGATCGTCGGCTCGCCTTCTGTCAGATCGATGATCGTGGACTCAAGGCCGATCCCGACCTCGCCGCCGTCAATGATCATCTCGACCCTGCCGTCAAGGTCTTCTCTGCAATATTTTGCCAAAGTAGGGCTGGGCTTTCCGGATCTGTTGGCGCTGGGCGCCGCGATAAAGCCGCCTGATGCATCGATCAGCGCCTGTGCGATCCTGTTGCTCGGAAAGCGGACCGCCACCGTATCGAGCCCTCCTGTCGTCTCTTTCGGAACAACTTCGTTCTTCTTAAAGATCATAGTCAAAGGTCCCGGCCAGAAAGCTTCCGCCAGCTTCTCCGCCTCCGGAGGAATCTCTCTCACGATCAGGTCGATGTCCTCAAGCCTGCAGATATGCACGATCAGCGGGTTATCGGAAGGCCGCCCTTTCGCCGCGTAGATCTTGCGTGAAGATTCGGGGTTGAGCGCGTCTCCTCCCAGGCCGTACACTGTCTCGGTCGGAAATGCCACCAGCCCGCCTTTCCTTATGATCCCGCCTGCCCGCCTGATCGCGGCGGCGTCCGGAGACGCTTCATTCATTATCACATATTCTGTTGTCATCACTTATCCGCCTCATTTCTCCATGTAATCAGCGATGACATCCCAGATATCCGAGCTTTCCATACCCAGGCACCACTCCGCCACGCCGGAAATGGAATGAGCCTGCATCACTTCGAGTTTTTTCTCGATGGACTCCACGTCCTCGATCCAGATCTGGTAGGTCGCGTCATCTTCTGACGACTCGGCGTAATTCTGCTCCGTGGACGCACTCCACTCCACTGTCATATTGTGGTTGGTGATAAATGTCTGCACCTCGTTCATGCCGTAGGCCTGGCTGCTAACGCCTTCCGCTGTCGTTTTCCATACCCTCGTATAGAAAGGAATACCGTTGATCAGTTTCTCCGGGCTCACGTATTTGAGGGCTTCTTCGATCCCGTATGTCACATAGCCGATGGACGCCACGCTTCCGGGCTCCTGGCTGCCGGCGTAATGCTCATCGTAGCCCATGATCACAACATAGTCGGCAAACACTCCCTGTTCGTCGAGGCGGTAGTGGTCATTAAAATTGTAGGGGACATAGTTGTCCACAGACATCACGATCCCTTCTCTGCGGCAGGCGATGGAGAGTTCTCTGATGAACTCAATATAGTCTCTGCCGTATTTATCAGAGATTCCCTCAATATCCACATTGACGCCTTCGATACCCATCTCCTTGACAGTCTCTACGGTCTTTTCAATAATACTTGTCCTCGCCTCATCGGAAGTCAGGAACTTCTGCTGCACGCCGTCCGGTCCGGTGAAATTGTCGAGCACCGCCCAGACCTGCATATTTCTCTCGTGGGCTGCATCCACATACGCCTGTGTTGCCCGCACTTCCACTGAACCGGCCTCGTTAAGAACTACGAACCATGTAGGCGAAGCGACGTTGACCGATTTGGTCCTGTCGATCCTCTCATTGAAGGTAGTATTACCGGCAGCCCCGGCGATATTGTGCCAGACCATGTTCACCTTGCCGTTCAGGGCCGTGCGCTTGTACTCAGGCTCCTGATAGTCTGTGACCGGTGTCATGGCGGTCGTCTCAGGCTCGGACATTTTCCTGTTCTCGATATAACCGATCATGACGTCCTCGGTCACCACCTTGCTCCAGTTGTCCATCCTCTCGATGACCACGACCTTGCTTCCTTCGGCGACCTCCGAGACCACTTTGCTCTTGACGCCGCCCGACGCCCTGAGCTTAGTCGCCTTTGTCACTGTTGCCTCCTGGCGGTCGCCCCACTCGTTGTACAAACTCATCCTGTTGGGCTCAGTGAACACCTCATATGAGAAATTTGTGTACTTGCGGACAAAATCCAGGGCCACATAGATCTTATCATTTTCCTCCGCGCAAATCACGTACTCCTCTTTCGTCTCCGCGCCTGAAGAGTCGGTCCACACATTCTCTCCGACTTTCGCCGTGATGCGCGTTTCGGGGAGACAGTAGCAGAGCTCTCCATCTTCCGCTCCGTAATAGAGTCTGTCGTTGAGCAGGCTGTAGACGCTCTCAAAGTCCAGATAGTAATGATCTCCTATCTTCTTGGCATGATAATCAGACCACTGATCCTGCAGTATCACCGGATAGTCGTCTTCGCCATCAACTTCATAGTACAAATTGAGATCAACAGTCTCCTCACTGTAGGTGTACTTCACAAAGTAGTTCCTGTAGAACACTGTTCCCAGCACGCCGATCAGTATCAGTATTACTAATGTAGGCAATACTTTCTTCATCTGTTACACTCCTTTCAAATTTACGTGCCTATTATACCAGAGTATATGGATTGTAACAAATGGAAACCGCAGCTCACGACGGAACGCTTCGATACCGTCTGCCGCAAGCGGGTCCCGCAGCGTTTCCTGATATACGAAGCGTTCCTAGAAGTGATCAAATATGACTCGAGATGTGAAAAAAGACATAAGATCCTGAGATCTTATTCTGATCTGCAGGCAGACTGCAAGACCGGAAGGATACAATTATTCCGTGAGATTTATACCGCCGTATCCCGCATCTGCCCCGGGAAGCACAGAAACTGTACCTTTAAAATAAGTAAACATTTTTAAATCAGACGCAAATATTATCATGCTGAATTCTCTTTTTTGCCTGACCGGCAATAGATTTCAGATAATGGGAAAGTCCCATCTATAAAGTGCTAATAGACATGAAAAAGTCCAAAATCGTGAGTGTGCCATCACCTCCCAACCGGTACAGACTGTCTCATCTGCTTCCGAGACACATTCTAGTACATACCGCATTATCAGGACAACACTCCCGGACACCGAAAATCCGAAACCGGCCATTCTTGTGATTTTCGTACAAAAGATTGCCGGCTGTTTTTGTACACTTAAAATCCCCCGCTGCGGCAGCGGATTGTTTAACGATTTATTCATATAAAGGTTGACTCGGATTCCCTGCATGCGTCAAAATAATAATAAGGTGGGGGAGTGTCACTACCCGGTCACTTCTATGAATCAGCAGTAAAGGAGCAGCTCCATGAAGATAGAGAAAATCAGCAACAGCCAGATCCGGTGCATACTCACCGGGGAGGATCTGGCCAGCAGGCAGCTCCGCCTCAGCGAGCTCGCATACGGTTCCGAAAAAGCGCGCGCACTGTTTCGAGACATGATGGAACAGGCGGCGATCCAGTGCGGCTTCGACGCGGAAAATTATCCCCTCATGATCGAAGCTATTCCCCTGGGTGCCGACAGCATCGTTCTGATCGTCACCAAAGTGGACAACCCCGAAGAATTAGATACAAGGTTTTCAAATTTCGCTCCCTCCGTACAGAAGGACGCCGCCCCGGCTAAGGAGCCCCCGTCTCCTCTCAGCCAGATACTCAAGTCAATGAAGGAAAACGCCTCCGATGAGAGCGGCTCCGCCAAAGCAGCGGAAAGCAGGAAAAACGGGGAAGATATAGCGAAAGAACGGCGCGAGCAGCTGCTCACCTCCCGGCTGTACTCTTTTGACACCATGGCGGACGCGATTCTGGCGGCCAAGGTTCTCTGGACAGCCTACACAGGAAGCAGTTCTCTTTACCGCGACGAGAAAAGCGGAAGGTTCTATCTCTTCCTCAGGATGAAAGGTCTGGAAGAAGTAGGTGCCATGCAGAGCACTCTCGCGGCCCTCTCGGAATACGGTCAGCTCGAGAAAGTCAGCCCGGCCCGGCAGCAGTATCTGCTCACGCACTGCACTCCTGTCTGCGTCGGCAACGCCCTCGAGACCCTCGGTCAGCTCTGATCTCACGTACAAAGAGCCGGACGCCGCAAGTATTACTGCGCGGCGTCCGGCTTTCTATTTTGTTAACTCCATTTAGCCACTTATTCATTCTTTTGTCACTTCGTCTTCACAACTTCTGTGAAACTTCCACAATAGTTAGATGTACCTAACCAGTTTTTTCGTTATTATTACTGGTTTTTTCGAAATACAATCTTAAATGAACATTGTATTTTGCACTACCCGATGCTAGAATTAAATTGCTAGATAAGCTGTGAGTTTTTACAACTTGGCGGTTTACCGCTGCAATATTAACAGGAGGAAAACAAATGGCAAGAAAGTTTCTCACCATGGATGGTAACGAGGCTGCTGCACACGCCGCGTATGCGTATACAGAGGTCGCTACCATCTATCCCATCACCCCTTCATCCGTAATGCCTGAGCATGTCGATGAGTGGGCTACAGCAGGACGCAAGAACATCTTCGGACAGCCCGTACAGGTTACCGAGATGCAGTCCGAAGCTGGTGCTGCAGGTGCTGTACACGGCGCGATCGCTGCCGGTGCGATGACATCCACCTTCACAGCTTCCCAGGGTCTTCTTCTGATGATCCCCAACCTTTACAAGATCGCCGGCGAAGGTCTTCCGGCAGTCATCAATGTAGCTGCACGCTGCGTATGTACTCACGCGCTGAACATCTTCGGCGACCACTCTGACGTATACGCTGCAAGACAGACCGGCTGCGCTATGCTTTGCGAATCCAGCGTACAGGAAGTCATGGATCTGACTCCCGTCGCTTACTGCGCAGCAGTAAAGGGCAAACTCCCCTTCATCAACTTCTTCGACGGATTCCGTACATCCCACGAAATCCAGAAGATCCAGATCTGGGATTATGATGATCTCGATGAGCTGATCGACCACGAGGCAATCGCAGAGTTCCGCGCTAACTGCCTGAACCCTACACACCCCTGCCAGATGGGCTGTGCTCAGAACCCCGACCTGTTCTTCCAGACCCGTGAGGCCTGCAACCCCACTTACAACGCAATGCCCGCAGTTGTCCAGGAATACATGGACAAGGTCAATGCGAAGCTCGGCACAGACTACAAGCTGTTCAACTACTATGGCGCAGCAGACGCTGAGAAGGTTATCGTCGCTATGGGCTCTGTCAACGAGACCATTGAAGAGACTGTTGACCACCTCAATGCAGCCGGCCAGAAGGTTGGTGTCATCAAGGTTCGCCTGTACAGACCTTTCTGCACAGAAGCTTTCCTGGCAGCTATTCCGAAGACTGTCAAGCAGATCTCTGTTCTTGACAGAACAAAAGAGCCCGGTTCCATCGGCGAGCCTCTGGCACTGGATGTCAAGGCAGCTATCGCAGGAACTCAGTTCAAGGATGTTCCCGTATTCTCCGGCCGTTACGGCCTTGGTTCCAAGGATACGACTCCTGCTCAGATCATCGCTGTTTTCAACAACACCGAGAAGAAAGAGTTCACCATCGGCATCACTGATGATGTGACAAATCTTTCCCTGGATCCCGGCAAGGAAATCGTTACAACTCCTGAGGGAACAATCTGCTGCAAGTTCTGGGGTCTTGGTGCTGACGGTACCGTCGGTGCTAACAAGAACTCCATCAAGATCATCGGCGAC
>JBGUJH010000125.1:0-30703 GCA_045113775.1 Lachnospiraceae bacterium | reverse complement strand
GGGTTGCCTGAAAGGCAACATCTTCCTTTCCGCACGCGTGTGCATCATATAACTCAGTGGGGGATTGTCACCCGCCACTGAGAATATTTATTACTTCCCGCCGCCTGTAGAGGCGGGGGACATCCCCCTTGAGTTATAAAAAGACTCCGGAGTCGGCTTTGCCGTACCTTCCGGAGTCTTTTTTATATATAGTCCACGGAGAAAGAATAGTTACTAAATTCCCCCGCTTATAGAAGTGGGGGCTTCCCCCTGAGATAAAATGTGGCCGCCACCTTCAGGTGACAGCCACATCCGATGAATTTCACATCTTATTCTTAGAGTATTCAGTTATCAGTAGACAACAACCTTGGTTCCAAGCGGAACGTTATCCCAGATCCACTCAGCGTTCTCAGTCTCAAGTCTGACGCAGCCGTGAGAATAGTCCTGCTTCAGACTGGGATCCATGGGTTCCTCATCATAAGGATTTGTATTCGGATAATACAGTCCAATGTATTTCTCATAAAGAATGGAATGGAAGTAGTTACCCGCCGAGATATGTGATGCAAATGCGGCACTGGAGTAATCAAATACTGCCCATCCGTATTTAGCGCTTCTCTTTGTCACATGATCATCGAGTGTCCATGTACCGTTGGGAGTGTTGCTGCCGCCGTGTGTGCAGTACCACTCTTTGAGCTTGGTCCATGCATTCTGTCTTCCCTTGTATACGCAGACCTTGTATTCGCCCTTGTTGACGAGGATCAGGTAGTTCGTATTACTTGAGTAGCCCTGAGCCTTTCTGTCAATGGCGGTCATAGTAGATCTTCCCATGCTGTCCAGCTTAACGCCGTCAATGGTCGTATTGCGTGCGCATGTACCATCTGCATATGTGTAGTAATTATAGCCGCCTACACTCTTCCAGCCTTTGGTGGTTGCTCTGCGGCCTTCGGAGTCAAAGAAGAAGAGTCTTCCGCTGGCCATCAGCACAGAACCGGTAGCCATCTTTCCGTTCTGAGCGGGATCCAGATAGTACAGTTCATTGCCGGTCTTAAGCCAGCCAACTTTCGCCACACCTGTTTCATAAGTGTAGTACCAGGCACTGCCCTTGGAATGCCAGCCCTTCTTACCCATACCTAAGCTGGTGTCATAGTAAGCGGGTCTGCCATTATAAGTAGTCCATCCCTTGACCATTATTCCGTTATTATTGAACAGGAAATATTTGGTGCCGATCTTTGCGAGGCCCTTGACTACAGTTCCCTTTGTATACTGAGGGCTTCTGGAATCTGCAAGGAAGAACGTCTTGCCGTTAATGATCTTCCATCCGAGAAGCATTGAACCTTCGTGCTGATTAGGATATCTCCAATCCGCGAAGTAATACAGCTTGCCGCCGAGATTCTTCCATCCGGTCAGCGCTGCACCGACAGGCCTGCTCATTCCGGATGTGGCAAAGTAATAGGTCTTTCCGCCAATGGTCTGCCAGCCGGTCATCTGTTTTCCTCTCTTCACATTGTGTGAGGACGCAAAGGAAGAATCAGCCATATAGAACCAATAATTACCAATCTCTCTCAAGCCTGTCAGCATCGCTCCTGCCGGAAGAGACGGCCATCTGCTGTCTGCGAAATAGCAAACAGTTCCCTTGTTGTCGATGGTCTTCCAACCGGTCTGCTTAACGCCGCTGGAATTAAAGAAGAATGTGCGGGTCACGCCATTCAAAGCAATGTACTGAAGCCCGGTTACCTTTTTACCGTTCTTATAATATACTGTATTGTTTGAATACCATCCGTCGGCGACCTTCTTGGTCTCAGTCTGCTTCTTTACTGTTTTCGGATCGACTTTCGCAGGTACCGGTGTTGCAGCAGGTTTCTGTTCCTCAGCTTTCTGTTCTGCTGCGGGTTCTTCTGTCACTTCGGGCTCTTCTACCGCTGCGGCTTCCTCGATTGTTGTTGCTTCTGTTGAGGCTTCCTCTTCAGGAGCTGCTTCTGTTGTCTGTGCAGCTGCTGCTTCTTCTGTCACTTCCGCATTTTCTTCTTCCTCTGCGGGTTCGGTTACCTCAGCTGTCTCAGTAGATGCTGCTTCTACTGCTGCCTCACCACTCTTATCGGTGCCGGCATCTTCATTTTCTGTAGCTTCCTCGGTCTCTTCCGGCTTGGTCTCTTCCGCCTGTTCCACAGTCTGCGTGGCTGCTACAGGTGTCTCTGCTTCAGCTGCGCCTGCTCCGGCGACGGGGAAAGACGCAAAAGAAAGAGACAGAGCTAAAAGAAGAGCTAGTCTACGTTTCATCTCTTTTCCTCCCAAGACTTTCCTTGTGTTACAAAATCTTTACAAATATTACATTATTGCTACTGTAACTAATATAGTACACCATGCTGACGAATAAATCTACTACTAAATTCATAGAAATTTAGATTTTGCAAAATCTAAAAAGTGTACAAAATTCACTAAATGTTCACATTGAACCGTGTTTACTGTCAATTCTTGCTGGCCTGAAGCAGCTTTTGCCTCAGCTGAGCTTCCAATCTCGCAAGATCTTTCTCTGCCGCGGCTCTCTTCTGTTTGCCCTCTGTCTGGATCTGAAGGACTTCATCCATAGTGGAGATCAGCATCTCATTTGTATGCTTGAGAGTCTCAATATCCACAATACCTCTCTCGGCCTCTCTCGCGCTCTCGACAGTTGCCTGTTTGAGTTTCTCTGCATTCTTTCTGAGCAGCGCGTTCGTCATCTCGGTAACTTCTCTCTCTGCCTTGGCCGCCTGCGTGGCATGCTCGATGCCGATCGCGATGACCATCTGATTCTTCCACAGCGGGATCGTGTTGACGATCGTTGACTGGATCTTCTCAGCCATTACCTGATCAGCCGCCTGGATCATGCGGATCTGAGGGCCCGTCTGCATCGCGACGGCTCTGGTGAGCTGCAGATCATGAAGCTTTTTCTCAAAGCGGTCGCACTGCTCGGCCAGGTCCCTGGCTGCCTGCGCGTCCTCGGGAAGCCCTGACAGCTCTGCCTTTTTCTGAAGCTCAGGAAGCTTTGTCGACCTTACTTCTTTCAGCTTCTTCTTTCCTGCCAGAATATACATGGTGAGTTCTTTATAGTAATTGAGATTGAGCTCATACATGCGGTCGAGAAGCTCAATATCCTTGAGCAGGGTCACCTGATGCTTCTCAAGCTCTGTGGCGATGGCTTCAACATTCTTCTCCGCGCTCGCGTATTTGGTGCGGAGCTCCTGCACCTGGCTCCCTTTCTTCTTAAAGAATCCCTTGATGCCCTTTTCATTTTCATCGACATCGAAACTCCTGAGCTGTGAGACGAGTCCGGTGATCATATCACCCACTTCACCCATGTCCTTAGTCTTGACGCTTTCCAGTGTCTTTTCGGAGAAGTCCGCCATTTTTTTCTGTGTGCCGGCACCATATGTCAGGACAGCCTTTGAGTCCGTGACATCGATCTTTTTGGAAAACTCTTCCACCATACGAAGCTCTTCGGGTGTAAGAATGCGCTCTTCCGGATCAGCTGCCTCTTCCTCCTGGGCCTGGACCTGTGCAGGCTGCTCTTCAGGCTCACTGCCAAATGTAAGTGTAGGCACACCTGCTGCCAGATCCGCAAAAGGATCCGCCTGAGCAGCTGTACTTCCGGTCTGCGCTGCACTGTCCTGTCCAAAATTCAGATCCATATTATTATCTGCCATAATCCTGCTTTCTCCTTTTAACTAAGGTATTGCTATATATAGGTAATCAGTTTCTTTTGTCAATCGCCTTCCGGTTTTGTCTGAGCCTGGGCTTGTGCCTGCGCCTGTCCCCCGGATGTCACCTCTTCGTCTCCCCAGGAAAGGGTCGTTCCGTAAACCTTCTTTTCCATTTCCGGTACACTCTGGCCCGCCTGCGCTGACATCGACTCTCCGGTCAGGCCGTCCTGTGCGAACATGGTCTGCATCACGGAGATATCCGAAGAAACATCCCATGCCATACTCTGGAACAGGCTGTCCAGGAGTTTCTCGAACGCGTCGTTGATCGTATCAAGCGCGTCCTCGATCTCTTTTTTGGTCTTGTCTATATTCTCACCGCCGACTGTCTGCTTATCCAGCTCCTTATAAGCACCCAGCAGTTTCACAGTCGTGGGAAGATAATAGCTCATCAGTTTGCGAAGTTCGGACGCCGAGTCGGGATTCTGTCTCACCTGCTCCACGATCCGGTCCATCGTGCTCTCAAGCCGGTAAAGCTTTTCGCTCATCTCTACGCCGGGAATCTCGTCGTTCAGGTCGTGAATTGCCTGGATGTACTCCCTTCCTTCCTTTATGATCTCCCTTGCGTTTTCGGGAAGATCCTGGTCCGACTCCTGCTCCGTCTCCGCCTGCATCCTGAGTTCTTCGCTCTGCTTTCGGATCTCCTCATACTGATTGTATATCTCCTCTGTGAGCATGAGCGTCGTTTCCTGCTCGTCCAGCCAGGCATGGGAGAACACATTTTTCTTCATCAGCTCTTTGATATCTGCCAGGACCTCTTCTTTAGACCTTCCGGTCGCATGCGCCAGTTTGGCGATATCAATATACTCGGATGTTCCGATAACTTTGCCATATTCATAGTAGCGTTTGGCCAGCTCTTTATCTTTCCTGCCGGTGACGAACAGGTACGCGCAGGCTCCGACGATGAGCGCCGCGGCAAGGACTCCGAAAACTGTGCCGCCGGTGATCCCGACCGCGATCAGGTCGGCGATGTTGCCGAGCAGCATAGGAACACTGATCATCAGTCCGAACACGCCGCCGATGATCTTCCCAAGGCCTGACTGTCTGCTGACAAGCTTCTGGAAGAAGGGCGTCCTTTGGGATGTGTATTTCCTTGTCGGCTGCTGCCCGCTGTTCATTCTCTGAGCGCCCGCTCCCGCCGTCTGACTCTGATATCTCCGGTAAGGATTGTCGCCGTAAGCGCGCGGACCGCCCTGCCCGGCCGTATTTCTGTAAGTCCGGCTCCGGACATCTTCCCGCCTGTTCTTCTCATTATACTCTCTGACATCCCGCTGAATTGTGTCGGAGACCTCTTTTACGGTCTTTTTTATGACCGAGCTCAATGCTGAGTAGTCATTTTTGCTGACAGCATCATTGACCGCGTCAAATATATCGTTTCCCGCCCCGTAGAAATCATTGAAATTCATAATACTACCGTCCGTGATCTTATATAATGTATACACCGCTGTTTATCTGCGGATCGTCTGCGTCCAGTGATTCGCTCCGTACATATCCGTAAACCTGTATGTTACAAGTGACGTTCCTTCTCCGAGCAGCGTATCGCTGATCTTGAGATCATCGGCCGACTCACTGATCTCCAGCGGATTGCCCAGATAGTAAGTATCCTCGTAGGTGCCGTCGTAATTATAGAGATCGCAGATCGGTTCGATGACATCGCCTGCGGCCAGTTCCGTCACTTCCTTGCCGACTACATCGATCTCATCATCTTTGTCGTAATCCGACAGGGCTCCTGACACATATCCGTTCTCGTGTTCACTGTCAAATACCAGGATCAGGTTGGTCCTCTGGCCGTTCAGCATGCAGGGGACTCTTCCCGTGATCGTATAGCTGGTTCCGTCATCCAGAGTATCCATATGGTAATAAGCAACAGGCTGGCCGTTGATCGAGACCCAGTACTTTCCATCATCCGCGATGAGATTTCCCTGATCATCGAACTCGTACACAGTATCAAGTCCCATATCCACATAGCCCTTGCCGGTATCATAGAAAGTGTTGAGCTCAAGATCCGCGACCATGCTCCACTGCTCCTCAGAGAGCTTGATCTTCTCTTTGCCGTCCTCAGTTACCCATGCAAGCGCAGTCCCGTCAAAATGATTGTTCTGCAGATACTGTAAAGTATCCTCCTCGGAGAGCGCCCTGTCTGAGAGGAAAGAAGACCCCGAAGAACTCATTCCGGATACAGAACCGTAATCTCCGCTCAGGAATCCTGAGAGAAGTGTGCTGATAAGGTCATCCGTTCCCGTGCTGTCCAAACCGCTGAACTGTCCGCCGTAATCACCGAACAGTGTGTCATACGGGCTTCCTGTGCCGCCGCCCGCCGCCTGTCCGCTGACCTGCAGGCTGGCAAACTGTCTGATGCATGTTGTATAGTCGGCATCCATGCCTATCTCATTGTAAGTCTTAGACATGCTGTCCACATACTTGGCGCTGCTTCTGTAAGGGAAGTAGATGGAAAGACCGTACGCATTGGACATATTCACAGATGTTCGGTTGTACTTTACAGCGCTCCGGATCGCCTTCGCGAGCGCGTCGCCTTCCTTAAGTCCGGTATTGATCGCCAGATGCACAAGGTCGACCTGGTCGATCTTCGTGCTGGCCGCAAATTCTCTGGACTGGTTCCTCGCCTGAGCGATCTGCTGATAATTATTCCCCGCGATCTGAGAGCTGACCGACTTGGAAAAGCTGTTGAGCAGGGTCGGCACCGTATTGGACAGCTCCGCGAGGTCTACCAGCGAAAGCGTCGTCTTCTGTCCGCGGCACTTCCTGTCACAGGTCTCCACGAAAGAATCTACGATATTTTTGCCGAGCTCCACGGTCGAAATTGAGGTATTGCTGTTCAAAGCATTGAGCCAGTCCGTGTAATACCAGCCTACGCCGGGTTCCGTCTCTTCTGATGCGACAAGATAATCCGCGTAATTGCCGAGCATCAGCGCGGTCTCAGCTGTCGCCATGAGGCAGGCGTCAAATCCGACAAAATCGAATTTCACTCCGCCCTTCTCCAGTGCCTTCTGAATGCCGGAGAGCGTCATGGACCCGCTTCTCTTGTTCTTCTCGTCGTATCCGTATCCGCTGACAGAACCGCCGCCGTGATCCCA
Organism: Lachnospiraceae bacterium; assembly: GCA_045113775.1. Lineage (GTDB taxonomy): Bacteria > Bacillota > Clostridia > Lachnospirales > Lachnospiraceae > CAG-791. The sequence goes on along the minus strand of JBGUJH010000125.1, from coordinate 23,895 downwards.
CAGGATCAGCTCATAGCGGTTGGCGGGATAATTCGCGGCGCACCACTGAATATAGCTCCCGAGATTTTCGGGATCCGTCATGGGTGATGTACCTGCATCCTTAATAAGGCATTTGACGCCGCCGTTAAGGACCTGGTAGACCTGGTTGACCCTGCTGCTGACAATGTTATTGCGCCAGCTGCTGCATCCGCCCGTGTAGACCAGAAGATTGACCTTGCTGCCGATATTCGCGGACGCCATTTCCTGAAGATCCGAGGTTCCCATGCCGCTCCTGGATTCGAGATCCGTGCCGCACAGATATACCATGATCGTAACGACGTCTTCTCCGCCGCCCTTGATCTTGGTAAACTTTTCTCTCGATCCGGAAGCGACTTCATTGTCGAGGCTGGTCTGTGAGGCGTTATCAGAGGCCCATCCCGTGGATAATGCACCGTTTCCGCTGTAATTGCTCTGATAGTAGTTGAAGTTGCTGTTCCCGGAACTCGGAGTATAGTCCTCATCTACATTCCAGCTGTTGCCCGTGGAAGAATAACTGCCGCTGCTTCCGCTGCTGCCTCCTCCTAACAGTCCGCCCAGAGATCCGCCGCCTCCAAGCAGAGCTATAATGATTATTACGATCAGCGGAAGACCGCCCATGCCTCTTCCGTTTCTCTGGCCGCCTCCGCCGGAGCTGCCGCTGCCGGGAGCTGTCCCCGATCCTACCGGGCCTGTTCCGAGGCCGTCTCCTCTGAGATGTACGCCGGTGCCGCCTCCGGTCACATTTCTTTTCCTGCCGCGCGGTCTGTTATCTGCCATGCCTTTTACCTCCCTGCCAATACTAATAAGGAAAGGATCTTACTCTACGTCCGGATGATCTTTAATGATACTTCCGGGCAGACCCGGACGTTCGCCCGGATTATCTGCTCAGATACTTACAGTATATCATAGGTTCCGCCGAATATGCTCATACTTGTCGCCGTGCACCGTTTCTCAGTCCGCAAATAAGGGTGTTGAGAAATACCTCTCTGCGGTATCCGGCAAAACTGTTACGACTGTCTTGCCTTTGCCGAGCTTCTTCGCCAGTTTGAGCGCGGCGGCAACGTTTGTGCCGGCTGAGATCCCGACCATGAGCCCCTCTTCCTTCGCGAGGCGCCTGGCGGTCTCAAGAGCTTCCTCATCAGTCACCACATAGATTTCGTCATAAATCTGCGTATTGAGGATCTCGGGGATGATGCCGTCGCCGATTCCCATCTGCAGATGCGTTCCTACGGTTCCGCCTGCCAGGATCGCCGCGTTTTCGGGCTCAACAGCCCAGATCTCGATTCCGGGATACTGCGCTTTGAGGACTTCACCGATACCTGTGATCGTTCCCCCGGTGCCGATCCCGGCACAGAATCCGTCCACAGGTCCCGCGACCTGCGCCATGATCTCCAATGCCGTATACTTTTTATGCGTCAAAGTATTGTTCGGATTCTCAAACTGCTGCGGAACGAAGACTCTGGGATCCTCGTCCTTCATCCGAAGCGCCGTCCTGAGACATTCATCGATGCACGCGCCTATATCTCCGTCATCATGGATCAGGATCACTTCCGCGCCGTACTGGCGCACCAGTTTTCTGCGTTCTTCGCTGACCGAGTCCGGCATGACGATGATCGTCCTATATCCTTTCACAGCTCCCACCAGCGCCAGGCCGATGCCCTGATTGCCGCTTGTCGGCTCGACGATGATCGTATCCTTCCCCAGCAGCCCTTCCCGCTCCGCCTGTTCGATCATATTGAGTGCTGTCCTTGTCTTTATGGAGCCGCCCACGTTCAGGGCTTCCATCTTGACCAGCACATCCGCACTGCCTTCTTCAGGCATCCGGTTAAGCCTGATCATGGGCGTATTTCCAATTGCCTCAAGGATATTGTTGTAAACCATTTCTTTTTTGTCCTCCTTATCCGGAACCGGCCTGCGGGGGCAGCATGCGCCCCGGCCGCTTTACATATCTGAAGCTTTTTCCACCTTCTCCTGTCCTGACCTGACCATGAGATCTTCCGTCCCGATCCCTCGTTTCAGTACATTGAGATCAATGCACCGCTCTCCGCCGTTATATCCCTCAAGTTCTGCCGTATCACAGTACTGCCAGACGACCCAGTCGCTGCCCGCCTCAAAGGTCACGGGATAGTAGATGCTCCTGACCCACCTCGGATATTCGCCGAAATTCTTTGCCAGATACTTGTCATAGATCTCACCGGAACAATAGATCAGGGGTTTTACCCCATATTCCTTCTCAAGGACCGCAATAAACGCCCTGAGTTCCCGGACCACATCGTCCTTTTCAGGAGGATTCTCTTTTTTATCTGCGTAATACTCCACGTCGATCGCGGGGATCATTTTTCCGTCAAGGCTTCCGACGGTATTTATATAGTTCTCTGCCTGCTGCTCTCCCGGACTGTCGAAGGAAAAAAAGTGATAAGCTCCTGCCGGTATTCCGCATTCCCGCGCGTTCTCCCAGTTCTGTGCAAAGCACCCGTCAACGTGCCCGCTCCCTTCCGTAGCCTTCATATATATAAACTCAACGCCCTGCTCCTGAAGCTTTTCCATGTCGACGTCCGCCTGATATTCGGAGATATCAACGCCTACGACATCTTTGTCAGAGATGATCCATCTGTTGACTTGCAGTCTCTTGGTCTTTACCGCGAAGAACAGGAGCGCCAGAAGACCCGCCGCCGCACCGAGAACGACAGCTGCCTTTATGATTCTTTTGCCCATTCATACCTCATTCGTGTTTTCTTGCGCGGAAGAAGTGCTTCCTCTGCGCAGCCACCTCTCAGTATACACGAAGTTGATCATTTTTCCGAGGCACTTTTTGAGTCGGTTTTTCCAGGCACTGTTTCATTCACGGTCATCATATCCTGCAGATTGATATACTGCTTCATTTCGCTTCTCTTCGGTACTGAATAGTGCTCGAGTACAGGGATCAGGATCAGCGCCGCCACGCCTGTGGTAAAACCGCCGTTATACAGCATCAGGCCGCCATGAAGTACCGACGTTGCAGTACAGAGAGAGGCGCACAGCATTCCAGCCGCAAGTCCCGCGCGGATCCCATAATGACCCACCAGAGGACACAGACCTGTAGCAAAGGCGACACTGTTCAGATAGGACTGTGAGGAGATCGTCCACGTACTGGCTCCGCCCACCAGCAAATGGAATGCGGAGGAAAATAACGAGAGCAGCGGGAACCCCAGGAAGATCGGCCACACATTACTCACATGCTGTCCCATGGAAGTAAAAGTCAGGGCCGCCAAAATGACTCCGAAGGTCGGCCCCGTGAACCCCGCGCCGTCCGTGAACAGCATGGCCGCGTTGACGTAGGCCAGGAACAGGATGCCGTAGAGTCCCGTATTCATCAGACAGATCTGCATTCCGTATTTTGCCGCGAAATTACTCTGGTAACCTGTGTCCCGGAAGAGGACGCTTAAGCCCTTAAAGCTCCTGCCGTTCAGGAACCACCCGGCGATTATGCATCCGGCAAACAGTGTGACAAAAAAGAGATTGCCGAACAGTCTGTAGGATCTTCCGAAGCGGTCGTAGACGGCATTGGCCACGATCAGCTTCTGAGGCGCCTGGATCCCCATCGTCTTGTACAGGAAGTTGAAGAGCAAAAATCCCAGGATACCGTAAGCAAGACCGCCGTTGTACAGATTGTACCCCTTATGCCACGCCTTGGCGCCCGGCAGGATCGCCGGCGCGATAAAAGCGATGATGAGGAGGAAGAGCAGAGTCAGAAAAACACCCTTTACTGTGAGCGAAGCCTTTCCGGCGATGAAACTGCGCCCCTGCGTATAGCGGAAGAGAAGTTCACTGACAAACGGGCTGAAGCACGTAGCGAACATACAGACGTGCAGGTTTTCATTGTAATCGAGATTTCTCTGTCTCAGGTATAAGAACGGGGCAAAAAAGCAAGGCAGCATGTTGAGGAGATTGAGCCCGTAGAAGCAGTGCGATATGACGAGAAAAAAGCCCGCCAGCGTGTTTACATGGGAATACCCTTTCAGCTTGTGCATGAACAGCGCCATAGTGAGCCCGCACAAGCCGGAATTGAGGAAGGCGGCCGGCATGCTTCCGATCATGAAATAGTCCGTGATCAGCGGTCCCGGCGAGGTCAGGATGCGGAAAAAGTCTGCCGGGAGCGACCGGAAAGTCCGCGTATAAGCAGCTCCGGCAATACAGGCCAATAACAGCGCGGCAGAAAAGCCAAATGCCATCCCGTCAATGATCATACTGTTGCGTTCCTCAGATATCTGCATTACCGCCTCCGTTCCGCAATTTTTTTCCTGCTCCCGTCCATATATGCCTTTGCTCTCAGAGAAGCCTTCTCTTCGAACATTTTGTTCCTGTTAATAAGTATGATTTTAGCGCAAAAAAAAGTCAACGGCACAATATAACAGGGGTGCCGAATCTGATAGAATTCGGCACCCCGTGGTTCATACCTGCAAGGCTGCATTATTTCTTCTAATATATATAAGGGTTGAAGTCGTTTGCAGCCATGATGAACCAGGCTGTCGGCGCGATATGCGCATCCGTGGAATATTCCCACGGCGAGCCGTCAAACAATTCCATCCCCGTCGAAAGATTATCAACCGTAGCTGCCGGAAACAGTCCGTTCTCAAGCTGGATCGATCCGAGCGCTTTCATTGCACCTTCGAATTCGGCGTCTCTGCCCAGCCCCCGGTACATAAGGGCCGTATAGGCTGTGCCTTCCGCCCACCAGCCGCCGTTCCTGTTCTCGAGGCAGAACGGATATCCGCCTTCTTCTGTCTTCATCGTCTCTACAACTTTCAGCGCGTCAGCATAGGGGGCAAATTCTTCTCCCAGCGCCATCGCGCACCACACCTGAGCATCCAGTACGACGACCCCTGTATTGGGCGTCACTGCGTCGTCGAGAGTCCCTGTCATAAAGAGTCCCTGTTCGCTGTCATACATGGACTTAATGAATCTCAGCGCACTGTCCGCGGCATCGCTGTATTTTGACTCGCCTGTCGCGGCATAAAGTGCGGAAAAGGCCGCGTATGCGTCGATGTTGTGCTCGATCGATTTGTAAGTAAAAGTATAGACCGCCGGAGGGTCGCCCTCCTGCCATCCGTCAAAACCGCCCGTGAAGCCGTCTCCGTCATCCGAACAGGTTTCGAGCACCCAGTCCATCAGCGCGCGGGCTGTCTCAAGATACTGCTCGCCGCCGTATGCTTTGTAGTACTGCATCAGGGCTATAGCGGCGTACGATGTGTTTCCCACATTGCTGCCGACCTGGTAGCGGTCCTCATACCACTCTCCGGCTTCGTTGTCGTACCAGCCGGGGAGCTTGGCACCGCTCTCCCAGCCGGGAAACGCGCTTATATCACCGGCTGCATAGGCATTGCGGATACGTTTTGCTCCTTCTTCATCAGCCTGCCCGTTTCCTTCCATTGCCCTGTCATTGCGGACCGCGTATACAAAGGCGTCCATGATCTGCTCTGCCTGATCCTTCATTCCTTCGGAAAGGAATGCCATGCCTGCCAGCGCGTTGTCATAGGTAAACGCCGCGTTCCGGATATACACATTGTCCGTATCGTAAGAGCGGAGCAGCACCGGCGCGCTGTCCGCCGACGCGATATCCCCGCAGAACCGGATCTCATCCAGGTAGAACACATTGTCTGCATCTCCGTTCATCACGTCATTGAGCACGTAGCCGAAGCCGCAGACAATATAGCTCATATCCGCAGACGAGAGCGGGATCGAATACTCTTCCCATTCATCGGTCAGTGTGATCCTGCCGGCAGATCTCTTGGTCGAACTGTCCGGGAACTCCACATTTTTCCTGTTAGTCACTCCGTCGTAGCCGAATCCGGCTGTGAAGAATTCAACGGTCTCTCCCCCGTTTTCTCCTCTGGCCATAAAGCGCAGCTCCGTTGCGCCCGTAAGGTCCAGTCCCTGTCCGTCCGCGCTGCCGTCATTAAGAAGCGGAGTTGTCTCCCCTTCGTGAAGATAGCCGTTCAGAAAGAGCCATCCGCCCCAGTCGTCCTGAGCCGTTGTCACTTCACATCTGATACAGGACGTGCCTGAATAAGGGTTTTCTCTCCAGTTCTCATCCATATCCCTCACGAGCTGCTCGTCCGAACCGAACATTTTGGCTTTCTGTGTGAAGTGGTTTTCCGTAAGGCCGAAATCCTTATACACATAGACCGCCTCGCGTTCCTGCTTCATCCTGTCCTCGAGCGCTTTTACTGCAGCTCCTTTCTCCTGAGCGAAAGCCTCCTGTTCTGCCGGCGCTTCCCCTTCTTCCTGCCCGGCTTCGACGGCCGTCGTCTGCGCTTCTTCCGTCGCGCTTTCCTTCTCTTCGGCCTGCTCCTTCTGATCTGCGGATTGAGCGGGGGCCTCAGATGTCTGCTCAGCTGACTGCTGCTCCGAGACGGGATTGGATGCCGGGGCGGATGTATTTCCGCAGCCGGTCATGACAGCCATCAGGACTGCGGCAGACAGATTCACTGCTATCAGTCTTTTGCTCAACATCTTTTTTCCTCCTTTCAGGTTTCTTGATCTTACAATTCTGCACTCTGTCCACTGACTATTTGTTATATATCCCGTCTGATCGTGAAATTCTTCCTGTTTCCCTGCTGTCTTTTGTCTTTAAACAAACAGGCTTTCTCATCTTCAATATCTTTCTTCCTGATCACCGGGCTGCACGATCCGCGGTTCCCCATCTTCTCCGAGCGTGATCGTCTTCATTGGAAGCTTCGCGTCTGTAATGCGCTTAATATCGCCGTCAAAGTTTCCTGCTGTATTGTATAAATACGGCGCCGCAAAAACTCCGTTTTCCTCCTTTTGTATACCCTCGACAGACAGATGACCGCCGTGACGGGAGGCTGTCTCTTCCAGCACTTCCAGGCACACACATGCGAGTCCGCGTTCGCCTTCCCCGTTTTGATAATGCCCTTTGACGTTAGCGTCTACATTAAAGGACTGTAGATCTTCACTGAACCATATATGCTGATTCTTCCAGAAAAGATTCCGGTCTCCGTAGCCGTTCCATTCTCTCATCAAAAAGCAATACGGTACGTGTCCGTGTATGATACAGGCTCTGTTTTGCCGCAGACTCTCCTCGGAAGGCCATGCATGCCACCTTGATCTCTGCGAATACAGGCCTCTCCTGGACCAGACGATCTTTCTGAGCGGCGCGTCATATCCGGCGACGCTCTCATCCAGCCTGTAAGCAAATACCTTCTGTTGAGGATGATCTGCCATGTCCCGGTTGATCAGGTCAAAGGCTTTAGTTACCATTCCTGCGTGAGCCAGATAATAGTTCAGCTGCTTTCCCCTAAGCACCATGATATCCGGAAGATTCCCGAGGGGATATTCAGGCCAGAGCTCCCTCTCGTGATTTCCTCTGATCAGATGGCATCCCGGCTTTGTGTAATCCCCGCTGTAATACTGTGAAATATACTCCAGCAGCATGCGGACGCGGCTTCCCGCATTATAATCTCCCACGAAATAAACATAGTCCTTTTCGGGGTCAAACCTGATCTTTTCAAAAAGCGCCCTCAGTGTCGGAGGTTCTCCATGAGTATCTCCTACCACAAAATGCAGCCCTCCCGGATACCGGTTGCGAAGATTTTCAATATTATTGTCTTCCCGTGTCAAAATATTCAAAGCGTTCTCCTCTATTAATGCTCTCTAAGCAAGCCGCTACGCTTCATTGACCAGTTTCCCGGTCATGTGCTCAGGAACAAGCGCGAACATCAGCGTCCTTGGTCCGGCATGTTTGATCTCCCTCTCAATATACTCCTCGTCATCTGTAAACTTGTAACTGAGCTTGCGGGCGACCTCATATACTTTCTCCCTGTCCTCAATGATCTCGATGCGCCCGAAGACGATCACGCTGCGAATATTCAAAGCCCACTCTCCCTCTCTTCTGTAACCGCTGTCATAGACGCAGTAGGAAGCTTTGTCGCAGCGCATGATCGCGTCGATCTTGTGGCCTTTCATTCCGCTGTGAAAATAGAGTTTGCCGTCCTCTTCGCAGTAATAGTGATTGATCGGCATCCCGTACGGATAACCGTCGTCTCCGATCACGGACAGGACGCCGCGCGGTTCCTCATTTAATATTTTGATGCATTCCTCATTTGTGATCTGCTGCTTTTTTCGAAGCATTTCTCTGAACATGGTCTTGTCTCCTTTGTCAAAATATTATGATTCACTATTATACTTCATTACGGCTCTCAGGACATGCCACAGAGCGAACAAGGTCTCAAGGACAGCCATGATCCTGACAAATGGCTTCAAAACAGAATTGCAGCGCATGATCTCCAGCTTACATGTATTCACGAGCAAGCCCGGGATCAGGAACGTAATGACAGATAGGACAAGGGCTAAGACATTCCCTGCCCGAATTTATATCCGGCTCCCCAGACAGTTATGATATACTCCGGCTTCTGCGGGTTTGCCTCGATCTTCTCGCGGATCCGCCCTATATGGACCATGACCGTCGCCGTATCTGATCCGGCTTCCTGTCCCCAGAGTTCTTCATACAGTTTTTCCCTGGAAAAAACTACGCCCGGGTGGGAAGCAAGATAGTACAGGACTTCATACTCCCGATTCTTGAGGTATACGTCATTCCCGCGCACCGTCACCTTGCGGTAAGGCACGGAGATTACCAGATCTCTGTAAACGATCTCTTCCTTTTCACTTCCGCTTTGATCAAGCAGCATCTCATGAATGCGGATGTGAGCCTTGACCCTTGCCACCAGTTCTGCCGGATTAAACGGTTTTATAATGTAGTCATCCGCACCCAGTTCCAGCCCGCGAATCAGGTCAGGATCCTCTGTCTTTGCTGTTACCAGAATAATGGGGACGTGCTTTTTCTGCCTGATTTTGCGGCAGATCTCAAAACCGTTAATTTCCGGAAGCATGATATCCAAAATGATCAGGTCGTACTCTTCACTCTCCATTTTCAGCAGTCCGTCACTTCCGTTTCCGCAGATATCCACTTCGTATCCCGAAGCTTCCAGATAGTCCCTTTCCAGCTCCGCTGCCAGTTTATCATCTTCAACAATCAGTATTTTCTTCACTCTTACCTCCTAATTTATGGATGGCAGCGTCATTTCGATACGCAAGCCGTTTTCGGACGACGCGTGGATCTGCCCGCTCCCTGTTATAGACACACGTTATATGGCAAGGGTGCTCCATTACAACAATATCGTTTCGGATCAAAAGCCCTTTTTCTGACCAAAATACACCTTCTGATACCGCATCGGAGACTTCTGAGAGAAAAATCATATCCTCGCTGTTCAAGTTCGAAAAAGCTTCGCTGCCTTCAGTTTCTACTCCAAAGTGATAGCCCAGATCGTCCAATTCCTCAATTCGCGCCCGGTCCGGCTCCAGGACCAGCGTTTCCCCATGCCCGTCTGAATCCGAAGCTGCGGTACGGTTCATCTCAAACAATTCGACCTCAAAGGTGTAAAGGACATTGATCGTCTCCGTCAGGCGGTCGCCGCCGTCCGAGGCCCGTCTGACGGGATACACAATTATCCTCTTGTTAAAATGTTCATAGCCGGCCCATAAGCTTACGATCAATAAGGCGGATACAATGACTGACAAAGCACTTGCCAGCATTATTCTTTTCTGTATAGTCATATGTCTCATGCGCAATTACATATTAATGAACGAACTGTTTCCGGCTGCCGCCGCAGTATGCGGAATTTTGTTCAGTATATCATACATCTGCACCTGTATATTCGTTTGTCCGCAACAACGGATGAATTTGAGTGTTCCAAGCTTACAAAAGCTGCTCCTCCGCTGGGATTCCGGGTCCCGAAAACAGAACGAGTCTCTTCCGATCCCGGAAGAGACTCGCAGATGGTTCGATATTCAGTACAACTGCGCGATGATCTCAGCACATTTCTCAATTCCCAGCTCTCCGCTGTCAAGGCATACATGATAGTTCCTTGCCTCGCCCCATTTCATATCCGTGTAGAACTGATAGTAAGCAGCTCTGCGCTTGTCCTTTTCTTTTACCCGCTTCTGCACGGTATCTTCGCGATCGCCATACTCCTTGACTGCGCGCGCCGCGCGCTTATCCGCATCAGCATGGATAAAAACAGTCAGGCAGTCCGCCCTGGCCCGAAGAATGTAATCGGCACAGCGGCCGACGATCACACAGGACTCATTGTCCGCCAGTTCAGTGATGACCTGGCTTTGAGCTTCCCAGAGTTTATCCTGATTGGTCTTTCCCCTCGTCCGGTCAGCCAGGAACATGGAAAACCATCCCCCTGCGGCATCTTCTCCGCCTTCCTTGACGTAATCGGCATTAAATCCGCTCTTATCGACGGTCCTCTGGATCAGGTCCGAGTCATAGCATTTGATGCCGAGCTTTTCAGCCACCATTCTTCCTATTTCGCGTCCGCCGCTGCCGTATTCACGGCTGATCGTGATAATTCTGTTTTCCATGCTTCCCTCCATATCGAAACACGTACTGCTGCCCGTTTTTTCAAGGCTCGCAGAGCGAGCCGCTGCGCCGCCTGTAAAGGCGGGGGACATCCCCCTGGGTTATATCATATCAAACAAGATTCCCCTCATGCAAATCCTCTGTTCATCGCGGTCATAATCCCAGCTGTGGAAAGCGCCCCCTGCGCAATATTCCTGCGCCGTGCAATTCCGGCAGGTTTCGCTGCGCCCAGAAAGAGGTCTTCGGTACAGATCAAATCTGTTTTCCCAGACATCAATAAAGTCATCTTTTGCTATATTGCCCTGGATGGTCTCCGCTCTGCGCTCAATGTCCAGACACGCGCTTATATCCCCGTTACTGAGGATCCCGGCCACATAAACTCCGGCATTGCAGAGAAAATACCAGTCGCGGACTTCCCTCTCCCATTCCAGCCCCAGATAGTGAGAGCAGCCGTAAGTCACAGGGAAATCGGCGATCCGCTTCTCCCGAATGAAAGTAAAGAGCCTTCTCTGATCTTCCGGAGTCAGCAGAAGATCCGGATGTTCCAGCGCGCGTCCGATCGGTTCGAGGCCGATCACCCGCCAGGAGTCGATGTCTACATCGGCAAAATAGTCAAAGAGCGCGTCCAGCTCCTCAATATTCTGATGGTTGATGACCGTAGTGACCTGTATGGCATGAAAGCCGCCCTCTTCAATAAGGTTCTGCACACCTTCCATAGTCCGCTCAAAGCCACCGGGCATCCCACGAAGACGGTCATGCGTTTCAGGCAGGCCATCTACACTAATCGAGATCGTACCCATTCCGGTCTCCCGCAGCCTGCGCGCGGTGTCACGGCTGATCAATGTCCCGTTGGAAGTCATTCCCCACCGGAATCCTCTCTCGTGGATCTCCTGCGCCAAAGTGAAAAAATCCTTGTAAAGCAGGGGTTCCCCTCCGGTCAGGCAGACCTGTGTCAACCGGTTTCCGTACCGCTCCTTTACCTGATCAAGAACTCTCAGATATTCTCCCGCCGGCAGGCCATCCGGCGACTGCGGCGTACAGCGGCTTCCGCAGTGAAAACAAGCTGAATTGCACCTCAGCGTGAGTTCAAAAAAGAGCTGCCTCAGCTGCGGAGCTTTATACAATCCGCTTCGGTATTCCCTCAGCTTGTCCAGCTGTTTCTTCTTTATAGAAAGAATCTCATTCCGGTCCACTGCCCGCTCCTTTACGGCCCGCTTCGCGAGCCCTCATTTATCACAACTGCGTCACTGATACATCGACATCCGGCGCTATTGCGATCTTGTAATCAGGATAAGCCTTCTTCATTTCCCCGTTTAGAATGGTGAGCGCCTCTCTGGGGTTAATATCAAAACTTATGACAACATCAAATGTCATTTCTTTTGTATCCACATCCACATAAAACCCGTGCACCTGAACAGCCCAATCGTGGGACAGCACTCTTTCGCGCACGTCTTTCTGGATTCTCGCAGCTTCGTCATCTCCCGTATTGTATGAATACACCCCGACTGCAACTAAGACGATACCTGTTTCCTTATATACTTTCCTCTCCAGCTTTCTGGTGAGGCGATCGACCTCCCTGACAGACATGGTGTCCGGAAGTTCCAAATGCACAGAGGCAAGATTCTTATCGGGCCCGTAGTTGAACATGATCAGGTCATACGCTCCCTGCACTTCTTCTTCCCCTGTCAAAAGCTCCTTGATCCGGTCCGTGGTCTCCTGATCCGCTCTCACTCCGAGAATTTCGTTCAATGTCTCGATCATCATCTCCACACCTGACTTGATGATGATGACAGAGATAACTGCTCCGACAAATGCCTCCAGGGAAATCCCGGTTATCATAAAGATGATCGCGCAGGCCAGAACTGACGCGGAAAGGATCGCGTCAAACATCGCGTCTGACCCGGACGCGACAAGCGAGCCGGAGTTGACCTCCTCGCCCTTGGATTTTACATAGCGGCCGAGAACGATCTTGACGACGACCGCGACCGCAATGATCACTAATGAGATAACGCTGTACTCAGGTTTCTCCGGATGAATGATCTTTTTTACAGATTCAACGGCAGAAGCAATACCGGCATAAAGCACGATTCCCGATACGATCATGGCGCTGATATACTCGATCCGCCCGTATCCGAGAGGATGCTTCTTATCGGGAAGTTTTCCTGCCAGTTTCGTCCCTACGATCGTAATAATAGACGAAAGCGCATCGGACAGATTATTGACCGCATCAAGTACCACCGCGATAGAATTAGATGCAATTCCGACAGCTGCTTTGAACGCGGCGAGCAGAACATTCGCAAGAATACCTATGATGCTTGTCCTGATGATGACTTTATCCCTGCTCATCTGCGGGGTCTCTGCAGCTGACTGATTGTTGCTCATCTTTAAATTCTCCTTGTGGTCTTAAATACTCTTTACTATTGTAAATCCTCATCTCCCTCTTGTCGAATGAATATGTGCCCCTCCCATTCACCTATTGACATAGTAGGTAAATAAATTGTAAAATAGAGCAACTAAATTCAGGGAGAAAACCGGCGATGTGTGAACTGTTTGGCCTGACCGGTCCTTATGCGGTGACCGTAAATGAATATCTCAAATCTTTTGTCTGCCACAGCACAGATCACCCTAACGGATGGGGGATCGCTGTTTTCAGCGGAGATGGGGTAAACATTGAAAAAGAGCCGGAAGCTGCTTTTCGGAGCAGCTATTTGAAGGCGCGCCTTAAGGCATCTGTTCGCGCCCGGACCATGATGGCCCATATAAGATTTGCGACCCGCGGCCAGATGGAGTACGACAACTGCCATCCCTTCACAAGGCGCGATAAGAGCGGAAGATCCTGGACGTTTATGCATAACGGCACGATCTTCGACTGTCCGCTGCTTGACAAATATATCCATACGCAGGTCGGACAGACGGACAGCGAGCGGATCCTGCTGTATATTATCGATCAGATCAATGCGGAAACCGCGAAAAAGGGGCATGTATTAAAAGAGAAAGAGCGCTTCGATGTCGTCGACCGCGTCGTTCAGGATATAACCGCCCACAACAAAGTGAACTTCCTGCTTTTCGACGGCAGCCTGTTCTATGTCCATGAAAACCTGAGAGGCAGCCTGTTCGTAAAGCAGATCGGACAGTCTCTGTTGTTTGCGACTTCTCCCCTCGATAACAAAAAATGGGAGCCCGTCGAACCCTGCCTGCTCCGGGCTTACAAGAACGGCATTTGTGCTCTGACAGGAACCGCACACAAAAATGAGTATATTGAAAATCCGGAAGACATGAAGCTTATCTTCCTGGACTACGCTCTGCTCTGACAACCGGGACATTCAAGAGAACGAAAATCATGAAAACACCTCTGCGCTACCAGGCAACTGAATATGACTGCGGCCCGACATCCATGACAAACGCGATCGTTTACATGTTTGATCGCGAAGAGATCCCTCCGGATCTCATCCGTCATATCGGCCAGGGCACTCTTGACAGCTTTGATGAAAACGGACACGCCGGACGTTACGGAACCAGCGGCGCTGCGATCCGTTATTTCGGTTCCTGGCTGAATGAACTCAGATATGCGGGACTTTTGCCTATTGAGAGCAGCTATGCGGAAAAAGACGAAGTTTATTTCGGAAGCGGCAGCAGACTTACAGAAGCGCTGAATAATCATTCTGCGGTCGTTCTCCACGTCTTTCTGAACAGCTATGGCCACTATATTTTGATTACGGGAAAGGAAGACGATCATTGCAAGGTCTTTGATCCTTATTACACCCTTCGGGATCCGGCCGGCACAGGAATAATCAGAGTTTCTACCCAGCCTTTTTCCCATAATCTTCTGGTTCCGGAAGAAATCCTGAACAGTACGTCTACGGACGATTATTCTATGGGTGACGTCTCCACGCGGGAAGCCCTGATCATTTCAAGGTACCATATGAATGATCTTTATATCATCTGATATCAAAAGCTCCACGGAAGATAGGCTGCAAGCACTGCGAATACGACGGCCGGCAGCATATTTGCCACACGTACCTTCTTGCCCCACACCAGATTCACTCCCACGCAGAATATTAAGACGGATCCGATCAGCGAGAGATATGCGGTGGCTGTCTCCGTCATGATCGGAGAGATCAGCCGGGCAAGCAGCGTAATGCTTCCTTCGAAAAGCAAAACGGGAATTGCCGAAAACGCAGCTCCTTTTCCGAGAGAAGAGGTCATTACCGCGACGATGATAAAGTCCAATACAGCCTTTACGGCGAGCGTGGAATAATCCCCTGAGATGCCATCCTGTATGGCGCCTACGATAGCCATGGCGCCTATGCATACCGTCAGCGATGCGGTGACAAAAGCATTTACAAACTGCTTGTCGCCGCTGTTGCCGGATTTGATTTTCAGCCACTCGCCAAAATGCTCAAAGCCTCTCTCAATCCCGATCAACTCCCCGACTATTGTGCCCAAAGCAAGGCAGAGCACCACCAGCATGGACTTCCCGCTGATGATCTTCCCGCCGTCTATGTACAGCATTCCCTGCATCGCGCCTGCGATCGCAATAAAAAGAACACTGACGCCGCATGCTTTGTTTATTGCCTCCTGCTGCTCCTGCCCGAAAAGCTTTCCGGTAAAGTGTCCGACCAGCCCTCCGGCCACTATAGCTGCGCTGTTGATGATCGTTCCAAGTCCCATCATGATTACCTTCATGTCGAAGCGCTTTGCGCGAAGACACGCGAGGAGAATTTCGCATTTAAAAGTCTTTCGTATATGGACTTTTAAATTGCGTATTCTCCGATGCGATCTCAAGGTTTGCGGCGCTTCGACGCAAACCTTGTGAGTGAAAAATAAGCTCATCAGAGTGATTTTTCACTCTTGCCACCTCAGTAAATGAATCTCCGTTCTTAATCGTTGAGGCTCGCATAGCGAACCATCCCACGTTCCGCTTCAGTCCAGTAATGCCTTGTCAATGATCTGGAAATTAGCCCTGTGGACATAGAGCGCTTTTCCGTCGATCATCAGCTTTGTAAACCTCGGCAGGTCTTCCTGGATGTCCCAGTAGACCTTATCCCCTGAAAAAGCATAGATCGGCGCTCCCATCTGTGATTTGATGATCACGACCATAGGTTTTCCGAATTCATTTTTGATGCTGTTCACCCTTCCGCTGATCAGTGTCGAGTCCAGAAGCCCTGATGAATCGCTCTCTATTTTGTCCAGATAAAATTCATACTCCGGCGTGAGCCGTTTGTCGTAAAAAATACAGGTGTCTCCACAGGAGATCAGCTGCTTGCCGTCGATCGTGATCGTGATCACAGAACTCAGGGTTTTAGTCGAATACCATTCGTCGGTAGTGGAGGAATAGGTCCTTTCCTCTACAATATTGTTGTCGATGTCGATCTTTTTCCCGTGGGATCTCAGAGTACGGATCCCGGTATTGTCGAATATGTCAATATTGTATTCGTTTCCGATGATGCTTCCGTGGAGATCATGGATTCCGCTCTGCAATCTGGCACAGCCGGCGAAACTGGTCATCAGTGTCAACATGATAATAATTGTCAGTACTTTCTTTATTCTTCTCATTATTCATTGCTCCGTTTTATTCTGTCTTAATAACTGTCTTTTATAAAGACGATTGTAGTTCAAAGAGCCATTCTATAATATGATCAGCGTTATGACAAGCATCGCAATAGCTGCACTGCCAGAGATAAAGGGCCGCTGCCCTTGCTGATCAACCAGCAAAATGCAACAGCCCTAATTCTATTCCAAGGTATAGCACGCAAGCCGCTGCGCCGCGTACAGGCTGCCCTTCGGCAGCATCTTCCTCTCCGCACGCATGTGCATTATCGTGCGTCATCTCTCTTCCATCGCATGAACAAGGCGCAGGATCGTCTCCTGAACCGGTACCTGCAATCCCTGATCCTGAGCCGCGCGCACAACTGCGCCGCAAATAAAGTCTGCCTCCGTCTTTCTTCCGTTCTTCAGATCCGAATAGATACTGGTGAAGCCGCCCGGCGCTTTTCTGAGGTGATCGCGCACGCGAAGGATCTGTTCCTCCGGATCAAAGATCGCGCCTTGGCCTGCTGCTGCCGCACAGATCTCGCGGATCAGGTCCTGGCAGATAGACCAGGCATTCTCATTCTCTGCCACATAGCCCTGTGCCACCTGCAGTACTCCTGAAAGAACGCTCGCTGAAGCGTTGATCATCAGTTTGTTCCAGACCTCGAACCGGATATTATCACTGACTGCACAGGGGAAACCCGCGCTCTCAAATACAGAACGAAGTTCCTCGAGCCTTTCCTTATCCGGCCCCGGTTCGCCCTCTGCGGGGGCGCCTCCGAATACGGTCTCTCCCAGTCCGCTGTTGATGATGACAGAGGCGCTCTCCCTTGAGCTTCCCTGCTTGGTCGTTCCGATCAGCACATGTGCCGAATCCGCGAATTCCCGCATCACGCGCTCATGCCCGGCTCCGTTCTGCAGTGTGAGCAGAAGGGTATCCGGACCGATCAGTCCTCGGTTCTCACGTAGGACGTCCCTAATCTGATACGCCTTGGTAAAGAGCATCACCACATCCGCCGGCTCGCTGCAGCTGCCGCCGGGATATGCGGGGATCTTTCTTGTTACACTGCTGTCCCCTCGCTTAATGGTAACGCCGTTTTCGTTGATCTCCTTAAGATTTTTAGGATTGCTGCCGATCAATGACACGTCCGCGCAGGCGGCAAGCTTGCCTCCGAACAAAAGTCCCATTGCTCCAGGTCCTATTACTGTGATTTTCATACCCTATACCCCCTTTAAGTTTTATATTGAATAGTTTTATCTCGAGGGGGTACAATCCCCCTCTGAGATAAATAATGCACACGCGTGCGGCTCGCTTTGCGAGCCTTGAACACTCACTGTCTTCCGATTTTCCGGCAAAGCTTCACCAATATCACTCAGGCAGCTTCGTTGCCATATAAAGTGTTCCGCTGAGCTTATCATGCGGCATAAGTTTCCCTTTCCGGAATACCGCATTGATGAAATACATAATGAAATAGATGCGCGAGGCAACGGTCAGCCCCAGTATCAGGAGGTCAATTATGACAGCGAACCGTACATTCATGAGCAGGCTTGCTATGATCAGCGGCATCTCAGTAAACAGCCACAAGCACAGATAGCGCTTTACAAGTTGTCCTGCTGACGCGAATCCTCCGTTTTCTGACACAAGGATCATCCTGCAGGAAGCATGTCCAAGTGTTAATCCTTTCGTTATGATGACCTGCAGGAGAGATACTATGCAGAAAAATGTCCAGCCATATACCTCCCCATATATGGAATAACCGGTAAACTCAGGGTTAATGATCCGGATCGCACCGAGCAAGAAGATATACAGCGCGGTGATGCACACATAGTCGAAAAGCGCCGCCCAGAATCTGCGCATTCCTGTGATCCTGGTGCCGGCCTTTCTGCATTCTTCATCGATCTCATCTCTGCTCGGAAGCACCCCGGCAAATACAGATGCCATATAATAGCCTGCGGCTCCGCCCATCGTATTACAGATCAGGTCCTCAACATCCGCCAGTCTGTATGGTCCCGGATAGATGCCGAAAAGCGCTGTTATCTGACTCGTTTCATAGAAAAGGCTCAGTAAGAACGAGTAAAGAATTGTACGCTTCAGGCTCAGTTTGAAATAATAACGCATGTATACGCCATATGGTACGGTCAGCAGGATATTGAACAACAGCTGCCAGAGCGACATACTCGTAAGATATGCTTTCAAAGTCGCAATTCCAAACGGTTTATTGTGCCAGTACAGCCATACCTGCCTCAGTGGGATCAGATTAAGGTGTTCCCTCCACGTATTTCCTACTGTCGATGCCCTGTCCGGAAGCGGAAGGCAGACCATAAAAAACGCGACCAGCATGTAGAGGATATAACTATAGATGATCAAGGTCCTGTATTTTGATACCGAACCATGCCTGTTATACTGATACACTGCGTATGGCAGAGTAAATAATACAGCTATAAACGGGAATACAAGAAGACCTGTGTAAATAACTTTGATATAACCCATTCAACACTCCTGCAGCGCTGTTATGTAAGCTTTTTCTTCAGTGTTTACAGCGCTTCATTTAGTCCAAAGTATCACGTTCCGGCGTATTCTTCAATCACTGAAAAAAGGATCCCCCAAACCAGACACGGTTCAGGGGATCTATTCATCTGTTTATCAGCTTCAGGAACTTTTTGTCGTTCATCTGCTCATTCGTGACATACTCTCCGTCATGGAACAGGGCGTAATTCGTGATCGGTGTCGGTGCGCTCTGCGCCTCTTCCCGGCTCTCGATATGAATCGCCCGGAACGGTATATCGTTCTCTTTTGCAGTCCTCTCCAGGACCGGCACGTACTTGGCGTTGAACGGGCACTGGCTGGTGTAGTACAAAACGTATCCTTTTTCATCAATATGAGGGTGTTTGGCACATACTTTGAACTTCGGTTTATCTGCGTCCCTGTCAAAAGACAGATACCACAGCTGTATCCCGTTGTCCGCCTCGTCACATACCGTAAATCCCTTGTATTTCAGGAACTTCGGATCTGCGAGGAACGGTTTCTTCTTTGCTGCAGCCAGAATGCACAATCCTTTCCGCCCCTTTTCTCTGCTGTCTTCAATACATGCGTTCAGCAGATCGGAAGAATATCCGTGTCCCTTGAAAGAGCCGGAAACCCAAAGACAGTCAATGTACATATACCCGTCCGCATCAATCGGGACCCACGCATTCTCTGCGGGAATATACTCAATAAAGCATTTGCCCCGCTCTGTGCTCTTCAGGAAAACAAGCCCCTCCTCAAATCTGTCGGCGAGCCACGCTTTCTTTGACGAGACCTGCACGTCTTTATTATTCGAAATGGCGCAGCAGATGTGTTCCTTCTCCAGATTCTCCTTAGTAACTCTGATGTATTCCATAAATTTACTCCCCCTTTACTTTGATCGGATGCCGGATCACTGTCTTTAATTTCTCAGGCGCGACTTTTCTGGCGTCGCTCAGATATATCTCATGGTGCAGGCGCCGATCCGTAATGTCAAGCTCATAGCCTTCCCGCTCCATGAATTCATGCATGAGCTGCACGGCAGCAGGTTCATCGTCATAAGAACCGATATGCATGCACTGCACGCATAAGCCCTCTTCCACTGTAATGTACTCTACCTTGGAGAAATCCTGCTTCTTCTTTTCCGTCGCTTCCTGCACCGCCCATTGAAGATCTTCCTCCGTCACAAAATCCGGGAGACGGATCACGGAGATCCAATGAAAATCTGCCTTGCGGCTGTAATCAACGCCTTTAATTCCCTCCTGCCACCAGAAGCCTTCCAGAGGCGGCACCACATAGTCAAAATATCCCTCGATCTTGTGATCTCCCTTTTTGCTCATTTTGATAGTGAACGCTATCGCGTACAGAAGTCCGATCGCCTTTTTATAATCCCCGTCTTCTTCATTGGGATCACCGCTGCCGCGGACGGCGATATAGTTCATCTTCGGAACTGTGACGATCGCCGGTGTCTTTTTTGGCATATAAAACTCTTTGTATTCCTTCTTATAATCGAAAGCCATTTGATTTCCCTCCGGTTATTGATCCCCGTATAGTATCGCCATTTTCTTTGCCATCTGCGAAACAGCTTCTCTGGCTTCAAGCGGCTCAAGCACTTCCGCCTTATCTCCGAATGTCATGAGCCAGGTGACCAGGCTCTCCAGGTCCGTATAATCCGCTGTGAAAAGGAGCCTCCCGTCATCACTCTCCGCGAAGCATCCCGGGCCGAAATCCTCTACCAGCCGCCATTTCTGATCCGCATCAAACAGTGCCTTTACCCTTATACTGCCGGGAAAAATCTTCTCATTCGACAGATCCGGCATCGGCGCTTCTCTGCATTCGAAGTTCTCCTCCGTTTCCTGAACGCTGTCCATGCGGTTCAGTTTGAAGAGCCTGAAATCCGCTCTGTCCCTGCACCAACCCCAGAGATACCAGCTCGACCAGCGAAACACCAGATAATAGGGTTCTACCGTTCTCTCGCTGTCGCCGGATGGAGAAAAGTAATGAAACCTGACAAGATGTCTGTCTCCGATCGCATCCTGTATGGTCTCGATCTTAGGCGTCAGAGACTCCCGATACCAGGAGGAAAGATCAATCAAAATGGAATCTCTGCCGCTTATAAACGAAGAAGAACCTGCCCGGATCTTCTCCATCAGCTGACCGTAATAACTGCTGCCGCTCACGCTGTCCAGGCTCCGCAGACCGGCCAGGATCATCTGCATATCCTTCGATGTCAGGATCGTCCGGTCCATCCTGTAGCCGTCCATAATGCTGATCCCGCCGCCCGTGCCTTGCGAAGTACGTATAGGGATACCCGCCTTGCACAGGTCCTCTATATCTCGATTTATTGTTCTTCTCGACACCTCAAAACGCTCTGCCAGCTCAGGCGCCGTAACTTTGTCTTTCTGCAACAGGACGGATAAGATTCCGATCAGTCTGTCTATCTTCATAATTCTCACGCTCCGACTGTATTATATAAAAATAAACATGTCATAAGTATGACATGTTTACTGCATTAAATCATTTCTTTTTCGGACTTTGTATAATTCTGATACAGTCAATCTCTACAAATTCCCTTCCGTTCGCACTGTCTTCACAACATGATAAGCGCAATAGCAAGCATCGCAACCGGCACCGTGACCGTATCCCACTCACTGGGAGAGAACAGCTCGACAATCGTTCCTGCAGCGCCCATTGTCAGAGCGCAAAGCACAGAAACTGCCGCCGAATATCCGCCGTACAGCAATAGGAGCATAATCCCCGTAAATGCAGAAACGAGGAGCATAGCGCCTGAACCTTCCCACGATTTTTTCCCGTTTACAGGTTTTATATTTACCTTATGTTTTCCGAATGGGATTCCAACCAGAGCCGCTGTTGCATCGCCAACGCCCCACATCAGAATTGCAGCTGCAGCGGCATGTTTGTTATGAAACAGTCCCCATGAAACCGTGATCACTGCCGCGAACATGAAAAAGAGCATGAGGAGGCTCCGCTTTATTTCTCCCGGCGATTTCTGCACGAACAGCCTGCTGTACCAGTCCTCGCTCTCGAAAAGCGACAGCAGCGGATAGACCAAAACAGCGATGATCACGTAGGTCAGCGCTGCTGACTGCCAGCTTTTTGCCGCCAGCATCATTACTGTAAAACAGGTAAAGGCAACGATATGAAGTAATTTTCGAAATACAAAAGACGGCACTCTGGTAAAGAACCGGATCAAAAGCAGAATCAGTACACAGGGAATGATGTACAGAACCAGGTTGCATAATCCTTGTAAAGTCTGCACTGCCAGCGGGAAAGCGGAAATCTGAGGCCAGAAGTTCAATAACAGCATGGAGCCGCCCAAAAGAGTCAGGACTGCTCCCGTTACAAGTCCCACTGTCCGATTACTCACCCGGTTGGCAAAACGGGCTGATACAAGAGAAGCCGTTGTGGCTGCTGTAATGCAAAGGAGCATCACGTCCCACTTCTCTAACAAAATCGCCGGATGGATCAGAATATGACTGACGGAAGCGATCAGCGCTGTGAAAGTCATGATAAAGGTACTGGTACCTACAGCTGTCTTGAGTTCCATCCCAAGGAAAACTGTAAATACCACAAGCATCATCATACCGCCGCCCGTTCCGACAAAACCGGTGCCGAAGCCGATGGTGAGGCCGAAGAATAAGGAGATCGCGACGCCATTCCAGTCCAGTTTTTCACCTTTTGCCGCCTGTTCCTTGCGGCTGGTATCCGGCTTTACAAGAAAGCGGATGCCTATGAAAAACGTTAGAAACAAAGTGAAACTGCCGAGCACCACGTTTCCTGCCAAAAAAGCGGCATAACTTCCGACTGTGCACATGGTAAGGATGCATACCAGCATGATCCAGCCGCGCTTCAGGTCAATGTTTTTATTCTTTGCATAGGTATAGGTCGTGACCGCTGAACCGAGGATATCCGATGCCAGCGCAATCGCTGTCGCCTGGTATGCACCCGTCTCTCCGGAGAAGGACGGGCATAAGACGATCAGGATCGGCACCATTACCGTTGCCGCCGACAATCCGGCAAGCCCGGTTCCGATCCCGGCTCCAAGGGAAGCTATGATATACCAGAACCATTCCATTAATTTGAGCCCTGCCCTTTTGTTCGTATTTCTGTCTTCTGTTATGAATCCTTCTGTGCTACCCACTCGCTCCACGGAATTGTGTAGTTGCCATTCATCTCCTGAATATAGTCATATACTTGACGGATCCGTTTCGCTCTTAAAACATAAACATCAGCTATATCGCTTTTGGGGTCAGCATAAGGGAGATAGTTGCTTCCTGTCATAGCATGCCTGAGCATTATGTCCTCAAACGCCACATCAGGGTTTTTCATCATGTCGTAGATTGCCATGAATATAGCGGTACGGCTTTTTCCCGCATGGCAGTGGAAATGCAGCCAGGCTTGATCCGTATCAATATTCTGTACGTAGTCGATGAACATATCTATAGCTTCTTCATAGGGCCAGCTGTGATCCTGGCAGGGAAGCCGCAGATAATGGAACCCTTCGCTCTCCACAAGTTCTTTTTCCGTCATCCATCTGTCTACAGAAATCTCCGCACTCTCACCCGGAACATTGTCTGAGACAGCATACGCGGTGATTTTCTTTCCGACCAGAGAGCTGAATCGTTCATACTCATCCTTTTCGGCCTCCTCAAGCGTCATTCCTTTGTTAGCCCAGTTGCGATCGCCATACCATGAAATGGATATCCCATTAAGCAGCGCATGCCCTTCGATACGGCAATCGACAACGTATATATCTTTTCCTTTTGCAAGATCGCGCAGCTGTGCTGCAAGCTCGCGGAACTGATCCTCAGAAAACTCTGCACTTCCCGAAATATTCAATGTGTCCATTCCCTTTTCATCCGGCACAGTACCAGGATCCAGGCCGAACATTTCGATTTTATCTTCGGAAAGCGGCGTTAATTTATATGATCCTTCTGTCAAAAAGCGCACATTCTTGAGCGGTTCCTTCCATGCGGTCGGGCCGCCGACATCAAATCGGTAACACGGTTCAAATTCAGCCGCTTCTTTCTGTTTTGCGCAGCCTGAGAGAAGCAGTGCTGCCAAAAGAATTACTATAGTTCTTAAGCATTTTTTCAAATCAAACCCCTTTCCTGTCAATAATAACTATCTTTGTATTTATTGACCTGCCCTTCATTTTTCCCGTAATAACGTTGTGATCCACAATCATTAAGATGATTATATAACACTTATCATGTATAATGTTCTTGTAATATGACCCGATGTTGATTCAGCGTGTCTCAAATTCATCTTCATAAGCAGCAAAACAGATATGCCGCCGCAGTATCCGGGTTGTATAACACAGGGGGGATGTCCCCCGCTGAGTTATATGATGCACACGCGTGCGGAAAGGTAGATGTTGCCTTACAGGCAACCCGCA
>JBGUJH010000124.1:0-15204 GCA_045113775.1 Lachnospiraceae bacterium | reverse complement strand
GCTGCGGCCTGCCGACAATGCTCGAGCTGTATTATAATACGGGCAATATCCGGGCGGTCTCTCCGTTTATTGATACGGATAATGTGTTTCCGGAGTTCCTGAAACAAGGAACGATCAAAGGAGAGGTGTGCGGGGTGCCGTTTTTGGTGTTTAAGGGGAACGCCGGTGGCTCCGCAGGAGGCTCCGCGGGAGCCGGAACTGCTGAGGCAGCGGGTGATCCGCCCGGGTGGACGTCGGATATAATGCTTAACTGGGCAGGCACTCCGTTTGGCACGGAGGTGAGTGCTGTACATAGCTGGGCGGTTTTGGAGGCGGCAGGATTCAAGACATATTTCACTTTTTTGGACAATAATAATTATGGGCTGAAATGGCTTGACTGCCTCAATCTGCAGAAGTTAATGACGGATAGCGAGTTCCTGCATGATATCTGCATGGCTTGCAATGCCGGAGGCGAATCGCCGCATGTCTTTCCGGCGGATAGTACGGTTTATGAGAGGATATAAGAGTCTCATATTACACATAGATAACATAAATAAAGCGGTGATGCAGTGAGCATCATCGCTTTTTTCTTTGAAAATCATCTGGCAAAATATCGCTTTTATATATGGTGATTCGCCTGCACAGACATAGCCTGCAGCTCTCCGTGGCTGCAATTCTCAATGTCAAACAGGGAGCCCAGCTCCTGCTTCATCTGCTCAAGAAGACTATGGCTGTCGTCAGACATGATCCAGTCGTAAGCAATTTGGCAGGTCTCGTGGATGTTGGTCCTGTAGGCTTTAAAGGAGGGACTTAGTTCTTCCATTGTTATGGCGATCTCAGAGTCATAGAGCCTGGCCTGAGGAGCTGTGAAAGAAAGATATTTTGACTTCCAGTCAAGGACCAGGCTGGGAGAATCCAGAAACGCCTTGATATTTGCGGTCATTTTCCGCGCATAGTCCGCATAATGCTCAGGGGACAGGAAAATGACCTCGTTGTGCAGTTCCCTGTTCCCTGCGAAGACCTTTTCGATCTGCTCGGGGCTGAAGCGATGAAGTGCCTGGCTGAGCAGCTGGTAGTCGCGGGAACAGTGGCCGTTTGAAAATCGGATCACCTTGCTCCACAGGTATTCCTGATAGTCTGTCATGGGCGTATCAGGGAGGAAGCTTTCCCACAGAAAACGATTGATCAGGTCGTTGTCATAGGTTTCAAAATCCTGCGCGATCGTTTCTCTGGGTTCGGATAACGGAATCCCGGCTTCTCGGACAAGTTCTTCCAGCTTCTGGTAGCGGATGTGCAGAGGAAGATGCTCCTGTATATAGGACAAAGCGGTGATCACAGAATTTGCATGCTCTATTTCTGACTTGAGTTCCTTGAGGCGGAGATTTATGTAGTAACCGGAAGTGGAGGGCTTACTTAAAATCGACCGGATCTGGAGGATCGAGAAGCCCGCGTTTCTCAGGGAACGGATCATAAGGAGACGGTCACAGTCTTCTTGTGAGAACTCGTAATAACCATTTCCAAGTTCCTTGCGGGGGACAAGCAGCCCTTCTTTGATATAATAATGAACATTTCTCTTTGTAATACCGGTTCTCTCACACAACTCTTTCAGCTTCATGATCAAGCTCCTGTTTCGATATTTTGATCGAAAATGACTGTCTTGATAAAAGTATACAGTCGACTGTATGGTTTTACAATAAGAACGCGTGGACGCAGACCGAAAAGCGGTGCAGAAAGCGGTCCGGAGCGGTCAGGCTACGCACAATGCACAAAAATAATCCCTGATAATTGGTCCAAATTCCGATATGGTCTATGACAAAACTGTACGTGCTATCCTTGATTTAACACAGAGGGGAGACAAAGCTTTTTCCCCGAAAACCCAGTTTATATAAGGAAAAGGAGATGCCGTATGTTTGATAAACTGTTTTCCCCAATCAGGATCAGAGACCTGCAGCTGCCTCACCGCATTGTGCTGCCGGCTATGGGAACAAAGTTTTCCGGAAACGACAGCTATGTAACCGATAAGCTGATCGACTATCATGTCGCGCGCGTTAAGGGTGGCAGCGGCTTGAACATCGTCGAAGTTGCCAGTGTGCACACACCCAGTGCACCTCGCCATTTTCTTTCCATCAGTGATGACAAATACATTCCCGGTCTGAAGAGACTCACAGATGCGATCCACAAAGCCGGCGGAAATGCCGGAATCCAGCTCTGGCAGGGTTCCCTTGCTGTCGGTATGGACCAGACTGCCCAGATTCTGGTCGCGTCTGACATGCCTGTGTCACCGGAGATCACGCTTCCCGGGATCACGAAAGAGCAGATCGAAGAGATTGTCGCCTGCTACGGCGCGGCTGCAGCGAGAGCCGTGGAGGCAGGTTTTGACTGCATCGAATTCCACTGCGCGCACAACTACCTTCCCCATTCCTTCCTGTCCGGCGGGATCAACCACAGGACGGATGAGTACGGCGGGAGTCTGGAAAACCGGGCTAAATTCCCGCTCGCATGCATCCGCGCGATCCGTGAGAACATTCCGGAAGGGATGCCGCTGTTTATGAGGATCGATGCGCACGACGATTATCTCGAAGGCGGACTGACAATCGAGGAGGTTATCTCCTTCTGCGCGATGGCAGGAGCTGCAGGCGTAGACGTGCTGGATGTCTCAAGAGGCAACATTATCTCCGCAGGCTTGAAATTTGAAGTCCCTCCTGTAGATATTCCCAAAGCCTTCAACATTGACAACGCTGCCCGGATCCGCAAGGAAACCGGCATGCTGACGATCGGCGTTGGCAGAATCAATACAGCACAGCTTGCTGAGGAGATCCTCGAAGAGGATAAGGTGGACATGGTCGTCATGGGCCGCGCGCAGCTGGCCGATCCCGACTTCGTAAACAAGATCAGGGAAGGCCGTACAGAAGATGTAGTCTACTGCGTCGGGTGCAACCAGGGCTGCTATGATTGTTTTGCCGACACAAATGTGGAGCACATCACATGCCTGAGAAATCCCGCCGTAGGGCGTGAGGCGGAGTGCGCCATTGTCAAAACAGAGACTCCCGAGACTGTTCTGGTCGCAGGCGGCGGAATCGGCGGCCTGGAAGCGGCGATCGTACTGAAGCAGCGCGGACATAATCCGATCCTGTGTGAGGCTTCCGGAAAGCTCGGCGGCCAGTTTGTGACAGCCGGAGAAGCCCCCAGAAAGGGCGAGATGAAAGACGCCGTACTGCTTATGGCCAAGCAGGCTGAGAAGATGGGCGTTGAAATCCGCCTGAATACACCGGTGACCCCCGCACTGATTGCGGAGATCAAACCTCATACTCTCATCAATGCTATCGGAGCAGAGCCGATCGTGGTTCCTGTGCCCGGCAACGACAAGGCGTTTGTCGTCAATTCGCATGACGTGCTGAACGGCAAAGCAGTTGTGAGCGGCAAGGCTGTCGTGATCGGCGGCGGTATGGTCGGCGTGGAGACTGCTGAATATCTGGCTGAGAAAGGCGCATCCGTCACTGTTTTGGAGATGCTGCCTGAGATCTGCGCAGATCTCGGTGCACCCAGAAAGATCTGCGTGAATGAGAGTGTGTATGCGGCCGGCATCGTTCCCGTGACAGGCGTGACGGTGAAGGAGATCCGCGACGGTGAAGTGATCGGTGAAAAGGATGGCGCGGAGGTAAGCTATCCATGTGATTATGCCGTAATGGCTGTCGGATCCAGGAAGAGGGACGGCAGTGCTTTGGCAGCTGCCTGCTACGAGAACGGGGTGGCTTATTATGAAATCGGCGACGCGGCCGGAGCGCGCAGGGCGCTCAATGCAACGCGAGAAGGTTTTGACGCGGCACTGAAGTTCGACGATCCTCAGGAACACGCCTATGCGCTTCGTCCGAAGAAAGTCGTATTCGTGACCGGTGCGACCGGTACCATGGGACAGGAGACCATGAAGCAGCTGCTCTCCAGGAGCAACCGTTTCGTTACCAGGATTTTGGCCCGTCCTTCCACAAAGAACAAAGAGCTTCTCAAGAAGTATCGCTGTCCGGCACTGGAGATCATCTGGGGAGACATGACGGATTACGATACGATCAAGAAGTGTGTTGATGGAGCAGATTATGTGCTGCACATCGGCGCGATGGTATCGCCTGCGGCAGATGCATATCCGGAGAAGACACTGTACACAAATATCGGCTCGACTCTGAACATCATCAAAGCGATCAAAGAGCAGCCCGATCCGGACAAAGTACATTTCGCCTATGTAGGCACAGTAGCCATGACCGGAAGCCGCCTCGAGCCGGTGCACTTCGGACGGGTGGGCGACCCTATGTTCCCGTCCATCCACGACTATTACGCGCTCTCCAAGGTGTTCTCTGAGGCGGAAGTATTTGCCAGCGGACTCAAGTATTGGGTATCGATCCGTCAGACAGGGCAGCATCCCAGCGCAGAAGGTGCAGGCGAGGAGCCGATCATCTTCCATCAGCCTGTCAATAACGTGCTGGAGTGGAGCACTTCCATCGAATCCGGTATCTGCATGGCCAACCTGTGCGAGGACTGGGTGGACGAGAGTTTCTGGAGAAAAGCGTATAACCTGAGCAGCGGCAAAGGATACAGACTTGCATGCTGGGAACTCTCGGATATTATGTTAAAACCGATGGGTCTTTCTTTTGCCGAGACAACCGATCCTCAGATGCAGGCGCGCTTCAATTTCCACGGTCAGTACTACACTGACTCGGATCTGCTCGACCAGTATCTGCACTTCCGCTGCATCCCGGCACAGTATTATTGGGCAGGCGTTTCCGGTGAGATCGAAAGGATGATGAAGAATCCGATGATCGCTGCCATGATGCCCACTGCGGAAGGAATGCGTGCTCATAACATTGAGATCGCGAAGAAGCGGATGGGATACCTGTGGATGAAGGAAAACCACGAGACGGATTGGATCAATGCTTTCTTTGGCTCCGAGGAGGAAATGCTGAAGGAAAGACCGCTTGAGATGCATCATCCCAGCGAAGAGGAGTCCTTCCTGAATCATGGTTACAACGAAGAAAAGGGACTGGAAAACCTGAATGGAACAGACCTTCAGGAAGCAGCTGCGTACCGCGGCGGGGCCTTTGAAGATGCGGCACCGGGCAAAGACATAGACAAGCCGGTCGATTGGAAGTGCGCATTCGGGCATTCCTTCAAGGCATCGGTCAATTCAGTGCTGCATGGCGGACACTGGTGCCCGCAGTGCCTGAATAAATCCTGGAAATATCCGGCTATCGCCCGGAAGAATCCATACTTCGCACAGGTTTGGGATGCACAGCACAGTAGGGAAGAGACTTACGAGATTCCGATCCTGTACAGTGCATATGACATCACGAGAGAACTCAAAGAGAAACTGGGACTGTGAGAAGCAGAGCCTTTTAGGGTTAGAAATGGATATATAGAGTAAAAGAGAACCGGAAGGTTGAGAGCCTTCCGGTTCTTTTTTACTCTTTTTTGTGTGACACTGATACCTCTTCTGTCATCTGTTTTTCTCCATCTCAGCAAGTATCTCATCGGAATAGTAGTTTCCAATATACTCAGTGTCGTGCGGCACGATCTTGGTGAATTTCAAGTTGCTCGGACTTATAATGAGAGCATATCTGTCTCAATATGATTGTAACATGCAGAAAGTTTTCACATCATTGAAAATCCGTCTATTAGCCTCGGCTTGGTTTTCTCACAGAAAGTTTATAATTGCAGTATCGATAGTAGAATTTCGCAACAACCCCTGTTAGCAGTTTCAAAAAATGGAGTATGATAAGCGTGTTATGACAGAAGTGACTGGACGCCGACGTAAGCGGACAGGAAATTGATTACGAGGAGGAACGACTTTGAGAAGCACCGACTTTAAATTGATCCACAAGAAAGAAGGCTCGTTCAAAATAAGAGTTTACAATTCCGATGATTATCTAATAAAGATCTATAACGATGGGGTCGATACAGTAGCGTATGTATCGCCTAAAAACGTGGCGATGCCTTCGCTCGAGATGAACAGGGACAATGTCCTAATCAATTTCCCGATTAACGGATACAGGATCGAAGATGTTGACGATCTCATCAAATCGCTGACTAAAATATCGGATTTGATGGAGCCACTGAAAGAGTTGAAAAAAGAGATCGAGAGTTAAGTAGTAAGAAAATTGATAATGGGACGCAGAAGGCCGCCAGGTGCATATATTGCATCCTGGCGGTCTTCTGCAAACCCAAATAAAAAATTACGTCCATTATATAGCGGTCAAGCGTTCAGGATGTTCATCTTGTGTGGTTCAGCACATATCCAAGCTGAAATCCAACTGGTCGAAAAAATAGCCAAGTCGAACGGGAAACAATTAGGTCTATAGAATAAGCATTTTTGAGATGTTATACTATGCTATGTGATTGAGCTAATCCTACGAACGATAGAGACAAACATGTATAGGGGAGGACTTAGTAGATGCCAATACAGCAAGTAATCAAATATGAAGGAGACAATAGTACCTTTATTTGGAAACACCCTGCAGAGGACTTTAATACGAATTCACAACTGATTGTTCATGAATCTCAAGAGGCGATTTTCTTTTTGAATGGCCAACCATTGGATCTGTTTGGCTCTGGAAAGTATACTCTCGAAACTCAGAATATTCCATTGTTGCGTAATGTAATTAATATTCCGACGGGAGGAGTATCTGCGTTTCACTGCGAAGTATATTTTATTAATAAAGTGGAGCAGATGGCTATACCATGGGGAACGGACAGTAAAGTCCAATATATGGAACCTTCTTATGGGTTCCCGATTTCTGTTGGTGCCGGCGGTGAAATGAGCCTTCGTGTAGAGGATTCAAAAAAACTATTAATCAGGCTTGTAGGTACAGAAAGGTTCTTGAGTAGAGAAAGGCTGGTATCATATTTTAGAGTATTCCTGATGGCTAGAGTAAAGTCATATATTGCACAGACTTTTAAGACAAGCAGCATTAGCATCTTTGAAGTTGATGAACACCTTAATGAATTTTCTGATGCACTAAGGAATAAACTGCTTCCAGATTTTTCTGAGTACGGCATTTCACTTGAGCGCTTTTTTGTTACACGCATAGTAAAACCAGACGGAGATCCGCAATACGAAAAATTTAAAGACCTGCATTTCAGGCAGTACGCAGATATCAGAGAAGCTAAAATTCGTCAGCAGGTTGGAATAATAGATCAGCAGACGGAAGCCCAAAAGATGGTTATTGAATCACAAGGCCTTGCGCAGAAGCGTCAAATTGAAGGCTATACATACCAGCAAGAGCGAGGCTTTGACGTGGTAGAGCATCTTGCACAGAATGAAGGATCTGGAAACTTCAGCAGCGCTGGTATTGGCCTTGGAATGATGGCTGGTGTAGGAGGTGCAGTTGGATCAACAGTAGGTGGCGTTTTCAATGAAACCCTTTCGAGTATGCAGCCTTTAGGAAAACCATTTGCCGCAGGCACTGATTTGTTCTGTGAAGAGTGTGGAGCAAAATTGATACCAGGGATGGCTTTTTGTGATGAATGCGGACATCCTGTTCAAAAACACATTAGTTGCAGCAAGTGCGGATATGTATTTGAACGCCCTGGCAAGTTTTGCCCTAAATGTGGAACAAAGAGGGAGGAACGATAATGCAAAAAAAAATAATTGGCATAGGAGTATGGGGCCTAGTATTTGCTTTTTCCGTATTCTTATTACTTGTCATTCCAAGCCAATATACAAATAGCATCTTTGTTATGCTGGGCTTTGATGTGTTCGCGTTTTTTTCAACTTTAATTTTCTGGTTTATTATATTCAGAAGTAGTAATGAACCAAATGATATGGCTTACCACTCACCGGCCATGACAGTGTCAGCTGGCTATCTTATTGCCCAGCTTATTCTTTGTGCAGTGGTAGTGGCACTAGGAGAACACTTTTCATTCAAGGTTACATTGACAGTTAATCTTATATTATTGATTATTATGTGGGCGTTGATACTTTCCACTTTAATTGCAAACAACCATGCGAAGCGTGTAGATTCCAGACAAAAGGATCACCATACAGTGCTTTAAACACATTTATTATATTACAAGAGGAGGAATACAAGATCATGAAACAACTAGTATGCGAGATGTGTGGGGGAACAGACTTAATAAAAGATGGCGGCGTATTTGTTTGTCAGACTTGTGGCTGTAAGTATACTGTTGAAGAAGCTAGAAAAATGATGATCGAGGGAAAGGTAGATGTGTCAGGAAGTACAGTCAAAGTTGATACATCTGAGAAGCTGAATAATCTGTATACATTAGCCCGTCGAGCAAAAAACGATGAAAATGCTGCTGATGCAGCAAAGTACTATGCTGAAATACGTATTGAAGATCCTCATAGTTGGGAGGCTGCATTTTATGGAGTATATTACACGGCAGCAAATTGTCGAATAGGACAGATTGAATCCGCGGCAAATTCTGTTACTAATTGTTTGGAATCAGTTAGCAAACTGATCGTTGATTATGTTCCAAAGGAAGCACAAAAGGCAGCATACACGGAATTCCTATTAAGAGCGGCAGCGATAGGGACTATGCTTTTTAATGCTTCCGTAAACGCTTATAACGATGCAGATTATTCCAATAAAGTTAATGACTTTCGAGACAGAGCAGCAGCTGCTTTAACAACTGTAGGTGGTGCGGGAATAATGGCAGAGCAGATTTTCAATGATTTAGCACTCGCCAAACAAATTTACGAGAGCGCTGTGGTTTTATGCAATTCATTTTATCTTTCAAAACCTTATGCAAAGATTCCGCAGAAGCAACTAGATGAATTGGCACCCAAATTGAGGGCTGTGCAGATTAAGAAGAATGAAGAGTACTGGCAAGAGCATGCGGATGAGAAGAAAAAACTAGAAGAAGAGAAAGCACAGTTGTCATCTGAAAAAGCTCCGTTAAACGAACAAATAGCTGCGTTAAAGCGGCAGGAGAATGAGCTTCCGGCTGTTGTCGAATATGAAAGTGTTCAACAAGAGATAGCGGATCTTACAAGTCGAAAGAACTCTCTTGGCTTCTTTAAGGGGAAAGAGAAGAAAGCGCTACAGGAACAGATCGATGCTTTGAATAGACGTGCAGTAGAAATCAATAAGATGGTGAACGCCCAGAAGGAAGAGCATGACAAAAACGTTGCACCTCTTCGGTTCAGGCTTAATGCAATAGACAAACGGATTAGTGAAATTGATATAGAACTAAATAAAGACAGATGATTATTGACAGCGCCCATGGATTATAATTGTTCTGGGTGCTGTTAGATGTAGAATTATGAAGCGTGGGATTTTGGTAGCTATCATCTATTGTTGATGAAGTTCCAAAATCCCTTTTTTATTCATAGCCCAAAACATGGCCAAGTACCGCGAGCCGAAAATCTTATCATGGAATACACTTCTGTTTGGGGCTATAATGATAATGCCGAATTACGAATTTGTGGAGGTCATTATGCCCCTATCAATATCTGAAAGCCCGTATTATGGTGCGGGTTCTATTACCAGGGAACAGTTCCTGTTTTATGAGATGCGTACCACTGCGCGTCTTATGAGAGAGGGCCTTTCGGATGAAGAGATTCTGAAAAGGATCGTCGAAGAGAATCTATTTCAATATCCCACAGAAAAAACAATTAAGCAGACTGCCGGGGCATGTATCCGAAGACTGTATGCGATGAATGATCCTGACTTGGTGGATGCGATCGCAACACAGGACTTGGATACCTCTAAGCAGGTATGCCTATATGCAATGATGAAGCAGTACCGGCTGATCTGGGACTTCATGATCACTGTGATCGGTGCAAAATATCGTCAGCAGGATTATTCATTCAGCAGGCGGGATATCAACGTTTTCTTCATGCAGCTTCAGGAACAGGACGACCTGGTTGCTTCCTGGTCTGAAACTACAGTAAAGAAAATAGGATCGGTGCTCATGAGAGTCCTCATTGAAAATGAGTACATTGAGGGCGGCAGGTCCAATAAGCTGCAGCCGGTATTATTAAGCCATGTTCTTGAAAATGCGATCCGCAACAACGGGGAAGAACTGGCGTTGGCAGCTTTTAACTGCTTTTGATAAGAATTGGAAAATTATAAACGGACGGGTGTCATATGCAAAAGAAGAGCAATATCATGGAACGGCTGGACAATCTGCGGACCTTAATACAGGACCGTGATTTCCAGGAAGGCAAGGGCCTCAGTAATGAAGTAAATATTCGGATCTTCTGCTACGATCCGAAGGATGAGATGGCCATCCGGCACTTTACGGAGAAGCTGACATGCGATCAGAGTCTGAACTGCCATCTGATCGAATATAACCTGTACAGAGTGTTTCTCTCCATCTTGGATGATAAGCGCATTACTGACCGCGTTGCACAGCAGGAGGAGAAAAAGGGGAAACAGTTTGTACTGGACCAGATGAAACGTCTGGCGAATAACACCGCATTCATTAAGAAGATGCAGTATGAACCGCACCAGCCGGGAGATGTGATACTGATTACAGGAGTCGGAGAGGCATTTCCTTTCATCCGGGTTCATGCACTTCTGGATGCCATGCAGCCGTATTTCTCGGATGTCCCCGTGCTGGTGATGTATCCGGGTACCTTTGATGGCCGCTACGTGAAACTGTTTGATAAGCTGACGCCGAATCCGTACTACAGGGCGTTCAATGTGATATAAGGGGGAGTTACAGCATGAGAATTCAATCGATGTTCCAGGACGACATCAATCGTAAGATCAATGGCGTTGTCAAGGTCGATCAGGATGAGAGCAGCGTACTTGTACAGGAACTGAATGAGTATGTTATCACAAGAGAACTGAAGAAGCACTTTATCACTTTCTTCAATAACTATATTGAGTCACTGGATGAAGAGACGGCGGATATCGGCGTATGGATTTCCGGCTTCTTTGGAAGTGGTAAATCCCACTTCCTGAAAATGCTGTCTTACATCCT
Source organism: Lachnospiraceae bacterium (assembly GCA_045113775.1). Classification (GTDB taxonomy): domain Bacteria; phylum Bacillota; class Clostridia; order Lachnospirales; family Lachnospiraceae; genus CAG-791. The sequence continues at coordinate 4,290 of JBGUJH010000124.1, read as the reverse complement.
GGAGAACAAAGAGGTACAGGGCATAAAGACTGTGGAGCGCTTCCGGGCAAAGTTTGCTGACGATCCGGCCACCTTCATGCTGATCGATCGGGCCACCAAGGGACAGGCGGACACGATTCTTTTCAATATTGATATTGAAGGATCAATCAATAAAGACAAAACAGCAGTACTGCGCGTTTTTGCTAAGATGTTCTATAACTACCTCGGCTTCTATGGCGAGAACCTTAAGGTCGCCAAGCTGGAGCAGTTCGTCGCCAAGAAGGGAAAAACGGAGGAGTTCCACCGCGTATTCGAAGAGAAGAACGGCGCCTCATGGCTGGAGTCCCGCGATGCCTATGCATTCTTCGAGGATGATATTGTGGCCACCATGCAGGAAGTGCTCGGCATGAGCGAGCAGGCCGCCAGCAACTGGTTCAATGGCAGCGAGACCATTGAGACCTCGATAGCGCAGCTGGTTTCTGAGATCAAGGAATATGTGGATGCACAGCCTCGTGATTTCCGGCTTTTGTTCATGATCGATGAGGTTGGACAGTATGTCGGCGGCGACACAGATCTACTCATCAATCTCCAGTCCCTTGTGGAGAAGATCGGTAGTGAGTGCATGGGAAAGGTATGGGTTGTCTGTACAGGCCAGGAAGCCATTGATGAGATTATCAAGGCCCGCGAGAATGAGTTCTCCCGCATACAGGCTCGATTTAAGACTCGCCTGTCCCTTTCTTCTTCCTCTGCAGATGAAGTTATTCAGAAGCGTATCCTTCAAAAGACAGATGTGGCTGAGCGCGAGCTGGAACAGGTATATGCGCTTAATGACTCTGTGCTGAGGAATCTGTTTTCCTTCACTGACGCTATTTTGGATATCAAAGGGTATAATGGCCCCGGTGAGTTTGCAAAGAACTTCCCCTTTGTGCCGTATCAGTTCATTCTCATGCAGAAGGTTTTTGCCGAGATCCGCAAACATGGCAATTCCGGTAAGCACCTATCTGGTGGCGAGCGGTCCATGTTGTCCGGCTTCCAGGAGGCTGCGCAGAAGATACAGGATAAGGACGAGTATGCACTGGCACCGTTCTATCTTTTCTATGATACTGTTCATACCTTCCTGGACAGCTCTATTCGACGTGTGATCGAGCGCTGCGAGCGCGCTGCCTATGACGGTAATGGCATCGATCAGCAGGACGTAGATGTCCTGAAACTTCTGTATCTGGTCCGCTATGTGGATGATGTAAAAGCCAATCTGGACAACATCGTCATTCTGATGGCAGATGATATTCGGCTGGACAAGATCACCATGCGTGAGCAGGTGCGCGGATCACTGGACCGTCTGATGAGCCAGAATTATATTGGGCGTACTGGTGATACCTATAACTTCCTGACCGATGAGGAACAAGACATTCAGCTTGAAATTAAGAATACCCCTGTGGCGACTGCGGACATCGTGGGCCGCATTGCCCAGATGATCTTTGCGGATATCTATACCACAAAGAAGTTCCGCTATGGTAAGTATGACTTTGCATTTGACCAAATGGTGGACGGACAGTCGGTCGGCGCCCTGACCGGTGGCATGATGCTGCGCATTTTGACAGTGGCCACTGATTCCACAGAGAAAAATGAGCTGCGGCTGATGACAGAGTCTTCTAGAAAAGCAATCGTGGTACTAGCTGAAAATCCTTACTACGAGTCTATTGAGAGCGCCATGAAGATCCGCAAGTATGTGAAACAACGCAACGTGGCGCAGCTTCCCAAGACCGTGCAGGACATTATCCGCGATCAGCAGGACGAGGCCGGCAAATATGAGCTTACTGCAGCTGACGATCTCAAGAAAGCGATTGTTGATGCAGACTTCTATGTGGACGGCGAACATATAGAAATCAAAGGCAATGACGCCAAGAATAAGATCGATCAGGCGCTTGAGTATCTGGTCATCCATGTTTATAGAGACCTTAATCTGATTACCAAGTTTGCAGAGACGGATGCGGATATATATAAGATCTTGCATGGGGAAGAGACGTATCTCCCAGGAACCGAACCAAACCGCGAAGCAGCAGCCAAAATAGAGAAGTACCTGGAGATTCACTTCAATCAGAACCTTCCGACCACCATGTCGGATGTGCAGAGCGACTTCCAGAAGGATCCTAATGGCTGGCGTGAGATAGATATAGCAGCTGTTGTGGCCATGCTGATTCGTGACCAGAAAGTTACGATTAAATATGGCGGTGCAACGATTCAGCCAGACAATCCCAAGCTTCCGGATATGCTCCGTAAGAAAAGTGAAATAGGCAGGACATCGATATCCATACGTCAAAATATCTCCATTCAGAAAATCCGAGAGGTCCGTGAGTTCTTACGTGACTATTTTGACGAGATGGATGTGCCGGAAGATGAAGATGGATTGATCGCGCATATTGTCCGGAAATTCAATGGAGAATTGGAACACTATACAGAACTGGATGCACGATACGAGGGACACAAGTACCCCGATCAGCTGAAGGTCCGACAGGCGATAACCCTGGTAAAAGACATTCTCTCTCAGCAGAAAGACAATTTAGCTTTGATCCAACGTGTCATTGACCGCGAGGATGCGCTGTATGACATGCATGATGCGCTGCAGGATGTGGAGGAGTTCTTTAAAACAAGGGTTGCTTTGTTCGATGCGGCCGTTAAATACGAAAAAGACTTGCGTGTTGATCTTGATTACCTGTCCAAAGACGAGAATGCAGATAAAGCCTTAAAGCAGATCCGAGTGATCACAATTATACCCACAGACGGCAAATTCCAGTATGGTCGTATTCCTGAGCTTAACGGCCTTATGGCCGAAGTAAAAAACGTTCATGGGAGGATGCTGGATGCCAAGCGTGAGGAGTTACTAGAGATTGTTCGCCAGTGCATGGGGGAGATTCATACGCTAGCTGGGGATAATGGCCCTGCGAGAAGTATCTCAAATACTGCTGACAACTATTTTACGCAGAAAAAGCAGCAAATTGCTTCATATCAGACGCTGGCACTATTGGATGGTCTTGTGCCACCGATCTGGCAGTACAAGGATGAGACTGTAAGTCGAATTGAGAGTGTGATTAATCCTCCGGAACCGCCTGTCACGCCTCCGAGAAGGAGAGACGATGACCCGCCTGTCGTTCCTGTGAAAGAGGTTATCAAGGCCATCCACCGTCAGGCGATGTTCCCGGCGAAAACCCTGAAGTCCGAAGATGAAATCGACGCCTACGTTGAGAAGATTCGTACAAACATGAAACAGCTTCTAAAAGGATGCGATGGCATCAAGCTGAACTAACGGAGAATACTATGGATAAGAATGCCATCAAGAAATATGCAGTCTGGGCAAGACGTGAGCTGATCGAGCGTGTCTCCCAGCGTGCCATGATATATGGGATCACCGCAAAGGATGCCGGTGACCCGAACGCGGAGAGCGTGAACGGTCATCTGCTGTCGCAGGTTGAGAAACGACAGCGGCAGGCACTGATTCGAAAAATCAAAACAAAGGGCTACGAACAAGTCATGGAGGAAGTGGCCTATACGTGGTTTAACCGTTTTGCTGCTCTGCGCTTCATGGAGGTCAACGGCTATCTGCCCTCCCACATTCGCGTGTTTACTAACGACGCCGGGAATTTCAAGCCTCAGATCCTTGCGGAGGCCATTCATCTGGAGCTGGAAGGTCTGGACATGAACAAGGTCTATGAGCTGGAGAGCGCAAACAAGAGCGAGGAACTGTTCAAGTATCTGTTGATCGTACAGTGCAATGCCCTGAACAGCATCCTACCGGGGATGTTCCAACGGATTGAGGACTACACTGAGCTGCTGCTCCCAGACTACCTGCTCCGTGAGGGTAGCGTGATCGATAGGCTTATCAAGGATATTCCTGAAGATGATTTTGATGTACGCTCCGAAGATGGAAACGGCCAGATCGAGATTATTGGATGGCTTTATCAGTATTATATTTCTGAGAAGCATGAAGAAGTCGTAGATCCTCTTCACGGCAAGGTCGTCAAAAAAGAAGAGATTCCTGCGGCCACACAGCTCTTTACAACAGACTGGGTTGTGCGTTATTTGATCGATAACTCTGTCGGTAGGTACTGGATCGAAAGAAATCCGAACAGCTCCTTGGCAGACAAGCTGACCTACTTTATAAAACCTAAAGATGGCGAGATCAAGCATGTAGACGAGACTATTACGCCACAGGAATTGTCAACCTTTGATCCTTGTGTCGGGTCGGGTCATTTTTTGGTTTATGCATTTGATGTATTGATGCATATTTATAAGGAGTACGGCTACTCTGAGCGT
>JBGUJH010000123.1:0-4533 GCA_045113775.1 Lachnospiraceae bacterium | reverse complement strand
TTCTACTCGTGAAAAAGCCAGCACTGGAGCGGATTTCATAGCATTTCCCATCACTCCACAACATCGTTCCATGCGAACTCCTAAGCGGTAGGTCGGGTGTTCGAGTCACCTCGCGGACGCGCATTGACCGGGACTGAAAAGTCCCGGTTTTTTATTCATTGAAACAAGTCATCGCTAGTAATGACTGCCTGTAATTCTCCGGCGTATGCATTATTCGCCACGCCGTATGTTGTCACCAGCGTAGAATGAAGCGCGTATTTTGTTTCTGTACAGTCTTTCCTCTCCCTGAAATGTGCTGCCAGTTCCGTAAGCAGCACCGTTTTTCCGGAACCCCTTACATCGGTAATCATGTACGTTCTCTGGTTAACATATTCTGACAGGAAAGATTCCGTTATTTCACTTGCTTGGACCGGCCTTTCGATATCTGCCGCCTTTGGTGTCCTGAAGTGGATCTTTTTGCTTCTACTCTTAAGGATCCAAAAAGATAGAGATATACTAATATATAGATTAGTAATATATAGGTCATGCCGGCATATAAGGAAGCGGATATGGTCGTCTTTGCATCTCCCATTGATTTTGCAGAAATTAAGTTATACTTGCAGTTTAATGACAAACTGGTGTTGAGACGTTATAGTAGACGAAAGAAAAGAGGACCACAGGTCCGGAAAGGAAAGGCAATGCTGCAGATAAATACAAACAGCTTAAAAATTACAAATTGTTTGTTTGATCTCCAGAGGACAAATATGCCTGATGCCGATGACGCGGAATGGCTTAGTTGTGTATGCCTTTAAAACCACCTTGATTTATGCTGAGGCTGCCGCTTGTCCGAAGAGACAAGCGGCTTTTTGTATCTGCTTTTCCTTTATGTTTTCCAATCAGAAAGGAGGCGATATATATGGAAAAACGTATGATTTCTGAAATCCTTGATTCCATCAAGGGGCTGACTGTAAAGGAACTGCTCGAATTGACCAAAGCTTGTGAAGAAGAGTTTGGTGTCTCCGCAGCCGTACAAACCGTCATACCTAAGGATCCGAAACCTCCGGTCAAGAAGACTGAATTCGATGTAGAACTGACAGAGTTCGGTTCACAGAAGGTCAAAGTCATCAAGGCCATCCGCGAGGTCACGGGACTGGGGCTGAGAGAGGCTAAGGAATTTGTCGAGTCTGCTCCTAAGATCATCAAAGAAGAAGTTTCCATCGAAGAGGCTGAGGCTCTGAAGGCAAAGTTTGAAGAGCTGGGCGCTAAGATAACGCTGAAGTGATCTAAAGGTCTGTGCCGCCGGTCAAATTACTGACCGGCGGTATTTTTTTGTTGAATGATGATTTTCAGAATGATAGTGTGGAATCAGAAAAGAAGCAGACAGGAATGGAGACGAAAAAGTGATAATGACAGATCAATGTAAAATGAGTGCCGTCATCCTGTGCGGCGGGAAAAGCCGCCGCATGGGAACGGACAAAGCGATGCTCACAGCAGAAGGCACACCGAATGCGGTGCGCCTTCTTCGCGCGCTGTCCGGTGAAGATTCGCCTTGTACAGATGTCTGGCTCTCGATCGGAACGGGAGAGAGCTATCCCGATATTCATGTACAGAAAGTCTCCGACAGGTTCCCGGGATGCGGACCCATGGGAGGCTTGGAAGCCGCGCTGACGGTCTGCAGGGAGGAGTATCTGTTTGTGACGCCGGTTGATACTCCCTTCGCCGATGCACTATTGGCGCGTGAGCTCATGACTTATATGACGGAGACTTCGCGGCAGCGGGACGCCGTACTTGTCATTGACGGGAGCGGAAGGCTCCAGACACTACTGGGGATCTATCACAAAAGGGTCCTGCCCGCACTTACACAGAGGCTCGCGGACGGCAGGAAGGAGAAGCTGCGGATACGCGACTTTCTGCGGGATCTGGATGTGGCCTATGTGAAGGCTCAGGCGCTGACGGACGGCGTCAGAAAGAGCACGAGCTGCAATACGCCTCAGGAGTGGCAGCAGCTTATGGAGCAGGAATCCGCGAGATGTGGAACAGAACAGCTCATAGTCTCGGTAACAGGCTGGTCCGGTTCGGGAAAGACGACATGGCTTGAAAAACTTTTGCCGGAGCTCACAGCGAGAGGAATTCGAACGGCGGTGGTCAAACATGATGCTCATGATTTCCAAGTTGACCGGGAGGGCAAAGATACCTGGCGAATGGCACAGGCAGGCGCTGTCGTCACAGGCATTGTTTCCGGATACAAAGCGGCGCTCATGGAATACAGGCCTGTGTCACTGGAAAGATTCATCGGCAAAATAGAGAACGTGGACCTGGTCATTCTGGAAGGAGGCAGTGAATTGGACCTGCCCCATATCCTTGTCTATCGGGAAGCACTCGGAAAGGGCATGCGGGTCTCGCCCGATTCGTGTCTGGCGGTGATCAGTGACGATCCGGTAGGAGGCGGCTGTGAAGCCGTATACTCTTTTGAACAGATTGGAGAGGCGGCGGATCATATTGCGAGGTATCTTGCTTCACAGCGCGGCGGCTCGCCTTGCGAACCTTGAATTGCTGCAGAATCAAAAGGAGGAAGTAGGAAGAATGAGCAGAAAAACAGACGCGCTCTCTGTTGAGCAGGCACTGGAAACTGCACTGCGGTTCTGCCGTGTGACGGAACCGGAGCTTTGCGCTATAGGTGATTGCGCAGATAGGATTCTGGCAGAGGATATGCGTGCAGCCATCAGCAGCCCTCCGTTTCGCAGATCGGCGATGGACGGATTTGCGGTGCGAAGTGAGGATCTTTGCGGAGCTTCCGGTCAGAAGCCGGTCATTCTGACTGTGCTGGGATGCAATGACGCCGGTTCACCGGTTATTCGCCATATTGGAAAAGGGGAGACGGCACAGATCATGACCGGGGGCGTACTGCCGGAGGAAGCAGACGCTGTTGTGAAACAAGAGATCGTTGAGCTTCGTGGGCAGGATACAGCAGTGTTTTCTGCGCCGGCAAAGCCCGGCGATTGTTTCAGTCCGATTGGGGAGGACCTGCAGGAAGGGGAAATCCTGGCATATGCGGGGGAACCAGTGGATGCTTCCGCATTGGCAGCGGGCGCGGCAGCCGGACTATCGATGTTGTCTGTGAGGAAACAGGTCCGTTCGGCTGTGATCTGTACCGGCGATGAGATCACTCTCCCCGGGCAGCCGCTGGGAGAAGGAAAGATCTACGGGTCCAGTCATCTGTACCTTATGACCAGGCTTCGGCAATTCGGATGTGCTGACGCAAAAGCATATTTTGCCGGAGACGACCCGTCCGAAATCGCACAGATGATTCGAGAGCAGATTGAGGCAGGGACACAGCTGATCGTCACGACAGGCGGCGTCTCGGTCGGAAGAAAGGATTATCTCCCGGCAGTGATCGATATGATCGGCGGTGAGATCCTCTTTCATGGGATCGAAGTCAAACCGGGAATGCCGTCCATGCTGTCAAAAGCCGGAGATACGCTCATCTTGTCTCTGTCCGGCAATCCCTATTCCTGTGCCTGTGTCTTTGAATTGATTGCCGGACCTATGATAACCGCCATGCTGGGAAAACGATGTATCCGGGACAGAGTGCTGCAGATTCCTGCTGCGGATTCATACAATAAGAGAAGTCCGGTCCGCAGGATCCTCAGAGGCTGCTTTGACGGCATGAGTGTACACTTTTCGAGCCGGCAGCGCAACGGACAGATGGCAGCCGGAATCGGCTGCAACTGCCTCATTGACATTCCGGCCGGCAGTGAAGGAATACGGGAAGGAGATAAAGTCCGGGTCATTTTGATAAACAGTACGTTGTGAAGATCTTATCGTAATGATATTATACTGTTAGTGCGCGGCACCTTGTATTACAACACTGGTGTCCGGCTCACTGCATAGTTCAAAAACAATCTCCGAGCAAATCAGCCTAACAGCATGTGCTCATGGCTGCGCGCCGCCGGAATGCCTTTCTGGGCAGTTCCACAGGGCCGCACGGGAAACTGTGCGACCTTCCGTTTTTTGAAAAGGAGGATTCATGAAAGTTCTTAAGACGACCGAGGCCGTCGGTGAGATGCTGTGTCACGATATCACACAGATCATACCGGGGGTCTGTAAAGGTCCGGCATTTCGCAAAGGCCATATCATCAGGGAAGAGGATATCCCTGTACTTTTATCCATTGGCAAAGAAAATGTCTATATCTGGGAGACAGATGAGACCATGATGCACGAAAACGACGCGGCGCAGGTATTATACAAGCTGTGCTGCGGTATTAGTGTGCCCTCCTGCGCGCCGGAATATGATGACGCGGGCGATGTCATCCCCGGCAGGATGGATGATGCGACATTTCTTATACCATCGAAGATCTCCGAGGGGAAAATAGAACTGACGGCGGGCATCGACGGTCTGCTCAAGATCGACCGAAGACGTCTCTGCGCGGTCAACAGCATCGGAGAGATGATGATCGCAGCAAGACACGGAGATTTTCCGGTCAGAAAAGGGGACAAAGTCGCCGGGACCAGGGTGATTCCGCTGACCATAGCCCGCGATCAGATGGAGCGCGC
>JBGUJH010000122.1:0-6295 GCA_045113775.1 Lachnospiraceae bacterium | reverse complement strand
CACACTCAGGACGTACTGCCCGCCGTGATCTCCCGTCTGCCCCAGCACCCAGGCGATGGGGGATTGTGATTTCCTGTTCTCATCCATGAATAAGACCTCCTTTTTAGCTAACATTCAGGTATTAGCGTTAACTAACCCCATAACAAACGCATCGCCTGTCCCATTAAGAGACAGGCGGTTTACATTTGCTATTCAAAAACCGTGACTATTCAGCACCCCACGTCCCAAATGCTCCGCATTCGGGACTGTGGGCGTCCAGAGACGCTACGCGTCTTGTCCGCCCCGGAAAAACGATCAAAAACGTTCCGGTGAGCGAGCTCCCCGGTCCTTATTTTGATCATTTTTCCGGGGTGCTGAATAATTATCAGAAACCTAACAACTGTTTCCAGCCCGGGAGAAAAAACTCTTCCAGCATTTCCGAGCACCGGTACGCTTCTTCCTCCGTATATCCGTGAATGACCGGCTCAAACAAAGCCGTCGTATATGCGCTCAGAAGAAGATGCATTTCTTTCGCGTCGATCATATGCGGAACATATCCCTTTTCCTGAAGCAGCGGCAGAAAAGAAAGCATCTTCTCCTGTCGCTTTTGCGTCAGGTCGTGAAGATAGTTCTCGTACGGAGAACCCTGTGCCTTTGTCAGCAGAAGCCGGTATTCCTCCATGTTGGGATAGATCAGGTCCCGCATCATATCGATCTCTGAATCCTTCCACAGGTCTATGGCGTCGTTTTCCATAGTCTGCATGCTCCGGTTGATATGTGCCTCAATCCACGCGTCGATCTTTTCGATGGAAGGTGAGACCAGTTCGCCGAACAGGCCTGCCTTATCCTTACAGTGCCGGTAAAGGCCGGCTGCCGTCATATCGCAGCGCTGCCCGATACGGCGCATGGAAGCATTCTCATAGCCATACTCCATGAACTCTTCTCTTGCCGCTGCAAGGACTTTTATATGGGTCACTGTTTTATCTTTCGGCACGATTCCCTCCGCTCGTTAGCTTAATCTAACCATCATGCTAACACAATTAGCTAACAGCGTCAAGTTTGAAAAGAAAACCCGGAAACGCATGGAAGCGTTTTCATAGCCATACTCCATGAACTTTTCTCTTGCGGCTTCACGCCTTCTTCACACGCATCCCGGATATCTTCTCCTTCTTCTCGAAGCGCGCTCTGTTGCCGGCGTCACTTGCGCCGGCCTTGATCTCGCCCGCGCTCGTCAGCGCCATTCTTGTCATCTGCGGGCCGGCCAGCTCATAGACCAGCACACTGAAGAGGACGATGTTGCGGACCAGGCCGCCCATCTGTGCGCCAAGCGCCTGGGCCGTGACGACCATCCCCAGCGCCACGCCGGCCTGCGGGAACAGAGTAATTCCCAGATACCTGCGTACCGTCTCACTGCAGTTCATAAGGGAGCTGCCAAGCAGCGCGCCTGTATATTTGCCGATGCACCTCGTAAGAATATATACGACACCGATCAATATGGTCGCAGGATACCGGAAAACGCCCAGGTCCAGCTCCGCGCCGGACAGCACGAAGAAAAGCGCGTAAAGCGGTGCTGTCCATTTGGAGGAGCGGTCCATGATATCCACGGAGTACTCGCTGAAATTGCAAAATACTGTTCCCAGCATCATGCAGACCAGAAGCGGGGAAAACCCGATCTTCACGCCTCCTCCGAGCTCGAACTCTCTCGATGCCATCGCGATCGTCATGATCACGAAAGAAATTGTCAGGGACAGGCGGTTGGAGTTGGAGAAGAACAATTTCTCCAGAACCGTCAGGAGCGTTCCCATGATCGCGCCAAGGATCAGTGAGAACACGATCTCCAGCAGCGGATCAATGATTACGGAAACAATGTCCAGAGTGCCGCCGGCTATAGCCTGCGCTATGCCAAAAGAGACCGAGAACACGACCAGTCCGACTGCGTCGTCCAGCGCAACGATCGGAAGCAGAAGATCCGTCACCGCGCCCTTTGCCTTATACTGTCTGACTACCATCAACGTCGCTGCGGGGGCTGTCGCTGAAGCGATCGCTCCCAGCGTGATCGCGACAGGTAAAGGAAGTACTTCCGGTCCCAGCAGGAAATGCAGCCCTAAGACACGATCCTGTAATATGCATTCGACGTAAGTCTGTAGATGACTGCATAAAGCGCTCCGCAGATCAAAACACAGACCCCCGCACTTATCATCAGGCGCGGCATATCGAACAGCCCGAACAGCATCAGAAGCTTATTGACGATCGGCAGCACAACTGCCAGATGGATGCAGGCGAAGATGATCGGGATTGCAAACACTGTGAGCATTTGAGAATCGATGCTTTTCCGAATTTCTTCCTTGGTCATGCCGACCTTCTGCATGATCCCGAACCTCGCCTGGTCTTCGAAGCCCTCAGACACCTGCTTATAGTACATGATCACCACACAGGAGACCAGGAAAATGATGCTCAGCATGATACCGAGGAAGAACAGGCCGCCGAATGTGCCCACGAAGTCGCCGCGTTCTGCCTCATGGCTTTCGCAATACATGTTCGAGAACCCTAAGCCTTCCAGTTCATTGCAGATGGTCCTGTCCAGTGTTTCTGCAAGTTCTATTTGGCCGGACTCGTCGAGGCCGGTGTCGAATCTGCAGTCCCAGAACCACGCCAGCATTGGTTCGCCGTCATAATCTGTATACTTGATATAATTCTTTGCAATGCTGTTCGCGTCGTTTACGATCATGAAAATTCCCGGGGAAGCTGATACTACTGCAGCGGGATCTATCTCCCCTATGCTGTCATCGATCCTTTTCGTGACTTTGAAAGGGACATCACCAATCGTTATCACTTCGCCGATCGGAATCTTCTTGGCGGTACCGACCAGAGCCTCTCCCGGAGCCACGGTCTCGTTATAGCCGAACACCCTGTTGTATACATCAACATCTATAAAGATGATCTGCGCGACTTTATCATAATTGACGAACGCAAGATTGCTCTTGGAATTGAGCGTAATATCGAGCTTGCTGTTGTCAAAATACCCGCTGACAGACCACTGATAGTAAGTCTTATTGTTCGTCACGACTGCGCCGTGTTCCTTTGCAACGGACTTCAGGTCCTCATCCAGTTTTTTACCGAGCTGTTCAAGATCTTCATCATACCCGTATTTGCAGGCAAAGGCTCCGATCTCATTAGGATAGCGCACGTTCAGGCATTGGTCCGCCCCTGTATAAAGGGCCGAAGTCGACGACATCATGACCAGGATCATCGTCAGCAGTATGCAGATCGACGCGAGCCCTGCTCCGTTTCTCTTCATCCTGTATGCCATCGATGAAACCGAGACAAAATGGTTCGTTTGGTAGTAATAATTCTTATTCTTCTGCAGCATCCTGCACAGGATCACCGAGCCGGCGATCAGAAGCAGATACGTGCCGATCATGATCAGGACCACGGCTGCAAAGAACCACATGAGCGCCGCCATCGGCTGTTCGATCCTGAGCGCAATGTAATAACCTGCTCCGAGAAAGACAATTCCAAGGCATCCGACAGCCCAATTCGATCTGGGAGGCTTTTCTCCTGCTCTGTCTGCCGTCACAAGCTCGATAGGACTCGCAAGACCGATCTGCCTGATCGAATTGAGGAATATCAGCACAAAGATACTGGTGTACGTCGCGATCGTCATCATCACTGAACCGGCAGGGATTGAAAAAGTATACCTCACCGGTATTTCGATCATCTTTGTAAATCCCAATTCCGCCAGCTTGGAAAGGCCGATGCCTGCGGCCAGACCTCCGCCCAGCGCCATTGCCCATGTAATGATCGTCTCGTGAATAAGGACCCTTCCCAGGTTGAATCTGTTCATGCCGAGTATGCTGTAGAGCCCGAATTCCTTCTTTCTCCCTTTTATAAGTGTTGACTGCGTATAGAGAAGAAAGATCGTCCCGAACAGCGCCATGATGTATGTACCCATCTGCATCATATCCGATGCAGTGTGACCGCCCGGCATTCCATCCATGATCCCTGAGTTCCCGAGGAAGTGGAGAATGTAATATACTGCGGCCATCATAATGCATGTCACAAGATAAGGCACATACAGCCTTCCGTTCTTCTTCATTCCCGATACAGCGAGACTCATATAAAAGCCTGCCTTCACCGTCTCTCACCTCCCTGCGCCAGAAGCGTAAGCGTATCGCTGATCTTCTGATACATCTGCTGATCCGTCGCTTCCCCCTTGTAGATCTGATGGAAAACCACGCCGTCCCTGATGAACATCACCCGCGACGCTCTGCTTGCCGCCTTGGCGGAATGTGTGACCATGAGAATAGTGTGGCCCATATGATTTACCTTCGCGAAAAGGTCAAGCAGTTCGTCTGATGATTTGGAGTCAAGGGCTCCTGTAGGCTCATCCGCCAATATGATGCGGGGATCCGTGATCAGCGCTCTCGCAACTGCCGCCCTTTGCTTTTGTCCGCCGGATACTTCGTAGGGGTACTTCTTGAGCAGTTCACTGATGCCCAGCGGAGCCGCCAGCGCATCAAGGCGTCTCTGCATTTCTGACGGCTTCATTCCGGACAGGACGAGCGGAAGATAGATGTTGTCTTCAAGCGTAAACGTATCAAGCAGGTTAAAATCCTGAAACACGAACCCCAGATTTTCACGGCGGAATCTCGCGATCTCGCTGTCCTTTACAGAATTGAGCTTCATTCCATCAAGTGTGACCGTGCCTTCCGTAGATTTATCCAGCGCGGCTATGATGTTTAGCAGGGTAGTCTTGCCGCTGCCCGATTCTCCCATGATCGCGACGTACTCGCCCTTTTCGACTGAGAAATTGACGTTTTTCAGCGCTTCTACAGCTGCGCCTCCAAAGCGCGTCTTATAGATCTTCCTGATTCCCTTCGCTTCAAGCAGACTCATTACTGTTATGACCTCCTGTTTTGAACTGATAAACACAGTATAAAAACAGAAGCAGATCCATTCCATTGAATCTGCTTACATACTTCTTACAATCATGTCACATTTGCGGCGGCGTATCCTTGTTCATTTGCGGCGGCGTATCCTCGTTCACTCCACGCCAAGATCATGCTTTCTCAGATCCAGTCTGACCGTAGTTCCTTCTCCCGGAACAGATTCGACGCTGATTCCGTGCCCGAGATTATCCGCGATCCTCTTACACAGGTAAAGGCCTATCCCGCTTGCTCTCTTGTCCTCGCGTCCGTTGAACCCGGTATATCCGTTTTCAAATATACGCGGCAGGTCTTCAGCGCATATGCCGATGCCGGTATCCCTGATGCACAGAACACCTGTCTCATCCATGTATATTTTGACACCGCCCTCCGACGTGTACTTTACAGCATTGGAGATGATCTGTTCTATGACAAAAGACAGCCATTTCTCATCTGTCAGGACAGTATACCCGGTCGGGGCGTAGTCAAGAGACAGCTTTTTAAGGATGAACTCTCTTGCGAACTTGCGGACCGCCGGCTTTATGATCTCATCAAGATCATACTCTCTGATCAGATAGTCTGTATCGTCCGAATCCAGCCTGAGGTATGTGAGGACCATTTCAACATACTCTTCGATCCTGTTCAGGTCTCCGCTGAGTCTCCGGGCTGTTTCCGTGTCCTCAGACTGCAGCGTCAGCCGCATCGCCGCAATAGGAGTCTTGATCTGGTGCGCCCATATAGTATAGTACTCCACCATATCGCTGAACTTTTCCGTTGCTCGCCTCGCTGATCGTTCTGCTTCATCTTCAAGGTCTGCGATGATCTTCTGATAATCTGACTCGATCTGATCCGCCGGGACCGGTCTCTCATTCCGGATCAGCTTGTTGTGGCGCATGCAGTATGCCCCAAAATCAAAGGCTGCAGCAATTACGCATACCAGTAAGCTGAGCGTCAGCGGATACAGGGTCACGATCACCGGCATATCGAACAGCAGATAAGAAGCCGAAAAAATACAGATGACAGCAATGCATACCGCGATTGCTTTGATTCGCGATCTCAGATAACTGTTAAACAGCGACATCAGTCTGCCTCCAGAATGTACCCTACGCCGAATCTGGTCTTGATCAGATCCCTGATCCCGGCTTCTTTCAGGGTCTTTCGCAGCCTGCCGATATTGACCGTAAGAGTGTTCTCATCGACAAAGGCGTCTGTTTCCCACAGAGCCTCCATCAGCTTCTCCCTGCTCACGACTTTGTTTTTATTCTGCATAAGTGTCAGCAGGATCCTGTACTCATTTCTGGAAAGAGGGATCTTTTCGCCGTTATAAACGAGAGTGTTCTCATCCGTATTCAGAACGGCTCCTGCCGCCTGCAGCGTAAATGGATCATGAC
>JBGUJH010000121.1:0-35512 GCA_045113775.1 Lachnospiraceae bacterium | reverse complement strand
TGCACACGCGTGCGGAAAGGAAGATGTTGCCTTTTAGGCAACCCGCACGCGGCGCAGCGGCTCGCTCTGCGAGCCTTGAATTGTTGTTATTCAGCACTCTATGTCCCAAATGCTGTGCATTCGGAACATTGGTGCTGAATTAATGATCATTGAAGACAATGAAATAGCAAGAGGAACGGGGAAGAATGAAAGCTTTTTTTGATGTATTTCCGACGCTGCAAGTCAAGACAGACCTCAGAGATTACTTCGCGGAAACGGAAATAGAGCGCCTTACTACCAATAAGGAACGCACAAGGATCAAAGTGGTCCTGCATTCAGGCCATCTGATCCATAAGTCGCGCATTTACAGAATGCAGGATGAGATCTCGAGGCAGATCTTCCGGGAGAGAAACCCGGAGGTCTACATTGATGAACACTACGCGCTGAGCGCGCAGTATACGCCGAAGAGGCTCATGGAGGAATATTTTGACTCGCTGGCAAGCGAGATCGCGACCTTCTCCCATGTCATGGGCCTGTATTTCCGCGAGGCGAGAGTTGATTACAAGGAAGACGGCGAGATTGCCATAGTTATTGAGGATACCTGCCTGAGCAGGAAGCTGGCCTTCGCGCTCGAGGAGGCTCTGAACAAGATCTTCCGTGAAAGGTGCGGAGTTCCGGCGACCGTGACGGTCGTGCTCGAGCACCGCAGGAAGAAGAATATATGTACTAATGTGGAGAGAGTTGTGCCTCTGCAAGGCGCGGAAGCCGTATTTACGATCTCTGAAAATCCTGCCGATCAGCTTCCGCCTCCGGATCTGTCTGCATCTGTGAAGAGGGAAGAGCGCGGGAAAGAGCAGGAACCCAAGCTCTCTTTTGTCAAAAAAGAGGAGAAAGTACAGGAATCCCGGACCGGCGGCGACAGACGCGGCCGCAAATTCTCGGGGTCCGGATCTTCAAACGGCGGCAAGAAGATCGTCAGCCTCAAGCGCTCCAACAATCCTGACGTTATATATAACAGGGAGGTCAGCGAGGACGCTATTCCAATCTGCGATGTTGTCGGCGAGATAGGCGAAGTTGTCATCCGGGGCCGGATCCTCTCAAGCAGCAGCAGAAATATCAAAAACGATAAAACAATAGTCAAGTTTTCGCTGACGGATCTCACGGATTCTATATACTGCAAAGTATTCGTTCCCACTCAACTGTCGGATGAGCTCATGGGCTCTTTGAAGGTGGGCAGCTGGATCAAGGTCAAAGGCGCCGCGATCTTCGATACTTTTGAAAAGGAAGTCAGTATTCAATCCGTGCAGGGAATCATGTCGATCCCGGCGGTAGAGAAGAAACGGGAGGATAACGCCGAGAAGAAGAGGGTGGAATTGCACTGCCATACAAAGATGAGCGACATGGACGGCGTCTCCGAATGCAAGGACCTGGTCAAAAGAGCGTATGCCTGGGGAATGCCGGCGATCGCGATCACAGACCACGGAAATGTGCAGGCTTTTCCTGACGCCAATCACGTGCGCGAAGCACTTCTTTCCTCTGAGAACAAGAAGAGAAAGGAAGAGGGGCTGCCTCCTGTAGATCCCCAGAAATTTTTCAAGGTCATTTACGGCGTGGAGTGCTACCTGGTCGATGACCTCAAAAAGAGTGTAGAACTTGGAACCGGCGAAAAGCCCGAAGACGCACTGGACGCTCATAAATATGTGGTATTTGACCTGGAAACTACCGGATTTTCACCGGAGAAGAACCGGATCATAGAGTTCGGTGCGGTGAAAGTGGAAAACGGTAAGATCACAGGTCGCTTTTCGGAGTTCGTAAATCCCGGGATCCCGATTCCATACAGGATCACACAGCTGACCGGCATCACCGATGATATGGTGATCGACGCGGACCCGATCGAGAAAGTCCTTCCCGGATTTCTGGAGTTCTCAGAGGGCTGTGTCCTGGTGGGACATAATGTCGGATTCGATATAGGTTTTGTAAGGGAGAACTGCAGGAGACTGGGTTATGACTGCCCTTTTACTACAATGGATACACTGGGGATTTCCAGAGCACTCCTGCCCGGCCACGCCAAATATACGCTGGACGCGGTCGCGAAGATTCTGGGAGTTTCCCTGGAAAACCACCACAGGGCTGTTGACGACGCTGAGTGTACAGCGGGGATCTTCCGCAAGCTTCTGCCGATGCTCGAAGAGAGGGGCGCAGATACCTTTGAGAAGGTCAATGCCCTCAGCGACAGCAACCAGGATATCATCAAGAGGCTCAGAACGCACCACTGCGTGCTTCTTGCCAAGAACAACACGGGAAGAGTGAATCTGTATACCCTGATCAGCGATTCCCATCTCAAATACTTTTTCAAAAAACCCAGGATTCCCAAGAGCCTTCTGATGAAGCACAGAGAGGGTATCCTTGTGGGAAGCGCCTGTGTCTCCGGCGAGCTGTTCGAGGCGATACTCGAAGAGCGGGGAGATGAGGCAGTTGCCGGCATCGCGGACTTTTACGACTATCTTGAGATCCAGCCCAGAGACAACAACAGGTTCCTGCTGGAGTCTCCCAGGATGCAGGGGAGGTATCCCCAGATCAAGACGGAAGAGGATCTGCTCGATCTCAACAGAAGGATCGTGAAGCTCGGCGAGCAGCTGGGCAAACCTGTCGTCGCGACAGGAGACGTCCACTTCATGGATCCCGAAGATGAGATATACAGAAGCATCATCCAGGATGGGATGGGAATGACCGACGAAGACCCGGCTCCTCTCTATCTCAGAACGACCGAGGATATGCTGCAGGAGTTTTCCTATCTCGGCGCGCAGAAGGCCGAGGAAGTGGTCATTACGAACACACAGAAGATCGCCGACATGATCGACGCCATCTCTCCCGTGAGGCCGGACAAGTGTCCTCCCATCATCCCTCACTCGGACGAGATGCTGACGGAGATCTGTTACAACAAAGCGCACTCCATGTACGGAGACCCCTTGCCGCCGATCGTAGAAGAGAGGCTGCAGAGAGAGCTGGGTTCTATTATTAAGAACGGCTACTCGGTCATGTACATCATCGCGCAGAAACTGGTCTGGAAATCAGTGGAAGACGGCTATCTGGTCGGATCGAGAGGATCAGTCGGTTCTTCCTTCGTGGCGACTATGTCCGGAATAACGGAAGTCAACCCGCTTCCGCCGCACTACTACTGCACGGAGTGCCACTTTTCCGATTTTGACTCTCCGGAAGTGAAAGCCTACGCGGGGAGATGCGGGATCGACCTGCCGCCCAGGATGTGCCCCCGCTGCGGAAAGCCTTTGAAGAAAGACGGATTTGATATCCCCTTTGAGACTTTCCTGGGATTTAAGGGAGACAAGGAGCCTGATATCGACCTCAATTTCTCCGGCGAGTACCAGAGTAAAGCCCACGCTTATACAAAGGTAATTTTCGGACACGAACAGACCTTCAAAGCCGGTACGATAGCGACCGTGGCAGAGAAGACGGCATATGGCTATGTCAAAAACTACTTCGAGCGCAAAGGCCTCGCGAAGAGAAACTGCGAGATCGAGCGCCTGCTGCAGGGCTGTACGGGGATCCGCCGCAGCACAGGTCAGCACCCAGGCGGGATCGTAGTACTTCCACTGGGAGAAGATATCAATACTTTTACACCGGTCCAGCATCCGGCCAACGATATGACGACGGATATCATCACTACGCACTTTGATTATCACTCCATCGATCATAACCTTTTAAAGCTGGATATTCTCGGGCACGATGATCCTACTATGATCAGGATGCTTCAGGACCTCACAGGACTTGACCCCATGGACATCCCTTTGGATGATCCCACAGTCATGAGCCTGTTCAGTTCCACCAAAGCGCTTGGGATCACTCCCGAGCAGAACGGAGGAATAGATGTGGGTTCCCTCGGGATCCCCGAGTTCGGCACCAAATTCGTCATCGGAATGCTGGATGACACAAGGCCGACTTCCATGTCGGAGCTGGTGCGCATTTCAGGCCTGTCCCACGGAACGGACGTGTGGCTTGGAAACGCCCAGTCGCTGATCCAGAGCGGCAAAGCGACCCTGTCCACGGCAATCTGTACCCGTGACGACATTATGTCTTATCTGATCGGCATGAATATGGACAAATCCCTGTCATTTAAGACGATGGAATCCGTCCGTAAAGGTAAAGGGCTTACTCCGCAGATGAAAGAAGCTATGGAAGCCGCAGGTGTGCCGGACTGGTACATCGAGTCCTGCCTTAAGATCAAGTACATGTTCCCCAGGGCGCACGCGGCGGCCTATGTCATGATGGCACTCAGGATCGCTTACTGTAAGGTGTTCCATCCTCTGGCCTATTATGCTGCTTATTACAGTATCAGGGCATCTGCTTTCTCCTACGAGATTATGTGCCAGGGTCAGGCCCATCTGCTGGAAGTGATGGAGGAATATAATAAAAGAAAAGATACGCTCACTCCCAAAGAGCTTGCAACGCTCGATGACTGCCTTGTAGTCAGAGAGATGTACGCGAGAGGCATAGAATTTACGCCGATCGATATTTTTAAAGCAGGATCAAGAAACTGTAAGATCGTGGACGGAAAGATCATGCCTTCCCTTACAAGCATTGACGGAATGGGTGAAAAAGCAGCGGACGCAGTTGTGGAAGCTGCAAAGGACGGACCCTTTATCTCGAGAGACGATTTCTGGAACAGGACCAAGGTCCCCAAGACTGTGGTAGAGAAGATGCACGCCATGGGACTTCTGGGAGACCTGCCGGAAAGCAACCAGATCTCACTCTTTGACATTATGAACTGACGGAGGTGAATATGCGAACTGAAAGAGATCCCGGCAGGAATAGAAACAGAGACTATATCCCTAATGACGAGATTGACAGGGAGGAAAAAGCCGACATCAGGCAGCAGAAAAAGGGAAATATGTTCAGTGTGCTTATGGGCGGCGTAGTTGTCATCTCCATGATCGCTTTCCTGTTCGTTCTTCTTGACAGCGGCGTACTATCCGGTGAAGCGCAGCGGATTTACGGGTCACCGCAGACATCATCCGGCGCGGGAGGCGGCGAGCTGACGCAGGAGGAGAAGAAGGCGGCGGAAGAGGAGGCAAGAAAAGCCGAGGAAGAAGCCAAACAGAAGAAGCGGGAACAGGAAGAAGCAAAGAGAGCTGAGGAGGAAGCAGCCCGAAAAGCGCAGGAGGAAGAAGAGGAAAAAGCCAGGGAAGAAGAGGAGAGAAAGAAAGCCGAGGAAAGAGAAGAGAAGCAGGCTGAGATCGATAAGAAGGAAGCGAAGCGCAAGAAAGAGCTGGAAGAGGAACAGAAGGTCCTTTCAGGCGACTATATCCTTCCTGAGAGCAACACCCGCTACTATTCCGAGGAAGAGATAGAAGACCTCACTGACAGGGAAGTCCTCTTTGCCCTGAATGAGATCTACGCCAGAAAAGGCAGGATCTTCACAGGGGAAGAATTCAGGAGATACTTTGAGAGCAAGAGCTGGTACAAAGGGACAATTCCGGCGGAGGAATTTGACGCGAACCAGAACGAACGCTTCAATGAATACGAAAAAGCTAATATCAGCCTGCTCGTGAAAGTCGCGCAGGAACGCGGAATCCGCTAAAGGATCTTGTAATAGAGCCTTGTCCGGGTGATGCGATTATCTGATTGAAAAGATCCCTTCGGGACGGTAAAGCCTTGTGCCTTGCCGGAACGGAGGGATTTTTTTGCTGAATAACAGAAAATAAACTTGACAAAATAGATTGTGCAAAATATAATTTAATAAAACTGAAAGATAAAAAGAGTTTATATATAGTGAAAGGAGAACGGAAATGGGTGTTTATGATTATGTGATCAAGAATGGAAAAGGTGAGGATGTCGCTCTGAGAGATTACGAAGGAAAGGTACTTCTGATCGTCAACACGGCAACCGGCTGCGGCTTTACACCCCAGTACGAGGCGCTTGAGAAGATGTATGAGAAATATCATGACAGAGGATTTGAGATCATCGACATTCCCTGCAATCAGTTCGCGGGACAGACTCCCGGAACAGATGAGGAGATCCATCAGTTCTGCACGCTCAAGTACAATACGCAGTTCCCGCAGATGAAGAAGTCAGACGTGAACGGAGAGAATGAACTGCCTCTTTATACTTATCTGAAGAGCCAGCAGGGATTTAAGGGATTCGGATTCGGACCCGCGGCACTTGCTATGAGCGCGATGCTCAAGACGATCGACAAGGATTACAAGAACAATCCCAACATCAAGTGGAACTTTACCAAGTTTGCTGTTGACCGCAATGGCAAAGTAGTGGCAAGATTTGAGCCCACTGAAGATATGAAGAAAGTGGAGAGCTTTATTGCAGGACTGCTCTAAATTATTGCAAAGATGTACTTGCATGACGAAGTTTATTATGATATAGTAATACATGCGTCAAGCAAGTACATATGGCTCGTTGGTCAAGGGGTCAAGACGCCGCCCTCTCACGGCGGAATCATGGGTTCGATTCCCGTACGAGCTACTTCAAGCTGTCAGATCATCTGGCAGCTTTTTTACTGTATTAACCATATTGTCCATGTGTCTGACAGCTCTTTTTTGATCAAAAGGCATGAATTTTTCGAAAAAACTTGCATTTTGGATCAATTTGTGGTAACTTGCTAATGTTGAATATGGTAAGGTTAAGAAGTGGGCTTGCAAGTCCACTTTTTTGATGTCCTGAAGCGGGTCAGCAGAGCAGGCTGCTCAGCCGCCTCTTTCAGAGCGGAAGCATGTTTGCGGCACAGCAGCTCGCCATGAGGGCTGAAAAGGACCGGATCGCCGGTCAAGGAGGAATATGGCCAATAAGATATCAGCCAGAGCCAGGATCGAGAAAGAAGCTG
This sequence comes from Lachnospiraceae bacterium, assembly GCA_045113775.1. Lineage (GTDB taxonomy): Bacteria > Bacillota > Clostridia > Lachnospirales > Lachnospiraceae > CAG-791. Next base: position 28,683 of record JBGUJH010000121.1, on the reverse strand, counting down.
AAAAGCTCACTGAACCGATCGCCGAGAAACACGGCGTCCGCATTTACGATGTGGAGTATGTGAAGGAAGGCCCTGAGTATTATCTCAACATCTATATTGACAAGGACGGAGGCGTAGGCATACTCGACTGCGAGGCGGTGAGCAGGGAGCTCTCCGATAAGCTTGACGAAGCCGACTTGATCAGTGATGCTTATACGCTGGTCGTTTCAAGCCCCGGACTCGGAAGAACTTTGACTAAGGACAGACATCTGCAGAACAGCCTGGGTGAGAAGGTGGAAGGAAAAATGTTCAAATCTTCTGCTGAGCTCGGCGGAAAAGAATTCGAAGGAATTCTGACGGCCTGGGACGCAGAAACAGTTACGCTCGAGATCGAACCTTTACCGGTCTCGACCGGGAAAAAGAAAAAAGGGAAGGCAGAACAGCCGGCCGAATCCGACGGCCCCCGCATTGTGGTCATTCCCAGAAAAGATATAGCTGTACTCAGGCTGTATCTGGACATCTGAAATGAAACCGCAGTTTCATGGTCAAAGATGATCAGCGGCTGCGGACTTGAGAGTATTTACGACTGGTTCCGGAAAAGGAGACGAGATGAACACAGAACTAAGAGATGCAATTGAAGCGCTTGAAAAAGAAAAAAACATAATGCGCGAGACTTTGTTCGAGGCAATAGAAAATGCGCTTTTAACTGCCTGCAAGAGCAATTTCGGTAAAGTGGACAATATCAGAGTGTGGGTTGACCGCGACACTTTTGAGTATTTCTGCGTCGCCGAAAAAGAAGTCGTGGAAACGGAAGATGATGTCGAGGATAAGCTCCTGCAGATCCCCCTGGAGGAAGCTGTTAAGATCAACCCCGCCGCAGCAGTCGGCGATAAGGTTGAAGTGAAGATCAACAGTCAGTCTTTTGGCAGAATTGCCACACAGATCGCCAAGAATGTTATCCTCCAGAAAATCCGTGAGGAAGAGCGCAGCGCGATCTATGACTACTACTACAAGAAACAGAAGAACATCGTGACCGGAATCGTTCAGAGGATCAACGGCAATAATATCAGTGTGAATCTCGGCAGAGCCGAGGGACTTCTCAACGAGAAGGAAATTGTCCCCAGTGAGCATCTCAAACCTCAGGACAGGATCAAAGTGTACGTCATCGATGTGCGCACGACAAATCGCGGCCCGCGCATCCTTGTAAGCCGCACGCATCCCGAACTGGTCAAGAAGCTGTTTGAACAGGAAGTGACAGAGATCCAGGAAGGCGTTGTTGAGATCAAGAGCATCGCGCGTGAGGCCGGAAGCCGCACCAAGATCGCGGTATACTCCAACGATCCCAGAGTTGACGCTGTAGGCGCCTGCGTCGGTGTCAACGGCATTCGCGTCAATAATATAGTAGAAGAGCTCCGCGGCGAAAAGATCGATATCATCAACTGGGATGAGAACCCCGGAAATCTTATTCAGAACGCGCTCTCGCCCGCCAAGATCGTCGCTGTTTTCGCGGATCCCGAAGAGAAGACCGCAAAGGTCGTCGTACCGGATTACCAGCTCTCGCTTGCTATCGGCAGAGAAGGCCAGAACGCACGTCTTGCTGCCAAGCTGACCGGCTACAAGATCGATATCAAGAGCGAGACGCAGGCTAAGGACGCGCCCGGTTTCCGCTATGAAGACTACGAAGATGACGAGTACTATGAGGAAGATTACGACGAAGAGTACGAGGATGACGCGGAGTATGAGGACGGCGAAGAAATGACCGACGGCGAATACGAGGAGACTGAAACAGAAGAGACAGACGACTGATTCTGTATTTAGGAGGCAAGATGCCAAAGAAGATTCCGATGCGCAAATGTACGGGATGCGGAGAAATGAAGGAGAAGAAGAGCCTGATCCGGGTGGTCCGCACTCCGGAGGGGGAGATCAAACTGGACAGAACGGGAAAGACCAACGGCAGAGGGGCTTACCTCTGTGATGATCCCGCCTGCCTGCGCAAGGCGCAGAAGAAGCGTTCTCTGCAGAGATCCCTTGAAACTGCCATTCCGGATGAGATCTTTGACGAACTTGCGCAGAGATGGGAGGTGCCTTCAGATGGATAGACTTTTATCTCTGCTGGGGATCGCGCAGAAAGCCGGCAAAATAGTGAGCGGCGGATTTCTATGCGAGAAAGCGATCAAGAGCAGGGAAGCGAAGCTGGTGATCATAGCTGAAGATGCACAGAAGAATACCGTGAGTACGATCAGCAATAAATGTACTTTTTATCATATACCTTTTGGTTTTTACGGGGTTAAAGAGACACTGGGCCATGCCATTGGCAAACAGGAGCGATCATGCGTCGCCGTAACGGACCAGGGGCTTGCGGACAGTATTAATAAGCTGCTTGGCAGCGGGAAGAAAGAGGAGTAAATGGCAACAGAGAATACAGGTGCAAATGAGAACAGAAAAGCAGGAGAAGCAGCAAAGAAGCCCAGACCGGCGGCTGACGGCAAGGCTCCTGTGAAGAAGAAAAAAATCATTATCGTGACGGGCAACAGCAGTAAGAGCCGTCAGAGTTCCGGACAGCGGGGCGCCTATTCGAGCGGATCTTACTCCAATTCGGGATCCGGATCATTTTCATCCGGAAGCGGAAGAAAGACAAGGCCTGCAGGACAGGGCAGCGCGCGCAGAGACCAGTCTGCCGGCCGCCCGAAGACAGAGGCCAAGCCTGTTCCGCATAAGATCATCCGTCCCAGCGTTAAGCCCACGCAGATGGAAGTGGATTTCCATAAGCCCGAGCCGGCCGCAAGGCAGCCCAGAAGGCAGGAAGAGACTGCCCCTGTCAAAGAAGAGATCAAGGTACAGACTCCCGTTGTCGAACCTGTAATTGATACAGTAACGGAGAAGGCTGTCACAGAGGCACCCGCCGCAGTACAGGAATCTCCTGCAGAGAAGATCCCGGCTGCGGAACAGGTGAGCGTCGAAGTCAGTATGCCTGAGAAAAAGCCTGCTAAGAAAGCAGAAGAAGCGGCTGTTCAGAGCGCAGAGGAAAAGCCTGTGCCTAAGAAGGCAGAGGCACCTGCGGCAGAACCTGTCGAAAAACCCGCGGCAGAGGTCTCTGAACCCGCAGCGGTAAAAGCAGCTGAGCCTGCAGCGCAGGTCAAAGGCGCGGACAGCGCGGATGACAGGCAGCAGAGCGGACAGCGCGACGGCCGTCCTTTCACCCAGAGAGACAGAAGCTCTCAGGGTCAGGGCAGCAGAAGAGAAGGCGGACAGCCTGCAGGCCGCAGAGACGGGAACCGTACAGGCGACCAGGGCGGATTCCGCAGAGACGGAAATCGTACAGGTGACCAGGGCGGATTCCGCAGAGACGGAAATCGTACAGGTGACCAGGGTGGATTCCGCAGAGAAGGCGGACGAACAGGCGATCAGGGCGGATTCCGCAGAGAAGGCGGACGAACAGGCGACCAGGGCGGATTCCGCAGAGACGGAAACCGTACAGGTGACCAGGGCGGATTCGCCGGACGCAGCGCTAAGCCCGGACAGGGAATGCGCGGCACCGGAGCGCCGGCTGCAGGACGCCAGGGTTCAAGACCCGGCGCGGCAGAAGGCGGACGCCGCAGATCGACCGGCAGAGTCGGTGAAGGTGAAGGCTTCGGCAGAGAAGCTGATAAGCACAGAGATGACAACAAGAGGAAGAAGGACCAGGATCGCGATAAGCGCTCCAAGAAGGACTTCATGTACAATGAGGACGAGAACCGCAGAAGAAGCGGCAACAAAGCCGGCAAATTCATCCGTCCCGAGAAGAAGCCTGAGGCTGCCGTTGAGGAGCAGATCAAGACGATCGTTATCCCCGAGAAGCTCACGATCAGAGAGCTCGCGGAAGCCATGCACATGAATACCTCCGAGATCATCAAGAAGCTGTTCCTGGCGGGCCGGGCCATGACTCCCAACAGCGAAATTGAATATGAAGAAGCAGAGAAGATCGCGCTTGATTATGATATTCTCTGCGAGAAGGAACAAAAAGTCGACGTCATCGAAGAATTGCTCCGCGAAGAAGATGACAGCGAAGAAGATATGGAGACCAGACCTCCGGTAATCTGTGTCATGGGTCACGTAGACCACGGCAAAACTTCCCTGCTCGACGCGATCAGGAAGACCAATGTTACCAGAGGCGAAGCAGGCGGCATCACGCAGGCGATCGGCGCTTATACGATCAGTCTCGACGGCAGGAGCATCACATTCCTGGATACTCCCGGTCACGAAGCTTTTACTGCTATGCGTATGCGCGGCGCGAATTCGACAGATATAGCTGTCCTCGTAATAGCTGCGGATGACGGTGTCATGCCGCAGACGGTCGAAGCGATCAACCACGCGAAGGCAGCAGGAGTAGAGATCATTGTCGCAGTAAACAAGATCGATAAACCCGGCGCGAACGTCGATAAGGTCAAACAGGAAATGACTGAGTATGAACTCGTTCCCACGGATTGGGGCGGATCTACGGAATATGTTCCCGTTTCCGCCAAGACCGGAGAGGGCATCGAGGACCTTCTGGAGACGATCCTGCTCACTGCGGATATCCTTGAGCTCAAGGCGAACCCGAACAGAAAGGCCAGAGGTCTTGTCCTCGAGGCCAAGCTGGATAAGGGCAGAGGACCTGTCGCCAATGTTCTCGTCCAGAAAGGAACGCTCCACATCGGAGACTTCATCTCCGCGGGAGCAAGCTCGGGCAAAGTTCGTGCAATGATCGACGACAAGGGAAGAAGGATCAAAGAAGCGAAGCCTTCACAGCCCGTTGAGATCCTGGGTCTGTCAGACGTTCCCAGCGCAGGCGAAGTCATCATCGCTCATGAGTCCAACGATCAGGCCAAAGCTTATGCTGAGACTTATAAGAACCAGCACAAGGAAGAGCTTATCGAAGATACCAAGATGCGCATGAACCTGGACGATCTGTTCAACCAGATGAAGGAAGGAAACCTCAAGGAATTCAACCTGATCATCAAAGCGGATGTGCAGGGTTCAGTGGAAGCTCTCAAGCAGAGCCTGCTCAAGCTCTCCAACGAGGAAGTCGTCGTCAAGGTCATTCACGGCGGCGTAGGTGCGATCACGGAGTCCGATGTAACTCTCGCGTCCGCATCGAACGCGGTCATCATCGGTTTCAATGTCCGTCCTGACGCGACAGCCAAGGCTATGGCTGAGCACGAAGGCGTTGATATCAGACTTTACAAGGTCATCTATCAGGCGATCGATGCGGTCGAGGCAGCCCTCAAGGGCATGCTCGCACCTGTTTACGAGGAGCGTGTGATCGGCCATGCAGAGGTGAGAATGCTGTTCAAGGCTTCTTCAGTCGGCAATATCGCGGGTTCTTACGTACTCGACGGTGTGATCCGCAGAGGCTGCAAGTGCAGGATCCGCAGAGCGGACGAGCAGATTTTCGAAGGCGATCTTGCGTCTCTTAAGAGATTCAAAGATGATGTCAAGGAAGTAAAGGCCGGATTTGAGTGCGGACTTGTATTCGACGGTTTTGATAAGATGCAGGTCGGCGATATCGTCGAGGCCTATGATTTGGTAGAGGTACCCAGAACATGAAAAAAAACAGCGTAAAGAACCGCAGGATCAATGACGAAGTGCAAAGAGCGCTGGCCGGCATTGTCCGTGAAGTCAAAGATCCGCGGATCAGCCCGCTGACCAGCGTGACAGGGACGGAAGTCGCTCCGGACCTGAAGACATGCAAAGTGTTCATAAGTGTATACGGAGATGAGGAGACCGGTAAGAAGACCATGGAAGGGCTTCGCAGCGCCGCAGGTTTTATCCGCGGTGAACTGGCCAGAAAAGTCAATCTCCGGAATACACCGCAGCTCACTTTTATCCTGGATGATTCCATCGCGTACGGCGTCGCAATGTCGCACCGTATCGATGAGGTGACTGCAGCGGACCGCGAGGCAGAGCTGGCCAGGGGCGAAGAGACTGAGGACTATTCGGGAGACGAGTAAGGTCAGTCAAAACATAGAAAATCGGTAAAAACAGTAAGACCGGTAAAATTAATGGAAATTTTGGAATTAGTTAAAAACTGCACAAGGATCGGCTTAACGGGCCACGAAAATCCTGACGGGGATTGTACGGGCGCATGCTGCGGGCTCGCACTGTATCTCAGAAAAGTTCTGCCGGAAGCGGTCGTCGATATCTATCTGGAACCTCCGGCGGAAAACCTTATCCGCAATATACCCGGGGCGGACACGATCATTTACGAAGTGACCGGAAATGAAGAGAAATATGACGCTTTCATTGTGCTTGACAGCGCTCCGTCAAGAGTCGGAAAACCGTTGGAACTCTATAACAGGGCCGGATTAAAGATCAACATCGATCATCACCGGACAAATCCCGGAGCCGGCGATACAGAGTGTTATATTGACGGAAAGGCTTCCAGTGCCTGCGAACTTGTCTATAACGTGATCGACCGGGAAGAGATCGACGCGCGGATCGCGCAGGCTCTCTATGTGGGAATAGTCACGGATACAGGCGTATTTCAGTATTCGAACACGTCGGAGTCCACTATGAGGGCGGCAGGCAGTCTGATGAGCTATGGCTTTGACCACACTGCAGTGATCAGAGAAGTCTTTTTTGAGAGAACTCCTAAGCAGGCCAGAGTGCTTGGCACGGCGCTGATCAAAGCTGAACCGCTTCTGGACGGAAAGCTCATTTTGTGCTGTTTTGACAAGAAGACAATGGATGAGCTGGGCGCCGGAAGGAAAGACCTGGACGGGATCAGCGCACAGCTGCTGCTGACTGAAGGGGCAGACTGCTCAGTGTTCTTTCATGAGACCGAACCCGGAATTTGGCGGGCGAGCATGAGATCCCTTCATGTGACGGATGTATCCAGTATTGCCGCAAAGCATGAGGGCGGCGGGCATCTTCGCGCGGCAGGCTTTACGATCCGGACCGATATTCACACTGCGATCAAGGATATAACAGATGACATCGCGCAGCAGCTGCGCAGGGCGCATGTGATCTGAGAATGCAGGGAAAGGAAAACACCTTCCATGTTTCATGGAATGATGACAATTTATAAAGAGGCGGGATATACCTCGAGCGACGTGGTGGCACGGCTCAGAGGGATCCTGCACATGAAGAAGATAGGTCATACAGGAACACTCGATCCGGACGCGGAGGGAGTGCTTCCTGTATGTTTGGGTATTGGAACCAAACTCTGCGAACTGATCGCGGACAGAGATAAGGAGTATATCGCTGTGATGAGGCTGGGTGTCACAACGGACACACAGGACATGAGCGGAGAAGTGCTGGAACAGATTTCGGACGAAGAAGTGAGGCTCCGGGTGACGCCGCAGAAGGTCAAAGAGACAGCTGCGGAGTTTGTGGGAGAGATCAGCCAGGTCCCGCCCATGTACTCTGCCGTCAAAGTAGATGGCAAGAGACTCTATGAGTACGCCAGAGCGGGCAGGACCGTGGAGAGAAAAGCCAGAAATATCACGATCTATGAGCTGGAGATCTCTTCAGTGGATCTTCCTCTTGTGACGATGAGAGTGAGATGCTCCAAGGGAACCTATATCCGCACGCTCTGCCATGATATGGGGCAAAAGCTCGGGACGGGAGCCGCCATGGAACACCTGCTCAGGACCAGAGTCGGTCAGTTCCGGCTGGAGAGCGCGATCAGGCTCGATGACGCGGAAGCGATCATGAAATCCGATGATCCCTCCCGGATCCTGGACCATATACTCCCTGTGGACAGCTTCTTTGATGAGGCGCCGCGGGCCATAGTCCGCGCGGAGGGAATGAAGTACCTGCAGAACGGCAACACGGTCAGGCGAAATCTTACGGATCTTCCGCGCCAAACGAGACCCGGCCATGTCAGGATGTATGATGAGAACGGAAAGTTCTACGCGCTCTACAGGTTCGATCCGGCCCTTGATGAGCTGAAAAACGTCAAAATGTTTCTGTCATGAACATTGGAAAGGACCTGAAGATGCGGATTATCAGCGGAACAACAGATTTCATGATCGAGGAAGGAACAGCGGTAGCGATCGGCAAATTTGACGGTCTCCATCTCGGACACAGAAAACTCCTGGGGGAGATCCTCAGGCAGAAAGAGGACGGGATGGCTGCTGCGGTATTCACATTTGACCCCTCCCCGGAAGTGTTCTTCGGCATGAATCCATCGAGAGAACTCTCTACAAAAGAGGAAAAGAGAGAACTTTTCAGGGAGATCGGGATCGACATACTTGTGGAGTTTCCATTCAATAAAGAGACGGCCGCGATCTCACCGGAGAGTTTTATCGTCGATATCCTCTGCAGGAGAATGAACGCGAAGTTTGTGGCTGCCGGAACGGATCTGTCTTTTGGCGCGATGGGAAAGGGAAATTTCGCGCTGCTGTCTTCATTGGGACGGCATATGGGTTTTGATACCTGCAAGATCGACAAGATTGAGAGGAACGGCAAGGTCATCAGCTCAACGCTGATCAGAAGCCTGGTCGAGGATGGAAATATGGAAGAGGCGGCGGCCTGCCTCGGCGCTCCTTATAAGATCACCGGCAAAATAGTGCACGGCAGGGCTCTCGGAAGAAGGATCGGCATTCCGACCCTGAACCAGATGCCTCCTACAGACAAGCTCCTTCCGCCTTTCGGAGTCTATTATTCGGAAGTGAAGACGGAGGGCAGGGTTTTTAAAGGAATCACAAACATCGGGATCAAACCCACTGTGACCAACGACAGGCAGGTCACAGTTGAGACTTCTCTCTACAATTTTTCGGGAGATCTTTACGGAGAGACCGCGGAAGTCAGTCTTTTAACATTCCGAAGACCCGAGATGAGGTTCTCGGGCGTGGCGGAACTCAAAAAGACAATGGAGAAGGATATCCGCGCCGGTGAGATCTACCACGGGCTCAGTGAGGAGAACTGATACAAGATAAAGAAAAAGTTCCTTTACACAGGGCAGATAATGTGGTAAAATGCCATTTGTTTAACGACTACCGACACTTAGGCCGAGGCTGCTCCGGCGCGGTCCCGGTGTACGGCGGATCACATTAAGAAAAGGAGAAAAACTATGATTACCAAAGAGAAAAAGACAGCTGTCATTCAGGAGTATGCGAGATTTGAAGGTGATACAGGTTCACCGGAAGTTCAGATCGCTATCCTTACCGCAAGGATCAAGGAGCTCACTGAGCACATGAAGGCTAACAAGAAAGATCACCACAGCGCAAGAGGACTTCAGAAGATGGTCGGTAAGCGCAGAGCTCTTCTTGACTACCTCAAGAGAACAGATCTGGAAGGCTATCGTGCTCTGATCAAGAAGCTCGGCATCAGAAAGTAATCCATAGGGAAATGAGAGACGGCTCAGACCGAGGATCGGCTGCTGCCGTCTCTTTCTCGTCATAGAAAAGCCTTATGGCGGGAGAAGAAGAAGAGAAGAACGAGACGTAAAGAAGAAAAAAGGAGAGAGTATGTACAAAACTTATTCCATGGAACTCGCCGGAAGAACACTAAGTGTCGATATCGGCAGAGTCGGCAAGCAGGCTGGCGGATGCGCTTTTATTCACTACGGAGATACTACACTTTTATGCACTGCGACTGCTTCTGCAGCTCCCAGAGATGGAATTGACTTCTTCCCGCTGAGCGTTGAATACAGTGAGAAGTATTATGCAGTTGGAAAGATGCCCGGCGGCTTCAACAAGAGAGAGGGCAAGCCCAGCGAGAACGCGATCCTCACAAGCCGTGTCATTGACAGACCTATGCGTCCTCTGTTCCCCAAGGACATGAGGAACGACGTCACTCTTGAGTGCATGGTCATGAGCGTAGATCCCCAGTGCAGACCTGAGATGGTCGCAATGATCGGCGCTTCCCTGGCAACGACTATTTCTGATATTCCGTTTGACGGTCCCTGCGCGGCTACGCAGATCGGCCTTGTCGACGGCGAAGTGATCATCAACCCCAGCCAGGAGCAGTGGGACTTCGGCGATCTTCGCCTGACTGTTGCTTCTACAGCTGAAAAGGTCATCATGATCGAGGCAGGTGCAAACGAGATCCCTGAAGAGGATATGATCCGTTACATCTACATCGCAGATGAGCAGAACAAGAAGATCATCGAGTGGATCAATCAGATCGCGGCAGAGTGCGGCAAGACCAAGATAGAGTATGTCAGCTGCGCGATTCCGGAAGAGATGTTCGCGGCGATCCGCGAGATCGTTCCCCCGCAGGAGATGGAAGCAGCCGTCTTTACAGATGACAAGCAGACCCGCGAGAACAATGTCGCCGCTGTCACAGAGAAGCTTAAAGAAGCTTTTGCTGACAAGGAAGAGTGGCTCGCGATCCTCGGCGAAGCTGTTTACCAGTATCAGAAGAAGACCGTCCGCAAGATGATCCTCAAGGACCACAAGCGTCCCGACGGCCGTGACCTGTCCCAGATCCGTCCTCTCTTCGCAGAGGTCGACCTGATCCCCAGAGTACACGGATCCGCTATGTTCACACGCGGACAGACTCAGATCTGCAACGTTGTCACTCTTGCTCCTCTTTCCGAGGCACAGAGAGTTGAGGGCCTTGACCCCAACATTACAGAGAAGAGATATGTACATCAGTACAATTTCCCGGCTTATTCCGTCGGTGAGACAAGAGTTTCCAGAGGCCCCGGCCGCAGAGAGATCGGCCACGGCGCGCTCGCTGAGAGAGCCCTGATTCCGGTACTGCCCACTGTTGACCAGTTCCCTTATTCCATCCGTTCCGTGTCTGAGACCTTTGAATCCAACGGATCTACTTCTATGGCTTCAACCTGCGCATCCTGCATGGCCCTTATGGCGGCAGGCGTACCGCTCAAGTCTCAGGTAGCAGGTATCAGCTGCGGTCTGGTGACCGGAGAAAAGGATGAGGATTTCGTCCTTCTGACAGATATCCAGGGTCTTGAGGACTTCTTCGGAGATATGGACTTCAAGGTGACAGGTACTCACAAGGGTATCACTGCGATCCAGATGGACATCAAGATCCACGGCCTCACCAGAGCGATCGTCGAAGGCGCTATCGCAAGATGCAAGGAAGCGCGTGAGTTCATTATGAACGGCGTTATGTCAGAAGCAATTGCTGAGCCCCGTCCTACCGTTAACGAGTATGCTCCCAAGATCGATTACATGCAGATCGATCCTGAGAAGATCGGAGAGGTCGTCGGTCAGCGCGGAAAGACCATCAACGAGATCATCAAGCGCACCGGTGTCCAGATCGACATCGAGGATGACGGCAGCGTATCCATCTGCGGCAGCGATGCCAAGGGTATGGAAATGGCTAAGAAGTACATCACAACGATCGTTTCTGAGTTCGAAGAAGGACAGGTGCTCGACGGAACTGTTGTCAGCATCAAGGAATTCGGCGCATTTGTTGAATTCGCTCCCGGCAAGGAAGGCATGGTTCACATCTCCAAGATCGCGAACCGCCGCATTGAGCATGTCGAAGATGTCCTGACACTCGGCGACAAAGTTACGGTCGTCTGCCTGGGCAAGGACAGAATGGGAAGAATGAGCTTCTCCATGAAAGACGTAAACAAGCAGAAAAAGAACAATAAGTAAAGAGACATCGTAAAACCCGGCGGGCCAGGGCATTTGGATCAAATGCGCTGGCTTTGCCGGGTTCATTGCGCACGCGGAAGCGGCGGACCGCACCGCGGATCTTACGATTATATTTGGATCAGGAGAACGGATTATGTCAACAACAGCGCAGGAGATCGCACGCAGACGTACATTTGCGATCATTTCCCACCCCGATGCAGGTAAGACGACTCTGACAGAGAAATTCCTTCTGTACGGAGGAGCGATCAACCTGGCGGGAAGCGTAAAGGGAAAAGCGACCGCAAGGCATGCGGTCTCAGACTGGATGGAAATTGAGAAACAGAGAGGAATCTCAGTAACAAGCTCGGTGCTGCAGTTCGAGTATGACGGATGCTGCATCAATATCCTTGATACGCCCGGACATCAGGACTTCTCAGAGGACACCTATCGAACCCTTATGGCAGCAGATTCGGCGGTCATGGTGATCGACGGCGCCAAAGGCGTTGAGCCGCAGACAAAGAAGCTGTTCAAGGTCTGTACGATGCGGCACATTCCTATTTTTACATTTATCAATAAGATGGACAGGGACGCGCTCGACACTTTTGACCTTCTCGACGATATAGAGAAGAACCTCGGGATCGACACATGCCCTATGAACTGGCCGATCGGATCAGGTAAAGCATTCAAGGGAGTGTTTGACAGGGAGAACAATGAGGTCATCACCTATGCGGATACCCAGAAGGGTACCAAAGAGGGCACGCAGACGAGGATCCCGATTGAGGAAGAGGACAGGATACTCGATGAACTGGGCAAAGACGCTGCAGAGCAGCTGCGCGAGGAAGTAGAGCTTTTAGACGGCGCAAGCGCGGACTTCGATATCGAAGCGGTCAGGGCAGGAGAGCTGACGCCTGTATTTTTCGGCTCCGCTCTCAACAACTTCGGCGTTGAGATCTTCCTTCAGCATTTCCTGGAGATGGCGCCCTCGCCTTCTGCCCGCATGACGGACCAGGGAGCGATCGATCCCATAGAAGACGAGTTTTCCGCTTTTGTCTTCAAGATCCAGGCCAATATGAACAAGGCCCACAGAGACAGGATCGCTTTTATCCGCATCTGTTCGGGCAAGTACGACATCGGAATGGATGTCAAGCACGTTCAGAGCGGAAGGATCCAGAGGCTGTCCCAGCCGCAGCAGCTGATGGCAAGCGACAGGAAGATCCTCAGCGAGGCATACGCCGGCGATATCATCGGTATTTTTGATCCCGGCCTGTATTCCATCGGCGATACATTCTGCACGCCAAAAGCCGGCTTTAAGTATGAGGGTATCCCTACGTTCGCACCGGAGCATTTCGCGAGAGTGAGGCAGGTGGATACAATGAAGAGAGATCAGTTCGTCAAGGGGATCAAGCAGATCGCCCAGGAAGGCGCGATCCAGATCTTCAGAGAACTCCATACGGGTATGGAAGAGATCATCTGCGGAGTCGTAGGCATGCTGCAGTTCGACGTCCTTCAGTTCCGGTTAAAGAGCGAATACAACGTGGACATCATTCTCGAACAGCTTCCTTATGAGCACATCCGCTGGATCACGAAATGGGACGGAGACATCATGCGGATCACAGGCACAACGGATATGAAGAGGATCGAGGACCTCAAAGGGAATCCGCTTCTTCTCTTCATCAACCCCTGGTCGGTGCAGATGGTACTGGACAGAAATGAAGGCCTGGAGCTGTCGGAATTTTCGCGCGGCTGACTATAGGCAAAGATAATAGAATTTGATAAAATATGTGTGATTATTCAGCATTTCCGATTGCGATCATTTGAGCCCCGGAGCGCTGAATAATCCATGATTCACGATGCACACGCGTGCGGAGAGGAAGACGTTGCATTCCGGGCAACCCGCTCGCGGCGCAGCGGCTCGTTTTGCGGGCCTTAACAATATACGGGAGGCTGTTATGGCACAGGAAAAGAATACGGCGGATAAATACAGTGATGCGGCGAATATCGGTACAGTACAGATCGCCGATGACGTTGTAGCGCTCATAGCTGCTTTTGCGGCTATGGAAGTGGAAGGCGTTGCCGGCATGCCCGGAGGCGCCGATATGGAAACAGTGAGCAAGGGCGGCATGAAGAAACTGGGCAAGGCTGTCAAGGTTGAAGTCAGCGAGAAGGGCGTCAAGGCTGATCTCGCGATCGAGCTTGTCTATGGATACAATATTCCCGAGACCTGCAGCAAGGTGCAGAACAGAGTTAAGACTGCCATTGAGAATATGACCGGCCTTGAGGTCAAGGACGTCAATATTCGCGTTGCCGGGATCAGATGACCGATTCATAATGGAAAGACGATAGAGTATATGAACAGAAAGAGTTTGAGAGAGCAGATCTTTAAGCTGCTTTTCAGAACAGAATTTAATGATCCGGCCGAGATGGAGCAGCAGGCGCAGTTCTTTTTTGACAGCGGCGATATGACTGTCACTGAGAAAGACAGGGAGTATATCATCGGAAAATGCAGGAGCATCCTGGACAATGTGGATGAGATCGACCGCCTTCTGGACGAAAAACTCGAGGGATGGACGGTAAGCCGTCTGCCTAAGGTCGAGCTGGCGATCCTTCGCTTGGGAACCTATGAGATCCTGCACGATGACACAGTTCCGACGGGCGTCGCGATCAATGAAGCCGTGGAACTGGGCAAGAAATTCGGGGAGGATGGTTCCGGCGCCTTTATCAACGGCGTTCTGGCCGGGATCACCGGAAAAGAGAGAACGGGCAGGACCGGCTCTTCGCAGGGATCACACCGCGGGAAGAGCCCTTCAGACGGAAGTATTTCGGAGCGCAAAGGCGATACATACATCACAAGGAAAGTATGAGAAACGTTTACTCGGTATCCCAGATCAACCGATACATTAAAAATATGTTTGCGGAGGACTACATTCTCCACTCGGTTCTTGTCCGGGGAGAAGTCAGTAACTGCAAATATCATTCTTCCGGCCACATATATTTTACTTTGAAAGATGCCTCGGGTACGCTTTCCTGCGTCATGTTCGCGGGACGCAGACGAGGCCTTTCTTTTCGTATGCAGGAAGGAGACCAGGTGATCGTCGCGGGCACGGTGGACGTGTATGAACGCGACGGGCGCTATCAGCTGTATGCCGACAGGATCATACAGGACGGCGCAGGACTTCTCAACGCCCGCTATGAACAGCTCAAGCGCAGGCTTGAGGAGTCGGGAATGTTCGATGAGATGTACAAGAAGCCCATTCCCCGCTATATCGCGAAACTGGGTGTTGTGACTGCGCCTACCGGCGCGGCGGTACAGGATATCATCAATATTTCGCTCCGGAGAGATCCGTATCTGCAGATCATTCTCTTCCCCGCCATCGTGCAGGGCGAACAGGCGGCCGGCAGTATTTGTGAAGGGATAAGAAGGCTGGATGAATACGGCGTAGATGTGATCATCATCGGAAGAGGCGGCGGCTCGCTGGAGGACCTGTGGGCCTTTAATGAGGAGATCGTGGCGGAGACGGTGTTTAACTGCAGCACTCCTGTTATCTCCGCTGTCGGACATGAGACAGACACGGTCATCACTGATTACGTGGCGGACCTCAGAGCCCCGACCCCGTCGGCCGCGGCAGAACTGGCGGTGTTCTCCTATGAGCAGTTCCGGAGAGATCTGCAGCAATATGCCGGCCGGCTCACCTCCAATATGGAGAACAGCATCTATTCTCTCCGAAGGAAAACAGAAAGCCTTCGCAGGGAACTTGTTCATTTGTCCCCTTCATCCAGGATCCGGGACAGAAGAATGTATACGGCGCAGTGCGAGGAGAAGCTGGCGCTGCTGATGGAAAAGAAGATTCAGGCATGCAGGAGAAGAGCGGACCAGAGAGAGCGGCTGCAGGTCAGAATGGACAGGAAGCTGTCGGAAACGGCAGCTGCCATGAGACTCTACGCGGCGCAGCTCGAGCAGCGTTCGCCTCTTGCCAAGCTGTCCGGCGGATACGGCTACATAAGCGATCAGGACGGAAGGGCTGTGCTCTCAGCAGATAAAGTGGAGGCCGGCGATATTTTGAACATTCAGCTCAGAGACGGAAAGATCGAAGCGACAGTGGACCGCGTGCAGCGCGGGCAGGAGTGAGCGGGGAGAACAGAACATGGACAATAAGAGTGTCAATGATACTATCAGCGAAACTTCCGGGCAGGAAGTAAAAGGGATCGAAGAGGCATTTGAGATGCTCGACCGCATCCTCGCAAGGATGGATGAAGAGGGCGTGACTCTGGAAGAGTCATTTAAGTGCTACGAGCAGGGGATGAAGCTGATCAAATACTGCAGCGAGACAATAGATACCGTAGAGAAAAAAGTACAGGTGCTTAGCGCAGAGGGGGAGACAGATGAGTTTTGAACAGAATCTTGCCGGGAAGACAGAGCACTGCGAGAAGGTCCTCATAGATATGCTTCCTTCCGTGGAAGGCCTTGAAGGGACTGACCGCTATGCTTCGGTCGTAGTCGATGCCATGCAGTACAGCGTAATGGCCGGCGGAAAGAGACTGCGTCCGCTTTTCATCTATGAGACTTGCAGGATGTACGGCGGAAGAGAGGAACTGGCGGCGCCGTTCATGGCAGCGCTGGAGATGATCCACAATTATTCTCTCGTGCACGACGACATGCCCGCCATGGACAACGATGAATACCGGCGCGGCAGGAAGACTACCTGGGTCGTATACGGCGAGGGAATTGCAATATTGGCCGGAGACGCCTTGCTCAACTATGCCTATGAGACGGCCGTAAAAGCTTTTGACGTTTGCAATGATGCAAAGGAGACCGCCGGCGTAATCAGCGCTTTGAAACTGCTCGCCCGCAATGCAGGCGTCTACGGAATGGTAGGAGGACAGTGCGCGGACCTCGAGGCGGAGAAAAAGCCGGAGGAGACAGGCGAGGAAGGCCTCACATACATTCACAAGCATAAGACGGCCTGTATGATCGAGAGCGGATTCCAGATCGGCGCGATCCTCGCGGGCGCTCCTGAAGAAGACGTGGAGAAGCTCGGCAAGATCGCGGAGAATATCGGCATCGCATTCCAGATCCAGGACGATATTCTGGACGTGATCGGTGACAGCGAGGAACTCGGAAAGCCGATCGGGAGCGACGAGCAGGAAGGCAAGGTCACATATGTGACGCTCCACGGACTCGAGAAAGCATCGCAGGACGTACGCAGAATGTCTGAAGAAGCGATCGAGCTCTTTGATTCTCTCTCAGTCTCCAATGATTTCCTGCGCGAACTGATCCTGAAGCTGATCACAAGGACGAAATAATCTGAAGCAGATATGAAGAAAGAAAAAAAGAGACTGGATGTACTGCTGGTGGAGAGAGGGTTTGCCCCTTCAAGAGAGAAGGCGAAAGCCCTGATCATGGCAGGCATCGTATATGTTGATCAGAATAAAGAAGACAAGGCGGGGGCATCTTTTGACCCTGAAGAGGTGCAGATCGAAGTTCGCGGCGCGACTCTTCCCTATGTGAGCCGGGGAGGCCTTAAACTTGAAAAGGCCCTGAAGGTATTTCCAATCGACCTGACCGGGCGGGTCTGCATGGACATCGGCGCCTCCACCGGAGGATTTACGGACTGTATGCTGCAGAACGGCGCCGCTAAAGTGTACTCTATTGATGTGGGATACGGGCAGCTGGACTGGAAGCTCAGGAGCGATCCGCGAGTCGTATGTATGGAGAAGACGAACTTCCGCTATGTGAAGCCCGAAGACCTCGGCGAGGGACCTTCGCCGTCATTTGCGTCCGTCGACGTGTCCTTTATCGGACTGGACAAAATATTGCCGGCCGCCATGGCGATCCTCACTGAGGGGGGAGAAATGGTCTGCCTCATAAAGCCTCAGTTCGAGGCGGGAAGGGACAAGGTCGGCAAGAAAGGCGTGGTCAGAGACCGCAAGGTCCACGAAGAAGTGGTCCGCGATGTGACCGGCATGGCCGCAGGTCTGGGATTTGAAGTACTCGGCCTGGATTACTCGCCGATCAGGGGACCGGAAGGCAATATAGAATACCTTATGTATCTGAGAAAGCCCACGGCAGATGCACTGACGTCTGCCCAGCCCGTAAGCGAAGAGACGATCAAAGCCCTGGTGGAAGCTTCTCACAGCGAGCTGGACAAAAACTGAAGGACCCTGAAGCTGTTTTACTCAATACAGGAGCAAAAGGAAAAAATGGATCGTTTCTACATTATAACAAATACCAAAAAGGATCCGGAGTACAAGTTCACGAACATGCTCAGAGACTTTCTGGAATTAAACGGCAGAAAGTGCATCGAGATCCTTCCCGAAGAATACAAGGACAGAAAGAGATTGTCCATTGCGATGAATCCGAAGACCGACTGCCTTTTGGTGATCGGAGGGGACGGATCGGTCCTGCGCGCCGCCCATCTTGTATTCGGGACCGGCGTACCGATCCTGGGAATCAATCTCGGGACACTGGGATATCTGGCGGAGATCGATAAGAGCAACTGGCAGGAGATGATCAGACTGCTCCTGCAGGGGTCCTACGAGATCGAACCCAGAATGATGCTGGAAGGGCGCATGGTCGAAAGAAACGGCGTCACTGTGAAGGACAGCAGGATCCTGCACGGGCTCAATGAAGCAGTCATAGTCAGGAACAGCGCTTTCCGCGTGCTGAACTTTAATGTCTATGTTGACGGGCACCTTCTCAACAATCTGAACGCCGACGGGATCATCATTTCGACGGCCACAGGATCCACGGCCTATAATATGTCGGCAGGAGGACCCCTGGTAGAGCCCAAGGCGCAGCTCCTGCTCCTTACGCCGATCTGCGCGCACACGCTCAACACAAGGAGCGTCGTGCTCTCGGCAGAGGACTCGGTCGTGATCGAGATAATCAAGAATACAAGGAACGAGGCAATCATGGCGGAAGCGGTATTCGACGGCGGCAGCAGTTTTTCCCTCGGATACGGGGACCGCATTGAGATCAGGCGGTCGGAAGAAGTGACTAATCTCGTGAAACTCAGCACAAGGAGCTTTTTGAGTACGCTTCACAAGAAAATGTCTTCTTAAACAGTTTTCTCAGAAGGATACGGTAGCCTGTTATGAATATGGATAAAGCAAAAAAGAGGCGGCTGGACAAGATACTGGAGTTCATTCAAAACAATGAGGTCGAGACGCAGGGGGAACTCGCTCAGATGCTGCGTGAGAGCGGCTTTAAGGTAACGCAGGGCACTGTATCCCGCGATGTCAGAGAACTGGGACTTACCAAGACCACTGCTTCATCGGGCCGGCAGAAGTATACGGTCCCGGAGCTTCCCAACGAGAAGCAGCTCCGGTTCGTCCGGGTAATGAGTGACAGTATGGTGAATATTGAACAGGCGCAGAACCTTATTGTGATCAAGACCGGGTCCGGGATGGCCATGGCGGCAGCCGCGGCTCTGGACCAGATGAACTTTCCGGAAGTTGTCGGAAGTATTGCAGGGGACGACACGATCATGGCAGCGGTCAGGACTTCCCAGGACGCTGCACTTTTGATTGAAAAGATACGCCGTATGCTCGGGGAGGCATAATATTCCTTTGGAGGAGGAAGGCGAATGCTGCTAAGTTTACATGTTAAGAATCTGGCTCTTATTGAGGAGGAAGAGGTCACCTTTACGGATGGCCTCAATATTTTGACCGGAGAGACCGGCGCAGGGAAATCGATCATCATCGGATCCATTAACCTCGCCCTGGGCGGCAAGGCGGACAAGTCCATTATCAGGACCGGGGCCGAGTACGCGCTGATCGAGCTGGTCTTTACGGCAGATAATGACAAACAGCTGGAGAAGCTCGAGGAGCTGGATCTACCCGCCCCTGAGGACGGTACTATCCTGGTCAAGCGCAAAATATTGCCCGGAAGGAGCGTGTGCAGCGTCTGCGGTGAGTCGGTGACATTGCGCCAGCTCAGGGAGATCGCCGAGCTGATGATCGACGTATACGGACAGAGGGAAAACCAGAAGCTTCTTCGCAGGGAAGCCCAGCTGCAGACCGTGGACGACTATGCGGGCGGAAAAGCATCCGCACTGAAGGAAAAAGTGTCCGAGAGCTACAGAAAATGGAAATCCCTAAAAGAAGACTGGGACAAAGACGACCTGGACGACACCGCAAGGAAAAGGGAAGCGGACCTCCTGGCCTATGAGTGCAGGGAGATCGAGGAAGCCGCGATCAGGGAAGGCGAGGACGAAGAGCTGGAAGCCCGCTATCGCTTCATGGAAAACTTCCGCAGGATCAGCGAAGCTGCAGGACAGGCCGGAATGTGGACGAGCGGGTCCGAGCAGAGCGCTGAGGAAGCGGTCGACCGGGCCTCAAGAGAGCTCTCGGCAGTGAGCGGGATCGACCCGGAACTGGACAAGCTGGCGGATGAGCTGGCTGAGGTGGAGAGCCTTCTGTCGGATTTCAACAGGTCGCTGAGCGATTATCTCAGGAATCTGACTTTTGATCCATCTGAGTTCCAAGAGATCCAGGAGAGGCTGAATCTCATCAACCACCTCAAGGACAAGTACGGCGCCGGCACGGCGGACATCGAGAGGGCGCTGGCTGAGCGCACCGAGAGGCTGGAGTTTCTCGAGGACTACGAGAACGGAAGAAAACGCCTCCGTCAAGAAATAGAGGAAGAATACGGAAGACTTATGGATCTCTGCGCAGAGCTGAGCGCGGTCCGAAGAGAAGCCGCGGACCGTTTCGGAGCCAGGCTCAGAGAGGCTCTGCTTGACCTCAATTTCCCGCAGGTGGAGTTCGAGAGCAGGATGACTTCGGGAGAAGAGAACCTTACGGCCGGCGGATACGATAAGCTGGTATTCTATATCTCCATGAACCCGGGCGAGAGCATGAGACCGCTGGACCAGATCGCGAGCGGCGGCGAGCTCTCCAGGATCATGCTAGGCCTCAAGACGGTATTTGCGGGCAAAGATGAGATCTATGCTTTTGTTTTTGATGAGATCGACACCGGCATAAGCGGCAAGACCGCTTGGAAAGTGGCGGAAAAAATGGGAAAACTCGCCGCCGATCATCAGATCCTCTGTATCACGCACCTTCCCCAGATCGCGTCTATGCAGGACAGCCACTACCTGATCGCCAAAGAAAGCGCGGACGGACGCACGATGACCCACATCCGAAGGCTGACGGAGGATGAGAGCGACCGCGAAGTCGCAAGGCTTCTCGGCGCGGACCGAATTACTGACGCTGCGCTTGAAAACGCGCGTGAAATGAAGAGGATGGCACACAGCGGGAAGTTGAGGTAAAAATGAGTACTCGGGGCGATGTGGAATTTATCGTAAATAAGATCCTGGGGGGATTCAGGGTAACGCAGCCGGATGAGATCCCCAAGATCGATCTGTATATGGACCAGGTGCTGACATTTCTCGGGGAGCGTCTGAGACGGACAGCCAGAAAGTCGGACGCCGACAAGATCCTGACCAAGACAATGGTCAACAATTATGTCAAGAATAAGGTGATGATCCCGCCTGTCAAGAAAAAGTACGGAAGAGATCACATCCTGCTTTTGATGGTCATTTACTACATGAAGAGCTTTCTCTCGATTGAGGATATCCGTACAATAGTGGGACCTGTGTCGGAAAAATACGCCCGTCCGACGACAAAATCAGTGGAAGAACTGGTGGGAAAAAGGCACAGATACTCCATGACGGATGTCTACACGGAGATCTTTAAATATGTGGCGGAGGATGTAGAGAGGTTCCCGGGCGAAGTGGAAAAGATCCTGGATGAGACGGATAACGCCTTTATTGGCGCGCCCGAGGAGGACAGGGAGATGCTGCGCAGGTTCAACGTGATCTGCCAGCTCAGCGCGGATATCTACCTGAGAAAGATCCTGATCGAAAAACTTCTGGATGAGACGCCGGGCACACATGATCCCGCCAGAAATACCAAGACGAAGCCTTGACCACAAGGGGAGAGCAAAAAAGGAGTTACTGCAATATATGTCAATTTACGACAGTTTGAATAAAGAACAGGCCGAAGCTGTAAAGAGAACAGAAGGACCTGTTCTGATCCTGGCGGGAGCCGGGAGCGGCAAGACCAGAGTGATCACGCACAGGATCGCTTATCTCATGGATGAGTGCGGAGTAAACCCCTGGAACATTCTTGCCATCACTTTTACCAACAAAGCTGCGGGAGAGATGCGGGAGAGGGTCGACAAGCTGATCGGCTTCGGCGCGGAGAGCGTCTGGATCTCTACATTTCACTCAATGTGCGTGAGGATCCTGCGGCGGCATATCGAAAATCTCGGATATGAGTCATCATTCACCATCTACGATACGGATGACCAGAAATCCCTTATGAAGGAAGTCTGCAAATACCTGAAGATCGACACAAAGGAGCTTAGGGAAAGGGAGATCCTTTCTGAGATCTCGTCCGCCAAGAATGAACTTACCACTCCTCTTCAGTATAGAGAAGAAAATGAAGGAATCAGCTTCCGTTATAAACGGATCGCGGATGCTTACGAAGAATATCAGAAGAGGCTTCATAAGAACAATGCGCTGGATTTTGACGACCTTCTGATGCTGACTGTGGAGCTTTTTCATTCGCACGACGAGGTCCTCGCCTCTTATCAGAACAGGTTCCGCTATATAATGGTGGACGAATATCAGGATACCAACAACGCGCAGTTCGAACTCGTCCGCCTTCTGGCAGGAAAACACAGAAACCTCTGCGTAGTCGGCGACGATGACCAGTCTATTTACCGCTTCCGCGGAGCCAATATCCGCAACATTCTGGATTTTGAAAAAGTGTATCCGGACGCGTTCGTGGTAAAGCTGGAGCAGAACTACAGGTCCACCCAGAACGTCTTGGACGCGGCCAACGCCGTGATCCGCAACAATACCGGACGCAAGGAAAAGTCGCTGTGGACAGACAGAGGTGAGGGCGCAAGGATTCATCTGAGGGAATTTAACACGGCGAGAGAGGAAGCTGCTTTTGTGGCGGATGATATCGCCGCCAAATGCAGGGATGACAGGCATCTTGGCTACGGAGACTTTGCCGTACTCTACAGGACTAACGCGCAGGCGAGAGCGCTGGAAGAGCGTTTTGTTCTGGCGGGTATCCCCTACAACGTCGTGGGCGGCACTAATTTCTACGACCGCAGAGAGATCCGCGACATGATCGCTTACCTCAAGACTGTGGAGAACGGACAGGACGAGATCGCGGTCAGGCGTATTCTGAATGTGCCGAGACGCGGCATTGGCCTAACCACGATGGGCAGGCTCTCGGATTATGCTGTGAGCCGCGACATCACTTTCTTTGAGGCCATGGAGAGGTGCAGGAATATCACTTCCTTAGGACGCAGCACTGCCAAAATAGAGTCCTTTGTCAGCCTGATCCGGGAACTGCGGGACTACAAGGCCGGGCACGGACTTGCAGACCTCCTGCGCTATATAATTGAAAAAACGGATTACAACGATCATCTGCTCAGCACAGACGATGAAGACGGTGAGGACAGGATTTCCAACGTCGACGAACTGATCAGCAAGATCGCGGACTATGAGGAGACGGCCGAGGAGCCAACTCTCTCCGGATTTCTGGAAGAAGTCGTGCTGGTATCGGATCTCGACGAAGCGGGAGATGATAAGGACAAAGTCCTGCTCATGACGCTGCACAGTGCCAAGGGGCTGGAATTTCCCCATGTCTATCTGACCGGCATGGAGGACGGAGTTTTCCCCAGTTATATGGCGATCAACAGCGGTGATGAGGAAGCTGAGGAAGAAGAGCGCCGCCTCGCCTACGTGGGAATTACGCGAGCCAAAGATGACCTGACGCTGACATGGGCCAGAACCCGCATGCTGCGAGGAGAGGTTCAATACAATCCGGCCAGCAGATTTTTGGAAGAGATTCCGGAAGAATTGTTTGACGACGGCGCGCAGACTCAGACGCACGGCGGCTCCGGAAATGGAATGCTCAGGAAAAGAAGTGATTTCGATGACAGAGACCTGATTCCCATAGGAAAGGTGTCTCTGGGAACACAGTTCAAGGCGCAGACCGGGTCTATGACGGTTGACATCAGCAAGGACCGGAGCGCGCGCCCGAGGTTGAAAGCGGTCTATAAAAAGCCTTCCACCGACGAATCCAAGAAGCCTTATATCGCGAAAGCGGCTGGATCGGGAAGATCTCTGGCCTCACTCAGTAAAGGAATGCCGGCCCCTTCAGAGCCGGACTATAAGGTCGGAGACAGAGTCAGGCATGTCAAATACGGTGAAGGTACGGTCAAAGCGATGGAGCTGACGCCTAAGGACTACAAAGTCACGGTGGTCTTTGACGAGGCGGGACAGAAGATCATGTTCGCGGCTTTCGCGAAACTCGTGAAATGCTGACCTGTCGTGCGGGAAACGCGAAAGATATCGATAAAGAACCTGTAAGACCATTACCGCCATTTCTGAAACTTATGTGAACAGATTCAGAAACGGTGGAAATGGCTCGGCGTTAGTGCTATATTATTGGTAGCAGCAAAATACTTAATAATATGTTTTTTATAAAGCTTTGGGAGGAAACGAACAAATGGGTATTGATAGGATTTTAGATCTGGTCGAAGCGGCAACTGCAGTAGTAAAGGCAAGAAACGATAGGAAGAAATTCTGGCTGACAGTTCTGGGCATCATCTGTGGAATCGCAGCTGTAGCAGCGATCGCTTATGGTATCTATCGTTTTCTCACTCCGGACTATTTTGACGACTACGATGACGACGATGATTTTGACGATGATGACTTCGACGACGACTTCGAAGATGATTTCGAAGACGACGAAGAAGTGGCAGGTGCAGAAGCATAAGCCAGCATTCAATTATTAATTATTTGGAAGGCAGCCCGGCCCTACCACCGGACTGCTTTCTTTGTGCATTTTGCGGGCTGATGGGCGTATGTCCGCTTTGCGGACAAACGTCATGCGAAGCAGCGCCTGCGTCTGCGGCCTGTGGGAATGAGAGAGGAGTTCTGTTTGAAAAAGGGTGACTTGATAGAAGGCGTTGTGCGGGAAGTCAAATTTCCCAATAAGGGAATTGTTGAGACGGAAGAAGGGATCTGCGTTGTCAAAAACGCGATCACCGGACAGAAGGTTCAGGCCCGGATCAACAAGAAGAGGAAAGGAAAGGCAGAAGGCGCGCTGATCTCTGTCGTAGAGAGATCCCTATTGGAGCGCCCCTCTCCCTGTCCTGTCTTTGGCATATGCGGAGGATGCACATATCTGTGCCTGCTTTATGAAGAGCAGTGCGCGATCAAGGAGAAACAGGTCAGAGAGCTCCTCGAGGAAGCGTTGCCCGAGGGAGCTTCTATGGACTGGTTCCACGGAATCCTTCCCAGCCCTGCCATTTACGGCTATCGGAACAAAATGGAGTTTTCTTTCGGGGACGAATTCAAGGACGGACCTCTGGCCTTGGGCATGCACAGACGAGGCAGTTTTTACGATATCGTAAATGCGGATCAGTGCGCCATCGTTGATGAAGACTATAGGAAAATAGTAAAGGCCGTCCGTGATTACTGGGACAGGATAGGAGCTTCTTTCTTCCACAGACTTCGCCACACAGGATACCTGCGCCATCTTCTTGTCCGTAAAGCTGCGGGAACAGGGGAGATCCTGATCGATATTGTGACGACTTCCCAGGAGCAGTACGATCTGCAGGAGTTCGCCGGCATGCTGCTTTCTCTGGATATGGCAGGCGAGATCGTGGGGATTCTTCACACGACAAACGACGCGGTCGCGGATGTGATCAAGGACGACGGCACAGAGCTCCTTTATGGCAGGGATTATTTTACAGAAACGCTGCTGGGGCTGCAGTTCAAGGTAACTCCTTTTTCCTTCTTCCAGACAAACAGCAAGGGCGCGGAACTGCTCTACGAGACGGCGAGAACATTCCTCACTGAAGCCGGTATGAAAAAAGGCATCGTATATGATCTTTACTGCGGCACAGGCACGATTTCCCAGCTCATGGCGCCGGTCTCCGAAAAGGTCATCGGCGTTGAGATCGTGGAGGAGGCCGTCGAGGCGGCTAAGGAGAACGCTGAGCGAAACAACATTGAGAATTGTGAGTTTATCGCAGGGGATGTCCTTAAGGTCCTGGATGAGATCGAAGTGAAACCGGACCTGATCATTCTGGACCCTCCGCGGGACGGCGTTCATCCCAAAGCGCTTCCCAAGATCCTCGGGTACGGGGTGGAACAGATCCTCTATATTTCCTGCAAACCCACCAGCCTCGCGAGAGATATTCCCGCGTTTCTTGAAGCCGGCTACCGGCCGGTCAGAGGGGTGAGTGTCGATCAGTTTCCCTGGACGGCAAATGTCGAGACAATAGTATTATTCAGCTCAAAATAAGAAAACGTCCGGATCAGGTGTTAACCTTCTCCGGACGCTGAGCCGCGAATGCCATCCATGACAGGTTGGTGTCCACAAAACCTGTGAACGGGCTGCCTGCGTGACCGGGCAGGCGCGGTAACCTCTAATGAGATTAAAATCGTTTCTTTTAGCAGATCGTTACATTTCTTCTAAACCGTTAAAGATGCAGTCATGGCAAAACCGCTGCGGCTTCATGTGTCAGGGATCAGGAGCTCCTGTTCCCTGGCACATTTGCATTTTATCACGGTATTATTGGGATTTCATTGAACCAGTGGTTTATTGCGGAAGATCTTTACAGAGAGCTATGATGTATTCACCAAATCACTAAATCACCAAATACCAACTAACCAATTCACCAATCATCAGTTCAAAGTGACCGGTTCATCACATCTGCGCTATGCGCAGCGGCTCGCCGCGCGAGCCTTCAAGATGTATGGGGCTGGCAACGCCAAAGTCAGGAAAGCCTGCATTTTTATGGTGCGCCTAAGGACAGCGCCTGACCGCCTTTGGAAAGCGGCCGGGTACGCCCGGGAGCCTTAACGGAACCTGAAACGATAGGGAAGTCCGGATGTGCAAGGAAATACTGATCAGGCGCTGCCGTCAAGGCTTCATGCGTCAAAAAAGAAAGGAGGTGAAACAGAAATGAGCTATCGAGGAAAAAAATTAAAAAAGCAGACACAATCTTTAAATAAACGAAATCTGGTCCAGGAGAAGGCATATACAGGCATACATAACCGGGGCAGAGGCGGAAGATACCGCTATCTTAAGCGTCAGGAAGTGAAGCGTATGCTTAAGAGGGAAGAAGACAGGAGAAGGAAAGCTGAAGAGCTTGTCAGACAGGCTGACGCTCTGATGGCAGAGGCCGGCTTATTTGCGAGATGGTGCCCTGAGGAAGCGGAGAGGCTTATCAAACAGGCTGAGCTGCTTCGCGCCAAAGCAGAGGGCGTGATGACAGGCAAAGTGATCGTAAAGCCGGAAAGAACCGGTTCTGAAAAAACAGATCCCGGGAAAACCTCTTCAGAGCATTTTTCTTACAGACGATCCTATCGGCCTTTGTATTCCTTCACAATGCCTGAGTATAAACCTGATCCGCAGATAGAAGCCCTTGCCGATGTGATCCGCTCCGGTGAGCGGAATTTTATGGACGGCATTTCCTATACGATCAATCCTGTGGATACACTGAAAATGATCAGCGCCAGCTCTGTCTTCGGAGAGCCTCAGTACTACCGTGACGGAGAAAATGCGAGAGCCGCAATCATGGATGGAAGGTACGGCATTGACGGGCTGTTTACAGAGTACAGCCTCAGGATGATGGATCCGTATAAGGGAATGAAGACATCCAAGGTCATGGAAAAGGCCATCGATGATGCGCTGACTGCTGACTTTGAAGAGACGCTGAAGTGGGCCGTGGAACTTAGGAAGCGGTATCTGATGAGGCTGAATCCCCAGGTGATCATGGTCAGGGCTGCAATGCATCCCGGCAGGAAGGCCTTCACCGCTCAGCATCCCGGGGAATTCGCGATGATCGCCCGGCAGGTGATGAGCCGTGGCGATGACGTGATCAATCAGGCACAGTATTATCTTGCGCTGAACGGCAGCAAGAAGGGCATACCCGCTATTTTGAAGCGAGCCTGGGCACAGCGTATAAGCTGCATGGACGCTTATACTATGGCAAAATACTGCAATATCGGTATTGGTCTGGTGGATGTCGTCCGCATCTGTCATGCGAAAGGCGCACTTGTGGATACCCTGATGCAGGAAGGGAAACTCCCTATGCCGGAAGGCCAAAACACCTGGGAGAGGCTTCGTGCGTCCGGAATGGGCTGGCAGGATATCCTGAAAGAGATCCGAATGCCGCATATGGCGCTTCTGCGCAACCTGCGCGGCATCTTTACCGAAGTGCAGGATCCTGATACGAGAGAAGAAGCGCTTGAGCTTCTTAAACGCGGCGTTCGAAAGGGCAAACAGTTCCCTTTCCGCTATCTCTCAGCCTGGAAAGCGGCAGAAGAGTCAGGTAGTCCATGGTCACGCCAGGTACAGCATGCATTGGAAGAATGCATGGGAATCGCCTGTCAGAATCTCCCCGCCCTAAAGGGGAGGTCCGCGTTCCTGTCGGACAACTCCGGCTCGGCATGGGGCGTATGCACATCTGAGTGGGGAACCATGAAGGTCGCGGAGATCGGGAACCTGAGCAGTGTGATCGGAGCTATGTGCGCCGAAGAAGGGGTAGTATTCCCCTTTGGTGACAAACTCGAATCTGTCAGAGTCCACAAAGACGAAGGAGTTCTCAAACAGGCGCATCAAGTAGGCGCAATCGGCAGTAACTGCGGTTATTCCACAGAGAACGGCATATGGCTCTTCTTCAGGGATGCCATTATGCAGAAACAGCACTGGGACAACATCTTTGTATACTCTGATATGCAGGCGGGCCACGGCGGTCTCTACGGGATCCGGTCTGAGGATTACGCGGCGATCGGTGCACGTATTGGCGGCAGATATATTGACGTGAACATGCTGGTGAAGCTGTACCGGCAGCTGGTCAATCCAAGAGTGAACGTCTTCTGCATCCAGACTGCCGGATACAGCAATGTGCTCGTTCCGGAATACGGATACAGGACAGCTGTACTTTACGGCTGGACGGGGAAGGAACTTCTCTTTGCTGATGCCATGAACCGGATTTGGGATGAATTGGAAACAAGAGGACCTGAGAAGCAGTAAAATGCTGTCTCAGGTTTCTTGCTGTATAACACAGGGGGGATGTCCCCCGCTGAGTTATATGATGCACACGCGTGCGGAAAGGTAGATGTTGCCTTACAGGCAACCCGCA
>JBGUJH010000120.1:0-5267 GCA_045113775.1 Lachnospiraceae bacterium | reverse complement strand
AAGGTTTGCGGCGCTTCCATCGCAAGCCTTGCGATTGCAAACCTTGCGAGTGAAAAATCAGCTCATCAGAGTGATTTTTCACTCTTCCTTTTTTCCCCTTGCCGGGGACCGCACACAACAATAGCCGGAGTGCTCACGCACCCCGGCTGATTGAGCGGTTTGTTACCCAAAGAGTCTCCGTGTTTGTTGGCCGGCTTTGATCACTTGGCCTTGATTACTCAGTCTGTTAATTACTTAGCCTCTTCGCTGTTCTCACAAGCCTGGTTTGCAATTCCACAGCTGGTCTTGCATGCGCTCTGGCAGGATGTCTGGCACTCGCCGCAGCCGCCGTTCTGAGCACTCTTAGCCATATCACGGGTATTCAGTGTCTGAATGTGCTTCATAATCATTTCCTTCTTTCTGTCATTAATAATTCAAGGCTCGCAAAGCGGGCCGCCGCGCCGCGTGCAGGTTGCCTTTAAGGCCGCATTCACCTTTCCGCACGCGTATGGATCATAAATGCTACGTCTATAATACTAACGCCCGGCTTTGTTTGTCAAGGCATCACTCCTCAAGGCAGGAGATCAGACGACTGTCCCCCGAATGTGTATGATGGACCCTGTTTCCGTCTGCCTGCGCTCTCATGACAGCCTTGATATGCTCCGACTTGATGTACTCTCCCGGAGCCAGGATCGGAATTCCCGGAGGATATACATACAGGTACTCTCCGCATATCCTTCCCTCGCTGTCCTTAACAGGCACGTCTTCATGCGGGTCATTCACTGCTTCCAATATGCTGCATGCCGTATGAACTTTTGGCACGCTGATCGGGACACGGGCTTTGTTCTGAGTCTCTCCGCGTCTCCAAAGCACAATATCCATGCTCCTCAGCGCTTCGTACAGCTTGTTGAAGTTCTCCTCGCTGTCTCCGGGCCCTGTCATGAAAAGGACGTTCATCCCGCAGCTCATCTCTGCTTCAATTCCATATTTATTCCTGAGGATCTGCGCCGCTTTGACGCCCCGCATGCCGCCTTCCCGGAAGCTGACCAATATTTTGCTCCTGTCCCGGGAGGAAAACTTCCTCGTTCTCCTCTCAGCCTGTTCATTGCTCAGCACCTTAATCGTCCGGAACTCTTCCGCATCCCTGTAAAACTGATCCAGGTTGTGCTTCCATTGTCCGAACAGGACGTCTCCTTCATCCCTGAGGAGCTTTACGCAGCTGTCGATTGAGATCATAAGCGGATAGGAGGGGGAGCTTGTCTCAAAGATGCCAAGTTGTCTCTCAATCTCTCTCTCGCTCACCAGGTCCCCCTGCAGATGGAGAATTGCCGTCTGGGTCATCGAGGGCAGCGTCTTGTGCAGACTCTGTACGACAACGTCAGCGCCGCATCTCACCGCGCCGTCCGGAAATCCCCCCTCAGCGAAGAGTCCCAGATGCGCGCCGTGGGCTTCATCCACGATCAGCGGGATTCCCATTGCGCTGCAAATGTCCGAAATACTTCGGATATCAGAAATGATCCCTTCATAAGTCGGGGATGTCAGGACGACCGCTGTGCTGTCAGGATGTTTCTTCACTGCGCTTCTGATCTGGTCCGGCGTGATTCCTTTGCATATATCGAACTCCTCGTCCTGCTCCGGAATGATCCAGTGGACCTTGTATCCGCCGAGCTCTATCGCATGGAACACTGATCTGTGGCAGTTGCGGGCTGCAATGATCTCACTGCCGAACGGAGCTGCCGCCCTTATCGCCGCAAGAATACCGCAGGTGCTTCCGCCCACCAGAAACCAGGCCCTTCTGCTCCCCCACAGATCAGCCGCGCGGGCCATTGCATATCGCAGGATCCCGTCTGCATCGTGCAGGTCATCTGCTCCATAAATCTCTGTGATGTCCCATTCGTAGGGAAGGCAGTCGGACGGCATAAGCGCTCTCTTGTGCCCCGGCATATGCATGGGGACTGTGAGAGCTGTGAGTTTCTCCACTTCTTCCTGCAGCGTTGCCGTATTTCTTATATTTTTGCTTGTAGGATCGATGCTCATCGGATATCGCCTCCGGTTCAAAAAAAGCTGCCGCGTGGATGCGGCAGCTTTCGCGTTTCAATTCGGAACGTCTATTTGACCTTCTGTGACCTGTCAGATCAAAGCTGAGATGTGCAGTGAGGGCATCTTGTTGCTTCGATCGCGATCTCGCTCTTGCAGTAAGGGCACATCTTGGTTGTAGGAGCAGCGGGCTCTTCTTCTTTCTTGCCGATAGAAGCAGCCTTGTTCATAGCCTTGATAATGCTGAAAAGGATGAAAGCCATGATCAGGAAGCTGATAATCGCGTTGATGAAATTACCGATTCCAAGAGCAGCGTCACCGATCAGCGGAATCTTCCATGCGCTGAAATCCATGCTCACAAAGCAGCCAAGCAGAGGATTGATGATATCTTCTACCAGTGAATTAACGATAGCCGTGAAGGCTCCGCCGATGATGATACCAACTGCCATGTCCATAACGTTGCCGCGGGAGATGAACTCCTTAAACTCTTTCATGAAACCCTTCATAATTCTAATACCTCTTTTCTTTTAGAATGTAAAAATTACTATATTGTATTGTAGCAGATTCGGGCGTCACATCAATATCTAATTTTATAATATTTTTATTTTTATAAAGAAAAACTATTTTTTCTTCAATATATTGTGCCCTGAACAGATCTTAACACTGTATCTATGGAAGACAAGGCTTCCGTTCAGGACTGCTCCAGTTCTTTAAGCCTCTTTTCCGCGATCGTGTACCATTTCTCGACCTCTTCTAACTGTTCCAGCGCCTTCTCATACATTCCTGAGCGGAGCAATTCTGTAATGATATTCACCGGTTTATACAGTCCTGTAAAACCGAGATTGAGACAAACGCCCTTAAGCGTATGGGCCGCTTGAAACGCCTTTTCGCAGTTTTGGTCTTTCATGGCGGCGCGAAGTTCTTCCATGCTGCTGTCCTGAAGAAACAGAAGCGCAAATCTGCGGATTCTCGCGTCAGTAAGAAATCTTCTCTTTACTTCCTCGTAGTCCCCATTGATCGCTACATAGCATTCTCTGATGTTCATTCTTACCTCCTGCCGCGCAAATCAAGGCCCGCAGAGCGAGCCGCAGCGCCGCGCAGGGGCTGCCTTACAGGCAGCCCCTGCCTTTCCGCATTCATGTGCATCATATAGTAATTAATTTACATAGCTGTTAATGGTATCGTTTATCTCATTAACAGTCGATGAGGGTTCATACTCATCCTGTCCGAACAAAGTTCTGTGCAGTTCTTTGACATTCGTCGTCAGATAGTAAGGAACCACGCAGGATTCCCCTCCGATCGTCGCAAAGATTCTGTCCTCCTCTGTAGGAAATCCGGTGCTCTCCGTCAGATCCATCGTCTTTGCCCTGAGAATAAACCTGAAGAGTTCCCCGGTGTTCAGCGAAGTCGCCGTCTCTCCCAATGCCGCATTTGCCGCCGCGATCAGACGGATCGGGCCGGCTTCCTTAGCCTTCTGCATTGTGAGTGCCAGTACCGTTCTCTGTCTCTGCGCTCTCTTGAAATCGTCTCCTACCGTATAACGGATCCTGCAGTATGCGGTGGCCTGAATGCCGCTCAAATGCTGCATTCCCCAGTCCGTGAGCTCGTCGTACTCTGTGCCGATCTCATAGTACATGTCCTCCATGTAACTGTTCATGTACTCCATTTCTTCCTCTGTGATCTCCAGGTCGATCCCGCCGAGCGCGTCGATCGTATCCGCAAGGCCCTCGAACCCCACTGTCACAAAGTCAGTGATATTGAGATCCAGATTCGTGTTCAGCATCGCGACAGCCTGCTGCGGACCGCCGAAAGCATACGCCGCGTTGCATTTGCGATACTCACCGCCTCCTATATCAAGAAGCGTATCGCGGTAAACAGAGGCCAGCTTGATCTCCCCGGTCTTTTTATTGATCGAGCAGATCATGATCGAGTCACTGCGGTTATTGCCGCTCAGAAGGTCCTGCTCTCTCGAATCAACGCCGAATAATGCGATATTTTGATAACCGGCCATAGTCGCGTCTTCCTTCACCTGCGAACTGATACTGCTCTGCAGGGCATCTTCAAGATCGACGGAATTAACTGTCTGAAGGAGTGACCGAAGATAGAAAAGGCTCCCGCCCGCTGCCACGAGCAGTAATATAAGAACGGCAAGGACAAAGTTCCTGATCGGGTGCTTCTTCTTTTTCCTTCGCTCGTATGAACTGATTTTCTTCTGTTCTTCCCTGGCCTGTCTCTCCTGCGCTTCTTTATTTCTTATGCGCTCATACTCCATCGCCTGGCGCCGCTGCTCTTCCTGCGCGATCCTTTCCTTGCGGGAGCGTATCCCCTCACGCTCTTCCCGGAGTCTGGCATATTCCTCGTAGTCTTCTTCTTCCCCCATCCTTTCTTCGTTAAGAATCTCGTTTTCTATATCTTTTCTGTTCTTTTCCATAAATAAACCTCTTAGATCACTCGATCAAGTCCAGTCCGTTCGCCTCAGACCAGCGCCTTGAAAACTCGCAATAGATCTCATCGCGATAGTTATACCATTCTATGAGCAGTCGCTCCTCTCTGACTGCGTCTTCGAAGCGATGCAGGCCGTGTTCCCCGATCATTTCTGTGATCCTTGCCTTTACTTCCTCCTGAGGAATAGCTTTCAGAAAGCCCTCCATGACTTTTCTTCTGCCCTCTTCACCTATCTGAGGGAGCTTAATAAAATCTTCCGAATGCTCCGTGACGTCCTTTTCCGATGAGATCCCATGGACTGCTTTGCCGTAGATCACTCCTTCAACAAACATAAGGACCGTCTCCAAAGGGATGTAGTAATAATAAACAGCATTGATCGGATAAGAGAAAGACTGCATCACATCATCCAGCCTTATTTTCATTGTCTGTTCCTCTTTTTCTTTAATGTTGTGAACCGGCTGTCTGTAATCAGGAATCATTCAGCCAAAGCACTAAAAGCGAAAATTCGCGCTTCGTACTGAATAATCACGATATTTTTACAGAGTCCCCGCGTTCTGTCAAGTCTTTTTTTCAGGACATGGTACATAAACTGCCTTGAGAATTACTTCGATTCAAACTATACTTGAGTAAGTCGATATTATTTTTGTACTGACACTTTTAACTCAGGTGGGAAGTCTCCCGCCTCTATAGGCGGCGAGTTTGTAACAAAACTTACTCCGTGGCGGGAGACAAGCCCCCACTGAGTTAAATGATGCACACGCGTGCGGAATGGAAGGTGTTGCCTTTCAGGCAACCCGCACGCGGCG